>JBFXAM010000058.1:0-28532 GCA_050184295.1 Phycisphaerae bacterium | reverse complement strand
CGGCCTCGTCGTTGCCGGCGCCGCAGAAGATCACGTCGACGCCGTCGAGCGTCTCGATCTCGTCGTCCTCGCTGCCGCCGAAAATCACGGTGCCCAGCATGAACTCGAAGTCGGGGTCGCTGGCGTCGCCGATGCTGAGCAGGCCGCCGTTGTAACCCGAGATGGTGTCCACGCCGGCCCCGCCGAAGATCACGTCGATGTCGTCGTCCGCGCGGTCCGCCGCCGGATCGTCGCCGTGCAGCGTGTCGTCGCCGTCGCCGCCGAAGATGAGATCGCCCAGCGCCAGCCGGAACTCGTTGCTCCCCGAGCCGATCGTCAGCAGCGCCCCTTTGCCGGTCGTGACGGTGTCGTTCTCGTTGCCGCCGAAGATCACGTCGATGCCGTCGAGCGTGGTGATCTCGTCATCCTGATTGCCGCCGAAGATCAGATTTCCGAGCAGCAACTCAAAATCGGGATTGCTCGCGTCGCCGACGCTCAGCAAGCCGCCGTTGTAGCCGTTGATCGTGTCATTGCCGTCCTGACCGAACACGACGTCGATGTCCTGATCGGCCGCGTCGGCCCCGTCGTCGTCGCTGTCGATCGCGTCCGCGCCCGCGCCGCCGAAGATCAGGTCGCCGAGCGCCAGTCGGAACTGGCTGCTGCCGGTTCCGATCGTCAGTTGCGCGCCCTTCGCCGTCGCGATCGTGTCGTCGTCGTCGCCGCCGAAGATCACGTCGATCCCGTCGGCGGTGAGAATGTCGTCATCGCCGGCGCCGCCGAATGCAAGATTGCCGAACTGGAGGCTGAACGAACCGACCGTGAGCGTACCGCCGTGGCTGAGGCGGATGCGGTCGTCGCCGTCGTTTCCAAAGGCGACGTCGATCTCGGTGAGGGTATCGGCGGTGCTGTCGCCGCTGACGAGGAAGTCGTTGTCGTCGAGGCCGAAGAACAGGTCGCCGAGCTGAACGGAGAGCGAGCCGCGCGTCAGGGTCTGGCCGCCGCCGCCGAAGATGCAGTCGTTGCCCTTGTTGCCGACGAGCACGTCGACCTTGGGTCCGCCGAAGATCTCGTCGTTGCCGCCGCCGCCGAAGATCAGGTCGTTGCCGTCGCCGCCGCGGAGCCGATCCGCGCCTCCGGCGCCGACGATCAGGTCGGTTCCGTCGCCGCCGTCGATCAGGTCGCTGCCCGTGCTGCCGATGAGAATGTCCGCACCCGGTCCGCCGTTGACCGTGTTGTTGGCGGTCACGGGACAGGTCGGGTCAGCGCCGAAGTTCGACAGGTCGTCGCGCAGCAGCGGCGCCGCGAATACGAGCAGCGCCTGGAGATCCGCGACGATCAGGTCGGCCTCCGCCCGCAACGCGGCAGCGCACGCCTCGACGTCGGCCGCCGCCTGCGCGTGCAGCGCGTTCGCGGCGCCGAGCACCTCGGCCTGCCCGCGCGCATCCATCGTGCCGCCGGCCGCCTCCAGGTCGGCCTCCTTCTGGGCAACCCACTGCTCCCAATCCGCATTCAACGCGTCCGCGGTCATGCTGATGCCGTCGCCGGTCGTCTCGATCGCCGCGCCGTCCTGCTCGATCTGGAACGCCGCCGAGGTCGGCAACTCGTCGTCCCCGAGGTTCTCCCCGGCCACCTCCAGCGCGTCGCCGTCCACCTCAAACTGATCGCCTTCGACTTCGACGGCGTCAATGCTCGCCTCGACCGAATCGATCAATGCCTCCAGCGCCTCGATACGGCGCTCCACCTCGGCGCACAGCGGCGGCAGGCCGCTGGGATCCTGCAAGTCCTCGTTGAACTCCGTCTCCGTCGGTTCAGGATCCTCGTCGCAGAGTTCGGCGAGCGTGATGATCGTCTGGATGTGCGCCTCGACGGTCTGCTGAAACACGGTGATCGCGTCGCCGCTCTGCGTCTCGAGTCCCATGCTCGATGCGTGCGCATAGAGCGTCTGGGCCCGCGACAGCAACGCCTGGCCCATGGGCAGCAGGAGTTCAAAGTCGCCGACGTGCACTTCCACGTCGGCCGCGAAAGCCTCCGCCTCCGCCGCCGCCGCCAGCACGTCCGTCGCGACGAAAGTCTGCAAATAGCCGGCGATCCGATCGCGCGCCTTGCGAACCGCCTGCGCCGAAGGCTGCACCAGCGTGCTCTCGATGTCGCGCACGTACGCCGCCGTCGGCATCACGACGTCTTCGCCCGCATCCTTGACCACGCCGGCCGCGTTGGCGACGAGCGTCGACGCCGACCCACAGCCCGACGCGGGCGCGTCGAGCAGATCGAGTGCGCGGTCCACCAGCAGGCTCGCCTGCTGAAGCGACGAGATCATCGTCATCGCACTCGCCAGCGGGATCGCGTTCAGGTCGATGCCTGCCAGCACGATGTCGGCGCCGTCGCCGCCGTCGAGTTCGAGTATGAACGTATCCGACAATGCCCCGCCCGAATCGTCGACGACGATCGTGTCATCGTCGCCAAATGTCTGCACGCGAATCGTGCCGAACGGCGTCGCGATGTAATCATACGAGCAGCTCGGCGTGCCCGCCGACGCGGGCGAATAGACCTCAATCAGAAACCCGTTCTTCCTGATCCGCAGATCGTCCACGCCCGCCGTGCCCTGAACTTCGAGCACGTTGCTGACCACGTCGACGTCAAGCGGGCCGCAAGGCGTCGCGACCGCGAGGCGCGGCGCCGCGAGCGCCGCGACCATCGCCGCGGTCAAGGCGCCGAGTGTTGGTGCGCGCCCCCGCGCGACGCGCATCGCGCGCGGCAATCGCCGACCTCCACAGACCCCGACCGCCGCCGCCGCGATGAGCAGCAACAACCCCGTGGACGGCTCGGGCACGAGCCGGAACGCGACGGTGCCGTCCGCAAAAGGCACGCTCTCCTCGGTCGGCGGAATGTGGATGTTGCGGAAGGTGAGCATGTGCGTTCCCGCGGGCACCGCGAACGACTGCTTGCTGAATTGCGGGCGTGCCCATGCGACATCCGGATCGCTCGTGAACGGGGCGTCATCCATCGGCCCGACGGGCGGAAACAGCGCCGGCCAGTCGGGCATCGGCGGCGTCGCGCCCAGCAGCACGCCGTCGAGATAGACCTCGTTCTGATCCGACACGACGAACAGGTCCGTGACGTCGAGTTGCAGCGGGTCGGGCGAGGTGTAGGTAAACAGCGGCGCATAGAACGACCCGACGGTCATGAGCTCGTCGAGCACGATCCAGGTTCCGTCCGTCGGCACCGATACGCCCGCGATGGCCGGCTCGACCGGATTGCCCTGTGTCAGACCAACGGTGCCCGCGTTTACAAGTGGGCAGAAAAAAAGCGCAAGCGCACACGGAATTCGCGCATTCACAGGCTGGCCTCCTCGGCGGACTTGAATCGCTGCCTTTAGCTCACGGCGCGCGACGCCTCTCCAAGCGCGCGCACCGGCACTCGACGGATCAAGCGCTTCCTACTGCATCTCCGTGCGGCGGACCCGAGTCTCCAGGCGCACCACGCGAATTCACGCGAGATTGATCGATTCCGGCCCGCATGCATGCAGAGGTGACAAGCCACGCGCCCTCTCCAGAGGCGCGCGACTCTCGATTCGGGGAGCTTAACACACTCTGAACACGATCGCAACGCTGCGGACCGCTGTCGCTTGTTCCCGGATCCGAACGCGTCCGCGCAGCACTCCCATCCCGCGCACGGCGCACGGCACGCGCGGCACTACGGCCGACAATCGTCTGATAACAAACGAATTCGGGCTGCTGTTACGATGGATGGGTCGGCGCGGTTTGAGACGGAATCCGCAAAGGTCGCGGCCGCGACGCCGCGGCGGTCGGCGCGCCGCACTCTGCGTCACAGGCACTTCGCTGGGCGATGCGCCCACGCACCAAGGGTCGTCATGCGCGCACGAGCTTCGTCACCGGCCGGCCGCCACGCCGCGGGTCGAGCACCAGCAGCGTTTCGTCGATCCGACTGGTGCGCGCCATGCTTCGAATGCGCTCCGCGATCATTTCCGTGATCACGTTCCCGCTGGCCAGCAACAGGTCGCCGCGACGCGTGCGCACGTCCTGTTGCAGGATCATCCCAGGTCGCACGTCGCCGGACGCAATCGTCAGCAGCTGCGCGCCCTCGGACTGCTCCACCCAGTCCGGCGGTGGGCCGAGAAGCGCGTCGCGGACAGCGCCCGCCGGCTCGTTTTGGGCCAGTTCGCGTGCCGCGAGCGCCCAAGGCTCGCCCTGCCGCAGGCGGTCGTCCAGCGCTCGTGCGAGCGCGAGCAGATGCACGCCGGCGGAAACCGTCGGCGATGTTCGGGCAAGGGTCTCGGATCGTGCGTCTTCGAACTGCAACCGGACCATCGCGGCGATGTCGTCAAAGCGCGGGATCACGCGCAGCACGCCCGCTCCCAACTCGGCGTGCCGCCGGCTGCCGGCGAGCGCCGCGCCGGCATCGGCGCCGGGTCGGCGACCGACACCCGCCGGCTCGTCCGCCGCCACCCAACCGATGTCGGCCAGTGCCGCGGCGACCTCGACCTGCCACGCGTGGGGGTGATGCGTCTGATCCGCCAACCACGAGGCGATCCGCGACGCGCTGGCGGCACGGTCGAACAACTCCGGCTTGGCGAGCTGCATCACCTGGAGCAGCGCCTGCACGCATCCGCCGACCGTCTGTTTCAACAACGTGCGTTCGGCGGTGCGCAGCCGGTGCTCCGCCAGCGCGTCGGACAGCGCCCGCTCGATCACTTCGCGGGTGCAAGGCTTGGTGAGAAACCGGAACGCATGGCCGACGTTGACGGCGTCCACGGCCGTTCGCTGGTCGCTGTTACCGGTGAGCATCATGATGACCGCGTGCGGGTTGGACGCGCGAGCCGCCTCGATGAACTTCAGCCCGTCGATTTCGGGCATGCGCATGTCGGTGACGATCACCGCGAACGGGCCGCGCGTCCGGGCCACTTCGATCCCCGCACGCCCGCCGACCGCGGTCACGAGCGTGAACGCGCGACCGAGTGTGCGCTGGAAGCTCTCCAGCACATTCGCCTCGTCGTCGACGATCAGGATGCGCTCGGGTTCCGGCGTCACGCGCGCGCTCCGCATGGGTTCTCCGTCGCGATGCCGGGTGGCGATCCGCCCGGTTGCGCGAACCGCTCGACAAAGGCCGCGTCGCGCACCACGCCATTCGCGGCGGCGCCGGCGGCGTCGTCACACAGCGTCAGGTGTAGCGCTGCCAGCGCGTCGGCATGGGTCGTCGCGCTATCGCGCGGATGAGCGACATACGTGACCGCCTCGACGACCTCGCGGTCGAACGCCCACAGCGCCAACAGGTAGCCGCCGATCGCGCTCTGCGACGACCCGAGCGTCGCCTGCTCCAGCTCGGCGAGCGACACGCCGGTCTCGGTCGACTGGCGCACCAGCCGCAGATAGTCCTCTCCCAGATGCCACGTGAGCACCAGCCGCCCGATTTCGCATAACAGCCCCGCGAGATAGGCGGCATCGAGCGAAGACGGCGGGAACTCCAGTGCCGTTGCGGTCGCGCGGCTGCGGCTGGCCAGGTCCGCCGAACGCGACCAGAGCCGCCCGGCGTATTCCTGCACCGCCGGCGCCGGGGTCACCAGGCGGTCGTAGAGTTGCGACGTCACGGCCAGGTGCTTGATGGTCCGCAGCCCGAGCCGCCCGACGGCATCGACGACCCGTGTCACGCGCTTCGTCGACCCGAAGAACGCGGAGTTCGCGAGGTGCAGCAGCTTGGCGGTCAGGCCCCCGTCGCGCTCGATGACTTCCGCGACGCTGGCGAAGCTCGACGACTGGTTTTCGAGCCGCGCCAGCAGTTCCCGCACCGTGTCGGAAGGCGCGGGCATGCGCTCCAGCGCCGACACCACCCGGCGCGTCTCGTCCCGCGCCAGGCGTCCCCGAAAGTAGCTCGCCAGCGAGATCGCCGCCCGCAGTTCGCGCGGGTCGCACGGCTTGCGCAGGAACTGGTGGATGACGCCGACGTGCGGCAGGAGCTGATCCAGCTCGGTGTGAGCGGTCAGCGTGAACCGGATCGTGTCCGGGCAACGCCCGCGCGTCAGCCGCAGCAGCTCGCCGCCGGAGATTCCCGGCATGCGCATGTCGGACACGACCACGTCGAACCGTTGCGTGCCCAGCAACTTCAGGGCCGACTCGCCACCGAGCGCGAAGGTGGCGTCCCATTCCGCGCGGTACGGCCGGAGCACGCGTCGAAGCCCGTCGAGGATGCCTTCGTCGTCGTCGACGAACAGGAGTTTCAGGCGCTCATCGGACATTCATCCGTTCCTTCCGAAATGGGTGCGGCCGGCCTCGCGGGGGCGAGCGGAAGCCGGATGTAGAACGTCGTTCCCTCTCCGACCGTCGACGTGAAGTGGAGGGCCCCGTCGTGGTGCTTCACGATCGCGGCGTGGCAGATCGACAACCCCTGCCCAGTTCCCTTGCCGACTTCCTTGGTCGTGAAGAACGGGTCGAAGATGCGTTCGCGGATGGCGGCGGGAATGCCGGGGCCGTCGTCCGCGACTTCGATCACCGCGTGGCCGTCCTCCACGCGCGTCGTCACCGTGATTCGACCCAGATCGCCTGTCGAAGCGAGCTTCTCGCCGATCGCGTCGGCGGCGTTGACGACCAGATTCAGCACGACCTGGTTGAATTCGCCCAGGTGCACTGGCACGCGCGGCAACTCGGGGTCGAGCCGAAGCTCGAGCTGCGCGACGTCCTTCCACCGGGCGCGGCTGACGGTGACCGTAGACTGAATCGCCGAATTGAGATCGGCCAACTCCTTGGTGTCGCCGTCGGGGTGGGAGAAGCCCTTCATGGCGCGCACGATCGTGGTGATCCGGTCGAGTCCTTCGAGCGATTGCGCGATCGCTTTGGGGAACTCCGCGCTCAGGAACTCGATATCCAGCTCGCGGCGCAGCTCGGTCAGGCGGCGCGACAGCTCGGCGCCGCGCTCCGACCACGATGGGTCCGCGATGGCCTGCTCATACTCGCGAAAGAGCCGCACGAAGTGCACGAAGTTCTCGTGCAGAAACCGCGTGTTGTCGCTCACGTACTGAGTCGGCGTGTTGATCTCGTGCGCGATGCCCGCTGCCAGCGCCCCGATCGATTCCATCTTCTGCGAGTGCAGGAGCTGCCGCTGCATCCGTTCGCGCTCCGTCACGTCCCGCGCGAAAACGCTCACCTGCGCGGGGCCGTCCGCGTGCAGCGGCGTCACGCTCAGCTCGATCAGGATCGACGTGCCATCCTTGCGCCGCACCTGGGTCTCCACGCGCCGCCGCGTCTCCCGCGCGGCGTCCAGGGAGAACGCGCTCGCGTCCACGGGCGCCAGCAGTTCGGTGATCGGACGTCCGAGCGCCTCCTCCGCCGAGTACCCGAAGATGTGCTTCGCCTCGGGGTTCCAATCGGTGATGTGACCGGCGGGATCGGTTGTGATGATGGCGCTCAACGCAGTGTCGATGAGCAGGCGCACGCGGGCCGCGGCGGCGCGCGTGGCGTGATAAGCCCGCGCCAACGCCGCCAGCAGCGCAAACAGCACGCCCGCGGCGCCGGCGGCGCCCGCGGTCGCCGCGGCGCGCTGGCGGGCCTCGGCCGCCAGCCAGGACTCGTCCAGCGCCAACATCACTTGGATGCCGCCGCCGTCGATGGTCGTGAATTCGCGCAGCCGAAACACGCTCACATACTGATCGCCGACCTCGGCCAGGGAACACGGCGTCTCGCCCCGCACCAGCGGCACCACGAGCGCGGCGAGCGCCGCGACCGGCACTGGCGGCGCCACGCGCGCCTGGTTCACGTCCTCGGAGAAGTACTCGCCGCGGTCCGTGATGAACTCGATGGTCGCGCGCGCGTCGCCCAGGGTCTGGTCCGCGAGCAGCTCGCTCAGGCGCTCGAAGCGCAGCCGAACACTCGCCACGCCGAGCCGCGCCCCATCCCGCGTGTCGCGCACCGGCAAGGAATACGCGACCGAGAGACCCGACGAATCGAAGAATGCCGGCGTGATGTCGCACTGCGTCTGAAACTCGAGGGCCTCGTTCACCGCGTTATTGCGGATGCAGTGCTGAACGATGTCGCGATCGTCGAAGCTCATCCGCAGCACCCGGTCCACGCGCGCTGGTTCGACCGGCCGGCCGTCGGAGTAAACGGTGTTGATCGCGACGATCTGGCCCTGCGTGTCGAACAACGCAATCGCGTCGATCTCCGTCGCACCGGTAATCACGCGATTGCACGCCGCAGCCCGCGCTTCCGCGTCGCCGCCGCGCAGCGCCGCGACCACCACGGGGTCGGCGGCGGCCTTCCGCGCGCGCACGATCGCCGGACGGACGACCCGGGCTACGTCCCGGCAGTACCGCTCCCCGAGATCGTGCAGCGCCGACATCGCCCGACCCGCGCCGACCTCCTCCGGCGAGAGCGGGCGCAACAGCACATACAGCGACAGCGCGAAACAGGCGAGAGCGCCCAGCACACAGCAGCCGGCGAGGATGCGCGGCATCCGGCGCGTCGTGCACCGGTTGTCGCTCCAAGTACTCTGGCTGTACGGACCTGCACGCATCAATTGTCTCCAGCGCGCGAGCGGCGCCCGCATAGCCGCGGACTGCCGGTCGCTCATTCCGCGTCCGGGCGCGCCGCGAGCACGGCTCGAACGTCCGGCCAGACCGCGAGCATGGCGTCGGTCACGGCCGGATCGAAGTGCGCGCCGCGCTCGGCGCTCAGCACGGCGCGGACGTCGTTCGGCTCGATCGCGGCCTTGTAGGGCCGCGGGGAGTGCAGCGCGTCGCAGACGTCCGCGATCGCGACGATCCGCGCCTCGAGCGGAATCGCGGCGCCCGCGAGGCGCTCGGGATAACCGCGTCCGTCCCACCGCTCGTGGTGGCAGAGCGCGATGCGCGCCGCCATCGCCATCAACTCGCCGCCGATGCCGTCGAGCGGCGCCACGGCAAACCGGTTGCCCGGCCGGCCGGCCTGGCCGCTCAGGATGCGGTAGCCGATGGCGCAGTGTTGCTGCATGGCGGCGCGCTCGTCGGCCTCGAGCTTGCCGGGCTTCCGCAGAATTCCGTCCGGAATCGCGATCTTGCCGATGTCGTGCAGCATGCTCGCGAGCGCCAGGTCGTCGCAGTGCTGCGCCGTGAGGCCCAGACGCTCCGCGACCAGCCGCGACAGCATCGCGACCCGCCGCACGTGCGCCCCCGTGTCCGTGTCGCGAAACTCGCCCGCCGCGGCCAGCCGCAGCACGATCTCGCGCCGCGAAATCTCGAGCTCGCGCGTGCGCTCCTGCACACGCCGCTCGAGCTCGTGCGCGTTCTCGCGCAGTTGCGTTTCGTGCCGCGCGATCCGCAGCGCGCTCGAGATCCGCGCGATCAGGTCTTCTGCCACCACCGGCTTGTTCAGCAGGTCGACCGCACCGAGCTGCAACGCCCGCCGCTTCAGGTCCGCGTCCTGGTTCCCGGTCACCATGACCGTCGGCACCGTGCGAAGCTCGGGTGAGGCCGCCAGGCTGGACAGCAGCACAAACCCGTTCTCACCGGGCATCGTCACATCGGAGATGATCACGTCCGGCTTGTGCCGCGCCGCGTGCGCCAGCGCCGCCCGCACTGACAGCACAAACGTCAGTTCCCAATTCAGTTTGAACGTGTACACGACGCGCTCAATGCCGGCGTGCACGGCCGGATCGTCGTCGACATACAACACGTTTGCGCGCGCGGGAGCACCCGCGTGCACATCGCAGACGCGCTCCGCGGTCGGCAGCACCGTTCCAAGAGCAGCCGCGCTCATGTTATCTGGGTCGGTAGTTTCGGCCGGACATCTGAGGAATGCCCGTCCGCGGTCGGCGACGGGCGCGAATGGCGTGCATGTCCTGCGCGTGCAGAGCGCGCACTCGCGCGAATCGTTCGCGCGCGCACGCTCGACACACCCCCCGCCGGCGCAGAACGGGCCACGTTCGCGAGACTCGGCGTGATGTGCTGCGCGCCACCGGCGGTGTCGAATGAGAAGACGCTCGCGTTGGTACGCGGGATCGTCCCTTGGCGGACAATGCCCTCCCACAGCAGATCGCCGGCGGGCTGGACAGAGACGCTTTCGCGCGGCTTTTCAGCCTGGCAACCCCGCCTCGACCCACGGCGGTTCCGCGGCCGCAGCGCGGCGCCACGGTAGTTTTGCTTCGCTGAGTCGCATCGATCGGCGACGAGATGCGGCTGCCTGCCGGGCGCGACGACTATGGCAGGCCGACAGGCATCGATTGCGGCGTCCTTCCAGAATCCACCGACAAAGCCGCGGCTTCATGCTCTTCTGAGTCCGATCAGCAGAACCGTCAGCCCGGCGAGTGCCGTGCACGCAGCGAGGGCGACTGCACCGACGGCGAGCTGCTCGTTGCGCACCGCGTCCCACCACAGCACCGCGGACCCCAGCAGTATGACTGCCGCGGCGACAACCATAACGGCCCGACGCGATCGAGGTTGTGTTTGCATACATCTTCCTGGAACAGCCGCGCCGCCTCCTGTGAGTGCTCGGCGGCGTTGTCCTGGGCGAATCGGAAAATCGACAGCGCAGCCGGCCTCGATGGGGCGACACGCGGCGGAACACTCGGTTCGCGCGGAGCGGAACACTCGTCGGCGGCCGGCGACGCGCCGTGCACATCGCGCAGCCGCGGCGTTCACTCGCCGGACTGGCCGTAGACCTCGCAACCCGCCGCGGTGAGCGCGCGGGCCGGCGGATTGGCGATCACCTTCCGCCCGCCGCAGTCGGATTCGTTCCCGAATGGCCGTCGGTGCGTGCAGCGGGCGCGGCGAGGAGCTGCGCCACGAGGAGTTTGAGCTCGCTCACTTGACCGCGCAGCTCGGCGATCTCGGCGTCCTTCTCGGCACGCAGTTCGCGGAGAGCCTCGACGGTGAGCGCCTCAAAGCCCTTGACCGTGACGAACTTGTATCCGTTGTCGGCGACCTCCACCCAATCGGGAAACACGCGCTCGACCTCCTGCGCGATGAATCCGATTTGCTCTCCACGCGCCTGGAGCGCGTGGTCGGGCCGGGCGTACTCAAACGTCGTTCCGCGGAGCGCGAGAAGCCGCTCGAGCGCGCCGGCGAGGTCGACGATGTTGCGCTTCAGCCGGGCATCGGAGAGAATCGACCACGAGCCGCCGCCGACCTTGGCCGCGGATCCCGAGACCGCCAGCGTGAACCCCATTGGGTCGGCGGTGCCGATCCCGACCTGGCCGCTGCTATTGACCACCATGCGCGTCAGATTGCCGCCGGTGCGCACGGTCAATCCGGCGGCGTTGGTGTAATAGACGCCGCCATGGTTGTTGTCCGAGGGGCTGCCGAAGATCACGCCGCGCTCGGAGGCGTCGGGCGCGAGGAACGTGGCATGGCAGGAGCTGTCATCTTCAAGCACGAACTCGGAGCTGGTGCTCGCCGCAACGCTGCCCGCCGACCCGTTATAGACGTGGAGCGTCGCATCGGGTGCCGTCACCGTACCGACCGTGTTCAGGATCATGTCGCCGCGCAGGTCGAGCTTGGCATTGGGAATCGTCGTACCGATCCCGACGGTATTGTCCTCGTTGTCGACGGCCAGCGTGCCGCCGTCGACCGTCAGCTCGCCCAGAATGCGTGCATCGCCGGTCATGTCCAGTTGAACGATCGGACTGGTCGTGCCCACGCCGATGCGCCCACTCGACGTGAATGTGACGAGGTCCGCGCCGCCCGATTGTCCCAACACCAGGGGTTTGTCCGCCGATCCGGCGGGCACGCGTATGTCGAGCGCCGCGCCGGGCGTGTTGGTGCCGATGCCGACGTTGCCGATTCCGGTCGGAATCAGATGCACGTTGCCGCCGTCATTGTTGAGTGTCAGCGTCGCCGCGGCGCCGTTGCTGCGCGCCATGATCTCATTGTCGTCGAGCACCAGGTTTGCGGCGTTGGACGCTCCGACCTGTAGGTACCCGCCGCCGCCGAGCGACGCATCGGCGCCGCCGGCGAGGTGCAGCTTGACCTCGGGATCGAGCGTGCCGATTCCGAGGTTTCCGCCCGACTCGAGCCGCATGCGTTCTGTGCCCGTGCTCGCCGTCGTCGAGTTGCTGCGGAACGAAATGTACGTCCCGCTCAGCGTCAGCTCGCCTGCTCGCGATACGTCGTTGCCCCACAGCTCAATCCAGGATCGACTGTTGGTCGCGCTGCTGTTCGTCACGATTCGCAGAATGTCATCCGCATTGCCGGACAACTGACGAGCGGCGCCGTCCAGCTTCACGGCGCTGCTGCCGCCGAACGACCGGATGCTGCCGTTGACATCCAGCGCTTCGCTGGGAGCATTGGTGCCGATTCCGACGTTGCCTGGATCGTGATAGACCGCGGTGCCGTTAACCGCCCAACCGGCCGTCTTCAGGGCGTAGATCGCGTACGGCACGACGCAAAGCGGCTGACGCGGGCTGAGCGTGGTGTAGCTCCCGACGTTGTCCGGCCGCACGTCGATCTCCAGCCACAGCGCGGTTCCGTCGAAGAGCGCACCGAAGTCGAGCTTGACGGTGAAAAGTCCATCCACGACGTTCACGACCGGCTCGAAGTTTCCGTCGTGAACCCGGGACACCCCAACCTGGGCGCCGGCGGTTACGGCGTTGTACAGACGAAAGCGCATGTCATGGGCGCCTTCCGCGGGCACGCCGCCGTTTTCGAGCCGCCCCTGGTACGTGAACTCGGTTCCTACGTCCGCCGCAGTCGCGAATCCGGCAAACACGACCGACATGGCGATCACCATCGCTGACCGATAACGGACGCCCGACATTCTGACGTTCATGGAATTCTCCACGTAAGCGGGGCGATCGGCGGCGTTCCGAGCCGTCCCCGGCCCGACCCCGTCCCGACGGGGCAATTGAGTAGGAGGATGGACTCTCGTTCTCCTATACTGGCGAAAACGCTGCCCGGCTCGCTGGTTCGAAGAGAGAAACGCAATGCCGGCGGCGTGTCCATCAGGGACCGGCGACAAATGGGTGATTCGGCCGACGCGGTCTCGGCGATCGCGCACGAACTTGGCAGCAGCGGCGCGGACAGTTCCGCCACCCCGGCGATGCTGACCGACGTCTACGAGGAGCTTCGGCACCTGGCCGCGGCCTGTCTTGCGTCGGACCGTCGGGACCACACGTTGCAGGCGACCGCGTTGGTGCATGAGGCGTATGTCCGTTTGGCCGCGTCCGATGCGTCGGGCTGGAAAGATCGCGCGCACTTCTTCCGGGCTGCGGCCAAGACCATGCGGCACATCCTCATCGACCACTTCCGGCGGCGTGCGGCGGAGAAGCGCGGCGGCGGCGGGCCGGCGTTTCGCTTGACCGAAACCGAAATGCTCCTCGATCGTCGGGATGTTGAGATTCTCGACATCAATGATGCACTGGAGCGGCTTTCTGCGTTATCTCCTGAAAAGGCGCGCGTCGTCGAATTGCGGGTATTCGCCGGGTGCACGATCGACGAGACGGCCGAGGCGCTCGGGATCTCGACCGTCACCGTCGAGCGGCACTGGCGCTTCGCGCGGGCCTGGCTGAAATCGCAGTTAAGTGACGATGCCGCAGCACACTGATTTGACCGAACTGCGCCGGTTCGAACAGCTCGAAGCGCTGTTCTTCGCTACGTTGGCGCAACCGGTCCCTGGCCGCGCGGGCTTTCTCGACGAGGTTTGCGGGGCCGATGCGGCGCTGCGCGCCGAGATCGAGCGCATGCTGCGCGCCGATCGCGACCGCGGCGGTGTCATCGATGATGACTCGTGGCGCGCCGCGCAGCTCGCCGAAACGCTGAAGCCGGGCGCCGCGGACGATCCGCTCGCGGCGCCCGGAGCGCTCATCGGCGGCTATCGGCTGCACGACCGGATCGGCGTGGGCGGAATGGGGACGGTCTGGCGCGCGCACCGTGCGGATGACGCGTTCGAGCGCACGGTCGCGATCAAGCTGATTAAGCGCGGGATGGACTCGGAGGAGATCCTGCGCCGGTTTCGGCTCGAGCGGCAGGTGCTCGCCCGGTTGGAACATCCGAATATCGCGCGGCTCTACGACGCCGGCGAAACCCCCGACGGGCGACCCTATCTGGTCTTGGAGTACATCGACGGCGTGCCGATCGACCGGCACTGCCGCGACCACGCACTGGACCAGACCCGCGTGCTCGAACTCGTGCGGATCGTCTGCACGACGGTGCATTTCGCACACTCGAACCTCGTGCTCCATCGCGACATCAAGCCGGGCAACGTGCTGGTCACCCGCGACGGAAACCTCAAGCTGCTCGACTTCGGCATCGCCAAACTCCTCGACGACGGAGCCTCCTCCAGCACGATGACCGCCACGCATTCCGCCTTCACCCCGCGGTATGCGAGCCCCGAGCAGATCCGCGGCGAGCGGCTGTCCACCGCCAGCGACGTCTATTCGCTCGGAGTCCTGCTCTTTGAGTTACTCACGGGGGAGTGGCCGTACGGCTCGCAAGGCGGCGGACGGCGCGAACTGGAGCAGCTCATCTGCGAGCACGAACCGCCGCGCCCCAGTCAGGTTCTCGTGCACCGCAGCGATCCCCCGAGCGGCCGCCGGCACGTGGACGCCGATCTCGATGGTGTGATTCTGAAGTGTCTCGCCAAGCATCCGGCGGACCGCTACACGTCTGCCGGCGACCTCGCGGCGGAAATCACGCGGTATCTTGACTACCAGCCGGTGCTGGCGCGGCGTCCCGGCCTCGCGACTCGCACGCGAAAGTTCCTGCGGCGCAATCGGCGCAGCGTCTGGGCCGGCGCCGTCGTGTCGCTGGCATTGCTGGCCGCAACCGCGATTTCGATTCGATCCGCCGCCCGAGAGTCGCAGCAGCGATTCGCCGCGGAACGGGCCCAGCAGCGGGCGGAGGAGCAGGGCCGGCTCGCGGCGGACCGCGCGCTCGAGGCGGCGCAGCAGGCGGACATCGCGCGCGCGGTGGCGGCATTCCTCAACGAGGACCTCCTGGCCTCGGTCGCACCCTCCGCCGCGCCCGGCGAGGGCCGCGACGTCGCGCTGCGCGACGTCCTGGACGCAGCATCGGCGCGGATCGAGGCTGCGGCGCAGCCCGGCGGTCGGTTCTTCGACAAACCGCTGGTCGAGGCCGAGATTCGCGAGACGCTCGCCGACACGTATGCGGCGCTGACGGAGTACGCGCCCGCCGAGCACCATCTGACGCGTGCGCTCGACATTCGCCGGAGCGCGCAGGGGGAGCATCATCCGCAAGTGCTCCAAACGACCGCGCGCTACGGGATGCTCCTCTGCCAGCGCGGACGGCTCGCGGAAGCCGCGCCGCTTGTGCACGCGGCCCTGCTGGGCTGCCGGTCCGTTCTGGGGGACACGGCGCCGCAAACGCTGGCCGCGATGGAAGTCGCCGGAAGCTGGCTGCAAGCGATCGGCCGATACCCGGAGGCGCTCGCTCAGTTTCAGGAGACGTACGCCGGATTGTGTGACGCACTGGGACCGGATCATCCGCGTACATTCGCGTCCGCCGCGAAACTGGGAAGCCTCCTCCAGGCGATGGGCCGGCTCGTGGAAGCAGAGCCCTTCCTCCGCATCGCGCTCGAGGGCCGGCGCCGGTCGACCGGCGATCAGAGCCCTGAGACGCTGTCGTCGCTTCACAACATGGGGACGCTGCTGGTGGCGCTGGGGCGGTACGACGACGCGCTCGGACACCTGCACACCGCCTTGGAGCGTCGTCGGCGCACCTGCGGTCCTGACCATGTGGACACGCTTCACTCCGAGCATGAAACGGGCGACCTGCTGAAGAAGATGGGGCGTTACGCGGAGGCGCTGCCCCACTTTCAGGCCGCGTTGGACGGCTGCCGGCGCGCGCTCGGGGACGACCATTCGCTAACCCTGTCGTCCTTGCGCGGACTCGCCGCGGTGTTGCAGTACCTGGCGCGATACGCCGAGGCCGAGCCCCACATGCGCGCGTCGCTGGAGGCCGCGCGAGCGCAATTGGGCCCGGACCATCCCGCCGCGATCGACGCCTTGGCCTCGCTCGGAAGCCTGCTGTTCAGCATGGGGCGGCCCGAACAGGCCGAGCCCATCTTGCGCGAAGCCGCCGACCGCCACCGGCGCGCGCTCGGCGATGATCACCCGTCCACGCTCGACTCGGTGAACAACCTCGCGGCCGTGCTGCGTCAACTGCGACGCTTCGACGAAGCCGAGCCGCTGGTCCGCGAAGCGCTCGAACGCCGGCGTCGAACGCTGGGCGACGATCATCCGTCGACGCTCTATTCACTGAACACGCTGGGCGTGCTGCTGATCAACATGCGGCGATTCGATGAGGCGGAGCCGTACGTCCGCGAGACCTACGAGCGCCGGCGGGACACGCTCGGCGCGGACCATCCGTCCACATTGACGGCGCGCATGAACCTGGCCGGACTCTTCGATCAATCGGGTCGCCCCGGCGCGTCTCTGCCGCACCATCTCGCGGTCCTGGAGAGCCGCCGCCGTGTGCTGGGAGAAGATCATCCCGACACCGTTCGATCATGCAGCGTGATCGCCAGTTTGCTGGAAAAACTCGAACGTCCGGGAGACGCGCTGGACTACTCTTCAAAAGCCGTCGCGGGTGCGCGGCGCAGCCTGCCGGTCGGCCACGTCGGAATCGGGGCCTATCTTGCCGGCCACGGCAAGCTGCTGACCCGCTTGGCCCGGTTCACGGAAGCCGAGTCGGTATTGTTGGAGGCGCACTCGATCCTCGAAGCGGCCGGCGCGCCGGAGAAGAAGCGCGTCCTCTGGGTCCGCGGGCTGCTGCGAGACCTGTACGCGGCCTGGCATCAAGAGGAACCCGCCTTGGGCTATGACCAGAAAGCCAGGCTTTGGGAGAACGAAACGCCGTAGCGCGATCATGCGGAGATCGCGTCGCTGCCGCGACGCACGCCGCGTGGATGTCCGCCGCGCCGGGCTGAATGCGCTACGATTGTGCTTCCGCGGCCCGCGATTCGCGTAGTTAGGTTCTGTTTGGGACCGTTGGCGCGCTCGCCGCCGGGTGGAGGCTGGGCGACAACCCGCTTCGTCGAGCGAACAGCCCGCCGCGCCGATCGTCGGCCCGCGGCGCGGCGCCGACTCCACCGAAGCGCTCATTCCCGGATCGAAAGATCCGCGATTGAAATGCCCCAATCGTTGGCGAAGAACCCCGCCGCGCGCACGCCCGCCACGCCGTCGCTCAGCGCCCGCGGCGTGAGCACGATGAAGTCGGGATAGTGGACGCCGGACATGAAGTACGCCAGCCGCTCGGTCAGGCGCTCGCCCGCGGCGCCGCTGCCCGCAACCAACCCCACCAGCGCGACATCGCTCTTCGGGCGCGGCCGCACGAGCAGCAGCGCAAGATCGTCGCCGGTGATGGTCCGCTCGCCGATCCGCACCTCGCCGCGCCGCACCGAAACCGGGCTGTCCGCCAGCAGTGCCCCGAACGCAGCGTTGGTGTCGGTGTTGCCGTAAACGATGACGTTGCGATCGCGCTCGGTGTCCGGATCGAACACGAAGTCCGCGACGACGTCCGCGGTCCCGTTGCCGCGATACCACCACGTTTCGGCGTCGTAGCGCGCCTTCGCGAGCGCCCACGCGTTCTCCGCCGGCGAGCCGCGCGTGCCGTAGACGAGCACGAACCGCCGATCGAACACGTCCTTGAACGGGCCGCCGCGGTGCGGCCCCTTGCGCTCCGCCGCCGGTTTCTCCGCGAGCTTCCACGTGCCGTCGGCCGCGTCCCGCCGCGCGTACATCCATCCGTCGGACTGCGGCACCAGCGGGACGATCGGCTGCCCGTCGAGTTCGAGCTCCACCGGCGCTTCGCCCGCGAGCCAAGTGAGATCGAGCCCGAGAGTATCGATGTTCTCCGTCGTGCCGATCACGCGGCGAAGACCGGGATCGAGCCGCAGCCGCGCCCGGCTGAGCTCGAGCGGCCGCGATTGCGACCAGACGCGCAGCCATTGCGCCGCGCTGCTGATCCGCGGATTCACCGTGCAAAAGTCGATCTCGCGGACAGCCTCCGGCGGCGGGACGGTGCGGCGCGCGAACAGGTCGAACATCGCCGGCCAGTCGACGCAGGCCGCGCCCGGCTCCTCCGAGTCGTCCCACCAGTGGCCCGCGCCCGGTTTCTCAAACGCCCGGAAATCGCGGTGAAACTCCTTCAGGCGCGACGTCATCTGGCGCGCCTGTGCGACCGGCACGTTGTCGTCGGCGTCGCCGTGCAGGATGTAGATGCCGAGCGGCGCGTAGTTGCTTTCGAGCGCGAGCGTGTCGCTCGGGGACGCGGCGCGACGCAGCAGGCGCGCCACCGGATCGGGGTCGTCGCCGGGCGCCGCCGCGCCGGCATAGGACGCGAAGCTGATCCACCCGGCGCTGGGGCCGAGCGCCGCAAAACGCGGGGCGCAATGCGCGCCGAGCTGCCACGACCCGTGCCCGCCCATCGAGTGTCCGGTCAGGTAAACGCGATGCGGATCGGTTTCCAGTTCGCGCTGCGCGCGATCGAGCACTTCAAGCGCGTCGAGCCGCCCCCAGTCTTCCCAGTCAAAACCGAACTCCCGTCGATTGGTCGGCGCGACAATGTGCGTCCACGCTTTCGGCGCGTAGCTGCGGACCTGATCCATCGCCTGCACACCAGCGCCGTGCAGCGACAGGACCAGCCCGGGCCGCGCTGTGGTCACGGGGGCCGCGAGCGCCCCGGACGCCGGTCGGACCGCGTAGAGCTGCACGCTGTCGTCGATCGCGCTGCGAAACGTCCGCGCGTACGGTCGGTCCGGCGCCTGTACCGAGAGCCGAACCTGCTGCTCGTCTTCCGCCGCCGGCTCCACCCCAGGCGCCCCGTCGATCAGCCGCAAATCGACCGTCAGCTCGCCCAGCGCTTGCCGTGCGGGCGCCGCGATGCGCACCGCCGCCTTGCGGATGCTCCGCGGCGGAATTACGTCGACGAGCGTTTCCAGCTCGGGCGCGTCGCCGATGCGCGACATGATTTTCGCCCCGCGCAACGTGTCCGCACGCGTATTCACGACCAGAATGCCCAGCCACGCGTCGATCGATTCCGCCCCGCGCAGCGTCGGCAGCGTGTTGTCGCGCGGATCGAGAAACACCTCGGCCCGCGGCGCCCGCCACTCGAGTCGCAGGCTGCCCCGCGCGCAGTGAAACAGGAGATGATTCTCGCCGCGGCGCAGCACGATCGGCAGCGACGTGCGGCCGGTGCTGTAGATGTCGCCGACCCGCGGCTCGCCGTTCACGTAGACCATCCCGTGGCCTTGCGCATCGAGCATGACGACCTGCTCGATGTCGCTGTGCACCGCCGCGAACGCATAACCGCCGCGCAGCGCGTCGTGTGTGACCGCGCCTTGGGCGTCGAGCGCGACGCGCTCCCACGCGCACTCGGTTCCATCGGCGCGGCGCACGACGTCGCCGGCGCTCGGCGCCGAGAACTCGCCGCGCACGAGTTGGGCGAGCAGCGCGTCAACCGAAACCGCGGCCCGCGCCGGTTTCGTCACGCCGCCGAGCACGAGCACCGCGTCGGGCGTCTTCGGCGGCGCGGCGGCAGCGCTCGCGGCGAGCAATGCCAGTGACGACAAGGCGGTCAGCGTGCCAGGCGTGCGGAAAGGGATCATCGCGGACTCGCGGCGAGGGTTTGCATCGGGGGGCGCGACCCGGGTCGCGCTCGCGCGCCGCGATGATAACGCGCGTGCGTCGAGCAAACGCGGTCGCGTTCGCAAAGTCCCCGCCGACGCGCGATCCACCGCGCCGGTCCGAGCGCGCCACGCCCGGGCTGCGCCGCAGCCGGTCGCACATCGACGGCGATCGAGGTCGGTGATTCGATGGAAACGGCGGTCGCTCAGCACGGTCGATTGTGCCGGCCGGCGTCGCGCTCCCAGATGCCGGCCACCGCGGGCGCCGCCGCGAACACCACGAACAGCGTCAGCCCGACGAGGCCGTCCGGGGTCGCGAAACGCGCGACATACTCGGCCGGCGTCTGTCCCCGCAGAAGGAACGACAGGCCCACCTCCGCCGCGAGCAGCAGCGCCAGCGCCGCGGCACCCATCGCGACACGCGCCGCCGTTGCGGGCGGGCGCAGCATCCGCGTTGCGATCCGCGGCGCGAGCAGCGCGATGCATGCGATCATCACCGGCGCCTCGATCAGCACCGCCGCCGTCGCGCCCACGCGCGGTCGCAGCACGAGCTCGCGCAGGGGGCCGAGCACGAACCCGATTGTGAGCAGTGCGAGAAAGTAAACGCCGGCGGCGGACAGGACGCGCACCGTGGACCCGCCGATCTGCGCCGCTACACCCCGGCGCGACCCCTGCCACAACCCCGCACGACGCCGCGCGAACCCGAACAGGCGGCGGTGGGATTCGAACCCACGAATAACGGATTTGCAATCCGTCCCCTTGGACCACTTGGGTACGCCGCCGACGAAGCGGTGTATCGTAGCGACGCCGTTCGGCGCGGCAAGTCGCCGGCGGGAAACGACGCGGGGAACGCGATCCAAGCCTTCAGAGCACGCGCGTTGACATCAACGCGATTCCGGGGCCGCTTCGAAACGGTCTCGCGCGCTCGCGCTGGGAGGGCCCGGACCGCCGAGCTCGGTTTGGGGCGAGGCGTGCTCAACTCGCCGCGCCGCCGCTCCCGAGCGACTTGCGCATGCGATAGTTCGTGAACGTCACGCCGCGCGCCGCCACGATCTGCTCGCGCTCCACGCGAAACCCGCAGTGCTCGAAGAACGGCCGCGCCGTAATGCTCACATTGGCGTAAAGCTCCGCCATCCCCGCCGCCGACGCGCGCTCATGAATCCGCGCCATCAGCGCCGTCCCCACGCCCTGGCGCGCCACCCGCGGCGACACGTAGAAGTGATCGATGTACCCGTCCGCTTGCACGTCCGCATAGCCGAGCACGATGCCGTCGCGCTCCGCGACAAGCGGCGCGAGCGGACGCACGCGCGCGGCCCACGCCGCCGGATCGCGCCCCGGCGGCGCCCACGCGTCGACCTGTTCCTTCGAATAGTCGGCGGCCGCGGTCTCATGGATCGCGGCGTAGAAGACCTGCCACAGCGCCGGTTCGTCGCCGATGCGGAATTCGCGGATCAGCATGCGGCTCCTGGCCGTTGACCCCTCGCCGAACGAGTCGCTGCGCTCGGGAACGCTTCTACGGCTTGGCCGGTCGCGGCCACAGCACGAAGTCGTTCGTGTCGCCGCGCGGATCGTGCACGCCGCCGTCGTCGCTCAGGTTCCCGCCGAGGGAATAGAGCACAAAGCTGTCCCCGTCGCGGCGATATGCGAACGGCTGCTGCGCGAACGGATCGATCACGAACTCGCGGTCGCCGAGCACGTCCAGCGAATCGGGATACGCGCCGTTCTGCTGCCGATAGGCATTGATCTCCGCAAGCAGCCGCGTGCCGCGTCGGGTCGCGTCGCTGCGCGTTTCGAGAAAGTGGGCTCGCGACAGCGCGGGCACGAACACCTTGAGCAGCGGGTTGGTGTTTTCGCCGACGATGCGCTGCTCGACGACCTGCAACTGCTCGCGCGCGGCCGGGAACGGCTCGGCGACGGCCCGGGCCATGTCGTCATAGAACTGGTTGGCTTCGCGCAGCGTCGAGTCGTAGTCGATCGTGGCGATCGAGGCCATCCGCTGGATCGCGCCGAGCGGATCGGCGCCCTCGTCGCCGCTCAGTGCGAGCATCTGCTGCGCCGCCTGAAGATCGAGGCGCCGCGCGCCCGTGGACGGATCGACCTTGAACATGCGCTGAAGCGAATCGAGGATGAACGCGCGCTCCATCTGGATGTTGTCCGCCATGGGCCGGACGCGCTGATACGAGTTGTCGAGATCGTCCGCGATCCGGCGGAAATCAAGCCGGTCGGCGTCCTTCGCGAAGCTGTCGGCCAGCGTATCGGCGGCCATCCCCTGCACCGCCACGCCGACGAGCTTCTCGATCAGCGTCGGCCCCTGGCCCTGCTGCGCGCCGACCCGCAAGGCGTCCATCAGCGGCGCCACCGCGCCCTGCGGATCGCCCTGCTGCGCCAGCCAGCGACTCTGGATCGCCGCCGCCCGCGAAATCTGTCGGATCGGCGCGAGCTGCGGCAGCAGGATGCTGATGAGCGAACCATCATGGCTCGAGACCGGCCACCCGCGATAGTCATGCTGCGTGGCCTCGTGGTACTTCGCCAGCGCGCCCTGGTTGGACGTCAGCCACGCCGCGATCTGAGGCGAAGCGAGCGCGGCTTCATCGCCGCGCAGCGCCGCGTCGAACAGCGCGCTGTCACCCTCGAACGGCACGAAGCTGTCGATCGCGGCCTGGTAGTTCTGATAGCCCTCGGAACCCGCGGACTCCGCGTGGCTGCGATACCACTCGACGTAATCGACGGGCGCTTCGGGATTCGGCATCGGCACGATCACGTCGGTGATGCCCGGCAGGGCCGACACGTTCGGATTGCGGCCCTGCTCGTCGACCACGACGATTTCGTCCGGCAGCGTCTCGATCGGTCCCTCGCGAAAGCTCTTTTCCGGCGCGCCGCTCGCCGCCGCGTTCGTTGAGGTGTCGTCGCCGTTGGCCGCGGCTTCCGCCTGCGCCGCCTGCGCCGCCGCGAGAACCTCCGCAACGTCCACCGGCGGACGTTGCGTGTCGTGGGCGTCCTCGATCAGTGCCTGGATTCTCTCGGTGATTTCGTCGGCGGTCGTCTCCTCCGCGGAGGCGGTCGCGGGGTCGTCGGCAGACTCGCCGGGGTCGGGGATGATCCCGGCGTCGATCAGCCGTTGCACGTCTTCCGGTGAAACGCCGGTCTTCCGTGCGATCTCGTCGACCGCGCTCGCGCCGCCGTCGCCTTCTGCGATCGCCGCCAGCACGTCCGCCGGCACTTCGCCCGCCAGATCGGGCGCGCCGTCACGCACGATCCGCAGCGTCCGGAGATCGACGCGTACTGTTCGCTTCCACGCGAGATACAGCACAAGCTGGTCCCCCGTGTCTGTGAACTCGTATCGCGCGTCGGTGAGCCAGTTGATCGACCGCCGGTTCGTCCGCACATGCCGCCAGTCGTCGCGCGTCAGCAGGTCGGTCAGCAGAAAGTGCCGCAGCAGCTCGCCGCGCGAGCCGTAGATCACCAGTGCATTGCGGGCGCCGCCGCGGCGAAACTCGTCGAGCGTGACGACGTAGCGTCCGTCATCGCGGATCAACGCCATTGATGGCGCGACGTCGTTGACCAGCGTCCGCTCCCACCGCACCCGTGCGCGATCGGCGCCGTCTGCGCCGCGCTCGCTGAGCGTGGCACGCGGCGCGGCGGCGACCTTCCGCCCCGGCTTGCCGGGTTCGAGCTTCAGCGTAAAGCGACCGTTTTCGGAACGCGCCTCGGTCAGCGGCCGGCGATCGTCCGCATTCGCCGACAGGACGACGGCGGCCGCGAGCGCGACCGCGAGCAGGTTTCTGGATGCTGTCATAGGGCCTTCCCGATCCGCCGGTGAGTGTCGACCAGCCGCCGCAGACCGCCGCCGAACGCGCTCGACGAGCCCCGTCGATACGGGCGGCGAGCCGCGCCGGTTTGGATGCCTGCCAATGAAATAGAGTAACCGCGCCCGGCGGGCGGGTTGCGTGAAGTTGTCACGCGTTTTCAAAAGTCCGCATGCCGCAAGCGCCCCACACGATGCGGGCACACCCGCCCGAGACGGGTGCTGCGGCCAGGACGGACCTCCGCCGCCGCCTCCCGCGCGCCGGAAGTACTCCCGAAGCGGCGGCGCCCGGGTACACCGTTCGACGGCATCCTATGCTACCCAGCCAGCAATGCCACGAAGCCCTCGATGTCGAAGTTGTTCACCAGGCCGTCGCCATTGATGTCTGCCAGCTCGTGACAGCAGCCGGGATACGCGCTGGCGTAGATCTGACGTCCAAGCAGCGCGACGACGAACGGGTCGATGTCCTCGGCGCTCACGACGCCGTCGCAGTTCAGATCGCCGCAGGCCGGCGCCGGTCTGACGAATACGAGCTGGTTGTTCTGCTCATTGGATTCAGCCAACTGTCCGACCGCGTCGACCACCAGGAAGAGGGGCTGCCCCACCGCCGGGCGATTCGCGGGTGCGAGGGCGCTGCTGAAGCTCCGCGGCCCCGCGAGCCCGCCGCCGGTGAACTGCCGCACGATCCGGTCGGGCGGCGAACCCGTCATCTGCAGCCGGCCATCCGGCGGGCCCCCCTGACCGTTGCCGCTGTCGAGATAGACGTTCGTCTGAAACGACTCGGTCGCCGCCGGGGCGCTCGCGAACCAGCTCGTGTGAAGGACGCCCGCGGCATCCAGCACAAACCCGGTCGCGACCAGATCGACCATCAGCGCGGCGGACATCGCGACGTTGTTCGTCTCGCTGGTTTCGATCAGTCGTTCGCTCGAGTCCACGACGAACAGGAGCCGGTCGCCGTTCCGCACCCGCACCGAATCGAGAAAACCTCGGGCGTTAAAGACGCCGGTGTGGGTGCCCGGAACGAGCAGGTTCGGCGACAGCATCGGACCCGGGCGATCGATCAGGCCGTCGTTGTCGGTGTCGAGACCCAGCGCGAGCTGAAACCCTGTGGACATCGCGATCGACGCGATCGTGTACGTGTAGACGACCTGCACGTCGGTCGCGTTCGGAAGGACTGCCACCGTGTGGGCGCGCACGTCGACCGAGAAGGGCGCGCTGGCGCTGTTGTTGCCCTCGTTCTGCTCGAACAGGTGGTTGGCATCGTCGAGCCGCGCGACGATTGTGCCCGAGCGCGCCGGCCGTTGCGCGTCGAGCTGGGTGCGCAGCTCGCGCGTGACCGTGTAGGTTCCCGGGCCGATTCGTTGGGTCGATTCTCCGAACAGCATCACCTCGGGCGTTCCGTCGGCGTCACGATCGAACCAGTAGCGGATTTCAGCCAGCACGCCCGCGGGCGCGCTGACGGTGTAGTTCAGCGTCACCGCGGCGCTGCTCTCGCTCGGGTTGAGTGTGAACGAGTTGACGACCAGGTCGACCACGAGTGCCGAGGTCGCGACGTTGTTGCTCTCGCTTGGCTCGGTGATCACGCCTGTAAAATCGAGCACCGCCACGAGCGCATCGCCGTGTCCGTACGCGGCCGAGTTCAGCGGGATGCGCAGGTCCGGCGAAACGGTGTGCAGCCCCGCCGCGCGCATGCCAGGCAGCGTCGTAAGCACCTGCTCGGGCGCGCCGTCGCCGTCGCGATCCAGCCCGAACGCGATCTGAAATACGAGCGGCGCGTCGGCGCCGACGACGGCGTAGCTGAACATCGCCCGGGACGTATTCGCGTCGGTCGCGAGATGCAGCGCGCCGGCCTGCAAATCGGTTTGCGCCAGGCTCGCCGGGGGCAGCGCCGCCGGCAGCCCCAGGAGAATCCACGTCGCCGCAAGGCGCACGGTCCGCCCGCTTGAATTCAAAGGTCGTGTGCCGGCCGCGCGGGCAGTGGCGTCATCAGCGGACCGGATCATTCGAATCCTCCTGAGAACTGCGGCCGACGCGTGCCGACGTGCGATCTGGGCTGCGAGCGCCGAAAACGACATATCAGAACATAAACATACAACAAATTACATATGGCGTCAAGCTGCGGACCGAAAAATCAACACACCGCGACGCTTCCGCGATTGATCCGCCGAGCGATCCGCACACTCCCCGCGCACGGCGGGCGAGCATGCTGCCGCCGCCCAACCCTAAAGTATAAGTCGATGTGAAGAATGACATTATGGTCTGGTCCGGCCGACGAACTTGAGCGCCAACATCGCCGCGCTGCGCCGGGGCGTCGTGCGTCGCCGGGCCCGATTGAATGACGTACGTCCGCAAGACGCTGCGTCATTCTGATTCCACAGTCGAACAGGTTGCCTTCGCCGGGACACTCCGAAAGACACTGGGCGGGACGCCCGCACCCCGCACGAGAAACGGTGCGTTTCCGGCGACGCGGTGCACTAAAATCGCGCTCGCGGGACCACGTGCCCGGAGGCGCGAAATGCGATTCAACCGACGGGGCGCGTTCGCTGCCTTCTCCTTGGCCGCCGTGCTCGCCGCATCGCGCGCGGTTCACGGTCAGTGCCTGCCGGCGTTTTCCTTCCCGGAGTACAACGTGACCGTCGGCGGTGATGCGAACAACGTCGCATCGGCCGGCGATATCGACAGCGACGGACACACAGACGTCGTCGTCGGCGATCCCGCCGCAAGCGGGGGACGCGGACAGGTTCTCGTTTTCTCCGGCCGCACCGGCGCTGTGCTGGCGAGCCCCGTGGGCGGCATCGACGACGCGTACGGCTTTTCGGTCGCACCGATCGGCGATTTCAATGCCGACAGCTTCGATGACGTGCTGGTCGGCGCGCCGGGCGCGCGCGGCGCGCAGCAGACCGTGGTGGGCCGGGTGGTGGTTCTCTCCGGGCGATTCCTTTCCGGCGCTGGCGGGCCGGATGTGCTCTGGTCCGCCGAAGGTCCGGTTGCAAACGAGAGCTTTGGGTGGGTGGTGGCGGCGGGTGGGAATCTATTTGGCGACGGCGCGCCTGCGGTGCTGGTCGGCGCGCCCGCGGCGGGTTGGCAGGGGGCGTCGTCGGGCAGCGTCTATGCGCTCTCCGGCGCCAGCGCACAAGTCGTTTATCGCCTCGACGGAAACCAGGCGAACAGCGGCTTCGGCCGCACCGTCACAGCCGTCGGCGACGCGGACGGCGACGGGCGCGATGACGTGCTGGTGGGCGCCGCGTTCGCGCAGCGCTTCGACGCGCTCGACACCAACGGCTATGCGCAACTCTTCAGCGGCAGCACCGGCGGCCTGCTTCGCACGCACACGGCACCGCTCTGCGGCGGCTGCTTCTGGGCGGGCGGCGTCGGGCGCACGGTTTCCGCGATCGGCGATCTCGACGCCGACGGGCGCGCCGACTACGCACTCACCACCGCCGGCGAGCGCGCCGCCGTTTTCTCCGCGACGGGCGCGCTGCTCTATGAAAGCCGGGTGCTGGGCACCGGGTGCGGCGTGTTTGTAAGCAAAGCCGGCGACTTCAACGCCGACGGTGTGCCGGATCTGGCCGCGGCGGCGCGCTGCGAGGATCCTGCCGGCGCCGTAAACGCCGGCAGCGCGTTCGTCATTTCCGGACGGTTTATCCGCACCGGCGGCGGCGACGACTTTCTATGGCAGTTCGACGGGCCTGCGGCGCTCGCCTACCTCGGTGTTGCGGTCGCAACCGCCGGCGATCTCAATGCCGACGGCGCCGATGATCTGCTCATCGGGATGCAAAGCGCGGGCGGCGTCGCGTTCGCGTACCTCGGCGGATGCGGCGTCGAGCCGCCGCCGTTTCCCGTTTCCTGCCCCAGCGATCCACCCGCAAGCGGCGGCGTGCCGATCGCGCCCCCGGGTTTCGTGCTCCAGACAGTCTCAATCGACCTTCCGCCGACCGCGTGGGGGCTCGCGGTCGCACCGCCGGAGTTCGGCGCATTCGCCGGCCACGTGTTCGCGGCGGATGTCGGTTGCGTCGACACGCTCGCGGACGGCCGCGTGCTGCGCGTCGATCCGGTGACCGGCGAGGTCAACACGTTCGCCGGACCGAGCGCCGCGCTCGGCGATCCCGCCCACCTGACGTTTGGACCCGCGGGGTCGTGGGGCGGCGCGCTGTACACGAGCAGCGCACAGAATCCGCTCGGCCGAAACGAAGGTCTCATTTCGCGCGTCAGCGCCGCCGGCTTCGTGACCGCCTTCGGGTCGCCGACCGGCAGCCGGCTCTTTGGCGGCGTCGGTCTCACTTTTTCGACCGCCGACCCCTTCGGCGCGCGCGTCTACAGCGGCGCCAGCGGCGGGCTGCCGCATGACGCGCTGCTCTCGCTCTCCACCGCCGGCGGAGGCGCCGCGCTTTTCGCCGAGTTTCCGGCGCCCGGTCTTCGCGCCGGACAGTTCACCGGGCTCGCCTTCGGCGCCGCCGCCAACAGCTGGAGCGACGCGCTCTACGCCGCCGTGAGCGCAAGTCCTCCCGGCCCGGTCGCGTCAGGCGTTTATGCCTTTCAAGTCGGCGGCGCTCGCACGTCGATCGCCGACGCGACCACGTCGTCCCTGATCGAGGCGCCGCAGGAGATCGAATTCGGCGCCGGCGGCGCGTTCGAACACGCGCTCTATGTCGCCGAACGCCGCGGGGTCGTGTTGCGGATCGCGCCAGGCGGCGCGCCGGTGACGTGGGTCAGCGGTCTTGCGTCCGCGTATGGTCTCGCGTTTGACGGGGCCCGCGCGTTCTACTTCAACGATCCGCTCGCCGGCCGCCTCTATCGTCTGCTGCCGACTCGCCCCGGTGATCTCAACTGCGACGGTGCGGTCAACAACTTTGACATTGACGCGTTTGTGCTCGCGATCGCCGATCCACCGGAATACGCGCGGGCGCATCCGCTGTGTGCCCGCGAGAACGCCGACTGCAACGCCGACGGGCGCGTGAACAACTTCGACATCGATGCCTTTGTCGCGCTGCTCGCAGCGCCCTAGCTCGCGCAGCGGTGACCGAACGCCGCGGGGAGAACGGACCGCGCGGGGGCGCGGCGCGCGACCCAACCCTTCCTCGTACGCCAACGGTGAACGGCGCGATAACGGCGTCTGATAGCTCGAACTCGCGGCGCGGGCCCGATTTTTCTTCCCGCGGGCGCGTGCCCGTCGCTATACGCGCGGGCCG
>JBFXAM010000057.1:0-28550 GCA_050184295.1 Phycisphaerae bacterium | reverse complement strand
TGTCGCAAACGCAGTCGCCGTGATACACGCGGCTGGCTTCGAGCATGTAGGGCAGGTCGCGGCAGTCTGCGACCTGCCGCCCCAATGACAAGACGCAATGCGTGACGGGCGCGCCGCGTGGTCTGGAGCCCGCGCCGCGCTCCCGACGGCAGGTCGGTCACCGAACCGTCTTCACCCGCACGCGCGGCCGCGCGCGGACCGACCTGCCCTACCCGACTGTTGCCACAGGTTGCGTCGCATTCGTTTGTGATCACGCGGGCGACGAATGGGTCGATGTCGAAGCAAGTAAAGCAGGTCGCGGCAGTCTGCGACCTGCCGCCCCAATGACAAGACGCAATGCGTGACGGGCGCGCCGCGAGGTCTGGAGCGAGGCGCGATCCCGACGGCAGGTCGGTCCCCGAACCGTCTTCACCCGCACGCGCGGCCGCGCGCGGACCGACCTGCCCTACCCGACTGCACGACAAAGTTATCCGCCGCCGGCGTGGAAATACTGGCGATGTTCGCCGGATCGCCGGTAGAATTGAGCGTCGCATAGACGACCCAGCCGGCGTCGCCGGTGAGGAGTTCGACGGTCGGAGCCGTGGCGCTCGTGAACGAGACGCGAAAGTCCTGGTTGTGAACTGGTGCGGTTGGCTGGCTCCATTCAACGCACACTGTAACGCTTGTGTCAGGAGTGCAGGTAGATGTTTGTCCGACGGCATGGGTGCCGCCAAACGTAGCAATTGCAAGCGCCGTAAAGAGAACGGTGATCGAACGGGGGATGTGCGAATTCATGAAATCGGCTCCTTGCGTTTTCGTAACGACTCTTCACCTGGCTTCGGTCTGACACGACCGGTGATCTTACCGGAGACGGGACCATGCCACAATATCGGACGTGGCGCTTCGTCGGCGTCCTGCTGGTAGCGCTGCCGTTGCCTTGGACACATGGTCAAGTATTCACGTTTGAATGCAACGCTCTCGCGCAAGAGTCGGGCTGGAACACGATCATAGTGTGGTGCAACCCCGATCAACGCAACGTCTCGGGCTGGCTGCATCAGCATGTTGAGCTCTGCCCGGGTTTTCCGCCGCCGGGTGGGCAGATCGCGGCGTACAACCGGCGGATCGAAGGGTACGTGGGGTCACCCACGTTCTATCTGGAGTGGCGGGTCGCGACCGATGCGCCAACATCGGAGCTTGTCTGGGGTGGTGGCGTGATCATCGCCGCTGGCGGAACAGGGGAGGCGTTCTATCACTTCAGCATTGTCGGGGACCAGGTGCGGATGATCCGCGACAATCGGCTCCCTATTTTCTTAGCGCCGCTCACACTCGACGTACCACATCGCTACCGGCTCGAACTTGTCGGCGCAACGAGCTATGCACTATACATCGACGAGCAACTCGTCGAGCACGGTTTACCCGAAGGGCCTTATCCGGATTTGCAGCCGGAGGTCACGTGGCGCGCCAAGGCAACCTACTTCCCCAACACCACCCGCTGGGACTACATCCGCTACGGCGTCATCCCGCAGGACGCCGGCGGCGACTTCGATAGCGACGGCGACATCGATCCGTTCGATCTGCACTACTTCTTCGAATGCTTCGACGGAATGCCCGACGAACTCGCCGCCGGAATCACCCGCGGCCCGCAGCGCCCCAGCGGCCCCGGCTGCCGCTGGGCGGACATGGACTCCGACGGCGACACCGACCTGCTGGACTTCGCACAGTTCAGCACGCGCTACACCGGAAAGCAACTCACGCCCGAGGCGCTCCGCCCAGCGACGCCGTAGCCGCTCCGGTTCGACGCAAGAGTCAATACCGCATCGTGGTGTATGAGGGAGGAGACCGGTATGGAGACTGGTCCCCGAGCGGCTTATGAAAGGCGACGCCGTCGGTGTTTGTCCCGGCGATGTTCAAGGGGTGCGGCATCAGTTGGAAACCGGCGCGAGCGTGTTTCGACGAATATACTGCCTCGCAAGTTCCTGGCGCTCCACAGTGAGCGTGGTGCGGGCGTCCCGCCCGTCGCCGTTGCCGAACCAACGGGCGGGACGCCCGTACCACGCGGTCGAGAGCCGGCGGGTTCTTGCGACGCAGCACACGTAGGGCTACGCCTTGGGAAGGATGGTGAGATACTCCCGCCACGGCCCGACGGCATCGCGGTATTGCCACGCCATGCACTTGGCCACCTGGTGGATATGGTTCAGGTCGTGGGCGACCCAGGTCGCCAGCAGGTTCTCCATCGTCACGTCGCCAAGCGCCGGGTGCTTGCCGCGCAGCGCCAGCTCGCGCGGCCCGAGGTTCAGCGCCGCAAGCTGTGCGATGTTTTCCATTCGCAGCGTGGAAAAGGTCTCCAATAACTCGCCGATCGACTTGCCCTTGTTCTGCTCGATCATCGCGTAGCGGTCGAAGGGTTGGAACGGTTTCGCCGGCCCGTGTTCGAGGATGAGCCGCACGCGCGGCATCCAATCGGTGCGTTCGCCGTGGATGAGGTGTCCGACGACGTCGAAGGGGCTGAAGGTCTGCGGTCCGTAGTTGTTCGTGATCCATGGCTCGGGCAGGTTTCCGAGCAGCGTGTGGAGCACGCCGGGGGTGCGGCCGAGGACGGCGACGGCGTCTGCGAGCTGGAAATTCATCGGGGTGCTCCCGGCGAGCGCGAGGTGTGTTGAGTTGAGAACTCTGTTCAGGACTTCGGTGTCGGCGTCCGCGGGGCGCGCACCGCGGCGCCCGACTGGCTGCCTGTACGCGACGGGTCTAACCGCGGATTGGAGTGGGCTCCTCGCGCCCGTGCTCCGTGTTCCCTACGCCGGGCTCGGCATCGCCCCGCCGGCTTCGTTCGGCGGCGCCTGGACCGGGCGGGCGACCGGAGCGGCGGCGCGGCGGGTCTGCTCGGCGGCGATCAGGTCGGCGACGGTCGGCTTGTCGAGCGTCTCGCCGCGCATCAGCCGCCGCACTTCGTCGCCGTCGAGCGTTTCGTACTTCAGCAGCGCCTGGGCGACGGACTCGAGCTTCAGACGGTTCTCGCTCAGAATGCGGCGGGTGTCGGAGTAGGCTTCGTCGACGATCTTCTTCACGTCCTCGTCGATCAGCTCCGCGGTCTTGTCCGAGAATTCCTTGGTCAGGCCGAACTCCATCGCCCGGCGGCTCGACGCGGACTCGTCGCCGTAATAGACGAACCCCAGCCGCTCGCTCATGCCCCACTCGGTGACCATGCGGCGGGCGAGGTCGGTGACCTGGCGGATGTCCTGCGAAGCGCCGCTGTTGATGTCCTGGCCCATCATCTCCTCGGCGATTCGCCCGCCGCAGAGCACGCGCATGGTCGCGTCGATGAAGGAGCGATTGACGGTGATGCGGTCCTTCTCGGGGAGGGAGAACGTCGCGCCGCCATAGGGTCCGCGCGGGATGATGCTGACCTTGTGGACGGGGTCGGCGGCGGGCAGGAGCGACTGGACGACCGCGTGTCCGGCCTCGTGATACGCGGTCAGCACGCGGTCGCGGTCCTCGACGACGCGGCTGCGGCGCGCACGGCCCCAGCGGACCTTGTCGCGGGCTTCCTCGAGGTCGTCGAGGTCGATGGCGTCCTTGCCGGCGAGCGTCGCGAGCAGGGCGGCTTCGTTGATGATGGCGGCGAGATCGGCGCCGCTGAACATCGGCGTCGCACGGGCGAGGCGCTGGAGCTTGCTGTCCAGCGGCGGCGCGATCTTCACCTTCTTGGCGTGGACGCGCAAGATGTCGAAGCGGCCTTTCACATCGGGCAGCGGGACGAACACCTGGCGATCGAACCGACCGGGACGAATGAGCGCCGGGTCGAGCACGTCGGAGCGGTTGGTCGCCGCGATGACGATCACCTGGTCCGAACTGTCGAAGCCGTCCATTTCCACGAGGATCGCGTTCAATGTCTGTTCGCGCTCGTCGTGTCCGCCGCCGTTGTAGCCCATTCCGCGGCGGCGTCCGACGGCGTCGATCTCGTCGAGGAAGACGATGCAGGGCGAGTTTTCCTTGGCCTGGCGAAAGAGGTCGCGGACGCGACTGGCGCCGACGCCGACGAACATCTCGACGAAATCGGATCCGCTGATGGAGAAGAACGGAACGTCGGCTTCGCCGGCGATGGCCTTCGCGAGGAGCGTCTTTCCGCAGCCGGGCTCGCCGACCAGTAGCACGCCGCGCGGGATGCGCCCGCCGAGCTTCTGAAAACGCTTGGGGTTCTTCAGGAATTCGACGATTTCGTAGACTTCGTCCTTGGCTTCGTCGATGCCGGCGACGTCGCCGAACGTGATGTTCGTGTGTTCCTTGGTGAGGATGCGGTGCCGGCTGCGGCCGAAGTTTCCGAGCATTCCGGCGCCGGCGCCGCTCTGGCGGAGCTGGCGGATGACGAGGAACCAGGCCAGCGCGACGAGCAGGATCCACGGGATCATCGACAGAAAGATGTTGATGAGCAGGCTGTTGGACTGCTGGTGGCGGACGACGACCTTGCCGCCGCCGAGCTGCTCGATCTCCTTGCGGATGGTCTCAAAATTCTGGACGAGTCCGGGATAGGGGCACTCGAAGTTGCGGCTGTTGTTGGTGAATTCCTTGGGGGGCTGGCGGAACTCGCCGGTCAGGGATTCGGTTCGGATCGTGACCGTCGCGACGTTGCCGTTCTGCACTTCGGTCCAGAACGCGGTGATGGAGATTTCGTTGCCGCTGACCATGCTGCGGTTGAGCATGAAGAGCAGCATGAGCGCGAGTCCGACGATGAGCGCCCAACTGAACGCCCCGCGATTCACTTTCGGGGGCGGGCGGGGTGGTAGACCGTCGCCGCCGGCCTTGCGTGGTTCCTTGGGCTGAAGATCGTCGTCGGGCATCGGCTTGGGTTCCCTGGGTCCGTCTGGCACAGATTCTAGCCGCCCGGCGTCGCCGCGGCGCGGCGGGGAATGTCGGGGCGTGGGCACTCGCGAGCGATCGGGCGCGCGAGCCGGGCGCGCCGGCGCCCGTCGGCCGGCGCCGCCGCCCCGGCCGCGCTACCAGTTCTCATCGTACATTTGGGCGACAATTCTTCCGGCGAGGCGGTCGATCGCGCGTTCCTGGGCGAGCTTTTCGGTCTCGCCGGTCGGGGTGAGATAATCCACGGACTGGAGCAGCGCCGGGCGGTCGATGAGCTGTCCGGTGCGCACGTCCTTCCATTCGATTCGCACGGCGAGCGTGACCTGCTTGTCGCGCGCGAGGCGCGAGCGGAAGTCGGGCGCGAACGCGGCGACGCGCTCCTCGAGCACCTCGCCGCGGAGGATTGTGTCGGCCTTTTCGCGCGGCGCGAGGCGGTACGGCGTGTCGGTCGCGATCCGCTTCTTGACGGCTTCGGTGAGATGGAACTCGATGTCGCGGCGGAATTCCTTGGACTCGAACATGTCGACGTAGACGGTCCGCACGTCGCGGCGGTACGGGCCGCCGGCCGTGTATCCGCAGCCGACCAGCGGCGCGACGAGGACGCCGGCGAGCAACGCCGCGGCGGCGCGCCGGGCGCGCCGGGTCGGTGTACCGGTCTTGGCGACTGCTGGAGCGGCGGCGCCGCGCCGTGGCAGCGGGTATCGAGTATTCATTCGGATCACCCTCCACCCGAGGCGTCGCGCCCGCCGCTGGGCGTCACGCCGCCGGGCTCGGGCGCCAGCTCGATGCCCATGGCGCGCAGCCGGCTGCGTGCGGCGGCGGCGGCAAGGGACTCGGACCACTCGTCGACGACGATGCGATAGTAGAACTCGGCGGCGCCGCGCTGTCCCGTCCGCTCGTACCACTGGGCGATGTACAAATCCTTGTCGGCGCGACGGGCGTCGATGCTGTCGAGCCGCTCGGCGACGCGCTCCTGCTTGGCAAAGTCGGGAAACAGCAACTGGACGGTTTTGTAGCGCTCCTCGGCTTCGATCAGCGGGCGGCCGTCAAAGGGCGTGCCGGCGTAAGAGGCGTCGGCGGCCTCGGCGGCGCGCAGCGTGGCCTGGCGGACGTATCGGCCGCTGGGATACTCGCGGGCGAGGTTGGCGTACTCGGTCTGTGCGAGGTCCATGTCGCCGCGGTTGAAGTAATACTCGGCCTTGTAGCGGAGCGCGTCTTCGCCGAGCCGCGAGCCCGGTACGCGCTCGTAGACGCGGTCGAGGATCTGGACGCCGTCGGCCTCGGCGGGCAGTCGCAGGACGCCCCAAATGATCTTCTTTTCGCCGGCGAGATACGCGCGGGCGATGTCCACCTCGCGGCGCAGCGCGCGGCTGTAGAGCTCGCCGGCGCCGTCCTGGATCACGAGTTCAAAGTTCTCGTACGCGGCATTGAAGTCCTTAGTCTCGAACTCGGCCTCGCCGAGCAGATATACCGCTTCGAGGTGGCGCGGGTGGTCGCGGTTGGTCTTGACCCATTTCGCGAGCAGGTCGCGGGCGCGGGCCGGATTGCCGCGCGCGAGGTGCGAGCGGGCCTCATCGACGGTGCTCTCGGGGGAGCCCTGGGTCGCGGGAGGCTGCGCGGCCCATTCGTCGCTCGTCGGGTCAAGCACTTCGCGTTCGCGGTATTGCTGTTCCTGGATCGCGAGCGATACGATCGCCGGCGCGAGTGCGGCGTGCGCCGGACCACTGCACGCGCACAGGACGGCCGCGACGGCTCCGAAACCGGCCATGTTGCGCGAAATCTTCCACGACCGTCGCGCGCGGCCGCGTGCTCGACGCCGCAGCGACACGCGGGCGCGTCTGGTGGGGTCCAATGGGTTCATGCGGCGCGAATTATAGGCCGCTGCATGACACGCGGCCAACCCAGGTGCGGGGCGCCTCGCCGCGCGTCGCATCCTGCGCGATTGCGCGGCAGAGCCTCCTGCACCCAACGGGCGGTCACGCGCCGGCAGCGGGTCAGTCTCGTGAAGAAGTGAATCTTGACGGGTGGTACGGGCGTCTCGCCCGTGTCTGCTTCGTGAACGGGCGAGGCGCCCGTACACCCCAGACCAACCTGAACGGGCGAGACGCCCGTACCACCCGGATCAAACTAACCCACTACCCAAGCGCCAGCAGGGCGGCGAGCGCGGCGCGCGGGCCGGTATTCCGGGCCTATCGCTGAGCGCGGCGGATCCTGGCGTGCCGCGAATGCGACCCCTCGTGAAGCCGCCTCCGCGGCGCCCGGTCCGCGTGCGCGGGCGCTGCGGGGGCGACAACGGGCCGCGCCGGCCGCGATTTCAGTACGATCGACGCGCGGGGTTCGGGCTGCGGTCGGTCGCGCGCCAGCAGGCGCACGCGTGGTCCGCGGCGAGTGATTCCAGCGCCGGGGCCTCCCGCTGGCACCGCTCGTCGCCGGCCGCCAGCGCGCAGCGCGGATGAAACGCACACCCGCTCGGGCGATTGCGCGGATCGGCGACCTCGCCGGGAACGACTGCCAGCCGGACACGCGCGGTCGGCGTCGCGAGCGCTGCGCCCGTCGCGACGCGCGGCGTGCACTGCAAGAGCGCCTGCGTGTAGGGGTGCCGCGGGCGGGCGAACAACGCGCCTACGGGCGCGCGCTCAACGACGCGACCGGCGTACATCACGCAGACTTCGTCCGCGACCTGGGCGACCACCCCGAGATCGTGGGTGATGAAGAGCAGGGCGGTGCCGCGGCGCTGCTGGAGGTCGCGGAGCAGCGAGAGAATCTGCGCCTGCACGGTCACGTCGAGTGCCGTGGTCGGCTCGTCGGCGATGAGCAGCGCCGGCTCGCACGCCAGCGCCATCGCGATCATCACACGCTGCCGCATCCCGCCGCTCAGGCGATGCGGGTATTCGTCGATCCGCGCCGCGGGGTCGGCGATGCCCACTTGTTCGAGGAGCTCGATGGCGCGCGCTCGGGCGGCACGACGGCTGATACCGCGGTGCGTTTCGAGCGGCTCGGCGATCTGTCGGCCGATCGTGAGCACGGGGTTCAGGCTGGTCATCGGCTCCTGAAAAATCATCGCGATGCGGTTGCCGCGGAGGCTCTGCGCGCGGCTCCAGTGGCGTCGGCGATGGCGGGCTTCGCGCGGCGCGGGGATGACGTGGGGCGGCGGTGAGGCCGCGACAATCGTCCGGTCCTCGAACACGACGGCGCCGCGGTCGACCCGCGCCGCAGGAGGCAGGAGGTCGAGGATGCTGAGCGCGGTAAGGCTCTTTCCGCAGCCGGATTCACCCACGAGCGCGACCGTGCGGCCGGCGTCCACGTCAAGATTCACATCGTCGAGAGCGGCGAACGACTCCAACCCGGCGGTAAAGCACACCGACAGGTTTGCGACGCGGAGAAGCACGAGCGGGATTGTAAGGCGCGCGGGACGAACTCCGAACGTGATCGACCCGGGCGCGTGTGGATTGCGCGTGGGGCGACGGAACTGGGCGAGAAAAACGACGCCTCGCGCACCGAGCGAGCCTGGCCGGCGATAGAATGCTGGAAGCGCTTGCATCCTGGGTTGGGCGACCCGTTCCACCGCGGGGGAGGCTTTCGGGGGATGGAGGGGGGCTTGTAATCGCACTGATTGGGTGCTATATTTCCCATGTGGAGTCGCGGGATGACGTTGTGATTTGCGAGTGGACCGAATGTTCTCGCTGACGCGAAAAACAGAATACGCGTTGATCGCGATGTGGCACCTCGCGCGCGCGGACGGCGAGGTTTGCAGCGCCCGCGATGTGGCGGAGCGCTACGGCATACCGGTCACACTCCTGATGAACGTCCTCAAGACGCTTCAGAGAAAGGGTTTAGTAAAGTCGACGCGGGGCGCGAACGGCGGCTACACCCTCGCGACGTCCGCGGACCAGGTCTCGCTGGAGCGCCTCATCGAGACCGTCGAGGGACCCTTCCGGCTGGTGCGCTGCGCCGACGATCCGCGCACGGCGGCGGGCGACGGCCAATCCGAAGCGCACGCGATCGACGCTGGGCCTTGCGACCTGGCGGGGACGTGTCCGATTCAGCATCCGCTGCGCCGGCTGCACGAGCGGTTGCGGCGATTCCTGGCGGGGGTTACGGTGGCTGATCTTGCGCTCGATGATCGCTACGCCGAAATCACAACGTCATACCCGTTGCAGAGGGCCTCGGTCGAATGAGCAAGCGCATCTATCTCGACAATAACGCGACGACGCAGACCGATCCGCGCGTCGTTCAGGAGATGCTGCCGTTTTTCACGGAGAAATTCGGCAATGCCGCCTCGCGCAATCATGCGTATGGCTGGGAGGCGGAGGCGGGGGTCGACGCGGCGCGCGCGCGTGTCGCGGCCGTCATCGGCGCCGATCCCAAGGAGATCATCTTCACCAGCGGCGCGACGGAGAGCAACAACATCGCGATCAAGGGCGTCGCGGCGATGTACGGCGACAAGGGCAAGCACGTCATCACGCAGGTCACCGAGCACAAGGCGGTGATCGATCCGTGCGGCTGGCTGGAGCAGCGCGGTTTTCGCGTGACGACGCTGCCCGTGGCGCGCGACGGCCGCGTCAGCACCGCCCAGATTCGCGAGGCGATGTCCGACGACACGATCCTGGTGTCGATCATGCACGGCAACAACGAGATCGGGACGCTTCAGCCGGTGGCGGAGATCGGCGCGCTGTGCAAGGAGCGCGGCGTCCTGTTTCACACCGACTGCTGCCAGACCTTCGGCAAGGTGCCGATCGACGTGGAGCGAATGGGCATCGACTTGCTCAGCCTCAGCGCGCACAAGATTCACGGCCCCAAAGGCGTCGGCGCGCTGTATGTCCGGCGCAAGAAGCCGCGCGTCCGCTGCGAGGCGGTGCTGCACGGCGGCGGGCACGAGCGCGGGATGCGCAGCGGCACGCTCAATGTGCCCGGCATTGTCGGGCTGGGCAAGGCCGCGGAGTTGTGTGCGGAGGGGCTCGCAAGCGGCGAGATCGACCGCGTCCGGCGGCTGCGGGACAAGCTGCGCGAAGGCATCATGAGCCAGTTGCCGGATGTCTATCTCAACGGGCACGCGACCGAGCGCACGCCGAACAACGTGAACCTGTCCTTCGCGTACGTGGAAGGCGAGAGCCTGATGATGGGCTTTCCGGACATCGCGGTTTCGAGCGGGTCGGCGTGCACGAGTGCCTCGCTCGAGCCCAGCTACGTCCTCAAGGCGCTGGGCGTCGGTGACGACCTGGCGCACAGCAGCATCCGCTTTTCGCTCAGCCGCTTCACGACCGAGGAAGAGATCGACTCGACCATCCGGCAGGTGGTGGCGGCGGTGTCGCGGCTGCGGGAGATGAGCCCGCTGGCCGAGATGGCGGCCGAGGGAATCGACCTGGCGTCGGTCGAGTGGGCGCACCACTGACGGCGAAGACGGAACGACGGATACGGCAGGCACAAGCCGGCGCCGCAGGCCGTGAATAAGATCCGAAGACCGCGCGAGTTCGCGCGATGGAAAGCAGGAGCCACGAATGTCGTACAGCGAGAAAATCCTCGAGCATTACGAGCGGCCGCGAAACGTCGGCTCGCTGGATCGGAACAGTCCGACGGTCGGCACCGGCGTGGTGGGCGCGCCGGAGTGTGGCGACGTGATGAAGCTCCAGATCCAGTTCGACGAGAACGAGCGCATCGTGGACGCGAAGTTCAAGACTTTCGGCTGCGGGTCTGCGATCGCGTCGAGTTCGCTCGCGACCGAGTGGATGAAGGGCAAGACGCTCGACCAGGCGCTGGAGATCAAGAACACCGAGATCGTCAATGAGTTGGCGCTGCCGCCGGTGAAGATCCACTGCAGCGTGCTGGCGGAGGATGCGATCCGGGCGGCGGTGGCGGATGCGAAGAAGAAGCTGGCGCAGCGGCGCGGGGCGGCGGTGGGCGCGAATTAGCGCGACGCGGGTCGCGCGCGCGACCCCACGAAAGGAAGAGAACACGAATGAGCACGAAAGTCGACACGACGATCGACCAGGGCGCGGGCGGCGCGGCGCCGCCTACGGCGGGACGGGCCCGCGCGGTGGCGTCGAACGAGGAGAACGGCATCCGGCTGAGCGACGCCGCGGCGGGTCAGATCAAGGCCCTCATCGCCAAGGACAACTATCCCGCGACGATGTACCTGTTCGTCGGCGTGAAGGGCGGCGGGTGCAGCGGGCTCCAGTATGTGCTCGACCTGCGTGACGAGGCGCATGCGCCGATCAACGAGACCGACGAAGTCTTTGAGTCGCAAGGCATCGTGATCGTGTCGGACCTCAAGAGCTACATCGGCGGCAACCTGACGCGCACGGAGATCGACTATCAGGAAAGCCTCATGGGCGCCGGGTTCGTGTTCAACAATCCCAACGCCAAGCATTCGTGCGGCTGCGGGAGCAGCTACTCGGCCTGACGCGCGATGCGAATCGTCCCGGCGGCCCGCGTGATCGACGCATCTCCTGACGGAGCGGCGCGATCGCGCGGGCCGCGTGCTTGCTTCGCCTCCGTACGGAACGGAATCTTCTCCATGAGCGCGCCCGTCACCCCGCAGTCGTCGCGACCCGCCAAGTGCGACGCGTGCAGCCGCCCGCTCGAGAATCCCATCTTCTGCGCCGGCTGCCACACGCTCCACCCGGCGGAGAACGCGGACTATTTCGAGCTGCTGGGCGTGGCGCGGGGCTATGACATCGATGTCGAAGTTCTGCGGCGGCGCTACCTCGCGGTGGCGCGCGAGGTGCATCCGGACCGCGCGATCGCGCACGGCGGATCGGCGGCGACGCTGAGCCTCCAACTGAGTGCGCGCCTGAACCGCGCGTACGCGGTGCTCGGCGACCCGCTTCTGCGGTCGGAGTACCTGCTGGAGAGCGCGGGCGGGCGGAGCGCGGCGGAGGATCGCACGGTTCCCGCGGAGGTGCTGGCGCAGGCGCTGCTGCTGCGCGAGGCGCTGGAGGAGGCGCAGGCGGCAGGGGACGCAGCCGCGATTCAGCACGTGCGCGCCACGGCGCGCGAACAGCTCGCGGTGTTGCAGGAGGCGATTGCGGAGCTGGCGCGGCGGCTGCCGGCGGACGAGGCGGCGCGCGCGACGCTGCGCGCTCGGCTGAATGCGGCGAAGTACTACCAGAAGATGCTGGAAGCGTGTTGAGGTCGGCGTTCGGGTGCTGGGTTTGGGACGGGAAGCGGCGAGTCGGGACTGAGCATCGCCGATCGCGACTCGTCGGCGGCGCAAGTTGGATTCGAGCGGACGCCGCGCACCGGGTCGGCGCCGGGTTCGGCTTGTAACCGCGCGCTGCATCCCGATCTCGGCACGTGCGTGAACCGGGACGGATCGAGGATGACGGACCGAATGGACGAACCGATCGTCGGCATCGACCTGGGGACCACGTTTTCGCTGCTCGCGATCGTGGATGACCAGGGTCCGCGCGTGCTGCGCGACGCGGCCGGGGACGCGCGCGTGCCGTCGGTGATCGGCCTGACGCCCGGTCCGGATGGCGCGCCGCGCGTGACGGTGGGGTGGGAAGCGCGGCGGCACGCGATCGAGAACCCGCGTGCGACGGTCTACTCGATCAAGCGCCTGATCGGGCGCGGATTCGCCGACGTGCGCGGCGAGCTGCCTTTCCTCGCGTATGAGGTCGCGGCGGGGCCGCGCGCGACGGTGCAGGTGGAGATTGCGGGACGGCGTTATACGCCGGAAGAACTATCGGCGCTGGTGCTGCGCGAGTTGCGGGAGCGTGCGGAGCAGGCGTTCGGGCGTCCGGTGACCCGAGCGGTCATCACCGTGCCGGCGTACTTCGACGACGCGCAGCGTCAGGCGACGCGTGACGCCGGCCAGGCCGCCGGGCTCGACGTCGTGCGCATCATCAACGAACCGACGGCGGCGGCGCTGGCGTATGGCGTGGGGTTGCGGGGCGCGAATGCGGACGCGCGCGCCGAGAGTTCAAACCCTCAACCGCGACATCCGGAGACGGTCGCCGTCTACGACCTCGGCGGCGGCACGTTCGATGTTTCGATTCTGCGGATCGAGAACGGCGTATTCCAGGTGCTCGCGACCGCCGGCGACACGCATCTCGGCGGCGACGACTTTGATCGCGCGATCATTCAGCTTGTGACCCGCGAGGTGCACGAGCGTTTCGGCCGCACGATCGACGCTCCCGCGGCGCGCCAGGCGCTGCGGGCGCTGGCGGAAGCGGTGAAAATTCGGCTGAGCGAGCGGGAGCAGGCCGAGCTGGAGCTGGACCTGGGCGCGGGCGCCGTGTTCCGGCGGACGCTGACGCGGACCGAGTTCGAGAAGCTCGTCGCGCCGCTGCTCGAGCGGACAATCACACTCTGTCATCAGGCGCTGCGCGACGCCGGGTTGGCGGCGGACGCCCTTGATCGCTTCATTCTGGTCGGCGGATCGACGCGCATCCCGGCGTGTCCGCGGCGCGTGGCGGAGGCGTTCGCGCTGACGCCTTACACGGCGCTGAACCCGGACGAGGTCGTGGCGCTGGGGGCGGCGGTGCAGGCGTCGGTGCTGGCGGGCAAGCGGCTCGATATGCTGCTGCTTGACGTAACACCGCTGTCGCTGGGCATCGAAACGATGGGGGGCGCGATGGGCAAGCTCATCCTGCGCAACACCACCGTGCCGTGCCGCGCGACCGAGCGGTTTACGACGTTTGTCGACGGGCAGACCGCGATCAAGATCAACGTGCTGCAAGGCGAGCGCGAGCTGGCGGCGGATTGCCGCAGCCTGGGCGAGTTTGTGCTGGCGGGGATTCCGCCGATGCCGGCGGGCATTCCGAAGGTCGAGGTCGAGTTTCTGATCGACGCGAACGGCATTCTGAATGTCGCGGCGCGCGAGGCGCGGAGCGGGCGCGAAGCGCGCATCCAGGTGGTGCCGAACTACGGGTTGACGCGCGACGAAGTGCGCCGGATGACGGACGAGAGCCTGGCCTTTGCGCGCGAGGACCTGGCGGCCCATCGCCGGATCGACCTGCTGAACCAGGTGACGTTTGACGTGGGCAAGACGCGGCAGATGCTGGCGCGAGTCGGCCAGCGGCTGCCGGCGGACGAGCACGAGCGGCTGGAGCGGGAGTGCGAAGCGCTGGAGCGGCTGGCGCGCGAGGCGACGGATCTGGATGCGCTGCACGGCGCGCTCGACGCGTTCGGGCGCCGCACGGTGCGGCTGGCGGAACTCGGCATCGCCGAGACGCTCCGCACTTCGGCGAGCGATGGGTGATGAGTGCCGGACGCGGAACCACGCCCGCGCGGGCGGACGCGGACGCGCGACAACGGAGTCCCCTTGGCGCGACCGGGAAGAGCGACAGCGGCTTAGACGCGGCCCGAAGCGCCGACGATGACGGCGGGAGAGACGATCACCGGATGAACCCAGCCGTGCGGCGGGCGCCCCTGCCGCGTTCGGCATTCTTCATACCGCATTTCGGAGCCATTCATGGGCGGCCAGAACCCGTATATCGACACGCCGGACGTGAAGCCGCCGGCGAAGAAGTACAAGCTGACCATCATCGACGAGCAGAAGAAGGAGCACGTGATCGAGGTCGATCCGGCGAAGATACCGTACGAGGATCACGGCCTGCCCGGGAGCATTCTCGAGATCGCAATGGGCCACAAGATCGAGATCGACCACGCGTGCGGAGGCGTGTGTGCTTGCAGCACGTGCCACGTGATCGTCCGGCAGGGGCTCAAGTCGTGCAGCCCGGCGAGCGACGCGGAAGAGGACCAGCTCGACGATGCGTATGGTTTGACGGCGCAGTCGCGGCTGTCGTGCCAGTGCGTGCCGAACGGTTCCGAGGACGTGGTGGTCGAGGTTCCGAAGTGGAACCGCAACCTGGCGCGCGAAGGGCACTGATGGACGCGCCGCGGGTGGAGCGCGTTCCGGCGCAAGCGGGCTACGACCGCTGGGCGGAAATCTACGATCACGAGGACAACGCGCTGATTCAACTCGAGGAGCGCGAGCTGCCCGCGCTGCTGGGCGGCGTCGCGGAGCTCGACGTGGTCGACGTGGGCTGCGGCACGGGGCGCTGGGCGTTGCGGCTGGCGGAGCAGGGGGCGCGTGTCACGGGGCTGGACTTTTCCGAGGGAATGCTCGAGCGAGCGCGTCGCAAGCCGGGCGCGGAGCGCGTCAGATTCCTGGCGCATGACGCTCGCGCGCCGCTGCCGCTCGCGGACGCCTCGTTCGACCGCGTGCTGTGCTGCCTGGTGCTGGAGCACGTGGCGTCGCCGGCGGGGCTGTTTCGCGAGCTCGCGCGCGTGTGCCGGCGAGGCGGGTTCATTCTCTGTTCGGCGATGCATCCGGCGATGATGCTGCGCGGGATCAGCGCGCGGTTTACGGATCCCGCAACCGGCGTCGAAACGCGTCCGCAGAGTCACCCGCACCAGATCAGCGATTTCGTGAACGCGGCGCTGGCGGCAGGCGTGGCAATCGATCATCTGAGCGAACATCCGGTCGACGAAACGCTCGCGGCACGCTCGCCGCGCGCGGTCAAATACGTCGGCTGGCCGATGCTGTTCTTGCTGCGGGCGCGGCGGCTCGCGGGCGGCTGATCCCGGCCGGCAGGCGTGCGGCGCGGGGTCGGCGCTGCGCGCGGATGTCCGCACGATCACCCGCAACTCGACGTCGATCGTGGCGCCTCAGGGTCGCGCGGGGACGCGGACCTGGCCGGCGCGGAGCGCTTCGCGCCAGCGCTCGACTGCCGCGGCGCGCTCGCTTTCCGCGGCATAGTAGACAAACCCGCGGTCGTCGCCGGTCAGGCGCCGCAGCCCGACGATCGCCACGAGTCGGACAGCGGCGTCGGGGTCTTCGAGCAGGTCCACGAGCTTGTGCACGGATTCGCGGTCTCCGGCCTCGGCGAGGTGCACGACGGCGGCGGCGCGATCGAGCGGGCTGCGCGAGTTGAGCTGGCGACGCTGCGCCGCGGTCGACTGGCAACCGACCATCGTCGCGAGCGCAGCGCCGAGGAGGGCACCCGAGAGACATGCGCAAGCCGTTCGGCGCTCCATGGCTGCGGATTATAGCCGCCGGCGCGCGGGCCCCGCGCGTTAATGCGAGTCGTCATAGACCGTGAGTACGGCGTCGCGCGGATCGAGCTCGACCGCGACCCGCTGACCTCCGACCACGATCTCCGGCGGCGGGATTCGATTGACGCCGGGGCGGACGGCGAGCGCGAAGTACTCGTGCACGCGCGTGCCGGCGGGAATCGCGCCGAGGCGGAAGCGATACTCGTCGAGCCGGCGCAGCGGATCGCGGCTGAGCGCGTGGACGTCGTCGGGTTCGCCGCGCACCGTGTGACACGCGGGCGGCAGCGTCTGGGACCACTCGACGTCGCGCCACGATTCGGACAGCTCGAACTCCTCGCGCACCAGCAGCAGCCGGCCCGCCGGCACGCGGGCGCGGGCGTCCAGCACGTAACGCTCCCAGCGCGACGGGCGCATGCCCGACAGCGTGGATTGATCCTGCGGCTGGAACGCGGTTGCGGCGGCGGGCACGAGCGCCAGCAGCGTGCGGCGGAGCGTCACGCGCGGTGCGTCATGGTGGGCGGTTGCCGCGTCGAGATCGCTGATTTCGTAGGCGGCGCGCTCCACGCATCTGGCGGCACCCTCAATCGCGGCGGCCTCGAACACGCCGCTGCACGCGGCGGCGGCCTCGACTTCGGCGAGGATCAGCCGGTCGCCGGCGGGCGGGAGCGTGAGCGTCCATGCTTCGTCGTCGTCGCGCCCCAGCGCGTCGCCGGCGGCGGGGCGGACGCGTTCGAGCGCGAGCCCCGGGCCGGGCGCGAGCGCGAGTCGCACGCAGCGCTCGTCGGCGTGGGGGTTGTGGACGCGGATCGCGGCCAGGGATCGGTCGCCGACGCGGAGTCGTGGCGGGAGATCAAGCTCGAGCGTGAGCCGGGGCGCCACGCGGATCTCGGCGCGCGCGATTGCGACCGCGCCGTCGGCGGTGCGCGCGAGCACGATCAGCCGGCCACGCTCGAGATGGCCGGGCAGAGGCACTTCGATGTCGCGCGCCGCGCCGCCGGCGGTGTACGCGTCGACCCAGCGCGTCTCACCCTCGACGATGGCCGCGGCGAGCTCGGCGGGCGCGTCGCTGAGGGCGCGCCCGAGCCGGTTCTGGTCGGCGGCGCTGAGCGCGATTTCACCGGACCCGCCGACGGCGGCCGACACGGCGGGCGGGTCCGCGGGCGCGTCGATCGACGTGGGGAGCCACGCAAGCACGCCGGGCGGTGTCGCGTCGACGAGGCGGACGAGGAGTGCCGCGTTCGTCGCGGGGCGGCCGTCACGTTCGCACGCGATCCGGAATCGGGCGCGCCCGCCGGACGCGGCGCGGACCTGTGGCGGATCGAGGGTGAGGGTGAGCGGCGCCGGCGGCGCGATCGGGACGATGTCGAGCAGCCTGAGGCCGTTGCCGCCAAGGGTCGCTGCAACGACGCGCGCGTCCGGGGCCGAGTCTCTCGCGAACGGGATGAACACTTCGTCGGTCGACTCCCCGGGCAGGTGAATCGCCGCGCCAAGCGGCTCGCCGCCGGTGAACGCGGTGAGCAGGATCGGCGTGGCAGCCGGGGGCGTGACGGCGCGGACGCGGACCCGCGCACCCCACTGGCGGTCGCGCTGGATGCGCTCGGCGGTGAGGTCGAGCGAGAACGGCTCGTCGGCGCCGGCGGCGACGTCGAAGCGGCATTCGATCTCGAGTGGCGCGGCGTCGGGATCGGTCCAGGGGACGCGCGCCCGAGCGACGTGTGCGCCCGCCGCCGCCGGCCGCCACGTCGCGCAGCGCCGTCCGTCGACGTCGGCAAAGAACATTTGATGGGAGCGACGGGCGGCGGCATCCTCGATCAGCAGTTCGGCCGCGTCGGGTCGAAGCCGTCCGTCGGGGTCGAACCACGCGAGCCGGCACGCGAGCGGGCGGCCGAGCGCGGGGTCGGCGGCCTCGAGTTCGAGCCAGGCGTGCGCGCGGCGCGGCCCGAGCAGGACCGCGGCGTCGACGCCTTGCATACGCCCATCGAGTGGAAGGAGCTGGGCGAAGAGCCCGACACCGAACGGCACGGCCTCGGGCTGAAGCCCGGCGATCGGCGTGACAAATCGCATGCGGCCGCGCTGCGAGCGATCGGGGTGGAAGTGCCGCACGGGGCCGGGTTGGGCTGGGCCGCCGGCGGTGGTCGCGTTCAACAGCAGCGCCCGCAGACCGGCGACTCCGTTGAGATCGGCGGGCGTTCCCCAGGGATACTCGGCAAAGACGTCGAAAGTCAGCGTCGTGCGCAGCAGCGCATCGCGATCGGGGCGCGCGAACCACGGTTGCGGCGCGACGCGCAGGCGGAGCGGCGAGTCGTCGGCCGGCGCGACACGCACCGGCGTTCGACCAAGCCGGTTTTCGATCGTCCGCTCATGACTTCGCAGCAGGGCGCGCAGCGGTCGGCCGGCGGCGGTCGACGGCACGGTCACAACCGTCGCGAACACGCCGCCGCGCTCGATCGCGGCGGCGGCGCTGGCGACGCGCTGCTCGAAGGCGTCGACGAGATCGACGCGGTAGTCGGCGTCGTCGCCGCCGCGGCCCGGGCCCGTTCCGATCGCGAGGCCTGCGACGGAGACGGGATCGCCGGCATGCGGATTCGCGGGCGTCGCGGTGAGCAGGCACGTGGGCAGCGCGGGTTCGCCGGCGCCGGGGTCGAGTTCGCCGGCGAGCACGGTCCAGTGCGCGCCGGCGCCGACGAGCGCGGTCCAGCGGCGCTCGCGGCGGACGCGCACGTCCGCGGGCAACTCAAAGGTCGCGACGCGGTCGGCGAAGCGCAGGCGCGTCGGAGCGGGCGCGCCGTGAATCCAGAACAGACCGCGGAGCGCGTCGATGTCCGGCGCTCGCAGCGCGCCGATCGTGGCGCTCAGGCGGCCGACCCAGGCCGCGGCGCGCAGGTCGCTGAGGACGACGAGACGTCGGTCGGCGGGCTCGCCGTCCGCGCTGCCGGCGGCCGCGGAGAGCACGTAGGCGCCCGCGGGCGCGTCGAGCACGAGCGGCGAAGCGAGCGCGTCGCTCGACCATGCGGCGCCGCCGCGCGTCTCGATCTCGCGCGACAGGACTGCGGCGCCCGAGGTCGGGAGCGTCGCGAAAGCGGGCCGGCCGCGGTTCTGAGTGAGCCAGGCTTCGAGGTCGACGCGGCGCGCTTCAACGACGACGCGCTCGACGCCGCGGACGCGCAGCTCGAAGCGGAGCGGTTCACCGCTCGGCGCCTGCGCTGGCGCTGCAAGCGTGATCGATGGCTTTCGCATGGCCGCCAGGCGCGCCCCCGCGGTCGTGGCGGTCGCGCCCCAGCGCGGATCGGCGGCTTGTTCGTAAAGCGCGCCGGCGGCATCGGTTTGGCCGGCTTGCTCGTAGCGCTCGGCGAGCTGCAATGCCGCTGCGGCGCAGGCATCGGTCCAGGGCGCCGTTTCGACGAGTTGGGTCAGCAGCGCATCCGCGGCGCGTTCGTCGCGCGGCAGCAGGTGTTCCGCGACCCGCAGGCGGGCGGTGTGCGCGGCGGCGACGGCGCCGTCGAGTGCTTCCAGTTGGGTGACGACCCGCAGCGCTTGCTCGTGGCGGAGGCGGTCGGCGTGTTCGGCGCTGTCCGGGCGCGGCGCGCGAAACTGCGCCGGGGTCGCGGACCACTCCCCGTGGCGGAGCCAGGTCTCCGCGAGCGCGACGAGCGTTCGCGCGAGGCGCGGCGTGTCGCCGCGGGCCTCGAACGCGCGGCGCGCGTGGTCGAGCTGGTCGAGCGCGATCGCGGTTTCGCCGAGCTCGCGCGAAGCGATGCCGAGGGCGAGCGCGCACTCGGGCCGCTCGAAAAGCGTCGGATCCTCTTCGGCGAGCGCGGAGAGTTGCGCGCGGGCGTTGACGCGGTCGGCGCGGCTTTCGCTGCGGAGCAGGACGAGTGCGCCGAGCGCGGCGGCGTCGCGTCGCAGGGCGGGTTCGCTGGTGGCGGCGGCGACCTGCTCGGCGGCGCGGCGGGCCGCCGACAAATCGTCGTCGCGGTAGGCGTGCAGGGCGGCATGGAGCGGCGCCGGCCAGTCGCGCAGGAAATCGGCGCGGGGCTGTGCGCGCGTGATGGGCGTCGTCGCGACAACGAGCGCGACCAGCAGCGCGGCGCGCCGCGGTGTCGTCGGACCGGCGAGCGGCGGGTCGGAGCGAGCAGCTTGCATGAAGGCTCTCGGGGGGCGGACGGTTCGGTTCGGCTGCGGACATTGTAGGGCGGCGGGAGGGTGTCCCGCGCAGCGTGCGGCGTCGGGCGGTGGTCAGCGCTGACGGACGAACGCAGCAATCTCGATTCCGGCGCGGGCGGCGTGCGGGGCGATGTCGACGAGAAAACGCTGGGCGTCCTGGTAATAGCCGGCCGTCGGGCGGAGCGCCGGCGCCAGGCCCCGCCAGAACGCGTTGAACCGCTCCATCAGCAACTCGCGCACGTACTTGGCGAGCATGCTCGCGAGCGCGACGGGCAGGTGGTTGCGGTCGGCGTCGACGCAGAACTCGACCACCCAGTCGCCGCCGGAGCCGGCGAGACGGTAGGCGCTGCGCGTGTCGGTTTGCTCGAGGATGTGCAGCGGCCGATCGGGAAACGCGTCCATCAGCAGGCGGCGATAGTCGCTCCGCCCGCCGAGCCGATCGACGATGACGTGCAGCTCGGCGTCGTGCGCGAGGCGGCGGCCGCGTTCGAGCAGCTTGAGCACCTGTTCGAGCAGGACGCTGGCCTTGTTGCGGGTGGCGGCGACGCGGCCGTTGTAATGATCCTCGGTGACGACCTGCGCGAGCAGCGCGCGACAGGTGACGCCGGCGGCCGGCATTTCAGCGGCGAGGCGTTCGGCAGCGCCGTCGAACGCGGACTGCACGGGGTCGGTCGGCAGGGGGCGGTGGAGCGCGCTGTACCAGGGCATCGCGCCGTCGCCGGGGGGCTCGACGCCGAGGGCTCCGAGCAGCGCCGCGAGGTCGTGGGTCGGCATCCCGCAGGCGCGCGCGAAGGCCAGGACCGGACGTTCGAGCGAGGCGAGGCCGCGGGCGCGATCGAAGACCTGCTTGGAATCGCCGATGACCAGGCGGGATTCGTGGCGGTCGGCGGCGGGCGCGACGACGGCGGCCAGACGCCGCCAGAAGTCGTCGCCGACGGCGTCGGAGGCGACTTCCCACGCGGTGGCGCAGACCAGCAGCGGCCCGAGCAGGGGCCCGTAGCCGGCTTCGTCGATTCCGAGCACGAGTGGCATTTCACCAGCCCAGCACGTAGAACACGCCCGTGAACGCGCAGTCGGCGCCGATGAGCGCGACGATGCTCTTGACGACGGTGGTGGTCGTCGCGCGACCGACGCCTTCGGCGCCGCCCCGGACGTTGATCCCTTCATAACATGCGAGCAGCGCGACGATGAGGCCGAACACGGCGGCCTTGACGAGTCCGGTGAAGTAATCGCGCGGGGTGATGGCGGCGCGGGTGGCGTCGATGTAGCTCTGCGAGTCGATGTCGAGCACGAACACGCCGGTGACGAGTCCGCCGAGCATGCCGACGGCATCGGCGACGACGGCGAGTCCGATCATCATGATGGTGGTGGCGACGACGCGCGGGACGATGAGAAAGCGCACGGGGTCGAGGGCCAGCGCGCGAAGGGCCTTGATCTCCTCGCCTTCGACCATGGAGGCCAGCTCGGCGGCGACGGACGCACCGGCGAAGCCGCTGAGCAGGATCGCGGTGATGAGCGGCCCCAGCTCGCGGACGACCGCGATCGCGACGATGTCGGCGGTGCGCTCGATCTGCCCGTAGGCCTCGAGCGTGGGGGCCATGTTGAGCGCCAGGATGATGCCGATGAAGAGCTGCACGAGGACGACGATCGGCACCGCACGGACGCCGACGCGGGTCATCTGGTGGGCCAGCGCTCCGAGTCGGCGACGCGACCCACGGGTTGCGAACGTGCGCGCGAGCCGTTGCGCAATCGCCAGAAACAGGCCGGTCAGCCCGCCGATGTAGAGCACCGCGCGCCAGACCCGCTCGAACGGCGCGCGGACCGCGACGCCGAGCGCCGCCAGGACGTCGACCACCCGGGAAGCGGCGGCAGGCTGCGGATCGTCGCTCATGGCCGGCGGGCCTCGTCCACGGTGTCGACGATGCGGATGAACTTATCGAGCTGGGTGATCTCAAAAAGGTTGCGGACGCGCGGCTGAAGACCGGTGAGCGCGAACGTGCCGCCGGCCTGGCCCAGGCGGCGGCGAATCTCGACGAGCGTGCCGACGCCGGAGGAGTCCATGTAGCCGACCTGGCTGAGATCGACGATGAGGTGGCGCGCGCCGCCGTCGATGAGCGACAGAAGGTCGCTTCGGAGGCGCGGAGAGTTGCTGAGGTGCACCTCGCCGTTGACGTAGGCGACGGCGCGGTCGGATTCGAATGTCGTTCGCACCAGCAGGGAGTCGCCCGCGTCGCTCATGGGGAGTCCAAACCTCGCTTTCCCCGATATCAGGGTGCGCGAATCCGTGGCGCAGTCAGAGCTTCAAGCACTAGCGCGGGACGTTGGTTTGGACCCGCCGCGGCGCCAGGATAACGCCCCGCGCTCGCGCTTGGGGCTCTGAATCCGTCGCATGATCGCGCACGGTGATTTAGCGTACCCCGCGGTCGTGACGTGTGAAAGTGTTGCGGCGCGGATCGGCGGCGCGCGAGGCGTCGGGCAGGCGCAGCGCGGGCGGTTCGGACAGCGGGCGCGGCGCGGCGGGCCGCGGGTGGGCGCGCGGCGCGTCGGTCAACGGAGCGGCCTGAGTGGTTATACTCGCGCCGCGCGGGGGGAGAGGAGCAGTGCATCCCATGAGCCCGGCGGTCCGTCGTTTTGCGAGCGTCGCGGGCGGGCTCACCGGGCTGGTGGCGGCGGGACTGTATTTCGGGCTGGGGCTCCACCCGGCGTGGGCGCTGCTGGCGGCGCTGAACGTCGCGACCTTTGCGTTGTACGCGTACGATAAAGCGGCGGCTGCGGCGGCTGGCCGCGGGCGCGTGCCCGAGTTCGTCCTGCACGTGGCGGCCCTGGCCGGCGGCTCGCCGGGCGCCTTCGCGGCGCAGCGCGTGCTGCGTCACAAGACCGTGAAGCGGTCGTTTCAGGCGGCGTTCTGGACGATTGTCGCGGTGCAGGTCGTCGGCGTCGTGTCGTACTTCGCGATGGGCGGCCGGGGCGCGTGAGTGATGCGGCGCGGCGGCGGTGGACGGCGGCGAGACGCTGGCAGCCGGCGGTGCGACCGGCCCGACGACGAAGCGCGGGTTCGAGCGCGGCCAACGCGGGAGAAACGTCATGCGGATGAGAACCTGTCGGGCGGCGGCGACGATTGTGTCGGTGCTGGGCGCCGCGGCGTTCGTGGCCGGTTGCGACGATCGCGACGACGAGGTCGTGGTTGTCGAGCGGCGCCGTCCCGAGCCGGTCGTGGTGGAGCGGCGTTACGAGCGGCCCCCGCCGGCGTATGTGGCGCCGGCGCCGCGGCGCGTCGTGGTGGAGCGAGAGCGTCCGGTGGTGGTTGAGCGGCCAGCGGATCGGGTGGTGATTGTGCGGGAGGCGCCGCCGGCAGTACGGGTGGAGCGTCGTCCACGGCCGCCAGGCCGCGATTTTGTGTGGATCGGCGGCTACTGGCGGCATGACGGGCGGAAGTTCGTGTGGGTGGGCGGACGTTATGAGCGGAGCCGGCCGCGCGCGGCGTACGTGCAGCCGCGGTGGGTGCGTGTGGATGGGGGCTGGCGTTTCGAGGGCGGGCACTGGCGCGGCGCGCCGTAAGCGCGTGAGCGCCTGCGGACCGGCGTTTTTCGATCGCGTTGAGACTGGGGGGAGCTGTCGCGCGGCACGTGATCGGCGGGCGCGCCGCGCGGCTTGCCGGCGCGGTGAATGGCGCCGCGCGGCGCGTTCGCCGCGGCGGCAGACTGATCACACCAGAGCGAATTCAACAAATACCCGGTGAAAACCCGATATTCGGGGTCCGCGCCGATCGGTAAGGTTCATTTCGTCCGGGTCTCATCCTGTCTGGCGCTTCGGCATGGGAGCGGCGCGATTCTGCTGCGCGTCGCGGGCTGATCACTGCGCTTAGCCGTGCGCGCTCTTGGCCGCAGCCGACGCTGCGCCGCGCGCACCCTTCGTCCCCAGCTTCGCAGAAAGGAAGCGCTTCATGGCTCAGAAGAAGAAGGGCTACCAGCCGGCGTCCACGCCCGCCGACATCAACGACTGCTCGGGTCAGGGATTTGAGGAGCTGGACCTCGGCGCCGACGGCGCGTCGTCGGGCGACGCGCCGATCGACGAGAGTGCCGGAATCGAGTCGTTCGGCGCCGACGTGCCGGCCGAGGCGTTTGCGGCGGCCGATCAGTTGGCCCAGCGGCTGATGCTGGACAGCAACGCCGTGAACCTGGCGGCGTCGGCGGAGACGGGCACGGAGAGCCACGGATTGGAGAACATCGTTGCGGTGGCCGTCGGGCAAAAGCTGGTTGGCGCGGAGCACACCGATGAAACGTGTGTCACGGTGTACGTCGCGGCCAAGGTCGACGCGTCGGCGGTCGCGTTCGAAGCGCAGATTCCGAGCGACATCAACGGCATACCCACCGACGTGGTCGAGATCGGCGAAGTTCACACCCAGCCGTATCGCGGGCGCTATCGCCCCGCGCCGGGCGGCGTGTCGGTCGGACATCTTCGCATCACCGCCGGCACCATCGGCTGTCTGGTGCGACGTGGCACGCGGCTCTACCTGCTCAGCAACAATCACGTGCTGGCCAACTCCAACCACGCCGCGATCGGCGATGCAATCCTCCAACCCGGCCCGTACGATGGCGGGCGCAACCCGCAGCACCTGATCGCGCGGCTGTCGGCGTTCGTGCCGATCAAGCTGGCGCCCGGGACGACCAACCAGGTCGACGCGGCGATCGCGCAGACGAGTCCCTCGCTGGTGTCGGCGGCGAACATCGGCTTCGGGCGGATCAGCGCGACGCCGGTCGCGCCGACGATGAACCTGCTCGTGAAGAAGACCGGACGCACGACGCAGCGGACCGCGGGACGGATCGTCGGTCTGAACGCGACCGTGAACGTAGGCGGCTACGGGCCGCGACCCGCGGTGTTCACCGGGCAGATGATCATTCGCTCGGTGACCACGCGGCCGTTCAGCCAGGGCGGCGATTCGGGCTCGCTCATCATGACCCAGACCGCAAACCGCCCGGTGGGGCTGTTATTCGCGGGGAACAGCCAGGTGACGATCGCGAATCCGATTCGAACCGTGCTGGCGCAGCCGCAATTCGGCGGAATCACGATCGTGGCCTGAGTCCGGCGGCATCCGCCCGATCAGCCGGCGGGAACGCCCGCGCGCCGCAGCACGCGAGTTGACGCGCCGCGCGGGCGACCGCGTCGCCGAAACCGAGCCCGGGGCATTCGCTCCGGGCTCGGTTCGCGCGCCCCGCCGCGCCGCCGCCACGCGCATCCCCCCAATCCGCGCGCCGGCCCAGCCGTGTCGTCCGCGCGATCGCGGGTATGATTCTCCAGCGCCGTTCTTGTTCGGCTGCTCGGAGGTTGCGATGTCTGGACCACCGCGATCCGGCGGGCCGGAGCGCCACGCCCCATCGCTCGCTGATGTTCGGGCGCGCCACGACGCGCGGCTGATGGCGCTCGAAGGCGTCGTCGGGGTCGCGGACGGCGAGACCGACGACGGGCGGGCGTGCATCAAGGTGTATGTCGCGTCCGGCGCCCCGTCGATCCGCAGCGCCATTCCGCGACAACTGGACGGCTACCCGGTCGTCGTCGAGGCGACCGGCGAGTTTCACACGCAGTAGCGCGCCGCGCGGCGGGATGTCCCGGCGGCGCGATAGGCGCCGTGGAGTCTGCGGGGCCGGCCCCCCAGACTGGCTGCCGACGGGCCGGACGCCCGTGCCACCCGTGCTGCGGGACGCCCGTCCCACCCAGCAGAGAACCGGCGGCGATTCGCGAGATACCACACAACGCGGCTCCGAGTGCGGTTCGACCCATGCCGCCGATTGATTCCTTCTTTGTGCTGGCGAATCGCATCGAAGCGGCCGTCTGGTTCGCGATGAGCCTCGTGCTCGCGGTCGCGGCGATTCGACGGCGCGGTGCGCGGCGCGCGGCATGGTCCGCCGCGGTCGTGCTGGCGGCGTTCGGCGTCTCCGACCTGGTCGAGGCGCGGACGGGTGCGTGGTGGCGGCCTGGGTGGCTTCTCTTGTGGAAAGGCGTGTGCGTGCTGATTCTGCTCGGGCTGGCGGTTCACACCTTCCGCCAGGCGAGGTGCGCGGGTATGAAGACGACGACCGCCGCGCCGACCGGCGCCCCGCCGAACCGTTGAGTTCATCGAACGGAGCTCGGCGCCGCCGATCGATTTCGCGACCGATGTGCCGCTCGTGAGTCGTCTAACCAGGGCCCACCCGAACCGGGTCTGTCGCGCAAGCAGACCGGTCCGCAGACCGGTCCGCAGGCCGGGCTCCCCGGGTGGAAGGAAACCTCCGGACGCCATGAACGAACTCGCGTTTGACCGGCTTCCCTGGCTTGGACCGTTGCTGTTCGCCGTCGCGGGTACGGCGGCGGTGGGTGTCTATGGCGTCTGGCAGCGTCGGCGGGCGCTCCGCGCGTTTGCGGAGCTGCGCTTGTTGCCGCGGCTCGCGCCGTCGATCGGGTGGGGTCGGGGTCTGGTGCGGATCGGGCTCGTTGGGGCGGTCTTGCTGGCGATCACGGCGGCGGTGATCGGGCCGCGTTGGGGCGAGCGGGAGCAGAAGGTGTTTCGGCGGGGCGTGGACGTGATGGTGCTGCTGGATGTGTCGCGGTCGATGCTGGCGCGGGACATCGCGCCGAGCCGGATCGAGCGGGCTAAGATCGCGATTTCGCAGGATTTGCTGCCGAAGCTGGGCGGCGATCGCGTGGGGTTGATCACGTTCGCGGGCGTGGCGACGCTGAAGTGTCCGCTGACGAACGACTACGGGTTCTTTCGGTTGGCGCTGGACGAGGTCGGACCCGAGACGGCGGTGCGCGGCGGGACGCTGATCGGCGACGCGATTCGCAAGGCGGGGGAGAGTTTTCCGAAGAACCTGGACACGCATCGCATCGTCGTGCTGGTGACGGACGGCGAGGACCAGGACAGCTTTCCGGTCGACGCGGCGGCGGCGCTGTGGCGCGATCACAAGATTCCGATCATCGCGATCGCGTTGGGCGACGAGCGCGAGGGGGCGCGCGTGCCGCTGAAGACGACGGGCGGGGAGAATTACCTGGAGTACAAGGGCCAGACGGTGTGGAGCCGCGCGGATTTTTCGCAGTTGCGCGAGGTGGCGGCGGCGGGAGAGCTGGGGGTGTTTGTGCCGGCAGGAACGAAGGACTTCGACCTGGGCGCGATCTACGAGCGGGTGATCGGGGGGATTCAGGTGCAGCGGCGCGAGGAGACGGAGCGGGCGCCGCTGCCGTCGCAATATCACCCGTTTGCGCTGGCGGCGCTGGCGCTGCTGCTGGCGGATTCTTGTTTGCGGGCGGGGCCGCGGAGGGTTGCGCGTGTCGCGTGATGCACGATGGGTGACAACGGCGCGCTCGCTGCGCCGGTCCGCGGCGCTCGTGGCGAGCGTCCTCGTGTGGCTTGGGGCGGCCGATTCGTCCGCGGCGAACGTGGCGGCGCGCGAGCGGCTGGCGCGCGGGAGCGAGCACTTCGCGGCGGGACGGTACGAGGACGCCCTCGCAGAGTTTTCCGCGGCAGACCCGGCCGCGGACCCGCGCCTGGCGGCAGAGATTCTGCACAACCAGGCGGCGGCGCAGTTCAAACTCGGGAAGCTCGACGAGGCGCGCGAGCTGTGGGTGCGCTGTGCGACGATGAAGGACGCGGCGTTCGAGGCGGCGGCGCGCTACAACCTCGGCAATTGCCATTACGCAGGCGCGCTCGAGGCCGTTCAGGCGCAAGACGCGAACGCGGCCATGCAGCAGCTCCAGCGCGCCCGCGAACAGTACATCGACGCGCTGCGGTTGAATCCGCAGCTTGCGAACGCGCGCGCGAATCTCGAACTCGCGACGCTGTTGCGCAAGCAGATCGAACAGATGTCGAGCACGCAACCCTGTTCCAATCCATCCGACGACCCGTCGGCCGACAAAGGCGACGGGGAGAAATCCGATCAGAAGAACGAGCAGTCGCCGAACGAAAAGCCTGGCGAGCAGCAGGACGGCGAACAGCAAGACGCCGAGCAATCGCAGGAGCCGGGCACGCGACCATCCGAGTCGGCCGCCACGCAGCCGCAGGACAGCGACGCCGACCAGCCGCAGCCCGACGAACCCGCGACCCGCCCGGCGGACAACGAGCAGGGGCGGGAGCCGCAGCCGCAGGACGGTGCGGCGCAGACGCAGCCAGCGCCGGGCGAGCAGAACTCGGAGGCTCAGGTCACATTGGGCAAGGACCAGGCGGAGCGCCTGTTGCAGAAGGTGCGCGACATGGAGCGGCAGCGGCGGATGATGTTGTTGCAGCGCGAGATGCGGCGGCACCGGCCGGTGGAGAAGGATTGGTAGTGGGTGGGGCCGAGAGTCCATGCGTTGAAACGCCTGGGAACGATCGTGCGCCCTTCGGGCGAAGACGGCCGTGGGCGCTTCGGGCGCGGAGATGACCGGGGGGTCTGGCGTGGCCGTCCAGGCGTTGAAACCTCAAGTTTGCCCACAACTCACCGCCTGGATTGCCGCTGCTCCTGCGACCATGCTTTCGAGTTTGGTCCAGCCGCGCCACAAGACGAGCCAGCCGGGCGGGTGATCGTGTTTGCGATTCTGATGAC
>JBFXAM010000056.1:0-28553 GCA_050184295.1 Phycisphaerae bacterium | reverse complement strand
GTCTTCGCGACCGCGGGCCCCTGCACCGAAGTCTGCGTCACGTCGATCCTGCCGCCGGGCACCTGGTGGCTCTTCGCCGCGCCGCAGTTCCTGGGCACCGTGCCCTGCCAGCGCATCTACAACGCGCGCGTCTTCGCGCCCGCTCCGCGCGGCGCCTGCTGCGTCGGCGTCGGCCTGGCGAATTGCATCATCACCGACGAGGCCGACTGCGATGCGCAGAACGGCGTCTACCTCGGCGATGACACCAATTGCGCCGGCGGTTTTGTGAACGAGTACAGCAGCGGCATCGTCAATGTCGCCATCACCGACAACGCGACGTCGACCTCCACGCTGACTGTCACCGATCCGAACATCATCACGCCGGGCGAGCTCGCCTGCGGCGTGCTGATCCAGCACACGTTCCAGGGCGACCTGCGCCTGACGCTGACCAGCCCGAGCGGAACGACCATCACCCTGATGGATCGTCCGGGCCAGCCCGAGGTCGGCACGTTCGGCTATGGCAACGATGATCTCGGCAACCCGGCCACCGGCGACAAGTTCTACTTCGTGGATGGGTTCGCCCGTTACGATGTGGGCTCGGCCGGCGTTCCGGTCAACCAGCCGACCGGCAACTGGGGTCCGGACCAGCCGCTCGCCACGTTCGCGGGCGAGGACAAGGGTGGCACCTGGACGCTGACCGTCAGCGATAACGCGGGCGGCGACGTCGGCGCCATCATCGAGTGGTGCATCGCGAAGGTCGGCGTGGGCCCCTGCCCGCCGGCCGATCCGTGCGCCAACTACCTCCGCGGCGACGCCAACGGCGACGGCGTGGTCAACAACTTCGACATCGACGCGTTCGTGCTCGCGGTTGTCGATCCGGCGACGTACATCGCGACGTTCTGCGGTGGCGACCCGCTGTGCATGATTTGCCGCTGCGACATCAACCAGGACGGCGTTGTCAATAACTTTGACATCGATCCGTTCGTCGTGTGCGTGGTCAACGGCGCTTGCCCGTAAGGAAGCGTTGACCTCGTAGTCGACCTGTAGTGCATCCCGGCCGGTCGTCGACATCGTCGGCGCCCGGCCGGGCCTTTTTTCCTCCGCCCCACGCCGTCGAGCCCCGGCGTCACGCCCGTCCGCCGCTGGGTGGGTGACACTTTGGGCGGCCCACCACAGTGGCACGCTCGGATAGAGGAATGAGACCGCTCTGGTCCGCGTGGCATTGACAAGCTCGGGACGCTCATAGAAGACTGGGATCGCGGCAACGTCGATCGGCCACTTGACACGCGACGGGCACTCATAGAAGCCACGGGTGGAGCGAGGCCCGAGTAGGCCAAGCGGAACGCGTGGACAAAGTCGCGCGGATTTGGGCGATCCCGGCGGGGGCCATGGGAAGCCGGGTTGTTGCCGCACGCGTTCCTCCGCCCCTTGCGGGGCGGACGCGACGTGTCGGATTCTCGATCCACGGGTTGCGCCGCTTGCGCGGCTCCACCCGTGGCGACACGCCGTCGCCCCGGTGGGGCGGAATTCGTCGCCCGCGCAAACGATCACGCACCCTCCGCCGCCCGGTCGACCGAACTGGCCAGCGCTCGCTAACTGCCTTTGCACGAAATAGTTCCGCGGCGTGATCCGGGCCGTTGAAACCGGCGGTCGCGGTGCGACTTTTCGGCCGTGGCGGGGTATAAGAAGCAGGCGTGGGCAGCCCTGATCGGGGCGCGCGTCGTTTGTGCGCGCTCACTTCACGTGACGCGGTGCGCCGTTGTTGATTCGGGGCGCGACCGCGACGTGCGGGGTTGTCGGCGGGCGGTCGCAAAGACGCCTTGAAAAATCGCCGGCCGGCCGCCACGGAGGGCGCTGTCCGACGGCTCAAGCGCAGTTCGTCCGACGATGAAAGGGACGAAGATGGTTCGGTGGTTCGCTTCCCGCTGCGTCGTGATCTCCCTGTTCAGCAGCGGCCTCGTGTCGACGAGTGCCGCGGTCGCTCAAGAATCACCCGCCGCCGCCCCCGCGGCGACACAACCGGCCGCGTCCGCGGTCGCCGAGGAAATCGCGCGCAAGGCGCGCGAGCGCGCGGCGCCCGGCGCCGAGGCGCACGTGACGCCTCGGCCACCCACCGCCGGCGCGACGACCCGGCCGGTCCGCTTGCCAACCACGGTGTTGCCCGGTGCGAAGCCCGCCGCGCCGCTGCCGCGCGGCATGATCCTCGGCGCGACGCCGAACACCGGCTTGGTGCCGGAAGGCGGCATGCCGCCGATGCAGCCGGCGCCCGCAGTTTCCGCGGCGCCGCCCTCGGGTGCGACTCCGCCGATCGGCGTCGCGCCCGCGCAGCCCGCGATCATCGCGCCCGCGCAGCCACCCGTGAGCGCGCCTTTGCCGGGCGCCGCAACGCCGATTCCGGCGCCCCCGCCGACGCCCCCGGCCGAAGCGCCGGCGTCAACCGTCATCACACCCGGCGGCGGCACCGCTCCGCCGGCGGCGCCCGCGGTTTCGCCTGGCCCCGCGCCATCGTCGCCGGCGCCCAGCGAACCCCCGCCGGCGCCCGCGGATACAACGCCCCCCGCGGCGATTCCCACGACCGTTCCACCGGAGCAGGACGGTGTGATCGAAGACGGCCCTGCACATCCGGAGCGTCCGGCAGCTTCGCCGCGGTCCAGCCGCATTCGCACGAAGCCGATTCGGCCGAACATGCCGACGCCCGGCGCGGCGCCGGGCGGCGCCCCGCCGGCAGACGGTTCGCCTGCGCAACCCACTGAAAGCAGCGCCTCGCCCGCCGGGACGACACCGCCGTCCGGCGGCGACACCGACGTCGTCACGCCGACTCAGCCGCCGGTGCCGGACGACGGGCGCAGCGAGTGGTTCAACTTCGACGGGCTGCCGTGGGAGGACGTGCTGGCGTACTTTGCCGAGCGTCTCGGCAAGCCGTGGATGAACCGGGCGGACTTGCCGGTGAGCGGCGAGTTGACCTACCGGACGACGCGTCGCTTCACGACGGAAGAAGCGATCGACGAGTTGAACCTGCTGCTCCACGAGAAGGGGCTGCGGTTCATGACGATCGGCGACTACCTGTATTTGAAGGAACTGGCCGAGATTCCGCCGCTGCTGCCGACCGACCGCGTGTTCGAGACTCGCGACGCGTTCGAGGCGGCAACGCTGCGCAACATGGACTTTGCGGCGGTGTACGTGAGCATCCCCGAGCAGCCGGCCCAGCAGATCGTCGACATGTTCGGCGACTACCTGCCGCCGGGCGCGTACATGATCGCGGAGAGCGCGCAGAACCGCATCCGCATCCGGGCGCTGGTTCGCGACATCCGTCGCATCCTCACGCTGATCGACCGCATCCGGTCGGAGAAGCACGACCCCCGCGACATTCGCGTGTTCACGGTGCGCACCAACGCACGGGACATGGAGAACGTGATTCGCACGATGGTCGGCGCCGCCAGCCCCGCCGTTGCCGGCCAGCCGCGGCAGCGCTGGGATCCGCAGCAGAATCGCTTTGTGCCGACGGGCGGCGGCGACGGGGACGAATCGATCCTGATCACGGCCGACGACCGCACGAACAGCCTGATCGTCAAGGCGACGAAGGAGACGCTCGACGAAGTCGCCAAGACGCTCGAGCAGCTCGACAAGCGCCCCGACATCGGCGAGTTCACGTGGAAGGTGTTCGAGGTCAAGTACGGCAACGCGCGCGACATCTCGGACATGCTGAGCGCGATCCTTCAGCAGGAGGGCGCCCAGACCGGCGCCGCGCAGCTCCCCGCGTGGCAGCAGCAGCAGCGAATCCGCCAGATGCAGCAGCGGATGCGGCCCGGCCAGCCGGGATTTCAGCCGGGCCAGCCGGTGCAGCCGGGCCAGGTCATGCCGGGCCAGGAGAACATGTTCGGGTTCACCGAGGATCTGGTGGAGCGTGCGAAGAAGACGATCCGCCAGGTTCCCGACGAGCGCACGAATTCGCTCATCGTGTACGCCAATGCCGACGGGCATAAGCGCGTCGAGGAGATTCTGGAAGTCGTCGACAAGGAGCAGCCGAGCAACTTCCGCGTCATCAAGCTCACGCACGTGGACGCCGACGAGATCGTGCAGACGGTCCAGCAGATTGCGCAGGAGATGCGCAACGCCGGCCCCGGCGGCGCGCCGCGCACGCTCAGCGTCACCGCCGACTCGCTCACCAACTCGCTCTACCTGATCGCCGACCGCGAGCAGATGCGCGACATCGAGGAAATCGTCAAGACCTTCGACGTCGAGCAGACCACCGACAACCGCCACGTCATCCAGCTCAAGAATGTCGCGCCCAGCGAAGTCATGCCGTGGGTGCAGTCGCTCCTCGCCGCAGGCGCCGGCGCCACACCGACCGTCAATCCCGCGTTCCAGCGACGCGGCTTCCGCCAGCCGGCGGGCGGCGGCGGCGCATCGGTGGCGGGCCGGGCCGGGTCGCAGGTGATCGCGATCGACGAGGCCGGGCTGCTGATCGTCGTTTGCTCCGACAACGACTGGGCCAAGATCGACCCGCTGATCCGCGAGTGGGACGCCGGCGCCGCCGACAACGTCCCGGACACGCGGCAGTTCACGATCCTGCAAGGCGACGCCGTCCAGATTGCGAACACGTTGCGCACGCTCTACCAGCAATACAACCACCCGACGCTCGGACAGTCGCGGGTCAGCGTCGCGCAGGATGGCGACAAGATCTGGGTGCAGGGAATCGCGCCGGCGCTCGAGGAGATCGGCGCGCTCGTCGCCAGCATGGACGTGGCCCCCACCGTCGATCCGATGACGATCCTTCCGCTGCGCTACGCCGACGCCAACACCGTCGCGCAACTCGCCCAGCCGCTTGTCGGCGGCACCGGCGGGCGCGGGCGCTTCGCGGGTCCGGGCAACAGCGTTCAGCCCGAGCCCACGACGAACTCGCTCGTCGTCCGTGCCGACGAAACCACGCTCGAACGCATCAAGCAGTTCGCCGCCGACCTCGACGCCAAGGCCGGCGCCGAGCAGCCCGTCCGCAAGCTCTACTCGCCTCGGCACCTCCAGGCCCAGCAGCTCCGCGACGCGATCGGCGAGTTCTTCTCCGGCGGTCGCGGCGGCGGCGGGCGTTTCGGCGGCATGTCCGCCGGCCCGCAGGTGAAGCCCGTCATCGCCGGCGCGCAGGTCGTCGTCGAGATGCCGCAGAACAAGGCCGACGAGGTCGAGGCGCTCGTGAAGTCGATCGACGTGCCCGCCGACGGCGACCCGGTCGTCATCGTCCCGCTCACCTACACCGACGCAACCGCCGTCGCGCAGCAGTGCCAGGCGCTGCTACCCGCCGGCAGCAGCGGCGGCTTCCGCGGCGCGCCCAGCGGCGCCGGTCCGAGCGTTACGCCGGAGACCACCACCAATTCGCTCGTCATCCGTGCCAACGAGCCGCTCTTCGCCCGCATCAAGGCTTTCGTCGACGACCTCGAAGCCAAGGCCGTCGGCGGGCTGCCCGAGCGCCGCATCCTGACGCCCAAGAACACGCCGGCGCGCGAGATCGCCGACGCGCTCAACGGCGTCTTCAGCCGGCGCGGCGGCGGGTTCTTCGGATCGGGTGGAGGCGGAGCGGGCCCGCAAGCGGTGAAGGTCAGCGTCGCCGGCGCGCAGGTGGTCGTCGAGGCGTCGGCGGACAAGCTCGCCGAGATCGAGGCGCTGTTCGCACAGCTCGACGATCCCGGCGACCGCGAGATCGTCATCAAGACCGTCACGTTGCCGAAGCTCGACGTCCAGCAGGTCGCCAACAAGCTCTCGAACGCGTTCGGCGAGCGCGCCCGCCGCGAGGGCATCACCGCGCGCTTCGACGCCGACCCGACCACCGAGACCGTGCTCATCACGGTCAGTCGCAGCGAGCTCACCGAGGTCGAGCGCCTGCTGAGCGAGTTCGAAGCGGCCGGCGAAGGGCTCCAGCGCGACACCGCGTTCCGCAAGCTCAACCATGCCACGGCGCAGGCTGCCGCCCAGTGGCTTCGCGACTCGCTCACCGCGAGCGTGACCAAGCAGTACGGCCGCAACGCGGCGCAGCAGCTCTCGATCCAGCCGGACGATCGCACGAACCGCGTGATCATCAGCGGTCCGCAGGTGGCGGTGAAACAGGGCATGGACCTGCTCGATCAGTTTGACGTCGCGACCGAGGAGGCGACCGGCGGCCCCGATCTGCTGTTCACCGAAGCCCGCAAGCTCCCCGGCCTCAACGTCGATAACCTCGCACGGCGCCTCCAGGAGTCGTTCGACGCGCGCCCCGCGCGCCCCGACAAGCTCAAATTCAAGTTCAGCGGCGACGCGCTGACCGAGAATCTGCTGATCACGGCGCCCAAGGATCAGAAGGAGTCGATCGACGCGCTCATCGCGCAGCTTTCCGCCGACGCCGCCGAGCTTGCCGTCACGGAGCGCTTCTTCGATCTCAAGCACGCCGACGCGACGGTGCTGCGCGACCAGGTGCGCGAGCTCCTCACCGCCCGCGTCGCGAAGCGCGCCGGGCGCGAAGTCGCCGATCGCATCAACATCGTCGCCGAGCCGCGGCTCAACCGGCTGATCGTCAACGCGCCCAAGATGGTCATTCCCGACGCCGAGGCGCTCGTCACGCAGCTCGACCAGCCCGAGACCTCGCCCATCGTCCCGGTCGCGATCGACCTGAAGTACCTCGATCCAAACCAGGCCAAGGCCATGGTCGACCAGATGTACGGCAGCGGTCGGGTCGGCGGACAGCGCGGCACCAACCCGTACCAGGAGGTCTCGACGACGGCGGGCATCGGCCGGCTGATCGTCAAGGCGCCGGCGGACAAGCTGGAGCAGATCAAGGCGCTGCTGGCGGGCGTCGATGTGGAGGCCGAGGGGCTCGAAGTCCGCACGTATCAGCTCAAGGTGATGGACGCCACGCAGGTCGCAATCGCCGTGCAGGGGGCGTTGGCATCGATGGGTCTCCAGGCCAAGCCCGGCCAGATGAAGCCCAACGCGTTTCCCGAGCCGACGACGAATTCCATCGTCGTGCTCGCGCCGAAGGAAGTGATCTCGTTCATCGACGCACTCGTGCTGAAGTTCGAGTCGGCCAACGTCCCGACGCCGGAGCTGCGCACCTACGCGCTCAAGAACGCCCGCGCCACACAAGTGCAGGCCAATGTCGACACGCTGCTCAAAGCACAGGCGGCGTCGAACAAGCGCATGATGGGCGCACGGATTCAGCCGAGCGTCGTCGCCGACCCGGCGACGAACCGGCTCGTCGTATACGCCCCCGAGGAGTATCAGGAGCTTGCCCAGCAGCTCATCGCGACGGTGGACAAGGAAGAGGCGACCGGCGACCTCATCCGCATCCTCCCGCTCGCCGACGCCAACGCCGACGAACTCGCCCGCGCGCTGCAACAGGTGCTGCCGCGCGGCGACGCCGAGAAAGTGCGCATCACCGCCGACGCAGCGAGCAACGCGCTGCTGCTGGCCGGCCTGCCGAAGGATGTCGCGTATGTCGAGAAACTGGTCACGGAGCTCGCCGCGAGCAGCTCGACGCTGCCCGAACTCCAGATCTTCAAGATCGAGAACGCCGACGTCATCGAACTCAGCGACCAGCTTTCGGCCATGTTCCCCTCCGGGCGCAGCGCCGCCGAACTCGTCACCTTCAGCACCGACGAGTACTACAACCGCCTGATCGTCACGGCCGGCAAGCGCAAGATGCGCCAGATCGAAAGCTATGTGAAAGCGCTCGACGCCGCCCCCGAGGTCGATTCGACCGGCGGACTGTTCGGCGGCGGCCGCACGCTGCGGATCGTCGACATCAGCCGCGGCAACGCGGACGACATCGCGTTCGAGGTGCGCAGCATGCTGCCCGATCGCGACAACGGCCCGGAAGTCGACTCCGACTGGGACGGCCAGTATCTCAAGGTTGTCGCGCGCGACAGCGAATACCCGATGATCGAGAAGCTCATCCGCGACGTCGAGGCGCGCATCAAGGTCGAGACCAAGGTCAAGACGCGCCAGCTCAAGATGGACGCCGACAAGGTGCTCCAATACCTCGTCGCGCGAAATCCCAGCCTCGTGATCAACCGCCCGGCGCCCGACCCGAAGGCCGACACCATCGTCGAGACGCTCTGGCGCGATGACGAAACGCCGCCCCAGCCCGAGAAGCCGCGCACCCGCCCCGCCGGCGGCGCCGAAGGCAACGGCCGGGCGAAGCCCGCGAGCGAAGAGAAGCGCAACGGCGGCGGCATGCAGCCGTTCATGCTCAACCGCGGCGCGATCGACCGTTGGCTCGAACAGGCGGAGCGCGAGGCGCTCCGCGGCCGCGGCCATGCGGTCATGCCGCTCGCGGACGACGATGCGAACGAACCGGCGCGGACTGCGATCGCACCCCGGCGCGATGCAAGTTCGCTCGAGCGCGAGCCGGCCGACAAGTCACGCGCCCAGGCAGCGCCGCAGCCGCCCGCGCTCGAAGCGCCCGCGTCGAGTGTCCCTCCGGCGCTCGAGCGCGACGCACGGCCGCAGCCCGCGGCCGCGTTCCGCTTCGCATCCGCGGATGACCGCCTCGACCGCCTGTTCGCGCGGGCCGACGACGAACCGCCGACGCGGCCGACGCCGCCCGTCCGCGTGGTTCCCGCGACGCCGCGTCGCGCCCCTGCGCCGGCCGCGAGCGACGAGCCGCCGGCGACCGAAGGCGGCAGCGAGCCGCCGGGGCGTCCGCTGAGCGCCGCGAACCAGCCCGCGTCGCCGCCGCCCACGAGGGACGCGCCCGCGGCGTCGGCGCAGGACACACCCGCCGCGAGCGTCAAGGGCGCGCCCGCACAGGCCGCCGGTCGCCAGCCGCCGACCATTCAGGTGCTCCCCGACAACCGCATCGTCATCGTCGGCGAAGAAACGCCCGTGGAAGACCTCGAAGACCTGATCGACAGCTTCGAGGAGGACATGGCCGAAGGCGAAGTGATCCGCATCTTCAAGTTCAAGTACGGCGACGTGACCACCGCGGCCGACATCCTCGATCGCATGTTCAACGACCGCCAGATGGTCGCGCTCCAACAGGCACAGCAACAGCAGCAACAGCAGCAGCAGGCCGCGCAGCGCGCCCAACAGCAGCAGGCCCGCGGCGGCGAAGGCGACAAGGGCAACGAAGCCGGCGGCCTGCGCGAACAGCTCGCCGGCATGATCGGCGGACAGCGCGGCCAGGGCCGCGGCGCAGCCGCCCGCGGCGGCGCGGTCGTGCGCATCGCGACCGACGCCAGCCACAGCTACCTGATCACCAAGTGCGACGCGTCGGAGCTGCCCAAGATTCGCGAACTGCTGCGCGAACTCGACATCCCGCCGGCGAAGGTCGATCTCCGCGTAATCCAGCTCAGGCAGCTCGACGCCGACGAGACCGCGGCCAATATCAAGGAAGTGCTCGGCATGAACCGCGCCCGTCAGCGCGGCGCCGGCGGCGGCGCCCAGCCGCGCAACCCGCAGCAGCAGCAGTTGCTCCAGGTTTTGCAGCAGCAGATGGTCGTCGACCTGCCCGGCATGGAAGGCGGCGGCGCGAAGATCGAATCGGTCGAGATCATCCCGAACAAGATCACCAACTCGCTGCTCATCTCCGCTCCGCCGGAAGTGATGGAGCTGATCGAAGACGTGATCCAGCGGATGGAGTCGCTCGAAGAGCGCGACATCGTCATCATCAAGCACCGCCAGCTCGACACCGCGCGCCTCGAAGATGTGCTCCCGCTGCTCCAGGACGTGTTCTCGTCCGCCGGCAGCGGGGGTTCCGGCGGGCCGGGCGGACCTCGCGCCGCGAACAAACCCGCGTCGCTCGGTCCCGTCACCATCAGCGGCGACCCGCGCAACAACACGCTCATCTACACCTGCCAGGCCAAGGACGTCGAGTACGTCGAAGCCCAGATCACCATGCTCGACATCGAAGGCAAGGTCGCCGAGGCCGAGCTCTACGTCTGCCAATACGGCGACGCCCCGACGATCGCCGACGCGATCCGCGGCATCTTCGAGCAAGGCGGCGGCGGCGGCGGTCCGGGGCGAGCACTCCGTGGCGGCGGCAGCGGCGCGAGCAGCGCAACCGCCGACGTGCGCATCGAGTCCGACTCCGTCACCAACTCGATCCTCGTCTTCGCCCCCAAGCCGCAGCGCGACACGATCTTCACGAAGATCCGCGAGCTGGACAAACTCAATCAGCGCGAAATCCGCGAAATCCCCGTCCGCAACGCCGACCCCGAAAAACTCGCCGAAAGGCTCACCGAGGTCTTCGCCGGCAGCAGCGCCATCGGTGGCAGCGCCGGTGCGCGCGGCGGACGCCGCGGCGGCGGACAGCCCGGCGCGGCGCTCGCCGGCGCCGCGGGCGGCGGCCGCGTGGTGATCATCGGCGACGCGCCGGCCAAGAAGCTGCTCGTCAAGGCGCCCGACAACGTCTACGACCAGATCGTCGAGATGGTCGAACTGCTCGATACGCCGAATACCAACCTTCAGATTCGGCGCTTCGCGCTCAAGCACGCCAATGCCGACATCGTCGTCTCCTCGGTCGAGGACGGCATGCTGAAGTTCATGACGCTGGCGCGGCAAGGCGATCCGCAGTTCAAGCTCGACGCGTTCACCGCCGTCCCCGACCCGCGCACCAACAGCATCGTCGTCGTCGGCTCCGACGCCGTCTTCGCGTTCGTGGGTTCCCTGCTCAACGAGATCGACCAGCCCACGCCCGATGAAGCGAAACGCGTCGTGCGCATCTTCCCGCTGGAAAAGGCCGATCCCCAGACGGTCGCCGAAGCCATCAACGCCCTCTCCGTCAGCGCTCAAGGCACCGGCGGCGGCGGCGGACGGCGCGGCGGCGGGATGATGATGTCGCGCGGCGGTGGCGGCACGCCGGCGGGCGAGCTCGACGTGACCGCGATGCCCGAGCCCGCGACCAACTCCGTGATTGTCAGCGGCCGGCCGGCAGATGTCGCGCTCGTCGAACAGACGATCATCAAGCAGTTCGAGGCGCAGATCGAAAGCCTGACGCGCCCGACCACCATCGCCCTTCAGAACGCCAAGCCCAGCCAGGTCGCCGAGTTCATCCAACGCTTTGTCGCGCCCGGCGAAGGCCCCGGCGGCCGCGGCGGTGGGCGCGATGCCGGCATCACGCCGACCATCGTGCCCAACGACCCGGCGATGAAACTGATCGTGAAGGGCACGCCCGCGCAGGTCGACCGCATCAAGATGCTGGCGGCCGAGTTCGACGACGCGGCCCTCGTCGGCCAGCAGATCAAGGTCGTCGAGGTTCCTCCGGGACAGAACGCCGAAGACCTCGCCCGCAGCATTCAGGACATCCTCAACCGCGGCGAAACCGAACTCGCCCGCAAGGAAGGCCGCGAGCCGCGCCAGATCGCTCTCGCCGCCGAACCCTACACCGACACGATCCTCGGCTACGGCGACCCGATCCTGCTCGGACAGGTCGACGGAGTCATCGATCAGCTTCGCAACGTCCGCGTCGGACAGAAAGAGACGCGCATCATCTCGCTGACCAACCTCAGCGCCGACGACGCGCTCCAGATGATCAACGATCTCCAGAGCGAACGCCGCGGCAGCGGCGCACGAACGCCCGGCAGCCGCGGCGGCGGGTTCACACCCGGCGGCGGAAACCGGACGACCCCCGGCGGCGGGAACCGGTTCACACCCGGTGGCGCAAACCCGGGCGGTTTCAACCGCGGCGCGGGCTTCACCCCGCGCGGCGGCGCTCCCCGCGGCGGCGGAAGCATGTCGCCGGACGGCGGCGCAAACGATGCCCCCGCACCGCGTTTCCAACCGCCACCCGGCGGCGGAAACGCTGCGCCGAGCACCGCCGACGAAATCCGCCGACGCATTGAGAGCCGCCAGCCGCGCGGCGGAAACCGCCCGCCCCAGGGCGGCGGCGGCGCGCTGCGGTGGCCCGCGGCGCTCCCGCGATTCGAACGCGACGCGACGCGGCGGATCGACGCGACGACCGGCGGCGGCTTCATGCAGCCGTTCATCGGATTCATGGCGCTCGGCGGACAGGCGGCTCTGAGCAAGGTGCTGCGCGAGGTCGATGACGAGCTGGCCGGCTACGCGCTCGCCGCGAACACAGACGAGCGCTCCGCCGCGGGCGCGGCGTCCAGCGGTGCGTCGACCGGCACGAACGCCCAGCCGGCAAAGAGCGATCAACCCGTTGAAGAAGCGGATGTGGAGACGGTGCTGCGCGAGCTGCGCCGCCGAGCGCAGCGCGACGCCGCCACCCGTCCCAGCGGCGCCGCGACCCGTCCTGAGCGTCCGCGTCGCCCCGCCGCCGCAACGCGGCCGGCCGAGCGCCGCGAGCGCCCTGCGGCGGCTCAGCCCGCGCCGCGTGAACGCGCCGCGCAGACGCCGCTTGCCGAAAAACCCGCCGGCGCGCAGCCGACGGCGGCCGCGGCCACGTCGCCCGCCGCCGACGCCTCGACCCAGCCGCTCGAAACCGTCACCGGCTCGCTGCGCGGCGACATCACCGCGACGCCGCTCGGCAGCCAGCAGATCATCATCAGCGGCGACACCGACGATCTCGACTTTCTCGAAGCGATCTTGCAGCGCGTCCAGATCAGCGGCCCGCGCCCGTTGCTCGAAGTGTTCAAACTCGAAAACGCCAAGGCGGCCGCCCTCGCGCAGACGCTCGAACGCGCCATGACGCAGTACATCGGCACGAGCGTCGCGCGCCAGGGCCCCGAGGACCGCGTCAGCATCGCCGCCGAAGCGCGCAGCAATTCGCTGATCGTCACGGCGTCAGAGAAGTACATGGAGATGATCGCCGAGCTGATCGGGCGGCTCGACACCACCAAGGAAGGTGAGGCGACGCAGTTCAAGGCCGTCCCGCTGTTCAACGTGAAGGTCGGCGACGTCGCCGCCAAGATCAACTCGACCGTGCAGAACCTGCACCGGCTCCGCGGCGAGACCGAAAGCCAGCCGCAGATCGAGACCGACGAGCGCGCCAACAGCCTGCTGATCATCGGCACGGGCAAGGACATCGAGGAAATCGAGCGCCTGATTCAAACCGTCGACGTCGAGATTCCGTCGGAAGGCCCGGCCAGCTTCAACCGCGGCGACATGGTCATCATCGGGCTCAAGAACGGCGTCGCCGAGGACATCGCCAAGACGCTCACGGACATGATCAAGGCCGAGCAGGACGCCGCGGCGCAGCAGGCGGCGTCGGGCGGCCAGGGCGGCGGGGCGCGCGGCGCGCTGCCGGTGCGCAAGCTGCGCCTCACGACCGCCGACGGGCGCGAGCTGCCGGAGCTCGATCTCGAAAAGCCGATCCGCGTTCTGTCGGAAAAAGGCACGAACTCGCTGATCATCTACTCCGTGCCGAAGAATAACGAGGCGCTGAAGGAGATCGTCGGCGTGTTCGACACGCTGCCGCTGGGCGCCGACACGGAGGTGCGCGCATTCGTGCTGAAGCACGCGCAGGCCGAGGCCGTCGCCACCGTGCTCACCGACCTGTTCGAGAAGAGCAAGCGCGCCATCAAGCGCCCCGGCGAAGGGGGCGGCGACACGATCGACCGCGGCCAATTACCGCCGATCCCGTCGAACGTCACGGGCAAGGGCCTGCCCTACAACGTGTTCATCCAGCACGACGCCCGCTCGAACACGGTGTTCGTCATCGGGCGCAAGGACGCGGTCCTGCTCGCCGGCGGTCTGATCAACGAGATGGACCTGCCCGGCGCCGAGCTCGCTTCCCGGCCGCGCGTGGTCGAACTCAAGAACATGCCGGCCGCCACGCTCGAAGAGAAGCTCAAGACGCTGCTTGAGGAGCGCGCCAAGACGCTCGGCGACGGCGCCAACAACACGGCCCGCGACAGTGCCGTCGTGATCCCCGACGAGCGCAGCAACTCGCTCATCGTGCTCGCGAGCGACGACATGTTCCGGATGATCAGCGAGCTGGCGCACGACCTCGACGAGGCCTCCGCGTATCGCATCGTCGACACGCGGGTCCGGCCGCTGAAGTACGCCGACGCCGCCAAGATTCAGAGCCTGCTCCAGGAGGTTTTCGACAAGAAGAAGCAGGCCAAGAGCGACGCCGGCTCGACCGCTGAAGGCGAAACCAAGGACGCGCTCTTCATCACCGCCGACCCGCGCAGCAACGCGCTCATGCTCACGGGTACGCGCGACTACCTCGCCGAGGTCGAGCAGCTCATCAACAACCTCGACCAGAGCTTCGACCCGACGATGGTCTTCAAGGTCCGCCCGGTGAAGCTCAACAGCGCTGCCAACATCGCCGCCCTGCTGAGCGACGTGATCGAAAAAGCCAAGCCCGGCGAGAGCGGCGCCGAAGGCTCGCGCCTCAGCGGCACACCCATCTACATCTCCGCCGACGCGGTCTCCGACAACCTGCTCATCGCCGCGTCCGCCGAGGATCTGCTCATGATCGAGCGCTGGATCGACGCGCTCGACCGCCCGACCGAAATCCTCCGCCAGGTGCGCGTCATTCCGCTCGCGCGCGGCAAGGCCGAGGACATCGCCAAGACCGCGCAGGAACTCTTCAAGCCCGCCACGGGGACCGACGCGAAGGGTGGCATCGACGTCACCGTCACGCACGAGCCCACCAGCAACGCCATCATCGCCGTCGGGCCTTCCGCCGTCATTCAGGACATCGAGGACATCGTTCGGCGGCTCGACCGCATCGACACCGTCGCCGGCGCCGTCGTACGCATGTTCAAACTCAAGCAGGCCGACGCCGAAACCGCCGGCGAACTGCTCTCCGCCATCCTCGAAGGCCGCAGCGGCAGCATCGGCGGCGGCACCGGTCGCGGCACCACCGGCGGCGGCGCCGGCGCCAACGACGAAGCGGCCAAGAACGTCATGCTGATCTATCAGCAGATGCACCCCGAGGTCGGCGTGGAGACGCTTCGCGCCATGCGCTCCGACGTCCGGGTGATTTCCGACCTGCGCACCAATTCGCTCGTGGTCGTCGCCCCCGCCGACAGCATGCTCCTCATGGAGTCGCTTGTCGCCGCCGTCGACGTGCCGCCCGACGCCGCCAAGATCCGCGTCTTCCCGCTGCGCAATGCCGACGCCGAGGAAATGGTCAAAACCCTCGAAGGCCTCTTCCAGGGCGCCGCCGGCGAAAGCGGAACACGCTCGACCGGCAGCACCGCCGGCGGAACGACCATCGAGGAAGGCGGCCGACGGCTCGCGCTCGAAGGCGGAACCGCCGCGGCGGGCGAAGGCCGCGAAGAGCTCGCGTTCACCGTCGACGTGCGGACGAACTCGGTCATCGCCGCCGGCACCAAGGGCTATCTCGATCTCGTCGAGGAGCTCATCCTCGAGCTCGACACCAAGCCCATCGAGCAGATCAAGACCACCGTGTACGTCCCGCGAAATAACGAGGCCGCCAGCCTCGCCACCTCGCTCAAGGAATACAGCGACGCCGAGAAGGGCCGCCTCGACGAACTCGGCGAGGAAATCTCCGCGCAGCGCAAGCAGGAGCGCCAGATCGTCGCGATCGCCAACGAGGATTCCAACACGCTCATCCTCGGTTACAGCCCGCGCTTCGAGAGCGACGTCATGGCCGTCGTCCGCGAACTCGACCAGCCCCCGCCGCAGGTCATGATCCAGGTCCTCATCCTGGAAGTGACCATGGGCAACTCGCTCGAACTCGGCGTCGAGTTCAGCTTCCAGGACCTTCAGTTCGCGAAAGCCGGCCCCACCGACACCACGACCTTCGACTATGTCGGCGGCGCAGACCTCGGAGCGGCAGGCCTCGGCGGCTTCACGTTCACAATTACGGGCGCCGACTTCAACTTCCTCTTCCGCACGCTCCAGAAGCAGAACAGCCTCAAGGTCCTCAGCCGACCCCAGATCGTCGCGATGGACAACCAGGAGGCCAGCATCCGCGTCACCAACAGCGTGCCCTATGTCAGCGCCACCAGCACCAGCATCGCCGGACAGGTCTCCAACTCCATCAGCCGCGAGGACGTCGGCATCGAACTCACCGTGACGCCGCAGATCAACCCGGACGGCTACGTCCGCATGGAGATCGAGCAGGTCGTCAGCGACTTCAGCCCCGACTCCGCCGTCCCCGTCGGACCCGACCTGACCGCGCCTGTCTTCTTCGAACGCGAAGCGCGAACGCACGTCACCGTCAAGGACGGCGAGACCGTCGTGCTCGGCGGGCTGATCACCTCGCGCGAGAGCCGCAGCGAGGATAAGATTCCCATCCTCGGGGATCTCCCCGGCGTCGGACTGCTGTTCCGCCGGCAGTCCGACCAGGTCGACCGCACCGACCTGCTTATCGTGCTGACGCCGCGCATCGTCCGCACCGTCGAGGACTATCGCCAGGCGTCGATCGACGCGTTCGAGGACATGGATGTGATCACCGAAGACCCGCGTTCCGAGCGGCTGTTCCGGCAGTTGCGCGGCGAACCGAAGGACGACCCCGGCTACGAACTCTCGCCGCCGGGTATGCCGCACCGCGCGCGACCCGCGAAGCCGGCCGCGCCGCGCCCGCCCGTCGAGAATGACGAGTGGAGCCCGACGCGCGAAACGCCGGTGCGACCCGAAGACATCGGCGTCGAAGACCCGAACTCGTACGACGTGCCCGTGACGAGAAAGTACCCCTAACCGGCGCCGAGGTGCCGCTGCACTCGAGCAGTAGCGCCTGGATCGTGCCACTGTTTTCGAGCAGTGGAGTCTGAATCGTGCCGCTGCGTTTGAGCAGTGGCGTAGCCCCGGCGCCGCTGCCCGCCGAGCCGTGCGACTCAGCACCGCCCCGGAGGCCGCCCCGGCGGACCGTTTTTCCAGGATTACGGCGTGACCGCCATGCTGAATCGAAAAAACATCCGCCGTGCGGCGCGCTGCCTGGCGCTCCTGGCCGGCGCCGCGCCTGGGCTGATCGGCTGCCAACAGTTCCAACCGCAGAAGCCCAACCCCTACGCCAACGTGCGTCTCGGCGGCCAGGCCGTTCCGATGGCGTCGACCCCGGCGATCGACCCGACCAAGATCGAGCTTCGCGACGACATCGTCCAGGTCGTCCAGTTCTGGCCGCAATCGCCTTGGATCAAGGACGGCGCGACCGGCCGCGTGATCGGATTTCGCGCGACGGTCTATTTCCAGTCGTCCGAAACCGAGCGCGGCGCCTTTGTGCCCGGTCCCATCTACGCGCTGCTCTCGCAGGTGAAGTCCGACAGCCGGGGTCGCGTCCAGCGCATTCCGCTCCACCAGTGGGAGCTGGACGAATCCCAGGCGATGTCCTTCCGCGTGCGGAAGGAAGCCGTCATGGGCTATGCCTACAGCTTTATCCTCAAGTGGCCCGAGGAGATCGACGTGAGCGGCCGACAGGTCGAGCTGGTCTTCGGCTATCAGCGTCAGGACGGCGCGATCGTCCGCGGCCAGCCGATTGTCCGGCGCGTCGATCTACCCCCCGTGGGCACGCCGCGACCCGGACCGGCGCTCGCTTCGCCGACGCGCAGCGCCCCGCGCGTCGCGCGTCCGCTGGCATCGCCCGAGCCCGACGACGCGCCCCCAGCCGCGACGCGCCGCCTCGAAATGGGGCGACCCTGATGCCCTGGGGGGCGTTTACGCTGGTGCTGGTCGTCGTCTATGTGCTGCAAACCGCGGCCGTGCGCCTGCTCGAACTGCCCGCGGTCGATCTGCTGCTCGCGTTCGCACTCTTCTGCGGGCTTGCCGCCGGAACCCACGACGCCCGGCTCGCCGGGTGGATCGTCGGGTTCGCGCAGGATCTCGGCAGCGGCGGCCCGCTGGGGCCCCACGCGGTGGCGCTCGGACTCGCCTGCTGGATTCTCACCGCCCTGCGCGCCGCGGTGAATCTGCATCTGTGGTGGGCACGCCTGGCGGGGGCGTTTGTCGCGGCCCTCGCCGCGCAGACGCTGCTGCTGATTCACGAGCGCTGGTGGCAGGGATTGAACGACGGATCGGCGTTCGGCGCTGTGCTGACGCTGGTCGCCTATTCGCTTATCGCGGCGCTGGTCGCGGCGGGACTCACGCAACTGCCGATCTTTCTCGCCTGGGACCGCCGCCGCCGACACTACCCCCGCGCCCGTTGGTAGCCGCATCAGCGTCGCGGGCGCGCGCGAGCCCGTTATTTCGGCGCGCGGTACAGCGCCACGTAGAGCGGGCAGCGCCCGCTCAGCTCCGCGTGCGTGCCGACGTCCACGATCCGCCCCGCGTCCATCACCACGATCCGCTCCGCAAGGTCCATCACGGTGTGCCGGTGCGCGATCAGGAACGTGGTCTTCCCCCGCCGCAATTCTTCGAGCGCCGCGTGAATCTTGTGCTCGCTGTCCGCGTCGATCTCGCTCGTCGCTTCGTCAAAAACCAGCATCGTCGCCGGCTTCAGAAACGCCCGCGCGATTGCCAGCCGCTGCCGCTGGCCCCCGCTCAGGCTCGCGCCGAATTCGCCCAGCACCGTCTCGTAGCGCTGCGGCAATTGCTCGATGAAGTCTTCCGCGTGCGCCCGCCGCGCTGCCCGCCGCACCTCGTCCAGCGTCGCATGCTCGTTGCCGTATGCGATGTTCTCCCGTACGGTCCGCGCGAAAATCGCCGGCCGCTGCGCCACGATCGCGATCTGCTCCCGCAGCCGCCGAAGGCTCAGCTCCCGAACCTCCACCCCGTCGACCAGAATCCGCCCCTCCTGCGGCTCCAGCAACCGCGGCAACAAGCGCATCAGCGTGCTCTTGCCGCTGCCGTTCGGCCCGACCAGCGCCACGCACTCGCCGGCGCGAATATCCAGCGCGACGCCGTCGAGCGCCGGCGCCGCGTCCGGCTGGTAACGGAAAACGATTCGCTCGAAGCGCACCGTGCGCGCCCCGTCGCCGGCCAGCTCGGTCGGCTTCCGGCGCGAGCGCTCCTCGGGCTGGTCGAGAAACGCGAAGATCCGCTCGGCGGCCGCGCCGGACCGCTGCACCATGTTGTAGACGTTTGCGACCTTGCGGATCGGATCGAGCAGTGCCGCCAGCAGCACCACCATTGTCATGAACTGGCTCGCCTCCAGCTCATGCGCAAAAACCCGTCCCGCCAGCCACACGATCACCACCCCCGCGGCCAGCACGCCCACGAGTTCGATCAAAGGCGAGCTGATCGCCTCGATCCACGCCAGCTTCTTCTGGTGCACGAACATGCGCCGTTCGAGCTGCCACATCCGCCGCCGCTCGTGCCCCTGCCGCGCGTAGCCCTTCACGGTGTCGATGCCCTGGAGCGATTCCTCCAGACTGCCCAGCATCACGCCATAGCCCGCGAGCAAGCGCATCGTCGCCTTGCGCACCTTTCGCCCGAAATACCACAGCAGCGCGACAGCCGGCGGCGTGATCGCCAGCGCCAGCAACGTCAGCCGCCAGTCGACCACCAGCGCCACGCCCAGCACGCACACGGCTTTCAGCGGCTCGCGCACGACCTTGCCAAAGAGCGTGACGATGCCGAGGAAGACCTCGCGCACGTCGGACATGAAGCGGCTGACGGTGTTGGACAGGTCGCGCGCGATGTCCGTCATCGGCACGTGCAGCGCCTTGCGGTACATCTTGCGGCGCAGGTCCATCACCGTGCGGTTCGATGCATAGAGCACGAGATACTGCGACACCGCGCGCAATCCATTGCCCAACACATTGAGCAACAGCAGCCCGCCGAGCAACACCATCAGGCTGTTCATGCGCGCCGCGGCCGAGTCGTCGTTTGGAAACCAGCTCGCCACCGTCTGAAGCGCCGGCGCGTACCAGGCCGGCGCGCGCTCCGCGCGTTCGATCAGCCACTGGTGCAGGTTCTCGCGCTCGACGACGACCTTCAGCACCGGCAGCAGGCCGCCGAGGCTCGCCGCGTATGTCAGCGCGACGCCCAGCCCCAGCAGGACGCCCCACGCCATCGTCGCGCGGTGCGGTCGCACCAACCCCAACATCCGAAAGAACGCCGCTCGCTCCGTGTTCCGTTTCGGCGAACCACCCCGCGCGCGAAGCTGCTCGAGCAACTGCCCGGGACGAACTTCGGCGTCGGCGATCGGCATCTCGGTCATTCACACATCCACGCAACAGACCTGCCGACAGAATCGACGGCAAACCGCGCACGATAGCCGCGCCATTCACGCGCCGCAAACGGCGCGCACTCCTGTGGCGTTTGCCGTTTGCCCCGCGGCGAGCCCCGCACGGGCGCTCAGGGCGCGCATCGCGACACACCCACCGGTGTAGCGGTCAGACCCGTCGCGCGACAAAATCCATGAACCGTGGAAACAGCGTCATCAGGCTCGCGCCGAACCGTGCCGAAAAGCTCGTCCACACCTCGGGGACCGGCCGACGCAGGCACCGCACCACCGCTCGCGCGACCACGTCCGCCGACTGGGTCATCGGGCCGCTCACCGCAGCCGGGCGCGCCAACCCGCTGCGCTCCGCCGCCGCCTCAAAGAACTCTGTTGCCGTCCGCACCGGAAGGACCGACGAAACCTCGATCCCGAACCGCCGCAGCTCCATCCGCATCGCGCGGCAGACGTGGTTCTGCGCCGCCTTGGTCGCCGAGTATGCGGAACACTCCGGCAGGGTGAATTTGGCGACGCAACTGGAGCACATCAGCAGGTGTCCGGTCCGTTTCGCCGCCAACAAGCGGCGCGCGGCGAGCCGCAGCAGGTCGCACGCCGCGAAGAAGTTCACCTCGAAGATCGCGCGCAGCTCGGGCATGCTCGTCTCGTGCGCGGCGCGGCGAATTCCATAGCCGGCGTTCGCGAAGACCACGTCGAATCGCCGGAAGCGTCGCTCCGCAGCGTCGAGCAGCCGCTCGGCGAGATCGGGATCCGCGGCGTCGCCGGCAAGCACCTCCGCCTCGCGCCCCAGCGCGCGAACCTGCCCGGCGAGCGCGTCGAGCCGGTCGCGCCGCCGGGCCGTCAGCACGACGTGCATGCCCGCGCGGGCGCAGTGCAGCGCGGTCGCCGCCCCGATGCCCGAGCTAGCGCCGGTGATGACCATGACGCGATCGAGGAGTTCGGTGCTCATGCCCAGATGGTAAGCGCTCGCGGCGTGCGCGCAAGCAGCGCGCCGCTGCGAGCGCCCAGCGCCGCGTGCGCACGCTTCGCGCGCGGATAAACGGCGCCTTGCGTCCGCTAGGCCCCCGCCCGCATCAGCTCGCGCGCGACGACGTAGCGCTGAATCTCGCTTGTGCCTTCGTAGATCGTCGTGATTCGCGCGTCACGATAGAGCTGCTCGACGCGGAATTCGTGCACAAATCCATACCCGCCGTGGCTCTGCACGGCGCGATACGCGATGCGGTTGGCCGCCTCGCTCGCGTAGAGCTTTGCCATCGAGGCCTCGCGCGTGAACGGCCGGCCCGCGTCCTTCAATTCCGCGGCGCGATCGACCAGCGCCTGCGACGCCGCCAGCTCCGCGGCGCTGTCCGCCAGGCTCCATTGCAGCGCCTGAAAATCGGCGATCGGCCGGCCGAACTGCTCGCGCTGCAGCGAATAGGCCGCCATCAGATCGAGCGCCGCGCGACCGATGCCGATCGCCTGCGACGCGATCCCGATCCGCCCGCCGTCGAGCGCCGAGAGCGCGATCTTCAGCCCATCGCCCGGCTGGCTGAGCAGATGACGCTCCGGCACGAACGCGCCGTCGAGCGCCATCACCGCCGTCTCGCTGCCGCGGATGCCCATCTTTCCGTGAATCGGCTGGCGCTCCACGCCCGCAACGGTCGCGTCGAGCAGCAGCATGCTCAACTGCTTCGCCGACTCGCCGTCGCTCGTTCGCGCCAACACTACGAACCAGCGCCCCGTGATGCCGTTCGTCACCCACATCTTCGACCCGAACAGCCTCCACCCGCCCGCAACGCGCTCGGCGCGCGTCGTCGCCCCCGACGGATCGCTGCCCGCGTTGGGCTCGCTGATCGCGAACGCCGACAGGTTCCCCGGTTGCGTAAACGTCCGCAGCATCTCGTCGCGGAGCGGCGCGCTCGCGAAGCGCCCCAGAATCTCCGCCACCATGTTGTGCACCGCGACTGTGACCGCGACGCTCGGCGACGCATACGCCAGCTCGCGAATGATGTGGGCATAGGTCAGCGTCGGACAGCCGAGCCCGCCGTGCTCCTCGGGCACGCGCAGCCCGAGCAGCCCCATGTGATACAGCTCGTCGAGTTCGGTGCAGCAGGACGTTTCGGTGCGGTCCCATTCGCGATCACGCTCCAGCAGGTGGCCGCGCGCGTACTCCCGAACGGCCTCGATCAACACCTGCTGATCCGTGCTCGCGACGCCCGTCATGCTCGTCCCCTGCAACCGCCGATATCCGCCCGAAACCCCGAACAAGCCGGGCCGCGCCGTTCGACGCCGCCCGCCGCCGACGACGCAGGCCTGCGATCTCGCGGCTTCCGAACCGTGTGACGCGCCGCCGTCCGCCTCGAGAAATGGCGCTCGGCATGCGGCCGCTCCGTACCCGTCGCGGCTACACGCTCGCGCACACCTGCTTCGCGGCGTCGGTCAGATCGCTCGCGGACTTCAGCTGCGCGATATTCGCTTCCTTGAGCATCGTGCGCGCCAACTCCACGTTCGTCCCTTCGAGCCGCACCACGACCGGCACCCTGAATCCGACTTCCTTCGCCGCCCGGATCAGCGCGTCGGCAATCACGTCGCACTTGGCGATTCCGCCGAAGATGTTGACGAGCACGGCCTTGACGTTCGCGTCGGCGAGGATGATGCGAAAGGCCTCGACAGCGCCCTCCGCGGTGACGCTGCCGCCGACGTCCAGGAAGTTCGCCGGCTCGCCGCCGTGCAGCTTGATGATGTCCATCGTCGACATTGCGAGGCCGGCGCCGTTGACCAGGCAGCCGATGTTGCCGTCGAGCGCGATGTATGTGAGGTTGGCCTCGCGGGCGCGCATCTCGGCGGGGTTCTCCTCCGCCGGATCGAAGAGTGCCTCCACGTCGGCGTGGCGGAACATGCCGTTGTCGTCGAAGCTGAACTTCGCATCCAGCGCCAGAATGTGCCCGTCCTTCGTCTGCACGAGCGGATTGATCTCCGCCAGCGAACAGTCCTTTTCCACAAACGCCTTCGCGAGCTTGAGCATGATGTCGGCGGCGGCCTTTGCGTTCGCACCGCTCAATCCGATCGCCGCCGCCAGCCCCTTCGCCTGAAACGCCTGCAAGCCCAGGTGCGGATGAAACCATGCCTTCTTGATCGCATCCGGGTTTTTCGCCGCAACTTCCTCGATCTCGACGCCGCCCTCGGCGCTCGCCATGAGCACGGGACAGCGTTTCGCACGGTCGAGCACGACGCCGAGGTAGTACTCCTTCGCGATGTCCACGGCGCCCGCGAGCAGGATTTTTCGCACGGCGACGCCTTTCGGGCCGGTCTGTTTGCTCACCATCGGGTTCGTAAACATGCGCGTCGCGTGGGCCGCGACGTCGTCCGCACTCTTGCTGAGCACGACGTAGCCCGCCTTGCCGCGCCCGCCGGCGTGAACCTGTGCCTTCACAACGACCTCGCCGCCGATTCGCCGATACGCCGCCGCCGCCTGATCCGCGCTCTCGATCACTTCCGAAGGCGGCACGGAAATGCCCGCCTCCGCCAGCAGCGCCCGCGCCTGGTACTCGTGGATCTTCAAGAACGCTCTCCCGGCTCGGTTTGCTCACACCCGCGCGCCGCACTTTCTGTTCCACGTACGCCCTGCGTGCAGCCCGACCGCGCGACATAGCCAGACCCCCGCGGCTCGCGCCAGCGCCGGTGCGCGCGACCCGGGTTTCTCGCTGTCGCCGTTTCGCGAAAGTCTAGTCGAATGGCCGCCGCCGGCCAACGCGGTTGCGACCTGCGTCCGCAAAAGACCGGCCCGTGTGCGGCACGTGTCCGGCCCACCGCACGCCCGCCGGCGCGGATTCACACTACCGCGCTTGCTCCCGCACGCCTTTCGCGCCTTTAATATCCCATAGGGCGTAGACTTAGCCACTGCACCGTTGGACGCCGGCGCGAACCGCATCGCGATCCGCGCCCACCCGTGAGCCAGCACGCGACGAGTCGGCGACGGTCTCAGCCGTGCCTCGGGGATCGGAAATGTTTGCGGGCATCGTCGAACACGTCGGTACGCTGGTCGCCGCCCGTCCGCTCGCGGGCGCCGGCGACTACGCCGCCGCCGCGCGCCGCCTCGACATCGACCTCGGCCCGCTCGCCGAAGGCCTGGCGCTCGGCGCGAGTGTCGCGGTCAACGGCGTCTGTCTCACGCTCGCCGAACGACGCGATCGCGTCGGCGGATTTGACGCCGTCCCCGAAACGCTTCGGCTCACGAATCTCGGGGCGTTGCGGCCGGGCGACCCCGTGAATCTCGAACGCTCGCTTCGCGTCGGCGACCGCATCGACGGGCACTTCGTCCAGGGCCACGTCGAAGCCTGCGCACCGCTCGACCGCATCGATCGCGAAGGCGGCGGCTACAAGCTCTGGATCGCCGCGCCGCGCGAACTCGCGCCGTTCATCCTTCCCAAGGGCTCCATCACGGTCGACGGCGTCAGCATGACCGTCGTCGACGCGACCGATGACCGCTTCTCCATCGTCGTCATCCCCACCACCTGGCAACGTACGACGCTCGGCCGGCGCGCCCCCGGCGACCGCCTGAATCTCGAGAGCGACATTCTCGCGCGGATCGTCGTTCACCGCCTCGAGCGCGCCGCGCGGGCACGCGACGATGACGCCCCCGCCAACATCGCTTCCGGCGTCGATTGGAACCAGCTCCGCGCCGCGGGTTTTGTCGCATGAGCACTTCCGCCGGCAACGACGCGCTCGCCAAACCGCTCATCGGCGTCACGCTCGGCGACCCGCTCGGCATCGGCCCCGAAGTCATCATCAAGGCGCTTGTCGACCCCGAGTTGCGCTCGCAGGCGCGCTTCGTCATCTACGGGCTGCACGAAGTGCTCGAACTCGCCGCCGACCAGGCCGAGATCCCACCGTTCTGGTGGCGCGAGCCTTTCGATCGCGCGCTCCGCGTCGGCACCGGCGTGCTGGTCGCCGACTTCGACGACCTGCCCCTGACGCGCGTGAACGGGACGCGCGGACCCGACGCCGCCGCCGGCGAGGCCTCGTTCCGCTTCGTCGACGAGGCGACGCGCCACCTGCGCGAAGGCGTCCTCGACGCGCTCGTCACCGGTCCGATCTGCAAAGAGAGCTGGCGCCTGGCGAACCGTCGCTTCCCAGGCCACACCGAACTGCTCGCCGACCGTTTTCAGACCAAGCGCGTCACGATGATGTTCGCCGCCGGCGACCTGCGCGTCGCGCTCGCCAGCGTGCACATCCCGCTCTTCGAACTTCGCCACCAATTCACCATCGGTCTCGTCCACCAACCGATCGACCTGCTTCACGACGCGCTGCGCAACTGGTTCGGCGTCGAGTCGCCGCTGATCGGCGTGCTCGGGCTGAATCCGCACGCCGGCGAGAACGGCCTGCTCGGCGACGAGGAGACGCGCATCATCGAGCCGGCGCTCGCGATGGCCCGCAACACCAACATCCGCGTCGAGGGGCCGCTCTCGCCCGACACCGCGTTCATTCCGCACTCGTTGCGACGGTTCGACGGTCTCGTCGCGATGTACCACGACCAGGGGCTGATCCCCGTGAAGATGAGCGCCTTCGACCGCGCCGTAAACATCACGCTCGGAATCCCCGCCATCCGCACCAGCCCCGACCACGGCACCGCGTTTGACATCGCCGGAAAGAACCGCGCGAGCTGCGGCAGCATGACCGAAGCCCTGCGGCTCGCGATCCGCTTCGCGCGCGTCCGCCGAAAGCGCGGCGCGGGACACGTCGCAGCGACCAGCGCGGGGAGCTGACGCGCGATCCCTGCCATGACATCGGACACTGGATCGTGAATCGTGGATCACCGACCGCGGATCGCTCCTCACAGATTGCAGGTTCCATCCGCCGGACGGCAGTCGGGCCGGCATTCTCCGCCACGAAGAAATGCACGCTTCTGCACTCCGCATTCTGCATTGTGCGCTTCGCATCCCGCATTCAGCGTTTGCCGTCCGTTCGACTGTCAACCTTTGTCCTTCAGCCCTGAATTCAAACCATGCCCACCCTCGTCAGCCGCATCATCGATTGCTATGTCTTCCGCCGCACGCAAGCCGGCATCGAGTTCCTGCTGCTGAAGCGCCGGCCGGCCAAGCGCCTCGGCGGCACCTGGCAGAGCGTTCACGGCAAGATCGAGCGGGGTGAGACTGGGTGGCAGGCCGCGCGGCGCGAACTCGCCGAAGAGACCGGGCTCGCGCCGATCGGGTTCTGGCAGATCGACTATGTCAACACGTTCTACATCGCCGACCGCGACGAGATTCATCTCTGCCCAAGCTTCGCCGCCGAAGTCTTGCCGACGGCGACCGTTGTGTTGAACGCCGAACATACCGAGTTTCGCTGGGAGCCGTTCGAGCGCGCGGTCGAGTCCTTCATGTGGCCGGGCCAGCGCCACGCGCTGCGCGAAGTCATGGACTTCATCATCGCCGGCAGCGCCGCCGAGCCGCACCTGCGGCTGCCGCGCGACTAACGGGTCCCGAAGTGGATTGGAGGCGCGGCCCCACCGCGCGCAGCCAACGCCGCCGCTCACTCCTTCGGCGGCTTTTCCCCGCCCAGTAGCGCGGCCAGGGCCGCCAGCTTCTTCGCCGCCGACTGCTTCCTCTCGGCGGGGTCGGCCGCCGGCGGCCCCGACTCGTCCGCCGCGGGCGGCTCGCTCGTCGACGCGTCGTGCGCCGAACTGCGCTCCTCTCGCGCGCGGCCGTCCTCCGCCGCCTCTGCGGCGCTCCAGTCGGCCAGCGCCCGCGGCGCGCCATGGTCCTCGTGCAACCCTGGCGGATCGCCGATCTGCGCCAGCGGCTCGAAGCCCGTCGTCGCACCGCGGGCGCGACCCGCATCGCTGCGCCGCGCGCCCGGCCCCGGTGCGGACGCGCCACCGCGGCCGCCACCCGCCGACGGACGACGCCCGCTGTTGGCGCCATCATGCGACACCGACTCGCCGTGCCGGTTGACCTGCGTGCGGTTCTGCCGCCACCACCGATCGATGACCGAATCCACGTCGCACGTCGCCGTCCGCAGTCCCCACAATCCGAAGAAGTCGAGACTCGCGCTGCGCGGCGAGCGCGGCGGCATTTCGATCAGCGTGCGCATCGGCATCAGCACGGAGTCGCCCAGCACGAATCCCTCGCCGGGCCGCAACCCCGGCAGCAAGTCGATCAGCGTGCGAAACTGATCGCTCACCACGCGGGCCGCATAGTCCTGGTCGTCGGGGTTGTTCATCCGCATCAGCACCATGCTGTTGCACTGGCTGAGCACGGTCTCGGAAATCTCGCTCGGCCGCTGGCTCACGATCATCGCCGCCACGCCGTATTTGCGGCCTTCCTTTGCCACCTTCTCCACCGCGTCGCGCGCAAAGGTCTTGCGCCCGCGGCTGTCGCGCGGCAGATAGTTGTGCGCCTCCTCGAACACCATCAGCACGGGATGTCGCGACTCGCTCGGCGACCAGAAGTTGTAATCAAAGATCGCCCGCGTCAGCACCGACACCGTGATGTCCACCACGTTGAACGGCAAACCCGAAAGGTCGACGATCGTCAGGTTCCGGCGCGGATCGAGCTGCCCCAGCATCTGCCGAATCACCCACGACACGTTGCGGCTGAGGGCTTCCGGCGACAATTCGGGGCGGAAGTAGTCTCGCAGCAGCGGGTTGTTCGCCGCCGCTTCGAGCGGGCGCAGCAGGAAGTCATAGCGCCGGTCGTTCAGGCGCGTTTCGAGCTGATTCACAAGCCCCAGCAGCCGCCCGTGAAACGTTCCATGCGGCACTTCGCCTTCCGGATTGCCCTGGTTGAACTCCATCCGGCGCGACAGCAACAGCTCCTCCTGCTGTTCGGTCGGCAGCGAACGAAACGGCAGGCGCGAGAACGCGTAGCTTTGCGAGCCGAGCACGAAGCGCGCCTCGTTCATGTTTTCCGCGTACGTCTTGAGTTGCTCGATCGGATAATAGATCGGCGTGTCCACCGAGTAATCGCGCGTCAGGTCGAGCGCCTCGGCGGCCGGGCGCTTCAGCTTCTCAAACGCCGCCCGTAGAAAGACGCGCTGCGCGTTGATGTTGAGCGGGTTGTTCTGGTCGAGAAACACGTCCTCGAACTCGTCGTAGCGGAGCATCCAATAGGGCAGCACGAGGTTGCGATCGGACAGGTACGTCACGTTCGGGTCAGGCTTGCCGTTCTCATCGCTGAAGCTCGCGAGGTATTCGCCGTGCATGTCGAACATGACGACCTGCGCATGCTTGAGGCGCAGGGCTTCATGCACGATCTTCGCCGTCGTGCAGCTCTTGCCGGAGCCGCTGTTGCCCATCACGGCGACGTGCTTGCTGAAGAACTCCTTGCCGAGACAGTACACCTCGTAGTCCGGGTCGACCGCGAAACGCCCCATCGAAAACGCCTTGGGGGCCTCGTCGTCGTCGAACGCCAGCTCGACAAACGAGCCGAAGATCTCCGCGAAGTCGCCATCGACCGCCAGCCGGACTACGTCGCCGAGCACCGGATACTCGTCCACGCCGCGCGCGAAACGCTTGTCGCGCACCATGCCCAGGAGCTGCACGTTCATGCTGATGCGGCGCGGCGCGCCCGGGTTCGGCCGCGGCTCCAGCTCGCCGCGCACGGTCGCGCCCGTCACGTATCCGATGACGTTGCGGCTGCGG
>JBFXAM010000055.1:0-28740 GCA_050184295.1 Phycisphaerae bacterium | reverse complement strand
AGGTTGGGGGGGGGGCGTGCAATTTGCGCGCCGCGCCGCCGACTCCGCCTGAATCCGCAGCCAAACGCGCGACCTTCGGCGAAGCGGTGCCGGAGGCCGGCGCGCGGGCGCACGCGGAGCGCGGCGTGTAGGCGGCCGGCCGCGGAACGATCGGTGGAGGAGCAGCGCTGCGGCGTGGTCGCAGCCCGTACGCGCCTGTCGGCGCGCCGCCGCCGGCTGCACCGGCACGCGCGGTTGTGCCGGCACACGCGGTTGCGCAGTCGGTCCTACTATTTTCCCTTCATTGCTGAAAGACCCTGGTCCCGCGCGCCAATTCTCGGCAGGCGTGGCTCGTTGTGGGCTCGCCGGGTTCGCGGCGCACTACCGGGAGGATTGGCGATGAAACGTGGTTTCAGACATCTCGCGGCGACCGTCGTCGCATCCGCAGCTTTCTTGCATCACGGCTCCAGCGGCGCGAAGGCCGTGATCGTGCTGCCGGACAGCGGGACCGTCGCCGCGGTGGGCGCGGCGTTTCGCGTGACCAATACGAGTGCGAACGGACGGGCGATCGAGGGCCTCGCGAGCTCGACCGGACAGGCATGCTACGGCGGTTGGTTCGAGACCGCGAGTACGGCCGCAGCGGGGGCGAGTGCGGGTGTGATGGGGCGCGCGAGCGGTGCGACAGGCAACACGTTTGGCGGGTACTTCCAGAGCATGAGCAGTTCGGGAACGGGCGTGTTCGGCTTCGCGAGCGGCGCGACCGGATCGACGAAGGGCGTGAGCGGCACGAGCACGAGCACGTCGGGCATCGGTGTCCTTGGAATCGCCTCAGCGCAAACGGGCACGACCAGCGGCGGCTACTTCCAGAATGCGAGCACGAGCGGGCGCGCCGTGTTTGCCAAGTGTCTGGCGTCGAGCGGCACGAACTACGCGGTCTACGCCGAGAGCGGCAGCAGTGCCAGCGCGTATGCCGGCTGGTTTCAGGGGCGCGTCAATGTGACCGGTCGCATCACGGCGAAGGAAGTTGAGATCACGGGAGCGGACCTGGCGGAAAAATTTCCCTTCAGCGACGCGCCGGAACCGGGCATGGTCGCCGAGATCGACCCGGATCACGCCGGCAAGCTGCGCATCGCACGTGGCGCCTACAACCGGCGTGTGGCCGGAGTCGTGAGCGGGGCGGGCGATCTGAAAGCCGGCGCGATTCTGGGAAATATGGCGGGTTCCGAAGACGCGCCGCCGATCGCTCTGTCCGGGCGTGTTTGGGTTCATTGCGACGCGGGCGACCGGGCGATTGAGCCCGGCGATCTGCTGACCACTTCGGACACGCCGGGGCACGCGATGAAGGCGGCGGACCGCGACCGTTCGCACGGCGCCGTGATCGGAAAGGCCATGACCGGCCTGACGCACGGAGAGCGCGGGTTAGTGCTCGTCCTGGTCAACCTTCAGTAGACGTTCTCATCATTGCAACCGCGCGGCGTCCGGGCGACCCGGACGCCGCGCTGGGGAGGCCTCACCATGCGAATCGAACATCGGTTGTTTCGAGGTCTCGTCGCGCTGCTGGCGGTGCGGTTCGCTTCGCCCGCCGGTGCGGACCTGCCGGTGACCGGGCACGACGTGCCGGCGCTGCGCGACGTGGATGACGCGGTACAGGAGTTCATGGCGGACCACGACATTCAGTGCGGACTGGTTGGCATCATGCGCAATGGCGTGATCGTGTATCAGCGCGGCTTCGGCTGGATGAACGAAGCGCAGACGCTGGAGATGCAGGACAACGCGGTGGTGCGGTTGGCCAGCGGAACCAAGGCCATTACGGCGGCGGCGGCGCGTACGCTGGAGGCCGACGGGTTGCTTTCGCCCAGCGACTATGTGTTCAGCAGCTTTCGTGGCGATGGCGCGGGCATCATCGACGTCGAGCCGTTTTTGACGACGCCGGCGAATTACGATTCGCGGCACGGCGATATTACGGTCGAAATGTGCATCCAACATCGGGCCGGTTGGGACTACACGGTCGAGGACGCCGTCTTTCTGAACTGCGAGATCTCCGCGGAGATGGGCGTGGACAGTCCGCCCGCGGTGGACGAGTCGATCGCGTGGCTGATCGGTCGGCCGCTGCAATTTACGCCGAACGCGGGCTATGCGTATTCGAACTCGAGCTACATGGTGCTGGGACGCGTGGTCGAGGTGGTGAGCGGGCGGGATATCGTCACCTACCACCGCAGCCGCGTATTGACGCCCGACATGTGGGTGCCGGCGACCGATCTGCTGCTCGGCGAGTCGTTCTTCGAAGACAAGCAGGTGCGCGAGCCGTGGTATGAGCATCACAGCACCACACCCTGCGTGTACGCCCGCGACGGCTTCGACGCCTGTGATCCGGATCACGAGGTTCCGAGTTGCTACGGCGGCTGGGACATGGCGACGTACTTCGGGTCGGGCGGCATCATTGCCAGCGCCGCCACCATGCTCGAGCTCGCCGAGCGGTACGAGTTGCCGTTCGGCGAGCCGAAGCCCACGGGCTATCGCCCGAACGGCGGCAAGAGCGGCAACATGTCCGGTTGCACCAGCTACACGGTTCAGCGCAGCGACGGCGTGAATGCGTTTGTGTTCTTCAACGAGCAGAACACCGGCGCCGGCGCGATCGATTTCTACAACGGCACGCTGAAGGCGATTTTCGACGGGATGGCCGCCGGCGACTGGCCGACGACCGACGTGGGCGGATTCTGGGTTGACCCGGAAGTCGTGTGGTCGTGGACGCAATATGGCAGCTACGACATCCCGTTCGGCGACGTGGACAACGCACTGTGGTTCCTCGCGGACGGCTCGCGCGTCAACTTCCACCCCGGCACGTCGAGCTGGACGGGCACGCTGTCGACGAAGTTGCTGCTCAAAGCGCCGCTCGGGTCGGTCGTGATCGGCGGATAGCGCCGCCGCGGGCGCTGAACGGCGCCGTCGCGGAGCGGGCGGCCGTTGAACTCGGGCAACGCCCCGCGCGCCGCCGGGCGCCGGGGCGTTGCGTCGCCGCACGCCGCCTCGGCCATCGGTTGCGGTGGATTGTGCCTTCGGAACGGAGCGCCGGGACACCCCGGAGTGCGACCGAGCCGCCGGCCGGCGAATCGCGGGCCTGCGCGGCGGAATTCGATTGACTTGCTGCGCGCGCCAGACGACCATGCCTATTGCACTGGTCCCAGGTTCGTTGGTTCAAATCAGGGAGAGTGCTCGCCATGCGCACACTCACTTACTACGGGTTGGGCGACCCTCGTTCCAATGCGCCGCCGCGCGCGCAACGGACCGCACCGCGGCTGCGGCGTCTCTTCGCGGCGGTCGGCGCGCTTGCGGTCGCGGGCGCCGCACAGGCAGCCGAACTTCACCTCGTGTTCTCCGCCGAAGATCCGTTCGCAGGCACGGGGCGGACCGCGCCGGCGTTGCCGGGGGACGTGGCCGCGGTTCCGGGAAGCGGATTGAACACGCCGCCGGTGACGAATCCGACGATTCCGGGTGGGCGGCTGTGGGTTTGGGGCGGCGGCACGCCCGGCGACACGACGCCGAACGTCTGGAACGGCATCGCGGTGAATGTGGTAATCAACGGCGCCGCGACGATCGTGGGTGGGGGGATGTTGAATGTGACCTCGCCGACGGAATTTCGGCGCTGGGAGACGGGCTCGGACCTGACGTCGCCGACATTCAACCTGGTCGCAGTGACACGTCGCGGGCTCCAACTGCCGGCCGCGCGGGATGGCTTCGACGATGGCTCGGCGTGGGTGCTATTGGGGTACCTCGATTTCGCGGCGAACGGGGGCGTGAGCGATGTGCGGTTCCAAGTCGGCGCCGCGGGGATCTCGCGCCAGGACGGCTCGCCGAGCGACTGCCTGCGGTTTGGCGCGGACGACGATTGCTTTCCGGGGCCGGTCCCGGGGAATCAGCTACCCGACGCGTTCGTCGTGCCGGAGCCGGCCGGCGCGGTGTTGCTGATCGGGGCGTTCGCGATGTCGCTTCGGCGACGCCGGACGTTCTGGGGGAATTGACGCCGCCGCGGATCGAGGCGACGCGAGCCGCCACAATGCGACCGGGCGGATCGCCGTCTTCGTGGGTTCGCACGCGAAACACCACCGGCGCCGACCGCGCGGCAATTGTTGTGCGCGCCGCGGCGGGGAACGGGTCGATCCACCGATCGCGCCGATGATCGCCGCGGTTGCCCGCGGTGCGCTATCCGCCGCGCAGCACGGCGCGCAGGAACGGATCGATGTCGCGATTGTCCACGACACCATCCATGTTCGCGTCGGCGGCGGACGTGCTCGGGCACCGCCATTGCGAGTCGATGACGGAAGCCGGCGCGGAGAGCACTTCGACGAACGCGTCGATGTCGAACACATCCACCACGCCGTCGCAGTTCACATCGCACGGGGAATAGGGTGTGAGCAGGTAGCCGTTGGCGCCGCGGTCGACGGCGGCGATGCGGCCTTGATCATTGATGCTCCAGGCGATCGCGAGGTAGTTGCCGTGGCTGCCAGGCGGCAGCGGCGTGACGGGGGAGAGGAAGTCATTCAGGTCGCGGGCGCCGAATTCCCAGTCCCAGATGACGGCGTGGCTCGGTGGGGGCTGAAAACGCGAGAGGTACCAGCCTTCGCCGACGGCCTGTCCGCGGCTGTTGATCGCGTACAGGCCATAGTCGGTGATGTCCTTGATCGGCGGCAGGATGTGAAAACCTTCCTCCGGGTCGTAGAAAAACGGGAGTCCGCCGGTGGTCTGGCCGACGATCTGCCCGAGGTCATTGATATCGTGAGCGCTGGCGGCCCAGAGGCCGTCGGGCGCATCGGGCAGAGCCTGCATGCCGTCGTCCTTTGACCAGACAAACGCCTCGCCGCCGCGGAACGTGGTGCTCTGACCCACGACGACGCCATGGTTGTTGATGGCGTTCGCGTGGCTGAAGCGATCGCCGCCGGGCAGGTCGCCGAGTCCGAAGGGCTGGCTGTACGGGGGGTTCCAGAGCATCGCCTGAGCGAAAGTGCCGAGTTCGTCGGTCGAGGTGGCAGCGCCGACGATTTGTCCGAGGTTGTTGATGTCCTGGGCGCTGCTGCTAAGGCTTTCGGCGGGAGGGTATTCGAGTTGAACGGTGCTGGTGGCTTCGCTCCAGTAGAACGCGACGCTGCCAAATCCGTTTTGTGCCTGGCCGGCGACTTCGCCGAGGTCATTGATGGCCTTCGGCGATGCCGCGGCGAAACCGGGGATGACACTCGGGATCAGATCGATGCCCGCGCCCGGCGTTGCACGAAGGCCTTGTGTACTGGGCGTAGATCGTAATGAACCCCAGCCCACGACCTGGTTCCGCTCGTTGAGATCGGCGGTCGGGCCGAAGAGGATCTCCGCGTTATGGAGCGGCGTGATGTGGTATCGAGGCTGCGCCGTTGCGGTCGCCACGACCAGCGACAGCATGGCCAAGACGTCGGCGCGTACGCCAGATCTGGTTGGTGACATGCGAGTCTTGTCCCCTGGTTAGCCGGGCCGGCCGTTGGATGGTTGTGGATCGGCCCTTGTGCTGCCATGGTGTCTTAGTTCCCGCCCGGAATGATGGGCAAGTCATTGAGTAGAACGCTGAATCGGTTGGACTCGGAGTGAGAAGTGACTACGTCGAGCAGGCCGTCCTGGTTCAGGTCCGCCAGCTCGAGGTGTTGGGGCTTCGGGCTGCCGAGCGGGTCGACGCAATGCACCAGTGGTGGTTGGCAGAATCGATATGCGTAGGGGTCATCGACCTTTCCCAGGCCTGTGAACGTCAGCGCGGCGCCGTGGCTGGAACACGCGGTGTCAGAAAAGAGCGCGACCACGAAGTCGGGGACGGTGTCCGGCGACAGCGGGCCGATTGCGATACCGGACGGTGCACGACCGATCGTCAAGGCGATCTCATACCGACTGCTGAATTCTGGCGGAAAAGCGCCGTCCTGGTCCGCGTGCCAGACATCGACGAGTTGCCCGTCCGTGTTCGATGCGATGACACTGTTCGAATCCAGGACGATCTCGCCTACGGCGATCCAGCGCGTAGTGGTGCCGTTGGTCTCTTGCTTTTGAAATATATTCGCGCCGGCGTCGGGATCGTTCAGCAGCACGAGCATCCTCGGCGGGGCGGTCGTGTTGTCGATGCCCATCACGACATCGAGGCGGCCGGCGATCCCCGGACGGCGCAGGCGCCCCTTGTCCACCGCTGTGCCCCGGCCCTGGTAGCCGGCCGTGGACATCGAAAACACCGTCTTGGTGAAGACATTGGGCGCGCTCTGGCGCACGAGTTCGGCCTGGGGGTACTTGAGGCCGCCCGCGACATGCGTGCCGGCGACGACGACGTCGACGCGGCCGTTCGCGTCAAAATCCGCCGCGACCAGGTCGTCGGCATTGCGCGACTCGAGCGCGACATACTCGGCGGGCAAGAACGTGCCGGTGCCGGTGTTGCGGAGAATGGCGAGCCAGCCGCTGTCGGGGCCAAAGCGCGTGACGGCAACGACGAGGTCAACGTCATTGTCGGCGTCGATGTCGACCGCTTCGACTTCGTTCGGCAAACCGTCGATCTCGAACGGCGACCCCGACACATGCTCAAGGGCACATTGAGAACCCTGCGGCACGGTCCAAATCCCGGTATTGCGAAAGACGCTGATCGACGGCAGGTTGTCGGTGTTGCAGACCGCGACGTCGGGCAGCGCGTCGTCGCCGACGAGCCGTGCCAGCGCAAGCCCGCCGGGCCGACTGATGGTGCAGTCTTCCGTGTTGCAGACGTTCCCGCCGATCGAACAGAACACGAGCGGCGCCTTGAAACGGGGATGCATCGGACACGGGGGCTGCTGCGCAATCGCCGCCAGGCTCCCGATGTGGGCGGCCAGCAACCCAGTCCACAACCAGCCCATCGTAGACCTGCGGCGTTCGGCGTGCAATGGAGACTTGAATCGGCGTGGGATTTGACGGTCGCGCGTGGCGAATGCGCATGCCGCGCTCGGGTGGCGCCGGGGCAACCGCCCGAGATGTAGCGCCTCGGACGTAAGTGCTTGGGAACAAGGAAGCTGGAGTGGCCGAACGGGGAGGAATGTGGGGCCGGTACGCGTGACGGATCTGCTGACCGATAAATACAGCCGGGAGCGATGGGTCATCTCTGGATCTCCATTGGACTCGCGCGCGCTCGCACCAACCGCCTTGGTAGCGGGAACTAATTGCGGGTGCGAAACGATTCACTCGACCTTTGAAAGTGATCAGGCGACAAACCTGCTGGCGCTTGACCAGCGACAGTCTGTGAAACCGCAATCGAGAGTAGAAGTGTCGGTGTAGTGGGCGGCGTCGAGCAAGTTGCGGCCGGAATTCCGATTGAACGCGAGGCGCGCGCGGGCGGACTCGATTCGAGTACCAGGTCACGCGCCGCACGCCGGGGCGAATGACTCGACGTTGCTACCAAAGCACTTACAGTATTACCAGCCGCCCGAGCTCACGTGGCTTTAGGGCTCCAACAACGCCTTCCACCGATGCGCGATTGTCTGAGAGACGAGCCTTGTCGGAATACGTAGGCCCGCTGCAAATTCGGAGCGTGTTGAGTCCGCGCGGCGCGGAGTCCATTTGGTGAGGCCGACCTGGTTTTGCCAAGACGCGACCGCCGCATTCCATTGAAAACGCAACAAAAAACTGGACCCTCCAGGCTAAAGCAGCGCGAGGTGGACGGTTATGCGTCAGGCGACGCCGAGTGGCGCTGTTTGTGAAGGCGCCCCGGCATGATCGCGAGCGGCCGGCGCGCTTCCCGACCGGCGAACCGTGCTCAGTCGTGTTGCGCGGCCAACGACTCGCGATTCGAAGTAGCGGCGTGATGCGCGCGGTAGCGGGCGGCGCCCTCAGGCGTGCAGTAGCGCTCGAACACGACCGGATCGATTTGCAGCAGATCGACCAGCACGAGTCCGTCGAGCACGTTGCCGAACTCGGGATCGACGTTGAATCCCAGCAGCCGCGCGTTGAGGCGCAGGTATTGACGAAGCAGTACCGGCACGTGTTTGTGCCGCGATTCGATTTCGTGGACGAGCTCGTCGACGTCGTCGATGTCGCGCACGACCCGCGAGACGAGCCGGCGCTCGTCAGGCCGCAGCGGCGCCAGCCGCGGCGGATTCAAAGGGCGCAGCAGCGGAGCGAGCTCGTGCTTGAGCCGGTTCGCTTGCAGGAAGGCCATCAACAACTGCTTCGTCATCGACTGGTATTCGTTGCTGATACTGACTGCGCCGAAGAACGTGCGATAGCGCGGATGGGCGACAATGAAGCGCGCAATGCCCTTCCACAACAGCAATAGCGAGGAGTAACTGCGCTGATACTCCGGAACGACGAACGAGCGGCCCATTTCGAGCGTCGGGCCGATCTGCTCGATCAGCTCGCGCCCAAACTGAAAGAGCGTGCGCGTATAGAAGCCCTCCACGCCGAAGCGCGGCAGAATCTCGTCGCTCGCGCCGAGGCGATAGCCGCCGACAATGCGCCGCTCGTCGCGGTTCCAGAGGAACAACTGCCAGTAGTGCTCGTCGAAGCGGTCGAGGTCGACGTCGCGGCCGGTGCCTTCGCCGACGAGGCGAAACGTTGCTTCGCGCAAGCGCCCGATCGTCTGCAAACTGTTCGGAATCTGCGCCGCCCGGGCGCAGAGCACGACCAGCGGACCGCTCGTCAGCAAGCACTGATCCGCCGGCAAGGCGCCGATCTCGGCGGCCTCGCGCTCGGCGAGCGCCGCAGCGGGCGCGGATGCCGAAATCCCGCGCGGCGCGGCGACTGCCGACGGCGCAGCGACGGGCTGCTGCGCAGCGGATATCAACCGCGGTGGTTCGGCCGGCTTTGCGGACGGAAGCGCGTTCGCGTCGGGTGCTAAGTCGGACGAAGCGACGTGTTCGTGATCGGCCGCACAGCGCCCACGCAGCACGTACACGCGCAGGCGAAGATACTCGCTCAGCGCCGCGTCGCTGGTGAAGCGGACCACGCGCTCCGCCGGGATCACGCTGCCGACTCGGACGCTCATCGTCGCACCGCGCTTGTTGACGACCTCGCGCGGCAGCAGCACGGTGCGCAGCAGTGTGTGGACATAGCCGGCCGCCTGAAAGATTAGGCTGTTGTGACCCTCAAAGTACACGGGCACGACCGGCACGGCGGACCGCCGCACGATGCGGGCGATCGTGTCGGGCCACGGCGGATCCGTGATGCAGCGCTCCTTGAATGTGAAGTAGGAAACGCCGCCGGCGGGAAAGACCGCCAGCGCTTTGCCGCTTCGCAACCAGGTGAGCAGGACGCGCATCGAGGGACGGTTCCGGCGGCGCGAATTCTCCCAGCCGAAGGGGTCGACAAAGAACGCCAGCTCGTGCATTTCGGGGATTCGGGCGAGCATGTAGTTGGAGATGGTGCGCACGTCCGGGCGAAGGCGCTGCATCAGCGCCATCAAAAGTAACCCGTCGAGGCCGCCGTAGGGGTGATTCGCGATCACGACGAGCGGTCCTGTCCGCGGGACGTGGGCCCAGGCGCCCTCGTCGAACCGCCAGCGGATGTTGAGCACGCGCAGGGCGCGCTCGGCGAACGACGGAGGCTCGGCCAGTGCGCCGATCCGCCGGTGTACGCGCGTCAACTCGGTCAGACCGAGCACGCGCTCCGCGACGCGCGCCGCCGCCTGGAGCCATCGCCGCCGCGGCACCCCCGGCGCGGGGCGATAGAGATCGAACGGCGACAGGGTGTCGGCGGTCTTCACGCGATTCGCTGCATTCCGGGAGAAACGTCGTCGTTCGCCGGTTCCACACGCCGGGCCGCGGCCTGCCGCAGCCGTGTGCTCGTGCGGCACTTCACGCCGCCGTGCCGGATGACGCCCGAGGATGTTACGGCGATCGCGGCGACCGAACAACATTCCGCATGAGAGGCCGGCGCCCGCGAAGGTGCGCCGTGGAGTAGACTTGCAGCGCGCCGCGCGGCTAGAGCTCTGACCGTGCGCCGCGCTCAACCGAGGTGCACCGCTGCTCGACGGATTAATCAACTTCTACAAACCGACCGGCATTACGAGTGCCAAGGCGCTCTACGCGGTGCGCAAGGTCGTCGGCCAGCGCAAGAGCGGGCATGCCGGCACGCTCGACCCGGCCGCCGAGGGCGTGCTCCTTCTCTGTCTGGGCAAGGCGACAAAGCTCGTCGAGTTGCTGATGGGACTTCCGAAGACATACGTTGCGGAAGCGCGGTTGGACGTGACCAGCGAGAGTTTTGACAGCGATCGACCGCTGATTCCGGTGCCAGTGGAGCGCGTTCCGACGCGCGGCGACGTGGAAGAAGCGCTGAAAGGGTTCGTCGGAGAGACCGAGCAGACGCCGCCGATGGTGAGCGCGCTGAAGATCGGAGGGCAGCCGGCGTACAAGCTGGCGCGGCGCGGCAAGACGGTCGAGTTGAAGCCGCGGCGTGTGCGGATTGAGTCGATCACGCTGACGGCGTACGAGTGGCCGCGCGTCGCGTTCACGATGACGTGTGGTCGCGGAACATACGTCCGCGCGGTGGCGCGGGATCTGGGAGCGCGGCTGGGAGCGGGGGGATGCCTGACGGCGCTGGCGCGGACGGCCATCGGGCCGTTTCGCGCGGCGGACGCGTGGACGCTGGCGCGGCTCGGCGGTGCGCCCGTCGATGAATACCTGATTAGCGTCGAGTTGGCGAGGAGCTCGATATCCTCTTTCACTTCATGAGGATAGGCGTACCGCGTCGGGAGCGCGCCGACGGTCCCGCGCGCATTCCCGAGCCCGTCTTAACGGTTCGGTAATTCTCGGGTATTATCTTTGTTCGTCTCTGAGTGCGGGAGCAGAAGCCCGGAGGTGGGAAGAACTAGTAACCATCTAGGAGGAAACTGTTTATGCGAAAGATGCTTGCGGTGTTATGTTGCACATCGCTGTTCGTCGGTGCGGCCCTCGCCGGCACGCAGCCGTTCCTGAGCGAGGTTTTCTTCAATCCGCCCGGCACCGACGGGGGGCAGGAGTACATCGAGCTTGGTGGACCGGCCGGTTTCGGCCTCACCGGTTATTACGTGCTCGTGATTGAGGGGGACGGCACGGGCGGCGGCGTCGTCGACCAGGTTCTGGATCTCAGCGGACAGTCGCTCGGCACCAACGGCTTGTTTCTCCGCCGGGATGCGGCGACGGTTCTAAGCCCCGCGCCGGCGCCCGCGACGAACGTGCAGGTTCTTGACTTCAGCCCGGACATTGAGAACGGCACCAACACATACGTGCTGGGCTTTGGTACGCCCCCGGCGGTGGCCACGGACCTCGACGCCAATAACGACGGCGCGCTGGACGGACCGCTCGCCGGCTTCACGGTCGTCGATGCGGTCAGCTTCGCCGAGACCGCGGGCGTGGACGAGTTTGAGTATGCGGACGATCTCGGCGGCACGGCGCTCGGCTTCGTCGGGCACACGCCGCATGCGCTCTACCGTCTGATCGACTGCAACACCGGTCGCCCGATCGCGAGCGGCTCATGGGCCGGCGGGCAGGTCACGGGCGCGAGCCCGGGTCCGTACAACTGGAGCCCGACCAGCAATTTTGGCTGGGCTGGCATTGGCATCGGCGACCCCAGCGCGCTCACGCTCGATCCCGGCAACGCGAACTACCAGGTGGGTTGCAGCGGTCGCTGCTGCCTCGCGGACGGCTTCTGCGTGGTCACCACCGCCGCCGACTGCGCGACGCAGAGCGGCACCTACGGTGGGGACAACACGATCTGCAACCTCGGCGACTGCCCGTCGAACCGCTTTGGCGCGTGCTGCTTCCCGAACGGCTCGTGCATGGAAGGCCAGTCGCCGGGCGACTGCGATGCGCAGGGCGGAACCTACGCCGGCGACAACGTGACCTGTGCCCAGGCGAATTGTCCGCAGCCGACCGGCGCGTGTTGCAACGCGGGCATGTGCACGACTCAGACGCGGGCCGACTGCGTTGCGGGCGGCGGCTTCTACGTCGGCGACAATGTCGCTTGCGGCCCGACGAATCCCTGCCCGATTCCGGCGCCGGCGGTTCAAGGCTGCGACGTTGCGGTCGGCTATTCGTCGGCCGGACCGGGCGCCGTCCACCTGGCGCGCGGCGGCGCGTTCGTTGGCGCCTGGACGGGTGCGGATTTCCTCCAGTCGGTCGAGTTCGACAACCGCACGGGACCGTTCGCACACAGTCCGAACGGCAACCTGCTCGCGCTGAACTTCGGCGCCGCCGGCGGAACACCGGGCAGCTCGCCCTCGTGTGTCGATCCGCTCCGTCCGCAGGAAGGCGGCGGGCTTTGGAATCTGTCGACCGACGGCTCCGACACGCTCGAACTGATTTACCGCTTCAACACGTTGCTCGGCGGCATCGATTGCACGCGCACCGGCGGCCTCAGCGTCAGCCCGAATAACTCGCGCATCGCGGTCTGGGGCCAGGACACCGGCTCGCTCTATGTGCTCGACTACAACGCCGGCGCAACGCCCGGCACGGGCACGGGCGCGTCGATCACCGGCGCGGCCGAGTTCAACTTCTGGGGCAACACCGGCATCACGCAGGGCACCGCGTGGCTCGACGACGACACGGTCGTCGGGGCGGTCTACGGCGTCGGCAATACGCTGGATGTCCAGACGCTCGACGTGCCCAGCGGCGTGATCAGCGTGCTGATCAACATCCCCGCGACCGCGGCCACCGGCTCGCGCTTTGTCGAGGTTGAGTACAACCCGACCATCGCACCCTATCTGTTCGTGCTCCAATCGGCCTTCGATTCGGGCACGAGCACGAGCCAGTCGCTGCTGTCGGTTATCGACATTCAGGGACCGAACTTTGTCCGCTCGATCGACCTGAGCATGTCGCTTCAGACCAGCCGTGAGATGGCGCTCTGCACCGACCGCAACCTGTACCTCGGCCAGTTCGCGGGCAGCACCGCCCCGCTCCCGCGCGTTTACGTCGACGTGCTCGACCTCGACACCGACAACGACGGCGACGTCGACGCCGCCGACATCGCGGCGCTGGCCGACAACAGCAGCACCGACTACTTCTCGTTGAACCCGGGCATCAGCTCCAGTTTCAACGGGATGGACGTCGCGCTGGGCTCGGCCGATCCGTGCGCCGGTCACGTCGTCGGCGACGCGAATGGCGACGGCGTGGTCAACAACTTCGACATCGATGCGTTCGTGCTCGCGCTCACCGACGAAACGGCGTACGTCAACACGTTCTGCGGCGGCGATCCGGCGTGCCGAGTCTGCCGTTGCGACACCAATGGCGACGGTCTGGCCAATAACTTCGACATCGATTCGTTCGTCGCGTGCGTCGTCAACAACGGCTGTCCGTAGGGATGATCGGTCCGAAGCGTCGCGGGTGATTCGCCCGTGGCGTGTTTGCGATCGTCGAAGTTCGGAACTCTCGCGCAGGCCGGCGGCGAACCCGTCGGCCTGCGGTTTTCTTCACGCCCGAAGCGCCCGCCCGCGTACGGCCAGCGGCGTCGGGTGTGCAGCGGGCCAGCGGCCCGTGGCTGTTCAAAAGTCGGCGGCGAGTTATCATCGCCGACGCTGGAGCGGGATTGCATAGTGCGCAGACGCTGTTCGACCGGGGCCGGTACGCCGCGGGCGGGTCGTGGCCGCGCGACATGCGTGCTGCACCGGGTTGTGCACATGAAAGGACCGCCATGTCAGGCACTTCGCCCGAGCGTGCTGATTTCGAGAAACCGACGGCCGATGCGGGCGGCGGCCCTCCGGCGGCGCCGGCGTCCAGTGCGCCGCAGCCGGGCGCGCCTTGGTCGTCCGGAGCGCGCCGCGCCGCCGCGCCGGCGGGCGGCGGTGCGCTCGCGGCAATCGGCAACCTGCTGCGCTATCCGCTGATGCCGCTGCTGTGGCTGGCGCGGCTGATGGTCGTGCGGGTGGGCGTAAAGCAAGGCTCACAGGTAGTGACTTTCACGAGTTTTTCGAGCCTGATCTACGTGTGGCCGATCGTCGTCGTGGGGTACTTCCTCTTGGGGCTCCATTGGCTGGGCTGGGGGGATCCCGGGGTGCTGGGGTGGATCTGGTTGTTCACGATCGTGTTTGTGCTGATCGTGATGGGCTCGGACATCAGCCGCGACACGGGGCTGGTGTGGATTCTGGTCGCGGCCCTGATCCTGACGCTCGGGGCCCTGCTCAACGCGCGGTTCCAGCTTCCCGTCCTGGGCTGGCTGTACGGTCATTTCAGCTCGCTGGGCGTGGCGATCGACGGCGGGACCGTGCGCGCCCTCTGTGAACTGCTGCTGATCCTGCTGGCGGTCGTCGTCGTGCACTCGCTCTTCGACGGACGGCACGAGATCAGCTCGCGCGAAGTGACGCACCGCCGGATGCTGCGCGCCAGCGAGAACCTGCCGCTCTACTCCAACCGGGTGCGGCTCGACTGGCCCGACCTGCTCGAGATGATCGCGCTGTTCGGGGCCGGGCACCTCGTGGTGATCGACCAGGATCGCAAGGAAGTCATGCGGATTCCGAACATCCCGTGCCTGTGGTTCTTCCGCGCGGAGATCAACGGCATCCTCGATGTGATGGCGACGACGGAGGTCGTGGGCGCGCCGGGCAAGATCGTGGGCGCGGAGGAGTAGTTCCGCGTTCCAAACTCGGCGATCCGCCATTCAAAGCGAGCGCACGTCGGCGCGCTATAATCGCCCGCCATGGCGAGCACGCCCGACGAGCGAATCGAGAAGCTCCGCGACAAGATCGCGCTCCTGCCGCGCTCGCCGGGCGTTTACCTCTTGAAGGACGCGGACGGGCGCGTGCTTTACGTGGGCAAAGCGCGCGAGCTGCGCCCGCGCGTGGCGAGCTACTTCCAGGACTCGGCCGACCTGCTCACGACCCGCGGCCCCGAAATCGCGCACATGGCGAGCCTCGCCGCGGACATCGACTTTCTTGATTGCGAGACCGAGGTCGACGCGTTACTGACCGAAAACCGGCTCATCAAGGACATCCAGCCGCCCTTCAACGATCGGCTCAAGGACGACAAGAGCTTTCCGTATCTGGAGATCACGACCGGCGACGACTTTCCCGGCGTGTACGTCACTCGCGCGCCGCGCGTCCGCGGCAGCAAGCTGTTCGGGCCGTTTACCAACCCGGCCGGCGTGCGCGACGCGGTCAACGCCTTGCAGCGCGTGTTCAAGTATCGCACGTGCGAGCTCGAGATTCGCGCCGACGATCCGCAGCGGCGGTTCTTCCGTCCGTGCCTGTTGCACGCGATCAACCAGTGCACGGCGCCCTGCGCCGACCTGATCCCGCGCGAGAAATACCTCGAGGACATCCAGCGCCTGATCAAGCTGCTTCACAGCAAGCGCAGCACGCTGCTGCGACAAATGACGCACGAGATGGAGACCGCGGCCCGCGAACGGCGCTTCGAGGACGCCGCCGTCCTCCGCGACCGCATCCAGGCGATTCAGTCCTTGTCGCTGAGCGGCGACGTGGCCGAGGACGTCCAGCCCGAGGTGTTCTTCATCGATCCGCGGGCCGGGCTCGAAAAGCTCCAGAAGCTGCTCGAGCTGCCTGCCCCGCCGCGAATTCTCGAAGGCATCGACATCGCCACGCTGCACGGCGACGACTCGGTCGGGTCGCTCGTCTGCTTCATTGACGGCAAGCCGTTCAAGGGCGGCTATCGGCGGTTTCGGATCAAGACCGTCGCGGGCGTCGACGACTACGCGATGATCCGCGAGGTGATCGCCCGGCGTTACAGGCACGCCGCGGTTGCGGAGGAGCTCTACCCCGACGTCATTCTGATCGACGGCGGCCTCGGGCAGCTCCACGCCGCGCTCGACGCATTCGAGCGCATGCGGCGCGGCATCGAGGCGGACGGCGGGCGCGCCGTCACGCCGCCGATGGTCGTCTCGCTCGCGAAGCGCGAGGAGATCATCTATGCGCAGGCGAAGTCGGCACCGCTGAGATTGGCGCGACACAACGAGGCGCTGCGCCTGTTACAGCAGATTCGCGACGAGGCCCACCGCTTCGGCCAGCACTATCACAAGATTCTGCGCCGCAAACGAACGTTCGAGGAGGAAGTCCGCACCGGCAAACGGCCGCCGGCGCGGCGGCGCGGGAGGACCACCGGCGCTGCGGGCTCCGATCCCGCCGAGGACGCGCCGCCGATTTCGGATGCGGACGCGTCGCAGCTTCCCGACGTCGAGTTGGAGGAGTAGGCGCGTTCGCGAAGGGTGCGTGCGCCCCCCGGAATTTGGCGCGCGCCTTCGACAGGAGCCGCACGGGCCGGGCCCCAACCCGCGCGCCGGCGATTGGGGCATGATTTCGCCGGCGCCGCGGCGTGGTTGTGCCCGCCGGGCGACGCGATATTCCGCGAATTTCTTGACTCGGCTGCATCCTGTTGTATACTTCTCACCACAGACGGCCGAGCGGTCGTTTCTGCGTCGTATGCCGAGCGCCTCCGCGCGTGTCGGCGGATTAAGGAATCAAACATCGTGTTCGCAAAACCGACGAAACACATGGAACTATGCGATCGGCACGTCCGATGGCAAAGTGTGTACGGGCGCGTTGTATGCCCGTTCATACTGCCGTCGTTGACGGCCGCGTCCATCGGTAATTCCAACGCACCTCCCGGGTGATCGTCGGACTTCGATGAAACTTCGAAGCCCCGCGGGTCACCCCCCGCGGGGTTTTTTGTTGGACTCGCGAGCGATTGCTGCCGCTCCGGTGCAACCGGTGCGCGCACCGCGCCCGACCACTGGCGTGGCGGATTGCGAGGGCCGCGCCTGTGGCGAGCGCGAGTCGACCTCGCGTCGATCGCGCGTGAATGGACTTGGGTTTTACCGACGCCGTGCTGGCGGCGCACTCGACGTCCACGCGACTTGTCGACGTGTGTTCCGGCCACAGCGTGTAACCGGCCGGCAAAGCCGCCGTTCCCCCATCAAGGGAACTCCGGGGTTCGATTCCCCATGCCCCCCATTAGGGCACCTGGTTGGATGCCAGTTCGAGCCGGAAGGAGAGGATGAGCTTTGCGAGGCGGCGCCCGGCGGTCGAAGCACGATCCGCAGGAATGGGTTTCGACGCGTCGGCGACGGGCCGCGGCCCTGTGAGCTCAGCGTGAACGATACGCAATGTGACGGGAAACGGGTCCGCGCCGCGCGGGGGGGCGCGGGCGGACCCCCGAGTACCGCTCCAGCGCAGGGTTCCGCAACGCTCCCGCTGCGGATCTGTCGCAGCCGATCTCGCGGGCGTCATCCTCTCCCCGGCGTTTATTGCCGGAACGACTCGCCGCGGCGCCCGGTCGCGTCGGTGTTGTCTAACTGTTGTGTTGGGTTCGGAGCGAAGCTCCGAGAACATGAATGTGCCCAGTGCGGCCCGGCCGCGCCGTACTGGAAGTACGGAGGAAAACGATGTCGATCACGGTTCGAATCAAGCTTCATGAGCGCGGCCTGTGGTTCCGTCACGGGGACTTCCGGCGCATCCTCGCGCCCGGCAAGTACCGCTTCTGGACCCGGCTGTTCAGCAAGCGCGACCAGGTCGAGGTCATGAGCACGCTGGAGCCGCGCCTCATCCACCCGCTGCTCGACGTGATCGTCGCACACGCCGACGCCGAGCGCGCATTGCTCGTCGTCGCGCTCGGCGACGGCGAGCGGGCGCTGGTCTGGAAGGACGACCGGCTCGCGTGCGTGCTCGGACCGGGCCGCCACGCGTTCTGGCGGACCGCGCATCGGCTGCACGTCGAGAAGTTCGTCGCGGGCGCGGGCCGCTTCGAGCATCCGCAGCGCGACGCGCTGCTGACCCTGCCCGGCGTCGCGCCGTATTTCGAGATGATCGACGTCGGCGCGAACGAGGAAGCCCTGGTCTACCGCGACGGCGTGCTCGTCGAGGTGCTGCGCGAAGGCCGGTATGTCTACTGGAAGACCGGCAGCAAGCTGTCGCATCGCAAGCTCGACCGGCGCGAGCAGCTCTGCGACATCAACGGCCAGGACGTGATGACCAGCGACAAGGTCACGCTGCGCATCAACCTGCTCGTCGGCTGGCAGATCGCCGACGCGCTGACTGCGGTCAACGCCGTCGGCGACGTCGGACAGGCCGTCTATCGCGAGGCGCAGCTCGTGCTGCGCGGCGTAATTGGTGTGCGGACGCTCGACGCGCTGCTCGCCGACAAGGACAGCGTCGGACGCGAGCTGCGCGACGGGCTCGCGCGGCGGGCGGCGGAGTTCGGCGTCGCGCTCCGCAGCATCGGACTGCGCGACGTCATTCTGCCGGGCGACATGAAGGAGCTCTTCAACCAGGTCATCGCGGCCGAGAAGCAGGCCCAGGCGAACCTGATCAAGCGGCGCGAGGAGACCGCCGCCATCCGCAACCAGGCGAACACCGCCCGGCTGCTGGCGGAGAACCCGGCGCTCGCGCGGCTGAAGGAGCTTGAGGTGATTCAGGACGTGCTCGGAAACGCCAAGGCGACTTTCGTCCTTGGCCCCGGCGACCTGATGGGTCAGTTTGGCAGCCTGATTCGAAAGGAGGTGCAACAGAACTGCTGACGACGCGCGTGCCTGACTGACCCACGCGCGCTCGCAGCGGAAGAACCCAGCAAGGCGGCCGGCGGCCGCGGCGATCGTGCGAAGCGCGGACCCCTCACGCGCGAAGCGACGACCGTCGGGCCGCCGCCGCCGTTTCCGCCCGGCTACACCGCGCCCCCGACCGATCCCAGCCCCCAGCGCGAGCGCGACGCGCTGTCCACGACGTGCGTCGGAGAGGCGCCCCGACTCGGCGGCGCTCCGCGCTTCCACAGACGGCATGGATCGCACGCGCGGCGCCGCACACTTGGTTGCACTGGACCGCCACGCGTACACTTGCTCGCGGGTCCAGGCCTGGAGCGGCGAAGCGAGTGAGAACGATGATCCAGTCGGGCGACGGTGGAGCGGCGCGGGCGAAATCGTGGCGTGACGTGTTCCCGGATGCCGCCGGAAGCGGCGGCGCCGCGCGTCCGGGCGTGACTCTCGTCGTGCGCCCGTCCGCGCGTTTCGCGGCGTGCGTCGCGGCGATCTTCGTCGTGGGCGCCGCAGCACGCAGCCATGCGCAGCCGACGCTCGACGAGCCGGTGCGCCGCGGCCCTGCCACGCGCCCCGCGATCCTCCCCGACCGACCGTCCGGCACACCGCCGGGCGCGGACTTTCCAGGCTCCACACGCCCGCCACCGAGCCTGACCGCGACACAGCCCGGTCACGAGCTGTTCACCTGTCCCGTGACGGCCGACACCGCCGTGTTCAGCGCCCTGCCCAACGGCCGCGACGTGAACAACGGCGGGGGCGACCGAATCGACGTTCTCGGCGGCGCCAGCTTCGGACTCTTTCAGTTCGATCTCAGCGCGCTGCGCCGCGCGGGAGACTCCGACGCCGCGCCCGAATGGGAAGTCACCCGCGCCGTGCTCCGCGTGCGGCGCTCGAACGAGCTGCTCGTGCGCGTCGGCGTGAGCACGATCGCCACGGAATGGGTCGAAGGAACCGGCGCCGAGCGCAAGCCGCAGCCCGGCAGCGCGTGCTTCAGCTACGCCGCATACGCACCCGAGCCGGACAAGGCTCGGGCGTGGGCGTACGTCGGCAGCGACGTGACCGACGCGGTGTTCGGCAACGGCGGCTCGCACTGGGCCGCGGTCGTGCCGCGCTTCGACGCGAAGTCGCTCTGGTACGAGATCGACGTTCCGCCGGCGCTGGTGCAGGCGCTGGTGCAGCGCGTACAGCTCGGCGGGCTGGCGCTCGCGGACGACTTCGGCCGCGGGCAGACGCAGCCGGCGGTGTTCTCGCGCGAGTCCGACGATCCGCCGGAGCTGGTGGTGGAAGCGCGGCGCGCCGCGGCTCACGCTTCCGCCGCGCCGACCGAGGTGTCAGCGTCGCGCGACACGCTCGGGCTCGAATGGGTTCGTTGGCGTGCGCCGGGTGCGCTGGGCGTCGAGGTGTTTCTGAGCGAGCGCGAAATCCGCGGCGCCGCCGACCTCGCGAGCGCGACGAAGCTGCCGATCTGGGCGCTGCCGTCGCCCCCCGTGCGTCGCGGCGACGCGTCCGCGGCGGTGCTGACGATGCACCGCACCGCACGGCATCGGTTTGTCGCGGCGCGCGCGATCGAGAGCGGCGGCGTGTGGTCCGTGCCCGTGTGCGTCGAACTGCCGCCGCCAGTGACGTCGAACCCGAAGATCGACTTCCCCACGCTGGAGCGTTTCGATCTGCCGCAGACGTGGACGAGTTCGTTCACCATGGACGACTCGGCGTCATTGAGTCTCGACGGGCGCTGGATTCGCACGGCTCGGAAGTGCTGGTGGCATCCGACGCGCGGACCGATCACCCTGGAGGCCGCCCGCAAGGAAGTCGTGAGTTTCCAGGTCGTGCTCTCCGGCGGTCCGGGCGCGTATCGCGTCATGTTCGCCGAGTGGCAGTCGCCGGGCGCCGCCGCCCCGCAGCCGCGCGTGCAGTTCTATCGTCAGCACTATTCGCAGAGCCGCCTGGGACGCGACAAGTACGCACCCGACGGGCTGACGCCGATCGAATCCGGCGCGCCGCTCGTGCTCGACCTGCTTCCGCTCACCGCGACGCAGCCGATCGCCGGCCCGCCCGACGAGGCAGCCGCGCCCGACGACCCGGCCGCCACAGCGCCGGCCGCGACGCAGCCCGCACCGCGCGGCGTCGTGCAGGCGATCTGGACGGAAATCACGGTACCCGCAAGCGCGGAACGGGGCGTGTGGCGTTGTCGGCTGATCGTGACGCGCGACGGGGCTGCGGAGCTGGACCTGCCGGTCGAACTGACGGTGACGCCGGCGACGCTGCCCAATGAGACGCCATTCGCGGCGACGTTGACGGCCTATGCGCCGCCGGGTCCGCGGTGGGGCTTCGAGGACGGTTCGCCGGATTCGTGGGAGCTGCTCGACGCGTGCTATCGACTGACGCAGCAGCACCGCGCGACGCTGGCGGTGGTCCCCTATCGCTCCGATGGCACGATCTATGACGGCTTCGCGCCGGACATGACCATCGTCGACGGCGCGCCGCGTTTCGACTGGAGCGCGTGGGACGAGCGCTTCGCGCGCTACTTCAACGGCGACGCGTTTCGCGACCTGCCGCGCGAGGCTGTGCCGCTGGCGCAGTTCTATCTGCCCATCCACGAGAACTGGCCGGCGCTGCTGCGGTACCACCGCGCCGCTGCGAACGCGCCGCTGGCGCGGAAGTATCACTATCGCGCGACGCGCACCGAGGTCCGCACGCCCGGCCCGGCCAACCCGACGATGGATTCGTACATGGTCTGGCCGATCGAGGACGCGCTCGCGCCCGAGTACCGCGCCGCGATCCAGCAGACGGTGCGCGACTTCGCCGCCCACATCCGCGAGCGGAACTGGCGGCGCACCGATTTCCAGATGCTCCTGGTGAACCGGGCCGCGGCCGGCGAGCGCAGCACCTGGTGGATGCTCGGCCAGCCGGAGGTGTATGACGATTTCCAGGCGCTCGCGTATTGGCTCGGCGCCTATCGCGAGGCGCTCGCGGGGTCCGACGCGCCGCTGCGAGTCCGCGCCGACCTCGCGGCGCCCGAGCTGCAGCGCGACACGCTCGACGGGCTCGTGCAGCTCTCGCTGCTCAACAGCGCGTTCTTTCAAAAGAGCTACACCATCACCGCCAACCCGCAGCGCTTCGGCGAAGTGTGGACCTACGGCGGCGCGGTCGAGCCCGAGCTGGGCTTCGCCGCGCTGCTCAAGTGGGGCTGGGCGTCGCGCCTCGCGGGAGCGCGCGGCGTGCAGTTCACGGAGTCGCTCGGCAAGCCGACCGCGTGGGAGAAGGCCGACACCGGCGCGCTGCTCTATCCGCCGCGCGCCGACGGCGCTCCGCTGCGGCCGCTGGCGTCGGTGCGGCTGAAGCTGGTTCGGCGGCTTCAGCAGGACATGGGGTGGTTGGAGTTGGCGCGCGAAGCGGCGGCGAAGTCCGGCCACGCGGAGGGCTACTTCATGGCGGTGGTCGGGACGGAACTCGCGCAGCGGGCCGGCGCACGCCCGGCGCGGCCCGTGAGCTTTCTGCCGGTCGTGGAGTTCCCCGGAAACACCGATCCGGTTGTCTGGGAGGAGCTGCGCCGAGGATTGCGGCGGGCGGCGGGCGGCGGGCCATAGCGCACCGATACGCTGCGTTCGCGCGGCCGCGCCGTTGCGAGGCGGAGCGGGACGCGCCCGCGGCCGGGCGCGCCGGTCGTGCGCCGCCGCCTACGACCCCCGGCACCGCCGAGCGTCCGCTCAGGGCTTCGCGGCTTCGGCGGCGACGCTGCGGCGGAGATCCTCGAACTTGTCCTTCAGCCGCGGCTCCAGCACGCGGATCTTCGCCCTTTGAAACAGGTCGTTCGCGAGCCGGCTCATCTCCTGCGCCGTGACCCGGTCGCGGAGGCGCTGCTCCACTTCGGCGCGCTTTTCCTCGAACGTGACGCTCGCCGGCGCGATGCGCTGCTCCAGCTTGATGAGGTGATACAGGTTGTCGATGCGAATCGGCGCGGACACCTCGCCGGGCTTCATCTGAAACGCCAGCTCGCGCAGCGCCGGCGACACGTTGGCGTCGTCGAAGGAGAACGCCGGCAGCAACCCGCCCTGGTCGCCCGACGCGCGGTGCAGGCTCTGACGCCGCGCCACGTCGGCGAATTCGACGCCCTTGTTGAGCTGTTCGAGCACGGCGGCGATCTCGGCGGACTCGGATACGACGATCTGCCGCACCTGCACCTGCTCGCCATACGTCCGTCGAAACTGCTCGCGCAGCGTCTCCTCGGTGATCTGCAAGTCCTTCTCGATGATCTTGCGCAGATGCGCGTTGCGCTCCATGCCGAGCATGAACTCGGCGTGCGACAGCCCCTTCTGCTCCAGAATCGCCTGCAACGCCCGGCGCTTGTTCTCCTCCGTCGGGGCGTCGCCGCCGCGGCCGGCGGTGGCGGCGGCGATCTTCTCGACCGAGTTGTCAAACTCGCGTTGCACGTCGCTGCGCGTCACCGCGAGCCCAAGCCGCTTCGACTCCTGCTTGCACAGCTCCACCAGCAGCACCTGCTGGAGGATCTCGATGCCGTGCGCGTCCAGCAACACGTCGATCACCTGCTGCCGAGAGATCGATTCGCCGTTGACGATCGCGAGCGCGTCGCCGTCGCCGGCGCGAACGGCGGGCGCCGCGGCCAGCGCGATCAGAGTCCCCGCGGCGACGAGCAAACGATGGTTGAACACACGCACATTCATGGCTGGGTCTCCGAGCGGAACAGTATAGTCGCGCCGCGCGGGAGCGGAATCTCGGACCGGGTCGGCGTTGGCGGCCGCGCGGGGTCGCGGTCTCCGCCGTGCAACCCGGTCCGCAGCGAAACGCGTTGACTCGCGGCGCGTCGACTCGCCAGAATGTCGGCATGTCCGCGAAGCTCACCCACGCGCCGCTCTATCGCGGACCCGCGCTCGCGCTCGCCGACGTCTGCTGCGCCGCCCCGCGGTCGCCCGCGGCGCCCGAGGAGTTCTCGCGCGCCTGCACGCTGGCGTTTCCGCGGCGCGGCGTCTTCGTCAAGCACGTCGGGCCGACGACGCTCGTGGCCGACAGCAACGTGGTCGTGTTCTTCAACCGCGACGAGCCTTATCGCGTGAGCCACCCCGTCGACGGCGGCGACGACTGCACGGTGCTGCGCCTCCGCGAGGCGCTGCTGCGCGACGTGCTCGCCGCGCTGGATCCCGGCGCCGCCGATCGGTCCGACCTGCGGTTTGGTTACACCCACGCGCCCGCCGAGCCGCGCTGGCTGCTGCGGATCGAAGCGCTGCGGCGCCACCTGGCGCAGCCGTCGCGCGACGTGCTCGCCGCCGAAGAAGTCGCCGGCGCGCTCGTGGCGGCGGTCGTTGGTGCGGCCCAGCGCGTACGCGGCGTGCGGCTCCCGCGGCGCGCGAACACCGCCGACGAGCATCGCCGGCTGGCAAACGACACGCAGGTGCTGCTCGCGACGCGCTTTGCCGAGCCGCTCACGCTGGCGGAGCTGGCGGAGATCGTCGCGGCGTCGCCGTTTCATCTGGCGCGCGTGTTTCGCCGCCAGACCGGCCGGTCGCTGCACGCGTATCGCACGCGCCTGCGACTGGCGGCAACGCTGCCGGCACTCGCCGACGGCGCGCCGGACCTGGCGCGCGTCGCGCTTCGGGTGGGTTTCGCCAGCCACAGCCACTTCACGACGGCGTTCCAACAGCACTTCGACGTCACGCCGTCCGCTGCGCGCGGCCGAATCGCCGCCGGATTGTGCCGGGAAACGAGCACGATTTCGAAAGCCTGAGCGGCGCAAGCGCGGCATACTCGGGTTGTGCGGTCGCGCAATTGCGGCGCGACCCCGAGGATTCCTCCACACCGGAGCCCCATCATGACCGCGAAAGACCCGAAGCCGCGCTGCCCCGTCTGCGATTGGGAACTCACCGACGCTGTGGTGAGGGTGCGCATCGCCGGGCGCGAAGTCGCCGTCTGCTGCGAAGAATGCGCCGCGAAGCTCAAGGCGAAGCCGGCGCCGCCGCCGGCCGGCCGGTGACCGTTGGTTTTTGTGCAGCCCGTCGCCGCGCGGCGACCCAGGTGCTGGCGGCCGAGTGCGGACCGCGCCAGCGCACCGGCGCTGCGCGTCCGGGCAATCTTCAAGGAGCGAGCTCGTGACCGACAGTTCTGCGGCTTCAACGGCCGCGACGCCGACCGACGCCGAGCAGATTCTGGCGCACATCCATCGTTTGTTTCGCGCGTTCGTCGACAAGGACCGCGAGACGATCCGCCGCGGCCACACGACCGACTGGCGCGGCTTTCAGGTGCGGAGCACGGCCATGGTGCGCGGTCTCGACGCCTACATGCAGGCCGCCGATGACGCGCTGAGACACTTCCGCGGAACGCGCTACGAACTGACGGACCACGACATTGCGGTCCACGGCGACCTCGCGGTGGTGTTCTACGTCGCACGCTTCTGGTACACCGATGACAGCGGCGCGGAACAGGAGCTGCCGCTGCGATCGGTCGACATCTACCGCCGCGAGCCGGGCGGCTGGAATCAGTGCGGATCGAATATCTCCGTGCTGCCAGCCCCTTGACGCCCGGCGTCGTCACGGCGCGCTGCGCGCGCCCCACGGAACCCACGACGTGAGGGGTTGGCCAAGCGGCTCCACACCCGCTCACGGAGTTCTGATCGACGCGCGCAGCAGCCCGGCGCCTTGCGTACCGCGTGCGCGAGTTGTAGTCACGCGTCCGTCCCACGTCCGGCGCGTGACCCGCTCATACGCCCGGCCACAGCAGCTCGAGATGTCCGCCGAGCGGCGTCTCCGCCCAGCGCTGCGCGAGCACGTCGAAGCGTCGCGCGATCTCCGCCAGCTCATCGCGCTCGAGCCGGCGATCCGCGAACTCCGTGCCCGCCAGCACTGTCGCCGACTCGTCGTTCACTTCGCCCACCCAAAGCTCCCACAGGTCGGCGTCGCGGCGAGCGGGGTCTCCCAGCCGCCGAGCGAGCACGTCCACGAGCTGCTCGGCGAAGAGCGCTTCCGCGGGCATCGCCCGATAGCGCGGGTCGCTTCGGTCGCCGAACGTCTCGAAATCCCTGCCCGCGGCCATGAGACCGTAAAACGCCTGTTGCAGTCCGAGCGTCGTTTCGACCGCGTAGTGCAGCAGGTCGTGGAAGGCGAAGAACCCGCCGTGACCGCTGCGCTGCACCGCGGGCGCCGCCGCGTCGCGCAGGAGCGTCAGCACGACGCCGTTCTCCAGGCGTTTGAGCCGGATGACCATTTCGCCATTATGCCGGCCGATCGGCGCGCCGCGCGACGCGACCGGGGTCCGAATCCGGCGCGCGCGGCCGGGGGAACGTGCCCGGCCGCGGTCGCACGCCGCTGACAGGCTTGCCGCCACGCTTGCGCGCCGGACGCAATGGGCTCTCCCCGAGGCCCGCGGCCGTCCTGTTTTCCAGCGGATTGCTTACAATCGGTGGGTTGCCGAGGGCCGAACGTTCATGAGTGCAACGACGCCTCCCGCTTCCGAGATTCGTGAACCGCCGGTGGCCGCCGCCGTGGCGCAGGCCGCGCCGCGCGCGGCGGACATGCGACCCTGGTGGCGTCGCGCGGTGCTGTATCCCGACGTGTACGTGTGGTTCGTGTTCCTCGCGTCGCTCGATCTCATGTGCACGTGGATGATCCTGCACCTCGACGGGCGCGAGGAAAACCCGCTCGCCGAGTGGATCATCGAGCACGGCGGGCTGCCCGGCACGTCCGCGTTCAAGTTCGGCGTCACGCTATTCGTGATCGGGCTCTGCGAAGTGGTCGGCCGGCGGCGCGCCGCGACCGGGCGCCAGCTCGCCGAGTGGTGCGTCGCGCTGACCGCGATGCCGGTCGTCGTCGCGCTCGCCCAATTGCTGGCTGAAAAGTTCGCGTGGTAGTGTGAACCGCAAGCGGGCGCGGGCGCCGCATGGGGTGCCGGCTCCGGCGGCGAATCGCGGCGCTCGCTGCGGCGATGACGCCGCCGTCGCGCGATTCTTGGTAGTGGGTCAGTTTCGTGAAAACGTGAATCTGAGAGGGTGGTCCGGGCGTCTCGCCCGTTCATGCGGACGACACGGGCGAGCCGCCCGTGCCCCCCGGATCAAACCGACCCCCTACCCGATTCTCGATCCGGGCCGCGCGCTTTCGAGCAGCCACCGTCCCCCGGGAGCATCGATGGACCCCGCGGTGTTGCGCATCGTCGACGTCAATCTCAACCGGGCGCGCGAGGCGCTGCGCGTCGTGGAAGACCACGCACGCTTCGCGCTCGACGATCGCGACGCCGCCGCGACGGCCAAGTCGCTGCGCCACGAGATCGCCGGGATCGCCGCGCGAATCGGGCCCGCGGCGCTGCTCGCAGCGCGCGACATCCTCGCCGACGTCGGACGCGATGAGAAGCACGTCGGGGAACTGGCACGCGCCGACGCGGATGCCGTCCTGCACGCGGCACTCGGGCGCGCCGCCGAGGCCGCGCGCTCGATCAGCGAATATGCGAAGCTCGACAACAGCGGAGCGCCGCACGCCGCCGACGCCAGCCGCGCCGCGGAGAACATCCGCTACCGCGTGTATGAGCTCGAGCAGCGCTTGCGGCTGCGAGGCGCGCCCCGCGCGCGGTTTCGCGCCGTGCGCCTTTACGTGATCGTGACCGAGTCGCTCTGCCGCCGACCGTGGATCGAAACCGCCGAAGCCGCGCTGGTCGGCGGTGCAACGTGCATTCAGCTGCGCGAAAAGCGGCTCTCCGACGCCGAGCTGCTCCGCCGCGCGGCACTGCTCCGCGCCGTGTCCGACCAGCACGGCGCGCTGCTGATTCTGAACGACCGCCCCGATCTCGCCCGGCTGGCGGGCGCCGACGGCGTGCACGTCGGACAGGATGACGTGTCGGTCGCGCAGGCGCGGTCGATCGCGGGCCCGCGAATGCTGATCGGGCGCAGCACGCACACGCGCGAGCAGATTGACGCGGCGCTCGCCGACCCGCCCGATTACCTCGCCGTCGGACCGATGTTCCCCACCGCGACAAAGCCCCAGGAGCACATCGCCGGCGAAGCGACGCTGCGCTACGCCGCAGGTCGAACCGCGGCCCCCGTGGTCGCGATCGGCGGCATCACGGCCGCGACCGCCGGCGCGCTCAAGGACGCTGGTGCGAGCGCCATCTGCGTGTGCGCCGCCGTGATCGCGGCGGCCGATCCGGCGGCGGCGGCGCGTGGGCTCTGCGAGCAGTTCGTGACCGAAGGAAGAACGTGATGTCGACATTACTCCCCGAACATGCACGCTGCCGCGGCTGCGGCTATCTGCTGCGCGGGCTCGCGGCGCCGATCTGTCCGGAGTGCGGACGAAAGTTCGATCCCGCCGACGCGACCACGTATCAGCTTCGCGGCCGCCGGCGCTATGGGCGGATCGTCCTGCTGCTCAGCGCGCTGGCGGCCATCGGCGGCCTGGCCTTCGCATTCGCCCCGCGCGGCATCTATCGCGGGAAAATGACATTCACCTGTGCGGAGTGCAGCGAAGTGCGCGGCTTCGAGCGCTGGGAGCTCAAGCCGCCGCGCTGGATCGCCGCACGCTATCCAGCGCTCCGCTTCGCGAACTCGACCAGCGCGCCCCCGGCCGCGACATCCGCGCTCGGCAGCGGTTCAGTCGGAGTCGTTGCCGCGTCGGACACGCCCGGCCGCGGTTCCGTCGGGGGCGTTGCAGCGCCGGGAAAGTCCGGCGCGGTCGCTGCGGCTCCCACACTACCGCCCGATGCGCGTTCGCGCGCTGGGTCGGCGACGCCGCGGGCCTGTCGGCATCGCACCCGCAGCTTCGCCGTCGACTTCGGCAATCGCATCGTCGTCCGCTGCACCGGAAACGCCACGCCGCGGCCGGGCGGCTGGCCGGTTGTGAACGGCATGAAGACCACGCCCGAGAACGCCGAGCAGGTGCTCGCCGCGCTGATGGCGCCGACAAACAACGGCATCCGCATCGGCACCGCGGGCGGCGGCTGGACGGTGTTCGACTTTCTGAACGCCTGGAGCTGGGTGAACGAGCGCGTCGGGCGGCTCTTCGGCGCCCGCCGGCCGCCGTTGCCCGTCGATTGAGCTTTGCGGTCGATGGCGACGCCGCATGGCACGCACCGGATCGGGCCCCGTGCGTGGCGCACCGGGCTCCGATCGAAGCCGCCGGCGCCCCGTGCGAGCGGTCCGCATCAGCACCCGCCGCGCCAAGGGCCGGGTCTGCGCCACCGGTCCGGCGCGAGGGGCGGTTGTTCCGCGCCACCGGTCCGCGGTGTCAAGCGGCGGGTCCGCGCCACCGGTCCGGCGCGCCGGACCGAGGGTAGAATCGCGCCGCATGGATCTTTCACGCGAACATCCTG
>JBFXAM010000054.1:0-28779 GCA_050184295.1 Phycisphaerae bacterium | reverse complement strand
CCCGGCGGCGAACTGAACCCCGCGCCGACGCTCATCCCCGATGAGCCGGCAAGCGGCGCGACGCCGACGGCCACGCCGACCAGCGTGAAGCCGCAGCCGTAGACGCGGCGCGGGAGCGTGAAGCCGCAGCGGTAGGCCGTTGAACGGCGAACCGCGGAGGGCGCGTCACGGAATCGCGCACCGCGTGCAATTCCGCGCTGCTCGACGGGTGCGGGGATTCGTCTCGTGACGGTGACCGCCGCACGACGGCCATTCGGATCACCGCCACGTCGCCGGTGCCGAGCGGGGCGCGGACAATCCCGATTCCGGCGTCCAGGAGAATCGCACTGCCGTCATCGCGGATTCCCCTCGTTTGACGGCGAGCAAGAGCGTGAACTACCGCAGTACGACGGCATTGTGCGCGATTATGGACGGAGCCGGTCGTCGGGCTCGCGCTTCCGCGGGCGACCGATCGACGCCGCTCACGCTCACATCGACGAACTCGCACCCGGCGACACGCATCGCGAACCCGAGCGATTCCTCCGCCCCTTCTCGCTGCTTCTTTTTTTCTTGCGGCCGCCGATTCTGGGTGCCGCCGCGACTCTTCGCTGCGACCCGTCTCGTTGCGACCGAGAATGAATCAGCGCCGATGATCCGAGACTGGTGCGCTGGGGATCACCCGGGTTCGACGCGGTGTGGGCGTGGCCCGCCGCACCGCAGTGCGGATCGTATTCGAGGTTGCAACCGTTCCAATCCGACGTTAACCTGTTTTCAGATAAAATAGTTACGAATTCGCAGCGAGAGATGTCGAAACCGGTTCCGCGGAAGCGTTAAGCCGACCTCTGGGGGGGTCCGGATTGAAAGCTCGCAACGAGCCGATGGGCGCGCGCGCAACACGCGCCGCGTGGCGCAACCACCGGCGCGGCGTACGGCGATCGCACGTCCATATGCCAAGTCGCACACGGGTTGCGCGCGATTCGCGCGCCCCGCAGCTCGGACGTGGAACGGCGCTCGCCCGCGTCGCCGTCATCCGGCAGGCGCTTGCCGCCACGATCGCGGCGCTGCTCGCGGCGCACACCGGCATGGCCGGTGAGAACGCGGCACCCGTCGCAAAGTGCCGCCCGGCGAATGTCGCGACGCAGACGGGCGGCTGCGCGATGGTCACGGTCGCCCACATTGACGACCGATCGTACGACCCCGACGGCCCGGCAGACCTCGTCGAGCTCTGCATCGTCGCGGTGGACGGCGAGCCAGTCCCGTGCTCGCCGCAGATCGAGCTCTGCGGCTGCGGGTCGCACACCGTGACGCTCCGAGCCGCCGACGCGGCCGGCGCGTCGTCGACGTGCGATGCGGCCGTTCTCGTACGCGATGAGACGCCGCCTACGATCGTGTGCCCGCCCGCCATCGTGGTCGAGCGTGGCGAGTTCCTCTGCGACACGTTTCTTCTCGACTGGCTCGGCAGCGCCACGGCGCTGGACGACTGCGACCCCGACGTGACGCTCACGCACGATGCTCCGGCGTGTGGTTTCGCGTCGGACTCGGTGAACACGGTGACGTGGACGTCGGTGGATGCGGCCGGCAACGTGAGCACATGCAGCGCGACCGTCACCGTGCTGCCGGCCCAGCGCACGAGTTTCACGCAAAAAGGCAGCCTGCTGATCTACCCCGCCGTCGAGGTGCGCTTTGACCGCAGCGGCAACGTCGTCGCCGACACGTTTGTCTCGCTCGCAAATGACTACCACGAGCCCATCGCCGTGCAACTGTACTTTGTCCACGGCGATCCACCGCTTACGTCGGGCGGCCAACCCGGTTGGAACCGCGTCGACAACCGCATCAACCTCACACCCAACCAGCCGCTCTACTGGTCCGCCGCAACCGGGCAGCCGGCGGGTGTCTCGCCGTGGGCGGTTCTGGATCCAAGTAACCCACCCGGACGGCCCGATGGCGACGTGCCGGGCGACTACGTGATTCGCGGCTACGTCCTGGCATGGGCGGTCGACAGCGAAGGGCGCGAGATCCGCTGGAATCATCTCACCGGCGGCGCGATTCAGGTCGACTACGCCCGCACGGCGGCCTGGGACTACAACGCCTGGGCGTATCAATCGCTCTGCGGGGACCACGGCGCTGCGCCGCGCGACTGCGTCGTGCGCGACGCGGGGGGTGTGTGCTGCGAAGCGACGTCGGTCGCGGGGCAACTTGACCTCGACGGCTTTCAGTATGACTTCACGCCGGATCAACTGCTGCTCGACTTCTTCGCGTCGGAGTTGCTGCTGGGCGGGCTCAGCGGCGAGATCATTCGCCTGGACACGGAGTTGACGCTCGTGCCGGCGGCAGTCGATCTGCGCCAGGACGGCGTGCGGCCGGTGTCGACGAACGCAACGTTCGACCTCTGGAACCAGAACGAGGTGCGGTTCAGCGGCCAGACGCGCTGCGTGGCGTGCTGGGACCAATTGCTCCTAAGCCTATACCCGGCGCCCACGCACTTCCTGCTCCGCTTTCTGCAAACCGAGCGCGGCAAAGCCCGGATCGACGGTGGCGCGAGCGACGCGTGCGCCGAGAGCGTGGACACGGCCCTGCTCGGTGTCGCGGCACGGGTGTGGCGCGGCGCGAGCAGCGACTTCTTCGCGATCAGCGGCGCACCGCTCGTGGGCCAGGGGCGCCAAACCGCGCGGATTCTCTACGATTTGCCGCGCGGAAGCGGTGAGGCGGCCGGCCGCCAGGCACTCTCGACTACGGGGAAGCACTGATTCCTCCGTTTCACCGGGCCGCGATGTGAACGAATACGCGAAGTGTCGCCCGCATTTCTGCCGCCCGCCGTCAGCCCGTCGGGCAGCGCCGTTCGGCTTTCTCCCTCCGCGCATCGCGCTGTACCATGCCGCGTGAAGCCGCCGACGGCCGATACGCCATCGTGTCCGTGCGCCCCGCGCGAGGATCGTCGAATGAGCAACCGCACGCTTCGGCTCCCCCTGCAATCCAGCGACGCGCCGGCCCGCGGCGCGTCCAACGGCGCGGTTTCCGTCTATCGCTCGCCCGCCGCTGCCTCCGCCGGCGTCGCGCGCGAAATCGCCGAGCTGATCCGCGCCAAGGCGAGCGCCGGGCAGCGCTGCGTGCTGGGCCTCGCCACGGGCTCCACGCCGCAGGGCGTCTATGACGAGCTCGTGCGGCTGCATCGCGCGGAGGGTCTCTCGTTCCGCAACGTCGTGAGCTTCAACCTCGACGAATACTGGCCGATGCAGCCCGAGTCGCTCCAGAGCTACCGCCGTTTCATGGCCGAATATCTCTTCGACCACGTCGACATCGACCCCGGCGACGTCAACGTCCCCGACGGCACGTTGCCGCTCGAACGCGTCGCCGAGTTTTGCCGCTCGTATGACGAGCGGATCCGCGCCGCCGGCGGCATTGACTTCCAACTGCTCGGCATCGGCCGCACCGGGCACATTGGTTTCAACGAGCCCGGGTCCGGTCGCCACAGTCGCACGCGCCTGATCACGCTGGATCGCGTGACGCGTATGGACGCCGCGAGCGACTTCTTCGGCGAGTGGAACGTCCCGCACCGTGCGATCACGATGGGCGTCGGCACGATCCTGGACGCGCGCCGGATCACGCTGCTTGCGTTCGGCGAAGCCAAGGCCGCCATCATGCGCGCGGCGCTCGAAGGTCCCGTGACCAGCTCGGTCGCGGCCAGCTACCTTCAGGAGCACGCCAACGTTCACGTCGTGCTCGACGAAGCCAGCGCCGGCGAGCTGACGCCGATCAAGACGCCGTGGCTGCTCGGCCCGGTGGCCGATGCCGGCCTGACCTGGGACGCGGCGCTCACGCGGCGCGCGGTGATCTGGCTGGCACTCAAGGTGGACAAGCCGATCCTCAAGCTCGTGAGCGAGGACTACAACGAGCACGGGCTGCAGGAGCTGCTCAGCGCCCGCGGATCGGCGTATGACGTGAACATCTCGGTCTTTCGCGCGTTGCAGGACACGATCACCGGGTGGCCCGGCGGCAAGCCCAACCGCCCGCGGCGCGACGGCACGGCTGATGTCTTCCCCAAGCGTGTGCTCGTTTTCAGCCCCCACCCCGACGACGACGTCATCTCCATGGGCGGAACGCTCATCCGGCTCTGCCAGCACAGGCACGAGGTTCATGTCGCCTACCAGACCTCCGGCAACATCGCCGTGTGGGACGAGGAAGCGGTGCGGCACGTCAACTTCGTCACCGAGTTCTGCCACGCCTTCGAGCTCTTCGGCGAGGCCGACGCGGCGCGGATCGAGGAAGCGGTCCAGTCTTTCGTCGCCAAGAAGCTGCCCGGAGCAGTGGACAGCACCGCCGTCCAGAGAATCAAGGCCCTCATCCGACGCACCGAGGCCGAGGCCGCGGCGCTGTTCAGCGGCGTGCAACCCGACCGCATCCACTTCCTCGACATGCCGTTCTACGAGACCGGGCGGGTGAAGAAGAAGCCTCTGAGCGACAACGATGTGCGGATTGTGGCCGAGCTATTGGAACAGGTGCGGCCGCACCAGCTCTACGCCGCCGGCGACCTGTCGGATCCGCACGGCACGCACCGGGTCTGCCTGTCCGCGATCAACACGGCGATCCGCACGCTCGCCGACGAGCCGTGGATGCGCGAGTGCGACATCTGGCATTACCGCGGCGCGTGGCAGGAATGGGAGCCGCACGCGATCGACATGGCGGTTCCGCTCAGCCCCGATGAAGTGGAGCGCAAACGGATGGCGATCTTCAAGCATCAGAGCCAGAAGGACGAGGCGCTGTTTCCGGGACCGTGGGATACGCGCGAGTTCTGGCAACGGGCCGAGGACCGCAACCGCAACACCGCCGAGCTCTACGACCGCCTCGGGCTGCCCGAATACCAGGCGATCGAGGCGTTCGTCCGCTGGAAGCCCGACGCGCCCGATTGATGCGCCGTCGCCGCCGCGCGCACACCATTGCCGACGTCGCCGCACTCAGGGTGCCGGCGGCGGCATCAGCGCCGCCGTCGGCAGGAGGCTCGCCGCCCGGAACTGCCGGTGACCCGAGACGGGCACGACCAGCACGCGCCAGCCGTCGGGCGCTTCCTGCCGATGCAGCCACGCCGCGATGTCGCGGCCCAGTGCGAGCGCTTCGAAGCGTTCGAACGACACGCCGCGCGACGCCGCGCCGCGCTCGACCCGCACGTAGTACGCCTGCCAGCCGCGCGCGTCCTTCGTCGCCTTCCAGAAGTCGATCGCCGCCGTCACGACGTGCTGCGCGTGCGACCGGCCGTCGTCCGCAGGCTCGCCAAGCTTCGCGCGCGGCGTCGCCGCAACGAGCAACCGCCCACCCGGGCGCAGGCTCCACGCCGCGCGGCGCACGAAGCGCTCGGCGGGGCCGGCTTCGAGCGCGACGGCCGCGTCGCGGTGAATCACGACCGCATCGTACTCGCCGAAGCGCGTGTCGATCTGCCAGTCCAGGGGCGCGGGCGGCGCGTCGGTGACGCCCGCGGTCGAGCTCGGCGCGTCGCCGCGCGCCGCGCCCGTCGAACTCGCGTCGACCGGCGCAAGGTTGTTGGGTCGGAGCCGGCCGCCGATCTCGTACACATCGTCCAGCAAGCGGGAGCTCCAGGCGTGAAACTCGCGTGTCAGCGCGTCGTCGGTGGGCGATTCGGGCCGCGGGTGTTTGGTGAGCCGCGAACCGGGCGCGAGCACGGCCGCCCCACACGTCAGCGCGAGCGCCCCGACCACGAGCGCCGCAGCTCGCCCCGTTGGAGCGCGCCCGCGGCCGCCCACCGCCGATGCCGTATCGGCTCGGCTCTCGGGCGGCGCGATCGTCGCAACGATCGCCGCCGCGAACAGCGTCACGATGGCGATGAGCACGCGCGCCCCGAGCGTGGGCGTGAACGCGAGCGCGAGCATCGCCGCAACGACGCCAACGACGACGGGCACGAGCACCGTTCGTCGTGTCGGATGCGCGCGGTGACACGCCTCCCAATCGGCCGCCAGTCGCAGCGAAACAGCCGTGCCGACGGCGGCCGCGAACAGCATCAACGCCGGCGGTGCGAAAAGCGCAGCGCTGAGCCCGGTGATCGAAAGCATCCAGTGAGCTGTGACTACGCCGCGCCACCATTCCGCCAGCAGCACGCCGCCGCCGACCAGCGCCCACAATGCCGCTGCCACGACCAGGACGCCGCCGAGCGTCGTCGATATCGCGGCGCCGTGCAGCGCGCCGCGTTCGGCAACCCCGCCCGTTGCCGCGCGCCGCGTGAGCCGCGCGCGCCACGCGAGCGAGGCAGCCGCCGCGAGCGCGACGATCGCGATCGCCCCGCCGCCGCTGCGCGCTCGCGTCGCGCCGTGGAATGAGCACTCGTCGAGCACCGCCGCCGCCGCGCAGGTCGCGCCGCACACAATCAACGCAAGGCAGAGCGGCGGGCCCATTGCAGCCGCGGCCGACGTGATTGCTGCGGCACGCACCGCAAGCCGCAGCGCGTGCGCCGGCGTCGCTCCAGACGACGGCAACGGTGCATTTGCGGGATGCTGCCGGTGCGGCGGCGCGGAAGGAAGCGGTGCATTGCGCGGCGGAGCACCGCGGCGCGCCTGCGTGCCGAGCGCGGGGGCTTGCTTGCCGCCGTCCGGCGCCAGCCCGCCGCGCGGCGCGCGTCCGGCCCGAGGCGCGCCGCGGGCCGGATCCCTGGGCGCGTCACCAGGCCCGCGTCGTGATCGCCGCGCCAAAGTGTCGCCTCCCGCCTTCGTCGAGTTGGAGAATCAGGTCACCTTCGTCGTTGATGTCGAGCACGGTGCCGCTGTAAGCGCGCCCGTCCTCGGTCACTCGCACGTGATTGCCGATGTCCTGGCAATGCGAGCGCCACGCGCTGCGCAGCTGTTCGCGCCCGGCCGCACCGGCGGCCGCCGTCGTCAGCCACGCGTCGAGGGCCCGAAGAATCGCCGCCGCGACCGCGGTCCGCGCGACCGGCTTCTGCGACTCGATCTCGAGCGACGTCGCCTTTTCCGCAAGCTCCGCGCTGAAGTGCCCACGTTGTTGAAGGCAATTCACGCCGATGCCGATCACCAGCGCCCGCGTGGCGCCGCCGGCCGCAATCGCCGCGTCGATGCGGCCCCCGGGCTCGCGCGCCGGAAACGGCGCCGACTCGGCCAGCACGCCGGCGAGCTTCCGCCTTCCGACGACCAGGTCGTTGGGCCAGCGCAGCGTCGGCCGGCATTCGGTCGACGCGGCGATGCCATCCCGCACTGCGAGCGCCGCCACCAGTGTTGCCCAGGCATGCAAAACCGAACCCGCGGGCTCGTGCAACAAAGCGCTCAGCAGCACGGACGACCCGCGCGGCGCGGACCAGCGGCGGCCCTGACGGCCGCGCCCCGCCGTCTGCACCTCGGCGGTCGCAATCGTGCCGTCGGGCAGTGCGGCGGCGTGCTTCAGCAGGAACGCGTTGGTGCTATCGATCTCCGCGAGATTCACGATCCGCGCTCCGAGCCTCGTCAGCGGTCCGTCGGGCAGGAGAGTGGTCGGGGAGAGCGGGAGGTGCATGGTTTCACGTACGGAACGCGTAGACGCCGAGCACGTCAAAGAGCGTAGCCGGAACCACCAGGTTGCACCAGCGCGATACGCCGCCGCCGGCCGCCGGTGCGCTCGCGGTCGGCGTCGGGCGCGGCCCGCGCAGCGACTTGCCGAGGCGTTCGAGCAGATACGCCATCGGAACCCAGTTCACCTCGTACCGCGATTCGTGCACCTGCGCGCCGGCGTCGTGCAGCAATCGGCGGAGCGCGTCCGGCGAGAAGAAAAACAGATGCTCCGGCAGGTTGTACAGGTGCCATCGCGCGCCGCTCAGCCGCGCACACCACGACGTCACGTCGCCCGTCGACAACGCGAGCACGCCCCCCGGCCGCAAGGCGCGCACCGCTTCCTCGACGAGCTGCCGCGGGTGGCGGACGTGCTCAATGACATCCCAGATCGTCACGTAGTCAAAGGCACGCTCGGGCAGCACGAGTGCTTCGATGGGCGCCGCTCGCACGCGCAGCCCGCGAGCCGCGGCGCGCGCAGCGGCGTACGCGCTGACCTCGACGCCCGCGGTTGCGAATCCTGCCGCCCGCGCCTCGTCGAGAAAGACTCCCGTGCCGCAACCGATGTCGAGCAGCGCCGGCCGGTCCGACGACTCGTCCGCGCGCGCCGCAGGGCGCTCCTGCGCGAGCTTCGCGCGCCGCAAGCGAACGAGTCGCCGCAGCCGTGCGCGTGCCGTCCGGCGTAATCCGGCCTCCATCGCGGCGTAGTCGTCGTAGCCTTTCGGGGCCGTGGACGATTGGAAGTAGTCCTCGTTGTAGAACGTCGCCGGGTCGAACTGCGTCCAGTTCCACCATTCCAGCCGACAGCTTGGACAGCGCAAGAGCGCCACGCCGTTGCGCAGCACAGTCCCGCGCACCGGCGGCGCGCCGCAGGCGATGCACGCGCGCGGCGGCGTCGCGGTCGTCATGCACCGGCCGGTGTGTCGACGGGCTGGCGCTTCATTGGGTAGACGTGCTCCGGCGCGGGGTAGCGTCTGGTCGCGATGTCCTCGACGTACGTCCGCATCGCGTCCTCGCAAAGTCGTGCGACGCTCGCGAGCACCGGCACAAATCGGGGCGGGCGCGTCGCGACCAGGCCCAGCATGTCATGGGTCACAACGACGTGTCCGTCGCACGCCGGACCTGCGCCGCAGCCCACGATCGGTGTGCTGACCGCCGCGGCCACGGCCGCCGAGGCTTCGTTCGGGACGGCTTCGAGCAACAGCGCCGCGGCGCCCGCTTCGACGCAGCGCAGCGCGAGCGCCACGAGCTCGCCAATGGCGTGCTCGTCGCGGGCCTGGGCGCGATACGCGTCGGCGCTCAGAATGGTCTGCGGGCGCAGTCCCAGGTGGGCGATGACTTCGACCCCCGCGCCCACCAGCTTTTGAATGAGCACGAGGTGCTCGAGGCCGACCTCGATCTTTACGGCATCGCAGCCCGCCTCGTCGCGAAAACGCAACGCCGCCCGGATCACCGCCTCATTGCCGGCCGCCATCGCCTCGTACGGCATGTCACCGACGAGATACACGTCCGGCGCGCCGCGCCGGACGGCTTCCGCCAGCAAGATCATGAGTCCCAGCGGCGTGTCGCGCGTGGTCTCGTGGCCCAGCAGGACCGACCCCAGCGAGTCGCCGACGAGCAACGCGTGCACGCCCGCGGCCTGCGCGAGTTGCGCGGTCGGATAATCGTAGGCGGTAAGCATCGCGAACTTCTCGCCCGCGGCTTTCATGCGCCGCAACTGCGCGAGGTCGACGCGGCGGTGGGGAGCGCTGGGCATCGCATGGTTCTCCGGTCGCACGCTCCAGCGGCGCCCGAACGCGCCGAAACGCGAGGGGGCAGGCGCCGCGGTTCCTGTAATCATAGGCGAGCACCGCCAAGCACCACCATTCTCCGCCAAGCGGCGAATAATGCTCCCCGCTCCCAACCGGCGGCTTTGCAAGCCGCATCCGACGGGTCGGCAAAACGAATCGCATGATTAGGAGTGAAGGGGGATGGCGGCCCAGCGCCTCCCGACGACGTTGCGCGCCGCGCCCGGCGCAGGCACGAAACCCCGCGGCGAAATCCGTGGCGAAGGGCATACGCCCCTTCGAGATTCGTCCGAGAGCGCACCGAATGTCCGAGCCAGCTGCTGAAATCTGTGTGCTCGAAGACGACGGCGCCGAGCGCGAGCTCTTGCTCCGCCGCCTGCGCCGCGACGGCCACCACGTGATCGGCGCCGCCAACGGCGCCGACGGCCTCGCGGTCATCCGCCGCCATCACCCGCGCATCGTCATCTGCGATCTGCTCATGCCGCAGCTTGACGGCGTCGAAGTCTGTCGCCAGATTCGCAGCGACCCCACGCTCGACGGCACCTACGTCATCGTCCTGACCGCGTCGGCCACACGCGATAACAAGCACCGCGCCCTCAACGCCGGCGCCGACGACTTTCTCGCCAAGCCCATCGACGCCGACGAGCTGCAAGCCTGTCTGCGCAACGGCATGCGCGTCTATCGCCTTCAGGAGCGCCTCCGCCGCGCGGCCCTCACCGACGGATTGACGGGGCTGTGGAACCACAGCCATTTTCGCGGGCTGCTCGACCGCGAGTTTGCCCGCACACGCCGCTACGGCGGCTGCGTCTCGTTGCTCTTGCTCGATCTCGACTACTTCAAGAGCGTGAACGACACGTACGGCCACGAAATCGGCAATCGCGTCCTGCGCGCCACCGCGCGCCACCTGCTCGACACCGTCCGCGACAGCGACGTGGTCGCCCGTTATGGCGGCGAAGAGTTCGTCGTCGTCTGTCCCGAGACGCCGCTCGACGAGGCCACCCATCTCGCGCAGCGCATCCGGGTCGCGTTGCCGCAGGTCGTCCGCATTGCCGAAATACCGCAGCTCCTCGTGACCGCGTCAATCGGCGTCGTCTGCTCGACCGACGGCGGCGTCGCGTGCGTCACCGACCTGATCAATCTCGCCGACCAGGCGCTCTATGATGGCAAGCGGCGCGGGCGCAACTGCGTAGTCCGCAGCGACGAACACCGCGACGCACCGGCCGAGCCGTCCGTGCAATTGGGCGAGGTCGAGCGGCTTCGCAAGCAGGTCGTGACGCTGAGCCTCCAGGCGAAGGAGATGTGCCTTCAGAGCGTCTGGGCGCTGGTGCAGGCGCTGGAAGCGCGCGACCCCTACACGGCGTGGCACTCACGAAACGTGATGTTCTTCACCGAGCAGCTCGCCAAGGCCGCCGGCTGGAGCGAGGCCCAGTGCACGATCGCGATGAACGCCGCCATGCTGCACGAACTCGGCAAGATCGGCGTGCCCGACCGCACGCTGCAAAAGGTCGATCCGCTGACGGCGGAGGAAGTCGCGATCCTGCGCCAGGTTCCCGCGATGACGTGCAAGATCCTCGAGCCGCTCAAGGTCTTCGAGACCGAGATCCTCATCATCCGCCACCTGCGCGAGCGCTTCGACGGCACCGGCTACCCCGCCGGCATGACCGGCCCGGTGATCCCGCTGGGCTCGCGGCTCGTGGCGATCGCGGAGGCGTTCGACTCGATGACCAGCGACCGGGCCTATCGCCCGTCGCGCTCGATTCGCGCCGCCCTCGACGAAATCCAGAACGAAGCGGGCCGGCAGTTCGACCCGCAATTCGTCGATCTGCTCGAACGCGTCATCTTTCAGGAAGAAGAGCTCTGGCAGAAGCAGATCGACCGCACGCAGGCGCTGCGGCCGCGAAGGCCGGTGGAACTGGGCGTCGGCCGATGACGGCGCCCAGCGGCCGGTGCCCTCTACCCCTTTACCGCTTCACTCCCTGACCTCTTCGTCCCTGTTCCCCGCCCCCTGTTCCCTGTTCCCTACGGCTGCGAAACCAGCAGCTCGACAAACGGATCGATGTCGAAGTTGTTGAGCACGTTGTCGAAGTTCACGTCGCCCAGGATGCGGCCCACGTGGGCCGGGATGTTGAAGCGGGTTTCGTATGCCGGTGCGTCCGTCAGTGCCAGGACGAACGCGTCGATGTCGAAGTTGTCGATGCGGCCGTCGAGATTGACGTCGCCGGGCGTGTACGGCTTGAGGATGCAGAGGTAGTTGCTGGCATCGAAACCGCCGCGGGCGCGCCAACAGATCCAGAGCGTGCCGTCGTCCTCGTAGGCGAGCGACTTTTCCACAGATGCCGTGTCGTGGTAGGGCGAGGCTATCCCGGCGACGAAATTGAACGGTGATGCCGTTGGTTGGCCGTTGACATCGTAAAGATGCAGGCGGATTTGATTGCCCGACGGGCGGGCCAGCAACGCGAAGTCTCCGTTCGACCGAAAGGCCGCCGAAAGCGGTGCGAAAGCGACGGGCATGGGTTCGCCCAACGGCTGCATCGCGGTGTTCAGATGCATCAACCAGGCAGCACCGACATCAAAAATGCCGTACAGTGCGCTTACTGTGTTGTCGGGGCGTTTACACAAACCGAACACGCCCGTGTCCCACGTGGTGCCGGGATCAGTCCAAACGCGCGTGCCGTCTATGGATTGTACTCGCGCACGCCAGGTCGATGTATATACGTAGGCGGTCAATCCCAGCACGTATTCGCCGCTGTCGAGCACCGCCAAGTCCGGAGGCGGATTTCCGTAAGTCAGCACTGGGTATTCGGCTTCCGGCGCGATCAACTCCCCGGAAGCGTCAAACCGATCAATCCAAATGTAGTCCGGACCACTGTTGAAATACCGCCCGTGCATCCCGACGATCCAGTTGTTCTCGTGGCACACAATCGCGTAGTTCCCCGAGGAAATGTCACGCCCCTGCGTGATGATGATCCGCTCGGGCGAGAGATCGCCTTGTGTGGTGCAGAGCTTCATGAAGATCGCGCGGGGCGTGATCCTACTTGGCCAGGTCAGTGCGGTCACTCCATCAAAGTGCGTGGCACGCAGTGCACGGGGTCCGAACTCCTCGTCCGGATCAACCGCTACTGCTTCGTGCAGTCGGCGTCCCAACGAATCATAGTGAACAATAAAGCCCGAAAACGTCTGCTGATTCAAGGAGTACTGAAAGGCGAATGCTCCCGTCCCTTTGTTTGCCGAGACCGAACCGTCGAGACAGAAACCGAACCCGCTCGGCTCCTGGATGGTGCGAATGTAACGCTGCGACCCGATGGCCACGGAGTCGCACACGCGCAACTGTGCGATTGCGGTGGCCGCCAGAAGACATGAGGCGCTCGCGCAGAGACACGCTCTGAACATGTTCATTTCCTCGCAGATTCCTGAATTGCGACGCCGCCGGGCCGCCGGGCCGACGCCGGCGCGCCCACCGTTGCGTTCGCGATGCTCGCGTGGGCGGGGCGGCGCCCCGCCCGCAGGAGCGCTCCCAAGGTTCACTCCATGCCGTAGATCATCCGCAGCCACGCGACGACGCTCTGAAGATACTCGGTGTTCGCGCTGCCGCGCGACTGCGACTCTTCCTCCTCACCGGAACACGGACCGACGTCGCGCGGGTTCTCGAGCGCGTCCTCGATGCAATCAATGTCATAGCTATTGAACGCGCCGTCGTTGTTACAGTCGCCGACGCCCAGCAGGTTTACGCCGAGCGGCAGCCCGATCGTCTCCTGCCACTCGGGTTGATCCACGAGCGCGAGGACGAACGCATCAATATCGGGTTCGATGTCGATGACGCCATTTCCGTCGAGGTCGCCGAGCAACGGTCGGAGAGCCAGCACAAAGCCGCGGTTGCAAACGATCAGCGTGCCGTCCTCGTCGATGGCGAGGGGGGCTTCGAACTGCTGAAACAGGTTGAACTCCGTTTCGCACGGCGCCGCGTTGAAATCAGGGGGCTGGAACTTCGCATTGAGCCATGCGCGCGGCACGATGCCACTTTCTTCGGCGTTCTCAAACGCGAACACGCGCCGCCCGTCGGCGTCGCCCGTTCCGCCCGGCGCGGCCACATAGAATCGGTCCGCCCGGTCGCCGGCGAGGTGCGTCCACTCCCAGTTCTTCCCGATGTCGACCCCACCCTCGCCAGCGTCTGTAAACTCGTCATCATGCGGATCGTAAATACGTACCACGAGGCCGGATTCGTTAATGAACACGACGTGCCGGTCGGGGAAGACCACGCCCGTTCCTGAAAAGAAGCCGGAGAACCCGAAGTCATAGCACTCGTGGTGCTTCTCCGTCAAATTGTAGGGCGACGTCTCGTCGACCACGTTCGAGAACGTGTAGATCCCGCCGTCGTCCGACCCCAGGGCAGCAGTCGCGAGGTTCGGCACAAACGACGGCTCGCCCGACACGATCGAGTCGTGCACGGACGGCGAACCATAGGACCCATTGTCGATCAGCGGGCAGGCGCTGATCGCGGCCGTGTGAATAACCTCATCGTCCATGTCCGCGAAGACCGCCGCGACCGCCGGCTGCGTAGTGGTTGCGCCGAACGTCGTCACGTACACGAAGTTCCGGCCGTAGGCGTCATCCTCGGCCGGGCCGATCGCCGGGCTGCTGAGGTTCTGGCCATTGGAGCGCACGGCGACGCGCATCGCCGTACTCTCTGGATTGGAGGCGTCGGGGTTCAATCGAACAACATAGGATGTCGTCGTTTCGGCGGGCGCTTCGTCGGCGAATTCCGCCAGAATGTAAAGAAAGTCATCGCCGCCGCTGTCGGCATATACGCGGCCGCCAGTCGGTGAGGATGCGTGCAAGTTGCCGTTCGATGCGAACGACTCGGTCTGCGGGTAAGTCCAAACGTGCGTCGGCGGATCGCCGCTGCCGCCGAGCGGTCCGATGAGTTCCGAAACGTCGTAACAGAACAGCTTGCGCTCCGTCTGAACAAACACGCGGACGTGCTCCTCCTCTTCGATCGTGCGTTTCAACACCAGCGGTGTCGACATCACCTGCTCGCCGCCGGAGAGCTCGATGGTCGCCACCGGAGTCGCCGGTTCGCACGCGCAGTCGTTGTCCCAACCCGCCGGGTGGTAGCGGAAAATGGTCAGCTTTGGCGTATCGGTCGGGTCGTTGCACTCGTCGCTGCCGAAATTGCCCGTGACGAAGATGTAGCGCGCCCCGTTGACTTTCGCGATCGCGGCGCCGCCGCGCCGGTCGCCCGTGCTGTCGCACGGATCCGCCGGGGAATCGCCAAGTCCCGCAACGCCAAACCAGCGCAGATAGGGCCGCGAGTGCGGGCCGCGAAACGGGCTCCGCGAGCTGTTCCGCTCATCATGGCAGTACTTCGGCCAGGGGTCGTTGGGGTCGAGTTGGGCAAATGCCCCAATCGGGTGGGTGAAAATCCCCAGTGCCATGACCGCCACCATACCGCGACAAACCCACGCGCGCGGCCAAATCTCCGCCGTGCGCTCCGCGACCGCGCAGCTCCGACCGGGCGCGTTCAACCGCCGCGGCCGCTGCCGTCCGCCACGCGCAACGCTTCTAAGTGCCCCCCCCTCAACCACTTGCAATGCAACGCCGTTTGTCTGACTGTCCTCGTTCGGGTTCATGAGTCGATCCTCTCGTTCACACCCGAACACCCCGCCCGTCGTCGCGACCGCGCCGCCCTCCTCCGAAGCGTGCGCCCGCACACGCGCCGCCCGCCGGTTGCGCGGCGCGACGTTCCCCTCTTCCCTGCACGCAGCGTGCCACACAGACCCAAGGGAACAAGGGACCGGAGTAAACTCGGAACGGGCGGCCCGCAGTGGCGGAGAGACGACCAGGTGGAACGAACAGACCGGGCGACGAGGTGGCGCAGCGCGCCGCGGAGCTTGCCAGCGCCCGACGAGCGGCGCGCGCGCCCTACAGAGCCGCGCCAGCCTGTGATCCAAGCCGCGAGCGCGATTCAAGCCGCGCGAGCGTCTGAATCGCGGGCTGGCGCCCGCGGCTCCGATGCAAGCCGCAGCGCGGACGTTGGGTTCTCGTTCAGCGGCTGTCCGCTCTCCCGCGCTGCATTCTGCGTTCTTTATTCTGCGCTCGGCGTCACGGATACACCCGGCCCATCATCCGTGCATACGGAATCGTCTCGCGAATGTGCTTCAACCCGCACAGGAACGCCAGCGTCCGCTCCACGCCCAACCCGAAGCCGCCGTGCGGGACGGTGCCGTAGCGGCGCAGGTCGAGATACCACTCGTAGGGCGCGGGGTCGAGCTCCTCCTCGTGCATGCGTTCGAGCAGCACGTTCAGGTCGTCTTCGCGCTGCGAGCCGCCGATGATCTCGCCGTAGCCTTCCGGAGCGAGCAGGTCGAAGTTGTTGACGACGCGCGGATCGTCGGCATTCTGCTTCATATAGAACGCCTTGCACTGTCGCGGATAGTGCGTGACGAAGCACGGCCGATCGTGCAGCCGGGCGATGATGGTTTCGTCGGAGCCGCCGAGATCGCCGCCCCACTCGAAGTTCCTGGCGAGTTCCATGTGCTTGGGCACGTTGACAACCGCCTCTTCAAGATCGGCGAGCTCGTCGCGGGCGTCGAAGATTTCCTGCGTCAGCTTGTCGACCTGCCACTGCTTCACGCCCGACGCCGATTTCTCCGCCTCCTTCGCCGCGATCGCGCTCTTGAGCTCGGCGATCCGCGCCGTCATGCGCTCCTGGTCGCCGCGGAGAAGTTCCTGGGCGCGCTCGCTGCGGAGAATCTCCGCCGCCTGCGAATAGGTGACGCGATAGAAGGGCTTCTGCATTCGCGCCGCGAGCGCGTCCACGTCGCGCCCGAGGCTCTCGAGCTCCGCGCGATGGTCGCGAATCACGCGCTGCGCGATCTCGCACACAAAATCCTCCGCCACCGCGAGTACCGCGTCGAGATCGGCGAACGCGATCTCCGGCTCGACCATCCAGAACTCGGTCAGGTGGCGGCGCGTCTTGCTCTTTTCCGCCCGAAACGTCGGCCCGAAGCAGTACACCTTACGGTGCGCCATGCACGCCGCTTCGAGATATAGTTGCCCCGTCTGCGCCAGGTACATCGGCTCGCCGAAATAATCGACCTTGAACAGTGTCTGCGCGCCCTCGCCCGCCGACGGCGCGAAGATCGGCGTGTCGATCAGCACGAACCCGCGGCTGTTGAAGAAGGTGCGAATCGCGTCGATCAGCGTCGCCCGCACGCGCAGAATCGCCCACTGCCGCTTCGAGCGAAACCACAGGTGCCGCTGCTTCATCAGAAAGTCGATGCCGTGCGGCTTGGGTGTGATGGGGAAGCCTTCGACGTTCTGGATCACGCGGACGGCGGTCGCGGACAGCTCGTGGCCACCGACGCTGCGCGGCTCCGCCCGCACGATGCCGTCGATCTCCAGCGACGACTCCTGTCCGAGCTTGTCGGCGGCGGCGAAAGCGTCTGGTGCGGCGGTCTTCTCGATCACGCACTGGCAGAGGCCGGTGCCGTCGCGGACGATGACGAATTGCAGCTTGCCGCTTGAACGCCGGTTGAACACCCAGCCCTGAAGCGTGACCGTTTCGCCGACGTGCCGGGAGAGCTCGTTGATCGTCACCACCTGCGCCATCGCGTGCTCCCTTTCTGCATCCGATTCGAAAACGACGCAGTGTACGACGCCGGCCGGTGGGCGGCGAGAGCCCCGCCCCATGCACGCGCCGCCGGACCCGCCGCTTGGCGCGGCGGGTTCTGATCGGACACCGCGCCCGCGCGCCTTTGCCGCCGGGTCGGGAAACGCGAATAATGCCCCGATGCCCGCCGCGCTTCGCATCCGCCAGGTCGACGTGTTCCCGCTCGCGATCCCCATGCGCCTGCGGTTCGAGCACGCCGCCGCCGCGCGCAGCGTCGCCGACCCGATCATCGTCCGCCTGACGGCCGCTGCGCCCTACGCGAGTTTGGCGGGCTACGGCGAGACGCTGGCGCGCGCCTACGTGACCGGCGAGACGCCGGCGTCCGTGCTTCACGACCTGGCCGCGCACCTGTTGCCGCGACTCGACGAATTCGCGCCGCGCACGTTTCCCGAAGCGCTGGAGTTCATCGAATCGCTGCCGCTGCTCGCCGGCGACCGCGTCATCACGGCGGCGCGTGCGGCGCTCGAGCTGGCCTTGCTCGACCTCGCCGGCCGCGCGTTCCGCCGCCGCGCCGCCGACGTTGCGGGCTGGCTCGGGCTCCCCGGGTTCGGGCCGCCGGGCTGTCTGCGACGCGTGCGTTATTCCGGCATCGTCGTTGGCAAGACGCGCAGCAAGCTCAAGGGCTTTCTTATCGCGCAACGCTGCTACGGGCTGCGCGATTTCAAGATCAAGGTCGCCGTCCCCGACTGGGAGGAGCGCCTCGACTGGGCCGCGGCAACGATGCGCGCCGCGCTCGCCGCCGGCCGCACCACGCTTCGCGCGGACGCCAATGGCGCCTGGTCCGTCGCGGACGCGATCGCGGCCGCCCCGGTGCTCGACCGCTGCGGCGTCTCGGCCGTTGAGCAGCCGCTCTCCGACACGCTCGACGAGCAGTTGCCGGACTTGCGCGCCCGACTCGGGTGCGACCTGATCGCCGACGAATCGCTCGTGACGCCCGACGACGCCCATCGCCTGATCGCGGCGAACGCGTTTCAGGTGTTCAACATCCGCATCGCCAAAAACGGCGGACTGTTGCCGGCGCTGCGGCTGGCGCGCGTCGCGCTCGGGGCCGGCCTCGATGTGCAGCTCGGCTGCCTGGTCGGCGAGACGAGCATTCTCACGGCCGCCGGCCTCGCATTTCTGGAGGTCTGCCCCGAGGCGCGCTTTGTCGAGGGCGCTTTCGGGCGCTGGATCCTCCGAGACGACCTGGTGCGCAAGAGCGTTCAGTTCGGGCTCGGCGGACGTGCCGCGCCGCGGCGTGAATTCGGCCTCGGCGTCACCGTCGACGACGCCGCGCTCGCGCGGCTCAGCGGCGGACAGGCGCGTTCGCTTCGCCCCTGACGCCGGCGAGCCGCGCAGTCGCGTGGTGGGTACGGACTCCCGGATACCCAGCGCGGACGCGGTCTGCATTCCCTGCCCACCCCGCGCCGAATTCGTTCCCCGTGTGCGTGTGCGTGTGCGCCGGGGCGATGCAGTTTTGCCGACGTTGCGAATAAGATATCCCAGCGACACGCCGTGCAGACACGCCGCACGACCGCCCCGGGGCGCTCGCGTGCCGTGACTCGCCGGCGACGCGGCGACCCGCGCGCCGCGGCGGGAGAGCGAGCGACAAGCATGAGCGCCAGTCCTTCGGATGTCGCACGCCCGCCCCGGGGGATCCGCCTCGCCCTGCTGCTCGCCGAACTGGCGCGCAACGAGTCCGTGCATCAACCGCCGCCGCCGACGTTGGTCACTGGGACGTCGGCTGGCGGCGCGTCGACCACCCCACCCGCAGCCGAGCGCGCCTACATCACCATCGGACAGGTCATCGACCGCGCCGGCGAGTCGGGTTTCGGCTTTCTCTTCGGACTCATGGCACTCATTACGCTGCCGCTTCCCGGCGTGTCGATGCCGTTCAGCGTCGCCATCAGCATCGGCGCCGTGCAGATGACTGCCGGCCTTCATCGCCCCTGGCTGCCCCGGTGGATTCGCGCCCGGCGACTCCCCGTCGCCAAGATCGCGTGGCTCAGCGTTCGACTCTCTCGCTGGACCGCCGGCCTCGAGCGGATCATCCGGCCCCGCCTGCACGTGCTCACGCGCGGACCGTTCTGGATCGCGTGCGGTGTCGGCGTGCTCGTCCAGGCACTGCTGCTCGCGCTGCCGCTCCCGATCCCCGGGTCAAACTGGCCGTTCATTCTCGTGCTGGTGCTCTATGCCATCGGCTTGCTGGAGCTCGACGGACTCTTGCTGACCATCTGCCACGGGCTCACCGCCGCGTATATTGTGTTGACCATCGTGTTCTTCGACGCGCTCGTCGCCGCCGTGCACAAGGCATTCGCGTGGGCGATGGCGATGCTGTGAAGCGCGCGGCGGCGTGGTCTGTCCGATTGCCGCCTGAGCAAGAGGGGCCCCGGGAGGAACCGCGATGATTCGACTGCCCACGATTCGCGAGCTGTTCGCGTACAACGACTGGGCACGCCAGCGACTCCTCGACGCCTCCGCGGCGCTCGCGGACGACGCGCTCGATCGCCCGTTTCAGATGGGCCAGGGAACGCTCCGCAAGACCCTGCATCATCTGTACGCCGCCGAGCGCGTCTGGCTCGACCGCTGGCTCGGCGTCGTGACGCCGCCCGATCGGCGTGTCGCCGACCGTGCGCCGCTCGCGGCGCTCGCCGCCGATCAGCACGCGCTCGCGGCCGAGCGCGACAGGTTCATCGCCGCGCTGCGCGACGACGAACTGTCGCGCCCCGTCACCTACACCAACCTCCGCGGCGAGACCAACACCTTCGAGCTCGGACGGCTGCTGCTCCACGTCTGCAACCATGGCGTGCACCACCGCGCGCAGGCGCTCAACATGCTCCGGCGGCTCGGCGTCGCGCTTCCCAAGCCCGAAATCGACTACATCTTCATGAAGCTGACGCAGCCCGGCGGCGGCACACGCGACGCCGCGCCCCCGCCGCTCGATCGCGACACGCTTCGCGCGTACTTCGGTTATGCCGATTGGGCCCGCGACCGCACGCTCGCCGTCGCCGCGACGCTTTCCGACGAGCAGCTCGACCGGCGGTTCGAGATCGGCCTCGGGAACCTGCGCAAGACGCTGATGCACATCCGTTTCGCCGAGGAGTGGTGGCTTCAGAACTGGACGCGCGGTCCCGACGAGCCGTTCCCCGAATCGCCGGACGACCTGCCCATCGCCGAGCTTCAGGTGCTTTCACAACAGACCGCCGCGGGCCGCAACGCGGTGCTCGAACGCAGCACCGACGCCGATCTGCAAAACTGGGTCGAAGCCCGCCCGCGCCCCGACGTACAGAAGTCCTTCTCTCTCGGCGTCACGATGTTGCAGATTTGCACACACGGCACACACCACCGCGCGCAGGCTGCGAACATGCTCCGCCACGTCGGTGCGGAGGCGCCGGCGCTCGATGTGCTTCGCATGATGGAACCGCCGCGGTGCTAGAATCACCAGGAGGACACCCATGAATCCGAACATCGGTCTTTCGGACGCGCAGCGCTCGGACCTGGTCGCGATGCTCGCGCGTGTGCTCGCCGACGCCCACGTGCTCTACATCAAGACCCGCAACTTCCACTGGAACGTCGCCGGCCCGCGCTTCCAGCCGCTGCACGAGTTCTTCGAGGAGCAATACACGCAGCTCGCCGGGTCGATCGACGAAGTCGCCGAGCGGATTCGCGCGCTCGGCGCGCCGAGCCCCGGCACGATGACCGAGTTTCTCGCCACCACGCGACTGCACGAGCAGACCGGACCGCCGCCCGCCGCCGACGTCATGATCACGCGCCTGCTCGCCGACCACGAGGCCATCGTCCGACAGCTCCGCACCGACGTCGACCGCTGCGGCGAGATCGGCGACTCCGGCACGCAGGACTTCCTCACCGGCCTGATGGAATCCCACGAGAAGATGGCCTGGATGCTCCGCGCCTTTGCCGAATGACGACGCCGCTCGACGCCGTTCGCGGCGCGCTTTACGGCCACCTCTGCGGCGACGCGCTGGGTGTGCCTTACGAGTTTCTTGAACCCGACGACGTGCCGGCGGAAATCGCGTGGAGCGGAGGCGGCGCACACCGCCAGCCCGCCGGCACCTTCAGCGACGACGGCGCGCTGATGCTGGCCGCCGCCGCCAGCCTGCTCGCGCGCGAAGGCTTCGACGCCGACGACTTCGGACGCCGCTGCGTTCGCTGGCTCGACGAAGGCGAGCTGGCGTGCGGCGGAACGGCGTTCGACGCGGGCGGAACGACGCGCGGCGCGATCGACCGGCTGCGAGCCGGATGTCCCGCCGAACAGGCCGGACCGACCGATCCGGCGCGGGCCGGCAACGGCGCGCTGATGCGCATCGTCCCGATCGCGCTGTGGACCTCGCGCGATCCGGTCGAAACGCAGATCTGGATCGCAATGCGGGCGTCGAGTGTCACGCACGGCGCGCCCGCGTCGCGCGTCGCATGCGCCGCATACGCGCTCCTCGTCCGCGCCCTGTTGCGCGACGAATCGCCGCAGCACGCGCTCACCGGCGCCTGGTCGACACTCGAAGCCGCTCCGGATGTCGCGCACAATCCCGGGCTGCGCGCCGCGCTCGCCGAACTCCGAGCCTACCAGCAGCGTACCGGAAGTGGATTCGTGTTCGACTGCTTCTGGTCCGCGTTTGACGCGTTCGCCGCCGCCGAGGACTATGTCGACGCCGTCCGCCGCGCGATCCGTTACGGTCGCGACACCGATACCACCGCGTGCGTCGCCGGCGGACTCGCCGGGCTGGGCTTTGGCGTCGCCGGCATACCGCGGGAATGGCGTGACGGACTGCGGCTGACGCCCGCGCAGCGCATCCTCATCGAGGACTTCGCCGACCACGCGGCACAACGCCTCGACACTCACAGGAACAGTGCATGAACTCCCCACTCTGGACGCGGCTCTTTCGTTACAACGACTGGGCGAACACGCAATTGCTCGACGCCGCACAGCATCTCTCCGCCGACCGGCTCGACCGCCCGTTCGAAATGGGCGTCGGCTCGCTCCGCCGCTCGCTGATCCACATCTACAACGGCGAGCACGTTTGGCTGGAGCGTTGGAAGCAACGCCCGGCGCTCTGGCCCAGCGAATCGGACCCGACGCCCGTCGCGGAGCTGCGCACGCGCTTCGCCGCGAACGCGCGGGAGCGCGATGCGTTTCTCGCCGCGCTCTCGGGGGACGCCGCCGAACGCGAGCAGGTCTATCGCGATTCCAAGGGCAGCCTCTTTCGCGCTCCGCTCGTCGATATGATCCTGCAAGGCTACAACCACTCGACGCACCACCGCGCGCAGGCGGTGAACATGCTGCGCCAGCTTGGCGCGGGAGTCGTTGAGCTCGATTACATGATGTCGCTCCGCCAACCCGCGCCCGAGACCGCCACATGAACTTCGAGCGCACGTTCTCGAAGGCGCCCTGGGAATCCACGGTCGGCTACTGCCGCGCCCTTCGCGCCGGCACGCTCATCTTCGTCACCGGCACCGCCCCCGTCGCCGACGACGGCACGGTCTTCGCGCCCGGCGACGGCTACCGGCAGGCCGACCGCTGCTTCGATCTCATCGCGGGCGCGCTGGCCACGCTCGGCGCCTCGCTCGACAACGTCGTCCGCACGCGCATGTACGTCACCGACATTCGCCGTTGGGAGGAGTTCGGCCGTGCGCATCGCGAACGCTTTGCGGCGCACCCGCCTTGCACGACGATGGTCGAGGTCAAGTCGCTGATCCATCCAGCCATGCTCGTCGAGATCGAGGTCGACGCGGTCTGCGACGTGCCGCCGCGCTCCCATCCCGTCGGCGGCGGAACATAATCGTGCATCCGCGCACAGCCGCGCGTGGTCGCCTGCCGCGGAGACGCGCTTGACCACCGCGCGCTGTGCCGACCTCGCGTTCGAGGATCTGCCGGGCGACGGCCTGCCCCTGCTCTTTGTGCACGGTTTTCTGCTCACCCGCGCGCTCTGGACGCCTGTCGCGCACGCGCTTGGCGACACGCACCGCCGAATCCTCGTGGACCTGCGCGGCCACGGCGACAGTCCGCTCGGCCCTGCCGGATTCTCGCCGCGCGACGCGACCCGCGATCTCGGCGCCGAACCCGCGCCACCCGACGCTGTGATCGCCGATTACGCCGACGACCTGGCCGCGCTGCTCGACCGACTCGACGAGCGCCGCCGCGTCGTGCTCGTGGGTCTGTCGATGGGCGGGATCGTCGGGTTCGAGTTCTTCCGCCGACATCGAGCGCGGCTCGCCGCGCTCGTGCTGATCGGTTCGCGCGCCAACGCCGAGAGTCCCGCCGGCATCGGCCGCTGGGGCGCGCTGATCCGCGCCGTCGCGCGCGTCGGACCGCGCGCCGCCGCCGATGCATTCATGGACATGCTGTTCGCACGGGTCGCCGCCCCTGCATTACGCGACGCATGGCGCGCGATCATCGCCGCCCAACCGCGCGACGGCGTGATTCTGGGTGCACGAGCGCTGGCGGCCCGCGCCGACGGCTTCGCGCTGCTGCCGACGATCGACCTCCCCACGCAGGTCGCGGTCGGGCGCGATGACGTCGTCACCCCGCCGGACACGATGCGCGAGATCGCGAACCGCATTCCCGGCGCACGCTACGCCGAGCTCCCCGACGCCGGCCACCTCCTCCCGGTCGAGCAGCCGCGCGCCCTCGCCAACATACTCGCCGCGTTTCTCACGGACTGCGTCGCGCCGCGCCGCTGATCGCGGCGCTGTGTGGCGCGCCGGCGTTGTCCTGCGCCGCAGACGCGCCGCCGCCGCGGTATCATTCTGCCCACGTGAAAGGGGCGCCCGGATGGCAGGAACGCCAGGAGTTCGCTGGTTTCGCGCCGGAGCGATCACGCTGCTGGTCTTCGCAATCGTCCATGGCCTGGCGATCTACGAAGCGAACTTCGCCGAGCCACGAACCGACGCCGCCCGGGCCGTCAAGCAAGCCGCCCGCGCCCACCAGGCGCAGCTCGGCCCCTTTCTCGCCACCGCGTGGGGCGGCATGCAGATTCTCAACACCAGCTACTCGATCCTCCTGTGCTTTGTCGGGCTGCTCGATCTCGTCGCGGTGAAGGACGCTGCTGCGCCGCGCGTGCGCACGCTCGCCGCAGTGAACATGGGCCTCGCCGCGGCACTGGCCGGCGTCGCGTTGCTCTACCAGTTTCCGCCGCCCGCCGTTTTTGCGCTCGCGGCCCTTGTGTGCTTCACGATCGCGTGGCGGCGGACGATACGCGTGTCGAACCCGGCGTAGACTTGCGGCACCGCCCGAACGCCGGGCGGGCCCCGACGAGCACGGCGTCGCCGACGCTCGATTCGCGGATGAGGGAATACGAAATGAGCCAGCGGCATATCGAAATCCTGCTCGGGCACAACCTCTGGGCCACGCGCCTTCTGCTGCAAAGCTCCGCGACGCTCGACGAGGAGCAGTTCTACCACCGCTTCGACATCGGGCCCGGCAGCCTTCACGACACGCTCCGCCACATCATCGGCGCCATGCTCCGCTGGGCCGACCGCATCGGCGGACGCGCGGTCGCCGAGTCGATCGAGCGCCCCGGCGAATACTGCACCATCGCCGAGCTCGACGCGCACCTGACCCGCGCCGACGCCGCGCTGCGCGAGGTCGCCGCCGAGCTCGACGCCGCGAACCGCTGGGATGAGAAGATGCAGTTCGCGACACCCGACGGCGCCGTGTATCACTTCACGCGCGCCGCTGGCATGCTGCACGTGCTCACGCACGGCATGCACCACCGCGCGCAAGTGCTGAACATCCGCCGCCGGCTCGGGCTGCCGCCTTTCACGCTCGATCTCGACGTTGTGGAATGGGAGTGCGTGCAGACCGGGCAAATCGACTCGGACGAGCGCCGGGTCGGGTGACTTGCGCGGCCGCGCAGGACAAGCCAACTGGGGCTGAGGATTGAAGCGCGGGTCGCGGGGAACGGTCGAGCGTCCCTTCCGCCGGCAGTCCAACCGGTCAACCGCCGCGTGCGCCGGGCGCTCGGCAGCGCGCATGACCCGCTCTCCGGCGGCAATGCCCGGCCCGCGCTTGCGGCCGAAGCCCGCAGCCGTCGTTATCGTGCGGGCGCCATGAGTCGCCAGCAAGACCCCTTCGAACCAATCCTCCGCAAGTGTAGTGTCTCATTAGAACCGCGACGTATTGGAGCCGCGACATACATGTCGTGCGGCGGTTCCGCGCGGCCTGAAGGCCGCGGCTCGGTCCGTGATGTGATTGCTCCTGTTTTGTTTCGCGGCACTACACGATCGAGGGCCGCGCTCGCGACGTCCCGTCGGCGGCGCGCTATTCAAGTTCCGCGGCGAGTCGTTTCGGGGCCTGGAGTCGATAGGCGTCGACGATCAGCGCGAGCACGTCTTCCCAAGCGACGCGCGGCTGATCCAGTCGCAACGAAACCCATCCGGCGCGCCCGAGATACGCCGGCACGAAGTAGCGCGCGGGCGCCGCCGACACAAGCTGCTGCTGGCGGCCGCGCGGAGCCTTTGCGCACAACGCGACGCGACCGTCATCGTGATGGTGAAACAGGTAGTATGCAAACGCCTTTCCCCGCACGCGGAATGCAATGTGTCGCTCCCCGTACGGCACGCACTCGGCCTCGGGCAGCGACTCGACCGCTGCGCAAACCCGCGCGCGGCGCTGCACATCGCGCGGCGCGGGTTGCGGGGTGCCGGACTCGCGGCGCTGGGCGGACACGAACAGCTCCTGCGCGAACGCCGCCGTGCGACGTGGCCGTCGGCACCGGGCCCGGCCATCCGCGGGCGCCCGCACCGCTCGCGGCTCTCAGCACACGCCGTGCCGCAGGCGATTGGAATCGCGGTGCTCTTTCGAATGGTCCGGCCGGTCGCTCGTCGCTACCGTATCGGTATGCGTCCGACGCCCGACCGCTCCCATGTCGCGCCCGCACAACCCGCGGCGCCTCCGCGCCCTGATGGGCCGGTTGTGATCTCGCGCTCGGTCGAGGAGGCCGGCGTGCGGCCTGCACCGGCGCCCGGCACGTCGACCACGCGCCGCATGAACCGCGCGTTCGGTCCGATCGCCGCCGGCGTAATCATCGACCTCATCGACCTCGCGACCTTCGGCCCGATCGGCCTGTTCGTCGGCTTGCCGGTCGGCGCGCTCGCGGGCTTCTGGCTCGGATCGTGCCTGGGTTTATCACGGCGCGCTTCGGTCGCGTGCGCGCTGGCCGCCGCGGTGTACTGCACGATCCCGTTCACGGAAGTCCTTCCGCTCGGAACGCTCGCCGGCGCGTATGCGCGATTCATGGACTCCGATCGCTCCGTGACCCGCACAGGCGCGAACGAGCCGACGCCCGGCGCCGATTGATCGCGGGGCGCTCCGTCGCGGCGCGCAGCGCTCCACCCGCCGCCATTCAGATAGCCCCCGTGCGCAGGGCAATCTACTCGCCCAGCAGTTCCTTCACCGTCGGCTCGATGGCTTCCGCCCAGATTTCGTAGCCGCGCGGGCTGAGGTGGAGCAGGTCCGGCATGATGTCCTTTTCGAGCACGCCGTCCGGATCGAGGAACTTGCGCCCGATGTCCAGATAGTGCACCATCTTCCCGTCCGCGAGTTTCGCCACCCGCGCGCTCGCGTCCGCGTTCTTCTCGCGCTGGGGATTGGGCTTCTCGCCGCGCGGGAAAATCCCCAGTACAAGCACGCGCGTGCCCGGCAGCCGCGCGCGCAGCTGCCCGACGATCGCCGTGATGCCGTCCGCGATCTCGCCCGGCGTGTTGTCCGTGCCGTTCGAGTTGTTCGTGCCGATCATCAGCACGGCCAGCTTCGGAGCCTGGCGCGCCGGGCGCGTCGCCGCGACGTCGGCCGGCGGCGCCCACGCGTCCAGCGCCCCGTGGTCGAGCCGCCAGAGCACGTGCTGCGTGCGGTCGCCGCTGATACCCAGGTTGCAGGCGCCGCGCTGGTCGTAGAACCGGCCCCACACATCCTTACCCGCCGTCTCCCAACCCTGCGTGATCGAGTCGCCGATGAACACCAGCGCGGCGTCCGCGGCCCGCGCGCGCTCGCAGAGCGCCTCGTGCCGCTTTGTCCACCAATCCGCGGACCGCGGCGCCGGCGTCACGGCGCTGTGTGCCGGCGCCGTCGCCGCCGATTGGGATAGGACGAACGGCGCACCGATCGCGAGGATCAGCGCGCCGAACACAAACCGCCCGCATCGCGCCATGTCTCGACTCCGAAATCCACCCGACGATTCGCGCCCGCTCGTCCCGCGCGCCGCGGCGGCACAGGAGACGGAATCACACGGCCGCAGGCCCGCTTATCCCGCGTTCATCGGTTTCCAAAGCCCGACCATGAGCCCCTCGGGATCGGTCACCCACGCGAAATGCCCCATCCCCGGCACCTCCGTCGCCGGGATCATCACTTTGCCGCCCAGGTCGGTCGCTTTCTTCGCGTACGCGTCGAGGTCGTCCACCTGCACGTAGACGACGCAGTAGTTGTGCGGCTCGTGCCCAAGGCTGCTGATGTGACCCTGAATCCCCTCCGTCGATCCCGTGTTAATCATGTTCGCCGGGCCGTACGCCTCGATGCCCCAGCCGAACAGCTTGCTGTAGAACGCGGTCGCCTTGGCGCTGTCGCGGCATCCGATCTCGAAGTGCACAACGGGATTGGGCATGGCAGTGTTGACCTTTCGTGTCTGCGCGAGCAACGGCCGCGGTCGACCGCCGCCCCGGCGCGGCTCACCGCGGGGAAGGATACGCGGACAGCGCGGCGGCGGCGAGCGGGCGCGACAGGAATCGGGGCGACGACGTGCAGGGGCCGCGGCGCTGCCTCGCAGCACCGCGGGGAGGGGTCGCGCGCGGTGCCGCCGGGCGCGCAGCATGATCGACGTGCGGTAGCAGATCGTGCGTTCCGTCGCGGCGCGAGCCCGCGGCACGCTGCGTAACTCCCTGGCGTCCGGCCCGAAAAGCTGTTTCGCTGCCGCGGCGGCCCAAACGCCGATGGAGGGACGTGACCCAAGAGACGTTTGGAAGTGGGACCGCACGCCGGTGTGGTGTCGCCCGGCGCGCCGAGGGTTGTAATCAGGCAAACTCGAGCCGAACCGCCTCGCGAAGACGCGCGCGAGTCGTTCAGGGCGATTCGCCGATGGGCGCCGCGGACTCACCGAGCGCGCCGCCGACGGATGGTGGGCAACAACGGCGCATTCCGGCGGCAGGTGAGCCCGGTCGCGAGTAAAGGTTCCGACCCGTCCGCGCGACCGCTACTCCAGGTTGCGCTGCGCACCCGCGATCGGCCAGCTATTGACGCCGAGGAACGAGATCGCACTCCAGCTCGGCGGGCCCCACTGCGCGACGTTGCCCCAGATGCGTGCCCCGGGAACCGGCCAGCAGTCGAACTGCCAGGTCGGGCCGCGTGTGATGACGCGCGCGGCCGCCGCGGTGATGCCCATCGCCTGCTGCGCTTGCGTGTCGGTCTCGAAGTTCTTGCGTCCGGTCGCTTGTGACGCCCGCGCCGACCCATCGGCGAACGCCAGGTTGTCCGTCATGAACTTCTTGTGCCACCCGATGACGAGCACCGGATCGTCTACCGCCTGCTGGTCGTCGCGCCCGATCATGTTAAAGAACGTGGGTTCGCCGATGAGAATCTGCCGCCCGGTGTCCCGCAGCGTCGACGCGCGATGGCCCCACGGACCAATAGCGAACGCCCCGGTGTCGTTGATGAACGAGTTCAAACTGCCGCGGTAGCTGTTGCCGAGCGTGTCATAACACGAGCGGTTGGCGTTCGACGGCGGCGAGTCGTCGATGTCCGGGTGGTCGGGGTAGCCCTGATCGGACGGACATTGATAGAGCTTCAGGTTCTTTTCGTCGGACTCGGAGATGCCGCCGTACAAGT
>JBFXAM010000053.1:0-29674 GCA_050184295.1 Phycisphaerae bacterium | reverse complement strand
TGCTTTTCGGCTTCCTCCATCCGAATCTCGGTGCGGTCGCGCTCGTCCAAGACCAGCGGGCTCGCGGTCGCGTCCTGCACGTCGCCGAGCCGCGGCTCGCCGGTGGTGTAGCGCAGCACGCCGGCGCGGAGCACGCGCGCCAGCACGCCGGTATAGCGCTTCTGCTCGTCGTCGCTCAGTTGCGGGCGGAGCTTGGCGGCGACGCGCAGACCGACGACGTCGGCGCCGGAGGCGTTCACGTCGCCGCTGTCGTGCTGCGCGGCGCGCGCTTCGAGCAGGTCGAGGACCGCGGTCGAGATCGCCTTGAGTTCCGGAGGGTTCGGGGCCGCGTCGGGGTAGTTGAGCGCATGGTAGATCAGCCGCAGCGTGGACGCCGACGTCTCCTTCTTGCCGGCGTCGCGCAGGGCATGGACGGCGCTGGTGACGGCGCCCGCGCCGGCGAGCACGAGGCGCTGGCGGAGGTTTCGCAATCCGGCGGCAGCGGCGGCGCGCACCGCGGGGCGTTCGTCCTGAAGGGCTTCGAGGTAGAGCGTGGAGGCTGCGTCGGCGGGCGCGTCACCCATCGCCGCGATGACTGCGAGCATGCGGGCGGCGGCGGGCGGGCCGGCCGCCTTCAGCCTGCCGCGGATCAGTTCGATGCTGATCGCCGCGAACGCTTCCTTGAACGCGGGTGTGCCGGCGTACTCGGTGCGCATTTCTCCGGCGGCGGCGGAGCCGTCGTCGCTGGCCAGCGCCGTCACGCGCTGCGTCAGCCAACTGCGCAGGACGTTGCGATCCTCGTCGACGAGGGCCGCCTTCGTCCGCAGCGGCTCCAGCGGATTCGCGGCCGGTGCGGGCTGCTGTGCGAACGCCGCCGCCGTCCCGCAAGCGACGCTCAGCAGGATGGGGAAAAACCGAGCCGTCTTGCCCATGCGACCGCCTTCTGCCGATACCCCGAGACCACGCCAGATCAAAGGCCGGCCATTGTAGCGGCATGCTGCGGCCCGGCAAACCGGACCCACGCGGCGGCAGTGGGTCAGTTTCGTGCAAAGGTGAATTCGAACGGGTGGTACGGGCGACTCGCCCGTGTCCGTCGCATGAACGGGCGAGACGCCCGGACCACCCGGATCAAACTGACCCACAACCCACGCGGCCTGGGGATCGGAAGCAGTCCGCGTCAAGCTGCAGGTCCAAACTCCGATCGCCGGGCACCGCTCACGCGTCAGGCCCGCTGCTTGTCGCGGCGGCATGCGCGCTGCCGGCGGCGCGATCGGCAGCGCGTCCGAGAGCGCGATTCTTGATTACGCGGCGCACCACGCCACGAACATCCGCGCGGGCTGAAGCCCGCGGCCCAACGGTGCGCTCCGCACTCATGGATTACGATCTAGCACTCGCGCGGCGATTTGCACGGTCACCGCGGCGACGAGCGTCGCCGCCAGCAACGCGCCGCCGGCGCGGGCGGTGTAGCTCGCGAAGTGCAGCCAGTTTGCCGCCAGTGCCAGCGCTTGCCCGGCGATGAGCGCTGTTCGCGTGCTGCCGCCGGGAGCGCGCAGAATCGCTGCGCCGATCAAGCTGTGCGCGAGGCTGAGCGGGACGAAGTAGTGCTGCCAGCCGACCCGCGGCAATACGCAGGCGGCCAGAAGCACGAGCGACCAGAGTGCGAGGTCGCGCGCCGATCTCCCCGGGCGAGCGCCCGGCGCGGTGTCCGGTTGCCGCCACGCCGCCGCGGCGAGCAGGACGACGACGGCTACCGCGGCCAGTGCTGCGATCGAACGCGCGACGGAAAGCGGCAGGTCCGCAACCGCAATCGGCGGATCGTCCGGCGTCGTCGCCGCGCGACAGAGCCAGCGCCCCGCGACCGCGTACGCGCTCTGGTTCGACGGGCTGAGCAGATCGATGGATTCGAACGCGTCGGGCCCTTGCGCCGCGCCCGCGCCGGCGAAGGGCAGCAGCACCGTGCGCGTCCACGTCCGCGTCGCGTCCCATGCGCGCGCCGGTCCCATCGCGATCGCCGGCGGCAGCGTTGCCAACAGTACGAGCGCCGCCGCAAATCCCAGCACGGTGCGCCCGTCGCGCCGCACGAGCGGCACGAGCAGCAGGAGCAAGGGATACACCTTCAACGCTGCGCCCAGCGCAACCCAGACGCCCGCGGCGCGCCGCCGACCGGCTGCGTAGTGCCAGATCGCCTCGACGCCGAGCGCGAACAGCACCACGCTGATTTGGCCGCGCTGGAGCCCCGATACGATCGGCCCGAAGTTGGCGAGAAACGCGAGCAGCACGACCCAGCCGGCCGGGCCGCCGATCGCCGCGCGCACCAGTTGGTGCACGCGGCGCGCGCTCCAGAGCAGCGCGAACACACTGACGGCATACCACGCGACCGCCGCTTGCCCGGCCGGCAACAGCGCGAACGGCGTCATCAAGGCCGCCATGGTCGGCGGGTAGAAGAACCCCCAGCCGCGCGGGTGGCGGACGGCGTACGGGTCTTCGCCCGCGAGCACGGCGCGACCGGCAGCGTGAAAAACCAGAAAGTCGCTCCGGAGTTGCGCGCTGACCGCCGCGCGGTAATGCACGTTCACCCCGAGCCCGACGAACAGCACCGCCACGCACGCCGCCGCCACACGCGGCGCCCGTGCAGCGCGGGCCGCGCCGGGCGCGACGCCGACGGCGGACGTGCGTGGCGACGAGTCGGCTTCGGACACAACCGCGACTATAGACGATGCGCGCGCCGCGCCCCAACGGCGCCTGTGCAAACCGTTCGTCGGCCGCTATCGTCTGGGGCCGGCGACACCATGCACCGAGCGACACCCATGCTGCTCTCCCGACTCATCCCGCGCCGCGCGACCCGGGCCGCGACGCTCGCCGCGCTGGGCGCCGCGCTCGCGCTGCTCGCCGGCTGTCGGCTAATGGCGCTCCCGTTTCTCATGTGGGGCGAGGAGCCGACCAAGACCGTCGCGGCGGAGTACGCCGATCTGGGCGGCAAGAAGATCGCCGTCGCGGTCTGGGCCGAGATGGACACGCGCTTCGAATATCCGTTCGTCCAACTGGAGATCGCCGAACACGTCCGCGCCGCGCTGGAGGCGAGCCTGAAAGGCACGACGTTTGTGCCCGCGCGGCAGATCGTGGAGCATCAGAAGCGCAATCCCGAGTGGGAGCGCGGCTCGCCGGGCGCGCTGGCGGCGCGCTTCAAGGCCGACCGCGTGCTGCTCGTCGAGCTGTCGCAGTATTCGACGCGCGAGCCCGACAGCCCGCACCTGCTGCGCGGCCGAATCTCGGCGGCGGTGAAGGTCTACGGCGCGGATGAGCAGCGCGACGCACCGCTCTATCGCACAACCGTCGATACCGTGTTTCCCGAGGACTCGGTCGGCCAGTTCGGCGTCAGCGACGATCAGGTCCGTCGCGCGACGATGGAGGCGTTCGCCAGCGATGTCGCCCGCAAGTTCCACGAGCACAAGATCAAGGTCAAGAAGAGCTGACGCTGCCGGCTGCGGCGTGTGGCGGGCGCAGCTCGGTGCGCCGCGCACGCGCTGGCTGTGGCTGCTCGCTTGCGCCGCGACGCTTGTCGTCGGCTGCAACTGGATCGGCGCCGCCGCCTATTACCTCGGTCCGCGACGGATGCAGAAGCCCGAGCACACGCTGACGCAGCAGCGGCTCGCGATCGTGGTCGATCGCGCGCCCGCGGTCGAGGAAAGCCCGATCTTCGAGCGCACCCTGCATGAAACGCTTGTCAAGGTGTTCGAGGAGCGCAAGGTCAAGACGCAGGTGATCCCGCTGCGCGAGCTGGACGACCTGCGCCGCGACCACCCCGAATTCGAGTCATGGAGCCTGCAGCGCATCGGACGCGAACTCAACGCCGAGGAAGTGCTCAACCTCTACGTCGACGAGCTGCGCTTCCGCGAGCGTCCCGATCACCCGGTGCTCGAACCGCGCGTGCGGCTGCGGGCGAAGGTGATCGGCGTGAACCAGCCGGCGGACAAGGCCCGGCTCTGGCCGGCCAGCGGCGCAGAGGTGCGCCCGGTCGCGTGTTCGCGCGACACCAAGGCCGCGGACAGCCAGCGCGTGCTCGACGAGGAATCCGCCAAGCTCGCCAAGGACACGGCCCAGATCGTCGCGACCTTTTTCTACGAGGTCGATCTCGACGAGAAGACCCCGCGCGAACCATGAGCGCCGTCGGCTCGCAGCGCACCGTCGGGCGGCTGCTCGCGCTCGCACTCGGCGCGACGCTCGTGCTCGCGGCCAGCACGCTCGCCGGCCCCGTGCGCATCGGCTGGAGCGACATCGTCGGCCCCGAGCCGAGTCGCATCTTCTGGTCGATCCGCGTGCCGCGCACACTGCTGGCCGGACTGGTGGGGGCGGGGCTGTCGATCGGCGGAGTGGTCTTCCAGGCCCTCTTTCGCAATCCGCTCGCGACGCCTTACACGCTGGGCATCGACGCCGGCGCGGCGCTCGGGGCCGCGATCGGGTTTCTGTCGGGCATCGGCGGATTGTGGACGCTCGGTCCGCTGCTGGGCGCTTCGCTCGCGATCCCGAAGCTCGCGCTGCTCGCGTTCGCGGGCGCAAGCACCGCCCTGGTGCTCTGTTTTCTGATGTCGCGTCTGCGCGGCGGACAGGACCTGACCCACCTGCTGCTGGCGGGCGTGTGCATCTCCTACATGTCGTCCGCGGGTGTGTTCCTCGTCGCGTTTCTTGCGCATCGTCCGATCACCAACGAGATCATTACGTGGACGATGGGTTCGCTTGCGACACTGCGTCCGGGCGCGCTCGCGGAAGTCGCAGTCGCCCTCGTGCCCGTCGCGGTCTTCGCGCTCTATCAGCACCGCGCCATCGACCTGCTCGCGCTGGGAGACCAGTTGGCGGCGTCGCGCGGCGTCGCGGTGCAGCGCGTCGTGTGGAGCTCGTTCGCGCTGGTGGGCCTGCTCGTTGCCGTCATCGTCGCGAACTGCGGGCCGATCGGCTTCGTTGGACTGATCGTGCCGCACATCACGCGCGTGCTTGTCGGCGAACGCGCCCTGCCGCTGCTGGTCGGCTCCGCGATCGTCGGCGCGGGGTTTCTGGCGGCGTGCGACGCCGTCGCGCGCGGCATTTCCGCGTACGAGCCGCCGGTCGGCATCATCACGAACATCCTGGGCGCGGCGTTTTTCTTTTACCTTCTCGCGACGCGCGACGCGCCGTATGCATCGGGACGGTGATGCAGGAATGAACCAGCCGAATGCGGCACGCGCGGCCCGTCGAATCGCCGGGCGGCATTCGCTCGGGTCCCCCGCCGGGAGCGCACGCGTCCATCGGCGCCGCGCGGCGGTAGAATCGCGCCCACGATGCGCGTGATCGCCGGACGATTTCGCGGCCGCAGGCTCGCGGCGCCCGCAGGCGACCAAACGCGTCCGATCACGGACCGCGTGAAGGAGTCGCTTTTCAGCGTGCTGGGGCATCGCTTTGGCACGCTCGCGGAGCTGCCCGCGTTCGAGGTGCTCGATCTGTTCGCCGGCAGCGGCGCGCTCGGCATCGAGAGCCTGTCGCGCGGGGCGGCGGGGTGCACGTTCGTGGAGCGCGACAAGCGCTCGCTGGTGGCACTGCGGGCGAATGTCGCCCTGCTGCGCGACGCCGCGGCGCGGATCGTCGTCGCGAACGCGTGGACGCTGCGCTTCGTCGAGGACGCGGGCCCCGCGTGCGGGCTCATTTTTGCCGATCCGCCTTACCGCGACGGCGCCGACCCGCTGCGGATCGCGGATCTGCTTGACAGTGTCGCGACGAGGCTTGCGGCGGACGGGCTGCTGGTCTATCGACACTCCACACGGTACGAGCCGCCGCGGAACGAGCTGCGCCGGCTGGAGGTGGTCGACGAGCGGCGCTTCGGGACGATGGGGGTGGTGATTCTGGGCAAACGCGACGCCGGCGCGCCGGTCGGTTAGCGGCGCGTCCGTGCGATGTCGGTGAGGAGTTTGCGCCGGCGCGGCTTCTCGCCTGCGCGTCGGTTCGCGGCTGCCGGCGCGACGGGCGCGCACGTCGCGTGTTCGTCGCGCCGTCGTGACGTTGAAACACGAGACTACCGCACCGGACGGAACGCGTCCTCGAAATGCTCGATCTCGGGCGGCTCGTCCGACGGCAGCACGATCGACACGATGTCGAAGCGACACGGGCGGTTCTCGAGCTTGTTGAAATGCAGATACCACGCCGCCGCCCGCAACAGCCGGCGCTGCTTGGCGGGCGTCACGGCGTCGTGCGGGTCGGCGAGCCGCCGATCGCGTCGCGTCTTCACCTCGACAAAGACGATCGTGCGGCCGGCCCGCATCACCAGATCGAGCTCGCCGACCGGCGTGGAAAACCGCCGCGCTGCGACCCGCAGCCCCCGGGCGCGGAGAAACTGCTCGGCGAGACGTTCGCCTTCGAGCGCGAAGCTGGCGCGCGGATCGGACATGCGGCGACGATGATACGCGGCGCGGCGGCGCTTCAGAACCCCGTGTACCAGGCACGGGGCGCGGCCCGCCGCTCGGCGCGGCGGGTTCGGATGGGTGCACGTGCGGACTGACGCAGCGACGCGCTGACTTGCGCGCCTCTGCACGGCGGAGTGAGCATGAAACGGAACGAATCCGAGGCGTTCGCTCGTGCAGCGCTCGACGCGGGCGAAGGCATCCTGCGACTCGCGCCCGCGTGGGTGCCGCGGGCCTTCCTGCAACCCGGCCGACGACTGAAGCTCGCCGAGCAGGATCTGTACACGCTGGGCGCCGAGCGCGGCGGCATCGACGAGCGTTGGCTCGCGTCGTGCGTGGCCGCCGACAATCCCGGCGCACCGCCGGACGAGGGGCTCAGCGATTTCGTCTACGACGGCGCTCGCGGTACGCTCCGCGCCGCTGTCGCACAGCTCGGCGCCGCGCTGCTCGGCGAGGATCTCTGGCGGCGTTACGGGCGCTGGCCGGTGTTCGCCAAGTTTTTCGACAATCTCGGCCCGATCCCGCACCACCTGCATCAGGACGACGCGCTCGCCGCCCTGGTGGGGCGCGAGGGCAAGCCCGAGGCGTACTACTTCCCGCCGCAGCTCAACCCCACGCCGGGCCGGTTCCCCTACACATTCATGGGTCTTGAGCCGGGCGTGTCGCGCGACGACTTGCGCCGCTGCCTGGAACGCTGGGACGAACCCGACAACGGCATCCTCGATCTGTCGCGTGCGTATCGGCTTACGCCGGGCACCGGGTGGCTGATCGGCCCGCGCATCCTGCACGCGCCGGGCTCGCTGCTGACCTTCGAGCCGCAATGGGCGAGCGACGTGTTCGCGATGTTTCAGAACTTCGTCGAAGACCGCTTCGTGCCGTGGGAGCTGCTGGTCAAGGATGTGCCCCCGGACCGCCAACGTGATCTTGACTTTCTGGTCGACCTGATCGATCTGCCCGCGAACGCCGATCCCGCGTTTCGTCGCTGTCATTACCTCTCGCCGAGGATTGCCGCCGGCGGCGCGGAGGTGCATTTCGTGGACCGCTGGGTCGTGTACGGACGGATTGCGTGCCGCCCGGCTGGCGGCGCGCCGGAGCGGCACGAATTGCGGCAGCTCTTCAGCGCCAAGGAACTCACGATCGAGCCGGGGCGCAGCACGGTCGTTCGCGACAGCGGCTGCTACGGGCTCGTCGTCACGCAAGGCGTCGGCACGATCGGCGCCCCGGGAAGCGCCGGCGCGCGCCTGCCGCTCGAAGCGCCGACGCTCATCCGCTTCGGACAGCTGACGGCGGACGAGGTATTCGTCGCGGCGCCGCGGGCGCGCGCGGGCGTCGAGTTCGTCAATACGAGCCAACATGAGCCGCTCGTGACATTACGCTACTTCGGCCCGGACGCGCACGGCGACATGCCCGACCTGCCGGGAGCGTGACGGCGGGCGAACGCAGCCCGGCCGCGCGATGGAGAGCCGACGACCCGGCGGCGCCGCGACCGCCGGCAGCGGGTGCGGCCCGGTGCAATGCGGCGGGCGGTGTCGGACTTCGTCACCTTTCGCGCGAATCCGCGCGCCGTACTACACTATTCAACCATGAACACGCGTCCCGCGGGCGAACCGTTCTGCTCCAACTGCGGCTACACGCTCACCGGACTCACCGAGTCAAGCAAGTGCCCCGAGTGCGGTCGGGCGCTGGTCGAAGTACTGACGCGCGGCGGCGGGTGGGCGGCGGGGCGCCGCTGGCGCAGCGACGCGGATGTGTGGGGGCTGCCGCTCGTGCATCTCGCGTTTGGGCCGCACGGCGATGAGCGGATCGGGCGGGCCCGCGGCATCGTCGCGATCGGCGACGCGGCGGTGGGCGTGGTGGCGATCGGCAACGCGACGGCAGTCGGCGTGATCGCGCTGGCGGGCGGCGCCGGGCTGGGCGTCGTCGGCCTGGGGGGCTTCGGCGCTGGCCTGCTCGCGGTCGGCGGCGGCGCGCTCGGCGGGCTGGCGCTCGGCGGCGGCGCCGTCGGCGGCATCGCGACCGGCGGCGGCGCGATCGGCGTCGTCGCGCAGGGCGGCGGCGCCGTGGGCTACTACGTCCGCGCCGGCGGCGGCGCCGGGAAGCACGTCATCGACGCCCGCGGACGCGACCCGCAGGCCGTCCAGGTCTTCACCCGTCTCGATTGGCTGCTCGGCCCCATGCCCGTCGGCTCGACGCTTCAACTCGCCGCGTGGGCGTTCGTCTTCGCGCTGCTCGTCGCCATGCTTGCGGCGTCCGTCGTCGGCGCGGGCTGGCTGATGCGTCGCCGGGTGTTGCGCTAAGGCCTGCCGGATTTCAGCGGTTCCGGCGGTGGCGCGGCCCGCGGGCTTGCCTCCGATTGTAGCCATGGGTACAATTTGCAGCGGGAGCGACAGCCGCCGGTGAGTCCCTGCGCGTCGATCGGACGCCGGCGGGTTGCGCACTCGCGATCGGAGCCACGCATGGGTGTAGCGCAGCATCACGAGGCGGCGGTTCGGTCCAGCCGATGTTCAGACAGCGTCCGATCCGGTGCTGCGCTCACCCGCCCATCGGTCGCGCTCCTCGGTGGGCTGGCGTGCATCGCGCTGATTGCGCCGCGCGCCGTCGCCGAGCCAGACCGCACACCCTACGCCGTCGCCTGCACGGTCGGCATGGTGACCGACATCGTCAAGCACGTTGCCGGCGACCGGGCCCGCGTCACCGGCATCGTCGGCTCGGGCGTCGATCCGCACCTGTACAAGCCGACGCGCAGCGACATCGCCGTGCTGCAATCCGCCGACGTCATCTTCTACAGCGGGCTGATGCTCGAAGGAAAAATGGCCGACGCGCTGGTGAAGGTGGCCCGAACCGGCAAGCCGGTGTACGCCGTCACCGAGCGACTCGACGAGAAGCTGCTGCTCGAGCCGCCGGAGTTCGCGGGGCACTTCGACCCGCACGTCTGGATGGACGTCGCGCTGTGGAGCAAAGCGGTCGACGTCGTCGGGCAGGCGCTCCGCGAATACGACCCCGCCGGCGCTGCCGACTACGAAGCGAACGCCGCGCAGCTCCGCGCCGAGCTCGAGCACCTCGACGCGTATGTGAAGCGGGTGATCGCATCGATCCCCGAGAAGCAGCGCGTACTCATCACGGCGCACGACGCGTTCAACTATTTCGGCCGCGCCTACGGCATCCGCGTGCTCGGGGTCCAGGGCATCTCGACCGAGTCCGAGGCCGGGCTTCAGGACATCAACCGGCTCGTGGACGCGATCGTCAAGAACGACGTGCGGGCCGTTTTCGTCGAGACCAGCGTCGCCGACAAGAACGTCCGCGCGCTCATCGAAGGGGCCAAGTCCCGCGGACGCGACGTGCGCATCGGCGGCAGCCTCTTCAGCGACGCGATGGGCGCGCCCGACACCTACGAAGGCACCTATGTCGGCATGCTCGACCACAACGCCACCACCATCGCCCGGGCGCTCGGCGGACAGGCGCCGCCGCGCGGCATGCAGGGCAAGCTGAGTGTGAAGGAGTGAGCGACGTGCGGGCGTTTGATCGCGAAGCACTGGAACGCGCGCCGGCCGGCCGCGCCGCGGGTGAGGCGGCGCAGCCGCCGCCGTGGCCGGCGCCGGAGAGCGTGCAGCCGGTCGCGACCGGCTCGGAGCACGCGGCGACCTGTCCGCTGTCGATCCACGACGTGACGGTCGCGTATCACCGCAAGCCGGTGTTGTGGGACGTGGACTACGACGCCCCGGAGGGCAAGCTGATCGGCATCGTGGGGCCGAACGGCGCCGGCAAGAGCACGCTGCTGAAGGCGGTGCTCGATCTCGTGCCGAAGGCGTCGGGGCGGGTGATGATCTACGGCCGGTCCTACCGCGCGCAGCGTGCGCTGGTTGCGTATGTGCCGCAGCGCGAGAGCGTCGACTGGGACTTTCCGGTCCACGCGCTCGACGTGGTGACGATGGGGCGCTACGGGCGGATCGGCTGGTTCCGCCCGGTCACGCGCCGTCACCGCGAAGTCGCGCTGCATGCGCTCGAGCGCGTCGGGATGGCGGCGTACGCGAAACGGCAGATCAGTCAGCTCTCCGGCGGTCAGCAGCAGCGCGTCTTTCTCGCGCGGGCGCTGGCCCAGGACGCCCGCATCTACCTCATGGACGAGCCCTTTGCCGGCGTCGACGCCGCGACCGAGAAGGCGATCGTGCAATTGCTCCAGGATCTGCGCAGCGCGGGCAAAACCGTGATCGCCGTGCATCACGACCTGCAAACCGTCCCGGAGTACTTCGACCAAGTCATGCTCATCAACATGCGCATCGTCGCGCACGGCCCCGTTGCGGACGTCTTCACCAACGAGAATCTGCGGAAGACCTACGGCGGGCGGCTCACGCTGCTCGACGAGGCCGCCAACGCGATGGCACGCCGAGGCCGGGATGCGTAACGCGTGGTGGGTGTCGGTGCTGCTGGTGAGCGCGGCGTTTGGGTCGCACGCGCGGGCCGGTGCGGCGCTCTCGGCGTCGACGCCGATCGGCAAGTCGGCGCCGCCGGCGGGCCTACGCTCGATCACCGATACGTCGATCCGTTGGCCGACGTGGGTCGAGTGGCGTCGCGTGCTCACGCTGCAAGCCTACAACACGCGCGTCGTCGTGCTCGGCGTCGCGTGCCTGGGCTTCGCGAGCGGGCTGATCGGCGCGTTCTTGCTTCTGCGCAAGCGCGCCCTGCTCGGCGACGCGCTGAGCCACGCGACGCTCCCCGGCATCGCGGGTGCGTTCATGCTCTCGGTCGCGCTCGGCGGGACGGGCAAGTCGCTGCCGATTCTGCTCGCCGGCGCCGTGCTCAGCGGGCTCGCCGGCGTCGCGTGCGTCCTGCTCATCACGCGCTTCAGCCGCATCAAGCAGGACGCCGCCCTCGGCATCGTGCTCAGCACGTTCTTCGGCGCCGGCGTCGCGCTGCTGGCGCTGGTTCAGACCATGCGCACCGGCCACGCCGCCGGGCTCGAATCGTTCATCTACGGCAAGACGGCGTCGATGGTGGCGTCGGACGCGTGGACGATCGCGATGGCCGGGGCAGTGATCGCGGGGGCGTGCCTGTTGCTGTTCAAGGAGTTCGCGCTGCTTTGCTTCGACCCGGCCTCCGCGGCGGCGCAGGGCTGGCCGATTACGCTGCTCGACCTGGTCATGATGGCGCTGGTCACCGGCGTGACGGTCATCGGGTTGCAGGCGGTCGGGCTCATCCTGATGATCGCGCTGCTCATCATTCCGCCGGCCGCCGCCCGCTTCTGGACCGTTCATCTGCCGACGCTGGTGCTGCTGTCCGCCGCGATCGGCGCCGTGAGCGGGCTGTTCGGCGCGGCGACCAGCGCGCTGATCCCGCGCATGCCGGCGGGCGCGGTCATCGTCGTCTGCGCGGGCGCCGTATTCGTGCTCAGCCTGCTCGCCGGCCCGTGCGGCGGATTGCTCGCGCGGACGCGGCAGCACGTGCGGCTGACGCGCAAGGTCGCGCGCCAGCACCTGCTCCGCGCGCTCTACGAGCTCACCGAGCTCGACGCGGCGGGCGATGCGGCCATTGCCGACGGCGCGGCGCCCCCGGAGCGCGCCGCGGTCGCGTATGAGGCGCTGCTCGCGGCCCGGTCGTGGTCCGCGGTCGCGCTGCGCCGGCTTCTGGCCGGCGCGGAGCGCGGCGGGCTCGTCGAATCGCGCAGCGCCGGCCGGTGGTTTGCGTTGACCCCCGCGGGGTGGACCGCGGCCCGGCGCGCCGCGCGAAATCACCGCCTCTGGGAGATGTATCTCATCACGCACGCGGACATCGCGCCCAGCCACGTCGATCGCGACGCCGACGAGGTCGAGCACGTGCTCGCACCCGGCCTGATCACGCAGCTTGAAGCGCTGCTCGTCGCCGAGCACCCCGACCTCGCGGCGCCGGCCAGCCCGCACCGCATCGAGCCGCCACGCGCTGCCCGCGGCGCGGGAGCCTGACGCATGACGACGCCCGTGACGCTCGCGCTGACGTGGCTGCCGCTCGACACCGCGATTGTCGTTGTCGGCGCGCTCGGAGCGATGGCCTGCGCGCTGCTGGGCGTCTTTCTGCTGCTGCGCCAGATGAGCATGATGGGCGACGCGATCAGCCACGCGGTCCTGCCCGGGCTCGCGCTCGCGTTTCTGTTCACCGGCGAGCGCGACAACTGGACCATGCTGGCCGGCGCCGCCCTCGTGGGGTTGCTCACGACCGTGTTCACCGAGTGGATCCATCGCGCCGGACGCGTCGATCCCGGGGCCGCGATGGGCGTCGTCTTCACCGTCCTCTTCGCCCTCGGGCTCATTCTCATCGTCCGCGCCGCCGACCACGTCGATCTCGATCCCGGCTGTGTGCTCTACGGCGGCATCGAATACGTCGGGCTCGACACGCTCGCGATCCTCGGGATCGAAACGCCGCGCGCCGCGCTCATGGTCGGCGGCGTGCTGCTGCTGAATCTGCTGTTCGTCGCGCTGTGCTACAAGGAGCTGAAGATCAGCACGTTTGACCCGGCGCTCGCGACGACCGTGGGGATCAACGCCCGCTGGATGAACTACCTGCTCATGACGCTCGTGGCGGTCACCACCGTCGCCTGCTTCGAAAGCGTCGGCAGCGTGCTCGTCATCGCCATGCTCATCGTCCCGCCCGCCGCCGCCCACCTGCTCACCGACCGGCTCGGCGTGATGATCCTGCTGTCGCTCGGGCTTGCGGCGCTCTCGGCGGGGCTGGGCCACGTGGCGGCGATCACGCTGCCGTCGCGGATCGGCTTTCCGGGCGAGAGCACGAGCACCGCCGGCATGATGGCCGTTGTCGCGGGATTGCTCTTTGCCGGGGCATTTCTTCTCGCGCCGCGCCACGGCGTCATCAGTCGACTCGTTCATCGCGCCGCGCTGTCGCTGCGCATCGCGCGCGAAGATCTGCTCGGGCTGCTCTATCGCCTCGAAGAAATCGGGGCGGCGCGTTCCGCCGCGGCCGCCGCGCTGCTGCATCGCGCGGGCGCCGCGAGCCCGCGGCTGTCGCGCGTCGCGCTGTTCCTGCTCCGGCGCGACCATTTCGTCGCCACCACGCCGCACGGTCTGCGGCTGACCGAGCGCGGCCGCCGCGCCGCGCAGGAGCTTGTCCGCTCGCACCGACTGTGGGAGACGTATCTGGAAAAGCACGTGCAGTTGCCCGCGTCGCACCTGCACGCGCCCGCCGAAGCGCTCGAGCATGTCACCGACGCGTCGCTGCGGCAGCGTCTCGCCGAGAGCATCGGCAACCCGGAGCGCGACCCGCACGGCACGACGATCCCGGGCGAGGATCGAACGGCGCGCCGCGCGGGGGAATAGCGCGACCCGGCGTTCCGCCCACGGAGCGCCGGGTCGTCTTCAAGGGGCGAGAGCGGGGGAGTCGTTCCGGGCGGCGGCGGGCGTTGGCGCGCCGCGCGCTCGCGCCGGTTGGGTTCAGGCCACCAGGTCGTAAGGCGTATCGGCGAAACGCTCGCGAAGTTGCTCCACGATCTCGGCATGGCGCTGACAGACGCGCGATTCGCTGACGCCAAGCACGGCGCCAATCTCGGCCATCGTCAATCGTTCGTAGTAATAGAGCGTGATGATGAGGCGGTCCTGTTCCTTGAGGCTGCGGGTGAGATAGTCGCGGATCATTTCGCGCTCCGTATGGTGGACGGGCCCAGGCCCGGGATCGACAGGCACGAGGGCCGCGGCACGTGAGTCGTCGGACCGGTCGACGTTGCTTTCCAGCGGAACGGAGTGCGACGCGAGCACCGTCTTCTTCATGCGGACGAACTTGCCGAGCGAAACGCCCATGTGCTTGGCGAGCTCGGTCGACGTCGCCGGGCGGCCGCGCTGCGCCGCGAGGCGCTCCTCGATCTGGGTCAGCGTGCGCTCGAAGTTGCGGCCCGAGCGCCCCAGCGGATCGATCTCGCGCTGCCAGTCGCGAATCGCACCCACGATGCGCTGGCGGCAATAGGTTTCGAACTTCACACCGCGGTTCGGATCAAACGAGCTGACGGCGGCGATCAGTCCGTCGAAGCCGGCGCTGGCCAGCTCTTCGGCGGACACGCGCGGCCAGAGGCGGCGCGCCATGATCTCGGCGAGTTTCTGCACGATATGCATGTAGTGCTCGACGATGGCGTTGCGGGAGGCGGGGGTGCGACTGCGGTGGAATTTGCGCCAGAGGGCTTGCACGTCCTTGGGTGCCGCTGTCGTGGGCATCTCTTTCGCGCTCCTAGCGGGTTTCGACGGGGATCCGGGGAAGCTATCCGCCCGCGTCTCGCGATCGCGCCGCCGCGGCCGGTGCTGGTGAAACATGTGGTTTATCGTTCTTCCTTACTTTCCCGCTTTAAGATTTTTAACTCCGTTACCGGTTTCTGACTTTATCCATTTTAACAAGAAGAAACCAGAAAAACCATAAGATCGGAATTTGAACCCGCTTGCAGCAATCGCTGGCAGCGCGCGAATTTTCCGGGTTTTGGTCCGCGCGACTGAGAATTCAGTCTGCAGCCTGATGGGGTTGGGCGGGAAGTGGTCCGGCGATCCGAGGATACAACCGCTTACGCCGGCGGTGCGAGAAGCTCATCGTCCGCACCCACGCGCGTCAGCAGGCAGGGGCGCTTGTACTGTTCGATCGACGAGCGGCGTTCTGCCAGAAGTCGCTGGTCGATTGCCTGGAGCGCTTCGACCGGGCAGGAACGAACTGTTAACGCCTCTAGGCGCATCGACTTACGACGCGAATCGTACTCGCCGTTCGCGCTCCGCAGAGCCTGATCGAGCGCCGCGGCGAGCGCCGTGGGCACCGTGCCGAACACGCTCACGCGGTAGAAGGGTGGGTCGCCCCAGCAGGGGGCCGCAACGAAATCAACGCCCGCGAGCCCCAGCGACGCCTGCGCGGCGCTCATGGCCGCCACGATCTGGTTTTCCGTCAGCTTCTCGCCCGCGACCGACGACACCCTGCCGGCCCGGTAGAGAAACTCGACCTGCGGGACGCGCTCGACGCCGCGATGCACGTGCACCACGTCGTCCAGTCGGTAGCGAAGCAACCCTGACGTGTTCGACAGCACCACGGCGTAGTCGTGCCCCGGCTCAAGCTCGTCGAGAAGGAGGGTCGGCGGCGCCGCGGCGGTCGCGTGCTCCACCGGGATGAATTCGAAAAACGAGTGCACGACGTCGAGCACGCCCGCGGGCGTTCCGTCCGCCAGGGGAATCGTGACGCGCCCCTCGCTCGCCAGCAGCCCGATGTCGCGCACGGGCGCCGCACCCCACCACTCCGCCAGTCGCGGCAAGTAGTGGCGCAGGCTGCCGCCGGTCCAGCACGCCAGAAACTCGATGCGCCAATAGTCGCGCGGGCGCAGCACGCCGTGGCGCCGCCGGAGCGCGTCGAGTTCGGCGGCCCGCGCCGCGTTCGGCCGCAAACGGGGCGCCAGCGCCGCTCGCACGCGCGGCTCGGCGATGAGATCGGAGCTGAGCGTGCCGTCGCGGACATCGCGAATCAGCCGCTCGGATTCCTCGTCCGCGACGCGTGCCAGTTGAATCAGCGTCGCGGGGTTGGCGGTGATGGCGAACGCGACGTCGCGGAGCACGCCGAGCCGCATGAGCGCGTAGTAGCGCGCCCGCGGATCGACGAGGTCGGCGAGTTCCGGTCCGCCGACGTAATAGCGCCGCACGATGCCCTTCTGCATGCGGGCCATGAGCCCCGTGATCGCCCCGCACGGCACGCCGCTTGCGGTGCGGCTCTCATTCATCCGTCCCGTGCTCTGGAGGATGCTGCGCAGGATGGCGCCGCGGTGGTCCGAGAGCATTTTCAGCCCGAACGTGTTCCAGCCGCTGCGGTAGTCGGCGACGAACGCGGGTGTCACGGGGATGTACTTGGCGGCGCTGGTCGTGCCGCTCGTCGTGGCGAACATGAGCGGGCGCTGCGCCGGCGAAAGCAGCGCCCCGATGTCGCCGTCGCACACGCGCTCGATCGCCGCGCGCAGATCGTCGTAGCGCTGCAACGGAACCGCGCGGCGAAAATCGTCGACGCTCCGCACGCGCGCGAGCGCGAGCCCGCGGCCGAACGCGCTGTCGCGGACGACCGCAAGCGCGCGGCCGAGCGCGCGTTCCTGGGCCGCGCGCGGGTCGCGCAGGGCGTGCCGAAAACGCCGATAGACACGCTGGGCATGCCAGTACGCCAGCTGCGCCGTCAGTCGTTCGAGGATCGTCGACATCGTTCTCGCGTGCCCCCGGCGCGGCGGCGTGGGCGATGCGGCGCGTGCCGCCGCGCTCCGCGCCATCCCACGGCGCTACGGTTTTTCAAGCAGAAAACTTCCGATTCCCAGCACATCGAGTCCGGTGGAGTAGAAACAGCGCACCGCCTCTTGCGGCGTACAGATGATCGGCTCGCCCATCACGTTGAACGAGGTGTTTACGACCATCGGGGCGCCGGTGAGCGCCTCCACGTTGGCGATCAGCCGGTGGAACAGCGGCTCCAGATGAGCGTGGACCATCTGGGGTCGGACGGAGCCGTCGACGTGGACGACGGAGGGGATGCGGTGGGCCTGGTCGGGCCGCGCCTGCTGTGCGACGACCATGTAGGGCGCGTCATCCGAATCGATCAGCCAGTCGCCGCGCCGCTCCGCCAGCAGCGAGGGGCAGAACGGACGCCACATCTCCCGGTGCTTCACCTCGGCGTTGAGCTTCGCCTTCATCTCGGGGTCGGCCGGGTTCGCCAGGATCGAGCGGTGCCCGAGCGCCCGCGGCCCAGCCTCCATGCGGCCCTGAAACCAGCAGCAGAGCTTGCCCGCCGCGATGCGATCGGCTACGTCGCGGGCGATGTCCGGGCGGCGGTTGACCGGCAGCTTGCACGCGCGCAGCGCTCGCTCGATCTGGTCGTCGGTGAACTCCGGGCCGTAATACAGGTGTTGCTGCACGAATGCCGGTCGCGCTCCGGTCTGCTCACGATGCGTCCACAACGCAGCGCCGATCGCTGTGCCCGCGTCGGAGCTGACGGGCTGAACGAAGAACTCGTCGACGCCCGCGCGCTGGTTGATCGCGCCGTTCATCTTGCAGTTCAGCGCCACGCCGCCGGCCAGGCACAGGTTGCGCGAGCCGGCCTTCTGCATCGCCTGGCGGGTGAGTTCGAGTCCGACCTGTTCAAGCTTGTCCTGCGCCGCCCACGCCACGTCGCGGTAGAACGCGCCGTGCTCTCCCCTGCCGCGCTCGTGCGGCTCGCCGAGCGCGTCGGCCAGCTTCCTGGCGAAACCCCTGCCCGCGAAGTGCGGGCCGTAGTAGGTGTACATCGGGTCGATCGCGTAGCGGCCGGCGTCGAGTCTCACGATGCGATCCATCACGTCCGACAGTCGCGCGTCCGGCTTGCCGTAGGGCGCCAGGCCCATCAGCTTGCCCTCGTCCATGTTGTGCTGAAAACCGCAGAATTGTGTGATGCTGGAGTAGAACCAGCCGAGCGAATCGGGAATCTGGTAGTGGTCGAGGAGCGTCAGGTCCGCGCCGGCGCCGCGATAAATACACGTTGTCCGATCCTCGCCGCTGCCGTCGATCGTCAAGACCGCGGCCTGCCCGAACCCGCTCGGAAAAAACGCACTGGCCGCATGGCTCAAGTGATGATCGACGAAACGCAGCTCCGGCAGCTTCTGGCGAAACCCGCGGGCCGCGAACGCCTCCGCGATCCGCGCCCGGACGCGATCCGGGTCGTACACGCTCAGGCAGTTTCGCTCCCACGCCCGCGTCGCGTCGCCTTTGTCGCCGAAGCGCTTCGCCCCCTCGGCGAAAAACGCGGCCATGTGCGCGCGGTACTTTTCGCAGTCCCAGCCCATCGCGATCACGTCGACGCCGTCGAGATCGATCTGTTCCGCGCGCAGGCAATACTCGATGCTGCGGATCGGAAACGCGCCGTGGGAAGCCTTGATGCGCGTGAAGCGCTCCTCTTCCGCGAACGCGACCAGGTCGCCGTCGCGCAACAGCGCCGCGCCCGGGTTGTAGCCGAAGGCTGAGATGCCAAGGATGTTCAGCGCCAAGCCGCGTCTCCCGGTGGTCAGCTGCGCCGCGGCCTGGGATGCGTCGCCGGACGCTTGCGCAAGTCCCGAATGATAACGATTCCGAGCGTCGATCACCCGGACTTGAGTCCCGCGGTCGGACGTCGGCGTGGTGCGCGCGTGCGGCCGGCGCTTTGTCGTGCAGACTCGCGCGGGAACCCCCGTTCGAGTGCGCGGAGCCGCGCGATCGCGCGCCCGCACCCCAGTCGCCGCGCAGCATCGAACGGACCGTGCCGAGCTCTCCGCCGCGCGGCGCCCTTCACGGCAGTCGCGTGCGGATCGTGTCACACACCGATTCGGCGTCGAGCAGGCTGTTTTCCACCGCCGGCAGCAGCCAGTTGTCCTGATTCACAAAATAGATGCGGTCGCCGAGCGGCCGGCGCAGCTCGTCGTAGAAGCCCTGCGCCATCAGCCCCGGCGGCGCGAAAGGCAACGCGTGTCCCCAGCGCGTCATTCGCACCTGCCGCACGGCGCTCGTGGGCACGTTTAACAGGTCCAGCGCCTGTCGCACGCGCGGCGCCAGCCGTTCCGCGTAGTCCGTCCACGATCCATCCCGGATCAGCGTAAAGCGCGCCGTACCGAAAGGCAGCGGCCAGAACAGCGACAGCACACCGCGGGATTGCGCACCGCGCTCGGCATAGTCCCCGCGGAGCAGATCGGTGGGGCGTGAATTCGCGGCGACCGCGGGCTCGGTCATGGGAAACGACTCGTCGCCGACGAGGAACATGTCGTAGAAATCGCGCTGAATGGGCGCGTTGAGCAGCACATTGGCGACGACGTAGGGGCGGGTGAACGTCTGGCCCATGGCGAGAAGCTTGCGCTCGTCGAGCTGCTCGATGCCGTGAAGGATGTGCCGCGCGACATGCTTCGGGCACGCGATGATCGCGTAGCGCGCCGTCAACGACCGCAACCCGCCGCTTGCGTCGACATACGTCACCTGCACACGGTTGGCGCCGCGCATCCGCACATCGACGACGCTGCACTGCGCCCGCAGGTGATACGGCCGACACTCCGGCCGCACGGCGCGCTCGAGCCGGCCGACACGCTCCCAGAGCGCCTGCACGATGTACGCGTTTCCGCCGGGAAACACCCAGCGCCCGAACTCCTCCGCCGCCAGGAAGTTCCACCCTGCCGCCGCCGAGATCTCGTCAAAGCCCACGCCGAACGACGAGTAGCAATACGCCTGCACTGCGGCCGCGAGCAGCGGCGGCATCGGCACGCCCATGCGCTCTTCGATGTCCTGGCGGAACGTCTTGCGGTCGAGGTCGATGATCCACTGCGCCTCGTCGCCGGCGGGCAGCGGGATGTCCGGGTAGCGCTCGTTCGCCATGTAACGCACCACCTCGGCGTAACGCTGAAAGGCGGCCTGCTCCGCCGGCGGGCGACCGGCGCCGCTCCAGAAGTCGTCTCGAACCACGCCGCCGATCTCCACCGGATCGGGCGGCAAGGCTTCGCGCCGAACGTGATGCAGCCCCAGTTCGTGATACAGCCGCCAGAGAAACGTCCCGCGGTCCGGCGTGATCACGTAGGCGCTGCCGATCGGGTAGCTCGTGCCGCGCCAGCGCTCGCCGCGCGCATTCCCGCCGAACCGCGATTGCAGCTCGAACACCACCGGTCCGCGATGCCGCAGCAGGTAGCCGCATGCCAGCCCCGACAGACCGCCGCCGATCACGGCCACGTCGATCTCATCGGTGGGCGCCGGAGGATCGGAAAACGCACAGCAAGGCGGCGCGTTGTGAAACGGATAGTCACCGGGCGCGCGAAACGCGTCGCCGGTGAACCAGTCGCCGAACGGCAGTCCATCGATGAGAACTGAAGTCGGCGCGTCCGGCAGGTCCGCGACGGGCGCCGACTGATCGAGCGCGAGTCCGCCGCTCGGACCGCACGGGCGTAGAAACGAAGCCGGGAAGCTGGTGCGAAAACCGAGGCCCCATGCGGCGGCTGCGAACCCGCCGTAGAGAACTTCACGACGAGAGGGGTTCATGATGAGCGGTCCAAACGAGTTCGGGTCTCTCCGCGGAACAAGTTGCGAGGCGCCTGAATCAAGTTCGGTCAGGATATGGGTTCAGGATACCGGGGATTCGCCCGCCGCGCCAGCGTAGGCGCGTCCTGGTCGTTCGTGCGGGGTCGGCTGAGATCCGCGATCTCTACGTTCACGGGCTGCATCGGGTGATTTGGATGGCTGAACATCCTATAATAAACAAATCCCGCTGCTACAGGGGTCAGATTCAGGGTTTTTTGTCGCGACTTGAAACCAAAACGTGTACAGACCAGTCTGTATATTTGTGCTGCGGAGCGGTCCGTGGCGCGTTGCGAGAACGTCGATCGAATTCCAAACCAAGGAGTACTTCATGCCACGCCTTCCGACGGTCAGCCTCGAGTCCGCCACCGGCCCCGCGCGCGAATTGTTCGACGCGGTCAAACACAAGCTCGGCGGCGTGCCGAACATGTTCCGCACGATGGCGAACTCCCCCGCCGTGCTGAAGGCCTATCTGTCTTTCAGCGGCGCCCTCGCCGAGACGTCGCTCGCGCCCAAGCTGCGCGAACAGATCGCGCTGGCGGTCGCCGGCGTCAACCACTGCGACTACTGCGCCGCGGCCCACACCGCGCTCGGCAAGAAGGCCGGGCTCGGCGAGGACGAGACGATCGCGAATCGGCAGGGCCGTGCGGCCGACCCGAAAGTCGAGGCCGCCCTCCGCTTCGCTCTCGCGATCGCCGAGCGGCGCGGCGAAGTAACGGATGCGGAGCTGTCCGCGACGCGCGCGGCGGGTTACAACGACGCGCAGATCGCAGAAATCGTCGCCGCCGTGGCGCTGAACCTGTTCACGAACTATTTCAACAACGTTGCGCAGACCGAGATCGACTTTCCGCGCGCCCGCGAACTCGCGGCGTCGCACTGAGCGGACGCCCACGATTGCCCGGCGCAACCGCGCCGCCGCGGTTGCCCGGCGCGGGTCATTCTGAGCGCGGCGAGGGATCCACGTTCGTTCGCACGGGCGCGTGCGATCGCGCGTGGATCCCTCGGTCGCGGCGCCGCCGTGGATCGACGGCGCACGCGTGGGTCCGGCGCGCGGACGTATTCGGTTCATCTGGACAAGGAGTCGTCATGCCTCCGCCGACTTCCGACGTCGCGTTCTCGCCGGCGGTGAAAGCCGTTCAGCAGCGCCTCGGCTCCCGGCAGCGCTTCATCGAGCTCGAAGAGGCCGGGGGATGGCCGAACACCGTGACGCCGGACCTCGCCGCATTCCTGGCGGCGCGCGACTCGTTCTACCTCGCCAGCGCCAGCGCTGCCGGTCAGCCATATATCCAGCACCGCGGCGGGCCGCCGGGGTTCCTGAAAACCCGCGACGAGCGCACGCTCGCGTTCGGCGACTTCTCCGGCAATCGGCAGTATGTGTCGCTCGGAAACCTCTCTGAGAATGACCGCGTTTGTCTGTTCGCGATGGACTACGCCAACCGGCGGCGCGTGAAAATCTGGGGCCGGGCCATGGTCGTCGAGGACGATCGCGCGCTGCTCGACGCGGTCACCGTCCAGGAGTACGCCGCCCGCCCGCAGCGCGCGATTGTCGTCCGGGTGAATGCGTGGGACGTGAACTGCACCGCGCACATCGCGCGGCGGTTCAGCGAGCGCGAAGCGGCGGAGCAGATCGCCGCGCTACGAAGCCGCATCGACGCGCTGGAGCGCGAGCTCGCGGCGCTGCGCGGCGGGGCGACGTCGCCGCCGGCCGACACGAGCTGAGCGATATACTGGCGCCGCCGCGTGGTGCGCGGCCCGGGAGAGTCGCGAAGATGATCGGCTCCGCATCGAGCGAATCGCCGTCCCCCGGCACGCGCCGCGCGCCGGGCGCGGTGCGCGAGCGCTTGCTCGACGTGGCGAGCGAGCTCTTCTATCGCCGCGGATTCCACGCGGTCGGCGTCGATACCGTGATTGCCGAGAGCGGCGTCGCCAAGATGACGCTGTACAAGTATTTCCCATCGAAGGACGACTTGATTGTGGCCGTGCTGCGGCGCCGCCAGGCGCAGTTTCGCGCGTGGTTCGCGGCGGCGCTGGCGCGGCGGGCGTCCGCGAGCGGTGCGACCGAAAGCGGCGGAATCGCAAGCGGCGCGGCGCCGAACGCCGGCGTGGAGCGCGTGCTCGCGGTGTTCGACGTGCTCGGCGAGTGGTTCGCGCTGCCTACGTTTCGCGGCTGCGCGTTCACGAACGCCGTACTGGAACTGACCGATCCGGCGCACGGCGTGCACGAGGTGAACCGCGCGCACCGCGAGTGGCTGGTCGCGACGCTCGCGGCGCTCGTCCGCGACGCGGGCATCACGGCGTTCGACGACGTCGCGGCGCAACTGGTCACGCTCATCGACGGCGCAATCGTGCAGGCCGCGTCGACGCAGAATATCGCGGCGGCGCAGGTCGCGCGGCGCGCCGCGACGGCGGTCCTGGCAGCGGCGCGCTGAGCACGCGGGGGGCGTGCGAACTCCAGGTGGCGCCGGTGGGCTTCGCCCGTCAGCGCGCGGCGCTGATCGGCCCCGTGCGCCGCTGGGCGTCGTGGAAGTACAGAAACCGCCACAGACCCTCCGCGCCGTGGCAGTTCGTGCACACATTCGGCGCGGCGAATTCGCGGAGTTGCAGCCGTGCCGCGCGCACTGTCGAACCGCCCGCGGTTGCATTGCCGGCCGGGGCGCTGACCGGTTCGTGCGCGTGTTCGTCGCTCGCGGCGGCCCCGGCCCGTGCATTGTCCACGCCGGGTAGGAACGCCGCCGCGGTCGCCCGCCCCGGCTGGGCGACGAAATCGGCGCCGGGCGCGCGGCCGTGAGGCGTGTGGCAGGTGCGGCAGGTGATTCGTCCGTATGGGTCGAGTGCGCCGTCGGCGTTATAGAGCGGCAGCGCACCGGGGGCGCGCATTGCGGGGCCGAAGAATGGCACGTCCGGGTGCGTTGCGATCGTGGGCATCGGCGCCCCGCCGCTCGCGGAGTGACAGCCCGTGCAGTAGCGATCACTCGTGTCGGTCGGGTCGGCGGGCGCCGCGCCTGTGAGCGCCCGCGCCCACAACAGCGGTGCGCCCGAAGCGGCGGCGTCGCCGTGCACCGCGTGACACGGGCGGCACGCGCCCGAATCGAAGCCGTGGGCCGCGAGGCGCGCCGGCGCGTGCGCGGTCAGCGCCAGGTGTTGCACGTCCGTGTGACACGTGGCACACAGCGCATCGGCGCTGGCCCCGTCCGTCGCCCGCAAGAGCCGCACGGACGCGACCGTCGCGTGCGGATCGTGACAGGTCGAGCAGCCCATCTGTCCGACGCCGTCCTCGTCCGTATCCGCGGCGGGCAGAAACGCGGCGGCGCCAGCGGGCAACGGGGCGCGCGGATGGCGTGCCGCGAGACTCGTCTCGGCGCCGAACGCCGCGTCGGTGTGGCACGCGAGACACGCGCCGTCCGCGCCCGCACCTTCGAGCGGCGCCACGCGGAACAATCCCGTCTGCTCGTTGCCGTGCGGGCGGTGGCACGAAAGACAGCGATCGCCGCCGAAGCGCCCGGAATTGCAGAACGCGTCGGCGTGCCGACTCGCGTCGTGGGCGGTGCCGACCAGCGCGGCCTGGCCAGCGTGACAACCGGAACAGAGCTGTTCGGGCTTGGCGGTCAGAAAGCTGCCGTGCCGCGTCTCGTGCGGATTGTGACAGTCGCCGCACGCGAGCATGGGGTGGTTTACGCCGCCCAGCGTCTTTCGCTCCGCGCACTGGCCGGCGCGGTGACACGAGACGCATTGGCCGCGCGGGTCGAGTTCGGTGGGAAACGCCTCGCGCGCGAAGCGGTGAAAGAGGTGACACGCGCTGCACGGCCCGCCCTCGGTGACGGTCATGCCGAGCCGGTTGCGCTCGTCGGGAAACGTGAACCGCAGGTCGTGCGGGCTGTTGAGCATCTCGGCGCGGTGCGAGTGGCAGCGCAGGCACATCTGCCCGTTGTGAAGCTCGTCGGCGAGCATGAAGCGCTGGCCGTGCCCGTCGTGCAGCTTGTGGCACGACAGGCAGATGAGCTTCCCGTCGGACCCGATCCGCGTGTTCATGTCCGCGATCGCCTGGGCCTGCTCCGCGTTCACGTGCGGGCTGAGCGGGTGCTCGCGTTCGCCGCCCTCGCGAAACATCCCCGGCCGCATCTGGTCGTGACACGTGATGCAGAGCTGGTTCGACGACACGCCCATCACGAGCAGGTGATCGTGCGCGGCGCCGTGTGGGGTGTGACAGACCTGGCAGGTCAACTCGCGCGGGTTGGGGCCGAGCTTCGCGCCCGCGTCGACCAGCGCCTGCGGCACGGGCCAGGGCATGCCCCCGGTCGGGTGCGTGCCGAAGCGCGGGCCGCGCGTCTTGTCCGCATGGCAGCTGATACAAAGCTCGCTCGCGACGTTCTTGACGCGCAGGAGCACGACCTTGCTGATGTCGGCGTCCGCCATCCCGCCGCCGTGGGCGGAGTGGCAGGTGCGGCAGGCCACCCGGCCTTCGACCAGAGGCAGGTTGGGCGACACCTTCATGGTGGGCGGCGGGGCGACGCCGGTGCGATGCCCGTGCTCGTCCCAAACACGGTGGCGGGAATCGGCCACGGTGCCGTCGTGACACGAGAGGCAGGATTCACTGCGCGCGACCACGGGATCGTTCGGCGCGCCCTGCGGCAACGGCATGAGTTCGCTGGCGCGGCCTTCGGAGAACGGCGGCAGCCAATCGACGTGGCAGGTCGTGCACGCGCGGGCCTGCTGTCCGGCGCCGATCGTCGGTCGGCGGCGGACCGCGGGCGGCGGAGTCGGCGGGTCGGCGCGGTCGATCTCGACCTTGCGCACGCGGTCGGCGCGCAGCTCCGTCACGTAGAGCGCCCCCGCGCGATCAAACGCGAGCCCCAGCGGCGATTCGAACCGCAGCACCTGTCCGGCGGCATCGCGCAACACGGCGACGAATTCGCCGTTCGTGCGAAAGACCTGCACCGCGCCGGTGACGCTGTCGGCGATCCAGACCAGCCCGTCGGCGTCGAGCGCCAGCCCGCCGGGTCGATAGAGCTGGCCGGCCTCCACGCCGTATTCGCCGATGCTCGCAACGGCCAGTCCGCGCGCGTCGAAGACCTGGGCGCGCGAGTTGATCACGTCGCTGACGCAGAGGTCGCCGCTGGGCGTGAACGCGAGCTGAAAGGGATATTGAAGCTGCCCGAGCGACTCGCCGCGCTGGCCGAAGCTCGTCCACGCGCCGGCGGCGAGGTCGTAGCACCGGATGCGATGGTTGTCGTTGTCGGCGAGCCAGAGCGCCGCGCCATCGGGCGCGAGCGCGACGTCGGTCACATCCGGCGGGCGCGGCGCGTCGTCGGGGGCAATGTCCACTTCGTACGTGACGTCGCCGCCGGCGGACAGGCAGACCACGCGGCGGTTGCCGGTGTCGGCGATCCACAAGCGTCCGTGCGCGTCGACGCGCACGCCGACCGGCGCGCGGAGCTTCTTTTCGCCGACCGTGTCGATTTCGCGCCGATAGGTTCCGTCCGCGTCGAACACGGCGATGCGGTCATGTACGCCGTCCGCGACATAGACCCGTCCCTCCGCATCGACCGCGACGGCGGTCGGAAGTCGCAGCCGCGTCGCGCCTCCCCCGTCGAACAGGATCGCGACTTTTCCAATGTACCCGGCGGCTGCGGGCGCGAACGCCGCGAGCCACACCGTCAACGCCGCCGGCACACCGATCGCGCGAACTCGCACCCGCTCGCTCCTGCTTTCACGTTCGTGCACATCGGGTTTCGGCGCGCCGCCGCTCGAATCCTCGGCCGATGCCAGCTTAAGATATTATCGTTGGTTGACGCCGTTGCGGTGTCGGGCGCTTTCAATCTTTCGCGGCGCTTGCGCGTGGCGCGCGGCCGCCAATCCGAGGGTTGCTGATGTCACACGCTCACCCCGTCGATCCCCCCGCACCGCCAATTCCGCCGAACGCGGAATCGCGCCGCCGCCGTAGCTGGCGCCGCGTCTTCTGGACGGCCGGCGCCGTGCTGCTGGGCGGGCTGATGTTCCTCGCGGTGGGCGTCGGCGGCGCGGAGTATTACACCTCGCGACCGACGTTCTGCGGCTCGTGTCACGTCATGGATCCCTACTACACGTCGTGGAGCCACGACATCCACGGGCGGAAATTCGGCGTGCTGTGCGTCGACTGCCACTACGCACCCGGCGAGCGCTTCACGATCAAGGCCAAGTTCAAGGGCCTCTCGCAAGTCACCAGCTACTTCTCCGGACGCTACGGCGCCGGCCGGCCTCGTGCGCACGTCGCCGACTCCAGTTGCCTCACGTCGGGCTGCCACGGCGACATGGAATTCATGGGCAAGATGCTGACGATCGGCGAGCCGCGAAAAGAGATGCGCCGCATGGGCGACGAGCAGATCGAGGTGACGCGCACCCCGACCGTGCACTTCTTTCACGAGAAACACCTGCGCATCGACGACAAGCTGAAGGAAAACTCGGCGGCGCTGGCGGAGGTCGACGCGCGGCTGCGGGCAGCGCTCGCGCCGGAGGCGCTGGCGCGCATCGTCGCCGCGACAACGTCGATCGTCTCGGCGCACGAGCGCGACGCTTCCCTCAGGAAAGCGCTCGACGAGTTGCAGGCGTCGGACGCCGTGCGCGACGACGCCTGGAAGCGCATGGAGATCGAGCATCGCGGGACGCGGCTGCACCAACTGTCGGGCCTAAACTGCGCGGCGTGTCACACGTTCGACGCGAGCGGCGCGGGCCACATTACAGTCGAGCACGCGTCGTGCTTCACCTGCCACTTCACCAACGAGGCCTTCAATCGCGGCACGGCCGAGTGTCTCCGCTGCCACGAGGCCCCGACCCGTTCGATTCTCGTGCACGACCGGCCGTCGGCGAGCGTGGTCTCGCCGGTGCTGATGGACCACCAGGACATCGTGCGGCGGAAGGTCGATTGTGCGAGCTGTCATTTCGACGTGGTGCGCGGGGACACGCGCGTGACGGCGCGCGACTGCGAACGCTGCCACGACCAGGCGAAGTTCCTGGAGGGCTTCGACGCGCGGACGACCGAGACGGTGCGCAAGTATCACGAGCAACACGTTCACGCCCAGCGGGCCCGCTGCGTCGACTGCCACCGCACGATGCAGCACGGGCTACTCGACCCGATGCACGCCAGCGACGCCGGCTTCCTCCAGCCCGTGATGAACGACTGCACGCACTGCCACCCCAACCACCACACCGAGCAGGTCGCGCTGCTCACCGGCGTCGGCGGCGCCGGCCTGGCGCAGCACACGCCCAACGCGATGCTCGGCTCGCGGCTCAACTGCCGGGCCTGTCACACGCAGTCGGCCGAGGATCTGAAAGGCGACGAGTTGCTGCGCGCGACGCAACAGAGCTGCGTCGGGTGTCACAGCGACGACTACATCCAGCTCTTCGACCAGTGGAAGAGCGAACTCGCGACCTACGTGCGCGAGTCCGAAGCGCGCCTCGAGACGCTCTCCGCCGCAGCGGCGCGGGCGGAAGCCGAGGGCCGGCCGCTGACCGACACGCTGCGGCAGAAGTTGGCGCACGCACGCGAGAATGTCCGGCTGGTTCAGAGCGGCGGCGGCATGCACAACCGGCATTTCGCGCTGCAACTGCTCGACGCCGCCCGACTGGCGCTCGACGACGTCGACGCGGCGCTGCGGAAGTAATGCTGGGCGCGCGACGGCGGGCGTGGCGAATGCGTCAGGGTGCGCTGCCGTCCGCGGGTCGCGTCGTGGCCGCCGGCTCGCCGGGCCGCGATACCGCCGGCAGGTAGAACGGCTCGCCGCGCGCGATGTGCTCGATCATCTGGAACACCGCGGGGGCATGCAGCGCGCGGATTCGCGCCGGCGGATAGCCCAGATCGGTGTGCGCGATCGTGGTTTGCTCCGGCGTGTGACACGCCGAGCACATCAGCGGCTTCTCGCGCCGCAGCGGATGTACGGCGGCCAGCAATTCCTGCTTGCGTTCCGGCGTCGCGGTCGGCGCTTCCTGCAAGTATCGGCGGACGGCATCGTCGGTTCCGGGGTGCTTGAGCAGCGGTCGGTTCGCGCCCGGCGCACGCAGCGCGAGCTTTGCGCCGTAGGCGCCGCGAAGATCGCGCGGCACGATCTCGCGCGCGCTCGCGATCAGTTGGCGCAGCGCTCCGCTCCCCGGTCGAACGGCGCGAACATGCTGCGCGAGCCGCGCGAGCGACGGCGCCGCGCCTTCGTCGCCGGCCTGTTTCAGCAATTCCCCGACGCGCTGCTGCTCGGGCGCGCCGAATTTCTCCGCCGCCAGCTCCGGGCCATGTCGGCTGAGCCAGTCAAACAGCTGCAACAGCGCCGGCGGCTCACGCACCTCCCCGCGCTCGAGGTCGTACCACACGAGCGGCAGCGGCGATTCGGCGTTTTGCAGATGACACACGCCGCAGTGGATGCTCGTCGCGTGCAGGTTGAGAAACGCGCGGTCTTCCTTGCGCTTCGCGTGCGGCAGGGGCGCATGGCAGCCGCTCTGCGTGCAGCCGTTGAACCGGTCCGCCTGGAGCCAGTTGTCGTAGCGGTGATAACGGGCGAGCGGCGAGCGCGGGGTCTCGACGCTGGCCAGGCCGAGCCAGTCCGGCCGGCGTTCGAGCAGCAGCGCCGGGTCGAGGCGCTTGGGGACGTCGGCGATCTGGCGCGGGGTCTGGCCCGGCGTGATGAGTGAGACGACGAGATAGCGCACCGCCAGGTAGCTGACCCACAGGATGAGCGCGATCAGCGCGAGGGCATATGCCCGCCGGACGAGGCTGAGCGCGGCGCGGCGGAGCCAGTAGCCCGCGTCGCGGCGCGGGGCGCCGGATTCGACGGGGCGCGATGGGCTATTCAAGGATGCTCTCCTGCGTGGAAACGCCGAGCTCGCGAGCCGTTTGCACGACGAATTCCCCGTTCTCCTCGACCAGCTTGGTCAGCGGCGTGTGCCCGCTCAGCGTGGCAAGCGAGAGCGGGAACACCGCCGGATTGAGCACCACGTTGTAGATGTGCAGGATGCCCACGTGAATGACGGCGAGAAACGCCTCGTACGTGTGCACGATCGTCGCGAGATTGAACGCGCGGCCGGTCAGGAAGTGCGAGGTGATCTGCTCGCCCCAGAGCATCAACCCCGTCAGCCCCAGCAGCGACGTGCCCCAGAGTACGCCGAAATACTCGAATTTCTCGGTGATCGAGAAACGCGAGAAGGTGGGACGGTCGCGCCGCATGCCCACCAGGTACGCGATCAACTGCCCGGCTCGGCGCAGATCCTTGCCGGTGACGAAGAACGGCA
>JBFXAM010000052.1:0-29682 GCA_050184295.1 Phycisphaerae bacterium | reverse complement strand
GCGCGGCGAGGGTGCGTGGCTAGGCTTCGATCACGTGCGGGTCGTCGGCCGCAAGGCGGTCGGCGGCGGCCGCTGGGTCGAGGTGGCGCTCGCGACGTACGTTCCGCGGCTGGAGGGCGCTCCATGACCCGACCGATCGCCGCCCGCGCGCGTCGCGCGATGATGCTCCCCGAGCTCGTCATCATCCTTACATCGTCGGTCGCGGCGATCTGGCTGCTCACGAAGCTCTTCGCGGACACGCTCTATGTGCATCGCGTGTGCGTGCAGCACTTCGACCGCATGGTCGTGCTGCAAGAGCTTTCCGCGGCGCTGCGCCGCGACGCGTGGAGCGCCGTCGACGCGGATTGGGACGCGGACGCGAGCGTGTTGCGCATCCGGGCGTCCAATGCGTTCGGCGCGATCGCGTATCAGTTCGAGCCGGAGCGCGTCGTCCGCACGGTTGCCGGTCGCGAGAGCGGCGTGTGGCACACGACGCGGCTGGTGTTCGAGGCGGGGCTGCAACGCGGTGCGACCGGCGACCTGCTGCTCGTGTCGGCAGTCGAAGCGCCGCCGGCGCGCAACCAGCGCAACCCCGTCGCGCACGTGCTCTCGTTCGTGCTGCCCCGGTCGACCTGCGAAATGGAACACGAAACCGACCCGCGCGAACCGACACCATGAGAACAGCACAGGCGCGCCACGATCGGCGCGGCGACACAACGGCGGTCGGCCGCACACGCGCCCGCGGCTTCATCTCCCTGGTCGTGCTCCTGGCTATGCTCTCGATCGTTTACCTGTGCATCGTGATCAGCCGGCTCGTGATCCTAGAGATCGCTCAGGAGCACCGGGCGCGGCTGGAGTCGGCGGCGGATCAGATCGTCGAGAGCGCACGCGACTGGGTGGCGCGCCACGGCGCGACGCTCGCCGCGGGACACTTCTGCGAGCTTCCGGTCGACGAACTGACACCGGCGGGGGTGAGCGCGCTGGCGGAGCTGGCGCGCCCCGGCGCCGGCGAGTCGGACGTGGACTCGTTGGTTCTGCGGCTGTCGCTGCGAACCGGACGGCTGCGTGTCACGCGTTCGGTTGGCTTGCCGCTGCCGCGCGCTCCGCAATCCGCGCCTGCCCCCACGCAGTAAGCTCCGCGCGGTAGCTCGCGGAGAGAAGCTCGGCGGCCTCGACGCGACGCCAGACCCACGCAAGCGTCCAGAGCATGAGCGGCAAGCTGACGCTGACGACGACTGCGCCGATGACGCCGAGGCTGAACACGAACGATGCGAGCGGCGTGGTGCGGCCGGCAAGCAACCCGACTGCGAGGAGCGCGCCGGTGAGCGCCAGCAGCAGCGCGACCCGGCCGAGGCGGCGCAGGCGGCGTGGGTCGCCGATGCGCGTGAGCGGCAGGATGGCGGCGAGCGTGACAAGCGGCGACGCGATCACGAACCACCGGATCGTTGCGGTTGGAAAGCCGCCGGTGGATGCGGTTTCGGCAAGGGCAAACGCGAAGCCGGCGAATCCCGTGACGAGGGCGAGTCCCCGCAGCACGCTGCGCGCCGGCCCCGCGCCCCCCTGAGCGCGGTTGGGCGTGAGTACGCCCCACACCGCGAGCGCCCAGACCGGCCACGCGATCGGCAGCCAGAGCCAGAACTGCACGACGAGGAGCACCGCGACCGCGTTGCGAACGGCGTTGAGCCATCGCGGGTCGCCGGCCGCGAGTGGCCCGCCGCGCAGCGTGAGCACGATGGGTTCGCCGCACTCGGGACACCGTCCCGCAACGGGAACGCCGCGGAGGTTATGTCCGCATTGGAGGCATGAAAGGTCGCGCGCGACGCAGTTTCGTGGATCGAAGAGAGCAGCGCGCTCGGGATTCACGGCTGGTCTCGGCGACGGCGTGTGCGGAGTCTCGGACGGGGAGCGGCGCGGGGCGGTCCGCACGGCGCGCGGGCGGAAACGGACAGCGACAATCAGCCGGCGCCAAGCCGCTTGAGCACGCGCTCGCGACAGCCGGTGAGCGTCACGCCCAGCTTGGCAAGCGCGAGCTGTCCGGTGCTGTCGCGCTCGCGGAGCAGCGCCAGCAGTAGGTGTTCGCCGCCGATTTTCTTCGATTCCATCTGTGTCGCTTCGTCGATCGCGAGCGCGACGACGTTGCGGAAATGCGGTGAGCCCGGCAGGCGGCCGAACACCCACGTGTCTTCCTTCGCACGCTGCACGAGGTGCTCGATCGCGGCGGCGGCCTTCTTCTCGTCGACGCCGTAGTCGTGCAGCACTTCGGCGGCCACGCCGCTGCCGTGTCGAAGTATGGCGCGGAGGATGTGCTCGGTGCCGACGTACTCGAGTCCGTCGTCCCGCGCGAGCTCGTTGGCGAGCTTGACAATCGCGTCGCCGTTGGTGTCGAGGTGTTGCATCGGCATTGCGCGTTCCTGGCGAGCGCCGCTTCGCTGGGGCCGCTCGCAATCAACTCGGCGCCAGCCGCGTGGCAGGCACCTTCACCTTATAGCCGAGGGCGCGGCGCCGAACAAGGACGGAGCCGAGCGGCGCGGTGGGTTGTGGCAGCGGAGCGGGGGGGGCGCGGCCGGAGAGCACCGACCGCCATTGGATACGGACCCGGGGAGCAAATTGTGGTTGCCGCCGGCGGTTTAGTCGATAAGATCAGGAACCGATGGCCGAAGTGGGACTGCGCACATTGCTGGCGTTCCTGTTGCTCTGGACGGGGCCTGTGGGCCGCGTTTGGGCGATGGGTGTTTGCGCGCCGGACTGCGAGCCACCCGCGGCTTTGGCATGTGAAACGACCTGCCCGGACGACCACGGCGACGCTGTGGCGGGCGACGACGAGCCGCGCGAACCCGCGCTGCTATGCTGCTTTTGCTGCGAAATCGGCCTGCCTTGCGCCGAGTGCGTCTGTTGCGTTGCACGCGAACTCACGCCGCGAAGCGCCGCGGAAGTGCGCGGCGCGCTGCCGGTCGCGTTCGCCAGTCACGCACATGCCGCGACAGCGAGCGACGATTGCGCGGCGGACGCACGCGGCTGCAATTCGACGTTCGCGCTGCCGCTTGGCCGCGCGTCCGCCCCGACGTTTCCCCTGCGCATCTGATTCCGCGCGCACATTCTCGGACGAACCATGGCGCGTTCCGCCGACGGCGCGATGCCTGCGCATCTCGCATTCGGCCCGCGCGTCGAAGGCTCGAGGGACACGCGACGAGCCCGGGACTCTGACCGGCGCCGGACCGCGCTGGCCCGCAGATTCCATGGGACGGAGCACGTGCGATGCGATCCATGCGCGCGGCGCGATCAACTCGGATAGCCGTCGGATGCGCGTGCCTACCCGCGCTCGCACTCCTCGGTGGATGCGCCACGGTGCGGCTCGAAGCGGACCGGGCGCGTCTCGCGCGCGAAGTGCATACCACGACCGGTGTCGAGGGTGCGTTCGACGGCGCGCGTGACGCCGCGGCGTGGGTGGCCGACGCGATGGGCGGCGAGCTCACGGCGGAGAAATGCGTTGGGGTCGCGGTGCTGGGGCACCCCCGCTGCCAGGCCGCGTTCTGGCGGTTGGGCATGAGCAGCGCGGACCTCGTGCAGTCGGAGCTCTTTCGAAACCCGACGCTCGCTCTGTCGCTGCGGCTTCCCGACGGCGGCGGGCTGGCGAATGTCGAAGCGAGCATCGCTCAGAACCTCGCCGACCTATGGCAACTTCCCGCGCGGCGGCGGGTCGCGGCACGGGCGCACGACCGCGCGTTGCTCGATGCGGCGCGCGAGATCGCGGCGGTTGCTGGACAGGCGCGCGCCGCGTTCGCCGAGGGCGCGACCGCCGGTCGGCGCGTGGAGATCGCGCGGGAAAACCGCCGCGTGGCGCTGCAACTCACCGAGCTGGCCGTCGCGCGTCAGACCGCGGGCGCTGGATCGGCGATCGACGTGAACCTGGCGCGGCGCGAGGCGCTCGACGCCGAACTGGCGCTGCGCGACGCGGAGCTGGCGGAGATCGAGGCGCGTCACAAGCTGGCCGGCGCGCTGGGAGTCGAGGCGGCGCCGGAGTCGTTGCGCTTGGTGGAACCGGGTGTCGAAGAGTCGCTCGCGACACTCGACGTCGAAGCGCTGGCCGGCGAGGCCGTGGCACAGCGATTGGACGTGCGGCTTGCGGCGGCCGCGATCCACGAAGCCGAAGCCGCGCTCGTCCACGCGCGTGCGCAGGTCTTTCGCAGTCTGGAGGTCGGGGTGGGCTTCGAGCGCGAGGCGCGTCGGCGGCGCGACGATCGAAACCTGCTGGCCGAGGCGGCGTCGGCGTCCGCGGACGCAGGCGCGCTCGCGTTGCCGTCGCTGGCCCCGCGCGAGCGCGTCGCGACGGATGTGATCGTCGGACCGACCCTGAGCGCAGAGCTGCCCGTCTTTGATCAGAACCAGGCCCAGATCGCGAAGGCGGGCTATGCGCTCGAAGCCGCGCGGCGCGATCACGAGGCCGTGCGGCGGGGCGCGATTCAGGACGTGCGGCTCGCGGCGCGACGGGCACAGGCGGCGATCGAGCGTGTGCGGTTTCATCGCGACGAGGCGCTGCCGCTCAGCGAGTCGAGCCTGCTGCTTGCGCGGGATGCCTACCGCGCCGGAAGGGCGCCGTTCGCGGCCGTCCTGGAGAGCCAGAGGCAGTTGCTGGCGGCGCGGGCGCGCGAGGCGGACGCGCGACGCGACGCCGCCGTGGTGCAGGCGGCGTTGGAGGCGGCGCTCGGGCGGCCGCTCGCGGCGCCGCGGCGAGATTCCGTCCGCGGTCAGAGCGAGTCATCCGGACGTCCGAGTAATTCCGGCGAACCCGGGGAAGGGCACTAGTCATGCTTCGCACGATCGTAATCATTGCGGTGACGCTGGCGTTGGGAATCGGCGGCACGAGCTGGGTGTTGACCGGTGGCGCATCGTCGGTGCGCGCGTGGATCGGCAGTACCGCGGCGGCGGCATGTTCGCACGGCCTGGCGCCGGCGGCTTGCCCATTCTGCACGCCGGCACTGATCGACAAGCTCGGCACGTGTCGCGAACACGACGTGGCGGAGGCGCTTTGTTGGCAGTGCCGGCCCGCGCTGATCGCGGCGTTCAAGGCCGCCGGCGACTGGTGCGGGGGGCACGACTGCCCGGAATCGCTTTGCAAGATCTGCGGCGGTTCGTGCGCATCGTCGGAGCCGACACTGCCAGCCGCGAAAACCGGGGCGAGCGCAGTGGGCGTCGCGGCCGGGGATTCGAGTGGCGACGCCCATGCGACGCACGACGGTCACGCCCACGGCGACGACACGCCGGGTGCAGCGAGCCAACTCGCCCAGCACGATCACGACCATACAAACGCAACGCCGCCATCCGTGCCGGGTACGCCGCGAAACCTGCGGACGCCGAACCCCGACTGTCACGCAAGCGTGGCGTCGGTGGCGTTAGCCTCGGCGGAGATCGCGCAGCGTGCCGGGCTGACCTTTGCGACGGTGGAGGAGCGCCCGATCACGCAAACGGTAACGTGCACCGCGGAGGTCGAGTATGACGCCAGCCGATTCGCGCAGCTTCGGCCGCGGGTCGCTGGCGTGGTGCGTGAGGTGCGTCGGGATCTCGGCGAGCAGGTCGGCGAAGGGGAAGTGCTCGCGCTGGTCGATTCGGCCGAGCTGGCCAGCGCGAAGGCGGAGTTTCTCATGCACCGCGCGGCGATTCGGCTGATCGAGCAGAACTACGAGCGCGAGCGCGGTCTGGCGGATCGCGGCGTCTCGACGGCGCGCGACGTGCTCGAGCTGGAGTCGAAGCTCGCGGAGGCGCGCATTGCCGAGGCGCGGGCGGTTCAACGACTGCTGGGGCTTGGCTTGCAGCCGGAGGATGTGCGCACCATTGACGCGACGAGCGACACGAGCGCGCTGTTGCCGCTGACCGCGCCCTTTGCGGGAGTCGTGGTGAATCGAGCGGCGGTGATCGGCGAGCTGGTCGACCCGTCGCGAGCGATGTTCAGCGTCGCGGACACGGCGCGGATGTGGGTTTCGCTTGACGCGACCGACGTCGCGGCGCCGCTTGCGGTGGGACAGCGGGTCACACTGGTGCTTGACGGGCCGGCGCGCGAGCCGCGCGACGGGCGCGTCACGTGGGTCAGCACGCAGATCGATCCGCGCACCCGCACGTTGAAGGCCCGCGCTGTCTTCGACAACAGCGACCGATCGCTGCGGGCGCACATGTTCGGCGCCGCGACGGTGACGGTGCGCGAGCAGCAACCGATGCTCGTCGTTCCGAAGGGCGCCGTGCAATGGGACGGCTGCTGCAATGTCGTGTTCGTGCGGTTGAGCGCAACGCGATTCGACGCGCGGCAGGTGACGCTCGCGGCGGCGGACGGCGAGTCGCACGCCGTGCGCGCCGGCGTAAGCGCCGGAGAGACGGTGGTCGTGCAGGGCAGCTACCTGCTGAAAACCGAGATCCTGAAGGCCGAGATCGGCGCGGGCTGCTGCCCGGACGACGTGGCGAAGAACTAGCGCGCGACGCCTGCGGGAAGAACGGATGCTCGAACACGTCATCACCTGGTCGCTGCACAACCGCTTTCTGGTGATCGTGCTCGCGCTCGCGCTGGTGGCGACCGGTGCATGGTCGCTCGCGCACCTGCCGATTGACGCGTTTCCCGACACGACGCCGTGCATGGTGCAGGTGAACGTCGTCGCGCCGGCGCTCGCGCCGGAGGAAATCGAGCAGCAGGTGACGGCGGCCGTGGAGCGGGCGCTGGCGGGGCTGCCGCAGTTGCGCGAGCTGCGCTCGGTGTCCAAGTTCGGGTTCGGGCAGGTGAACACGATCTTCGCCGACGGCGTGGACGTGTATCGCGCGCGGCAGATGATCGGGGAGCGGCTGGCGGCCCTGGAGCTGCCGGCGGGCGTGGCGCGTCCGGAGCTGGGACCGATCTCGACCGGACTGGGAGAGATCTTTCACTACCTGGTGTCGAGCGAGACGCACTCGCTGACGGAGCTGACGACGCTGCACGACTGGCAAATCAGGCCGGTGCTTCAGTCGGTGGCGGGCGTCGCGGAGGTGAACACGTGGGGCGGGCAGCGATTGCAGTATGAAGTGCGCGTCGACCCGGCCCGACTCGTGAAGTATGACCTGACGCTCGACGACCTGACCGACGCGTTGCGGCACAACAATCTCACGGTCGGCGGCGGCAACATCGTCCAGGCCGGCGAACTGCACCTCGTCCAAGGCACCGCACTCACGACCGACGAGCGACAGATCGGGGACATCGTCGTCGCGGCCCGCGACGGCATCCCGATCCGGGTGCGCGACGTCGGAGACGTGGGCGCGGGCCACGCAATCCGGCGCGGCGCAGTCACGGCGAACGGGCGCGGCGAAGTCGTGCTCGGGCTGGGTTTTCTGCTGATGGGCGAAAACGCCCACGCCGTGACGCAGCGCCTGGAGAGCAAGCTCGACGAAGTCCGCAAGACGCTGCCTGCGGGCGTCGATGTGCGCGTCGTCTACGAACGCACGGAACTGGTCGACCAGGTGATTGCGACCGTGCGCAAGAACCTTTTCGAAGGCGCGCTGCTCGTCATCGCGGTCTTGTTCGCATTCCTCGGAAACTTGCGCGCCGGGTTGCTCGTCGCGCTCGCCATCCCGCTCTCGATGCTCTTTGCCTTCAACGGCATGCTCCGATTCGGCGTGGCGGCGAGCCTGCTCAGCCTCGGTGCGATCGACTTCGGCCTGGTGGTCGACAGCTCCGTGATTCTGGTCGAGAACGCGGTCCGGCGGCTGGGCATCGCGTCCGACACGCGCGACGTGCGAAGCATCGTGCGCGATGCGGCGCTGGAGGTCCGCCGACCGACGATGTTCGGCGAGCTGATCATCATGTCCGTCTACCTGCCGATCCTGCTGCTCGAAGGCGTGGAGGGCAAGCTGTTTCGCCCCATGGCACTGACGGTGCTGTTCGCGCTGGCGAGTTCGCTGGTGTTCTCGATCACGCTGACGCCGGTGCTGGCGAGTCTGCTGCTGTCGCGGCGCGTACGCGAACGCGAGAACTGGCTGGTGCGCGCGGTGCAGTGGCTGTATCGCCCGCTGCTGCGCCTGGCGCTTCGGTTTCGCGCGGCGACCCTGCTGGCGTGCGCCGCGCTGCTCGTCTTTGGGGCGTGGCGCGCCACGCACCTCGGCGCGGAATTCGTACCGCGACTGTATGAGCACGACATCGCGCTGAACGCGGTGCGGTTGGCCGGGATCGCACTCGACGAATCGGTGCGCTACAACACGCGGATGGAGCAGTTCATCCGCGAGCGGTTCCCCGACGAAGTGCGCGACGTCTGGAGCCGCACCGGAACCGCGCAGCTCTCGACCGATCCGATGGGACTCGAAGTCGCCGACCTGTTCGTTCGTCTCACGCCGCAGGCGCAGTGGCGTCGCGGCGCGTCGCAGGCGGAGCTGACGGCGATCATGGCGCGGGAGCTGGCGGATTTTCCGGGTCAAAACCTCGTTTTCACGCAGCCGATCGAGATGCGCGTGAACGAGATGCTCGCGGGCATCCGCAGCGACGTGGGCGTCAAGCTGTTCGGCGACGACCTGGAGGTGTTGCGAGCCAAGGCGAGCGAAGTGCAGGCCGTGCTCGAATCGATCCCGGGAAGCGCGGACGTGGCCACCGAACAGCTCACCGGACTGCCGATTCTGGCGGTCGAGGTCGACCAGGACGCGATCGCGCGGCATGGCGTGCCGGCGCGGCACGTGCTGGAGGTGGTCGAGGCGCTCGGCGGCATTCACGTGGGCGAAATCCGGCAGGATCCGCGGCGCTTCGACCTGGTGGTGCGGCTGCCGGAGCGCTTTCGAACCGATCCGGACGCGCTACGGACGGCGCTGATCACAACGGCGTCGGGCGAGCGGATTCCATTGCAGCGGCTCGCGAGGGTGCGACAAACGGAAGGCCCCGCGACGATCAACCGCGAGCAGCAGAAGCGCCGCATCGTGGTGCAGGCCAACGTGCGCGGGCGCGATCTCGCCAGCTTCGTCGCCGAGGCGCAGCGAGCGCTCGCGGAGCGCGTCGCACTTCCGCCGGGATACGCGCTGGCGCTCGGCGGGCAGTATGAACACCTGATTCGTGCCGCCCAACGACTGGCGGTCATCGTTCCGCTCACGCTCGCGATCATCCTCACTCTGCTATTCCTGAGCACGAAGTCGATCGTCGACACACTCGTGGTCTTCACCGGGGCGCCGCTGGCCGCGTTTGGCGGAGTGATGTCGCTGTGGATCACGGGGCAGCCGTTTACGATCTCGGCGGGCGTCGGGTTCATCGCCGTGTCCGGCGTGTCGGTATTGAACGGGCTGGTGCTCGTCGCGACGATCCGACAGCAGGTCGAGCGCGGGCTGCAACTGGACGACGCGATCGAGAAAACACGGCTCATGCGGCTGCGGCCGATCCTCATGACCGGGCTGGTGGCAGCGCTCGGATTCGTGCCGATGGCGCTGAACACCGGCCTCGGCGCCGAAGTGCAGCGCCCGCTGGCGCTGGTGGTGATCGGCGGCGTGATTGCGGACAACCTGCTGACGCTGCTCGTGTTGCCGGCGCTGTATTCGCTCGTCGGCCCGCGGACAACACCGCGGCGCGCGTCTCGCACCCTCGATGCCGAAGCCTGGGCGACCGCCGGCGTGCGTTAGCGGCGGCGCCGGCGCGTCCGGTTGCGAGACACTGAAGGAACAATGATGTCCTGGCGCTCAGTCCGCTCCAGGCGGCGGGGAAGCGTCCTTCCGCAGCGGCGGCGCCGCGCGGCGCCGCAGCCTCTCGCCAAGTCGCGCCTCTTCGCCGTGCGGGGTCGGTTCGTAATAAATCTTCGGCTCCGGCATGTACGGCTGCTCGACGAACCCGCCGGGGTAATCGTGCGGGTAGAGGTAGCCCGTGCCACGGCCGAGCCGGCTCGCACCGCCGTAACTGGCGTCGCGGAGGTGCGGGGGCACGTCCTGGCGCGGCGTGTCGGCCACATCGCTCCGGGCGGCGGCAATCGCCTTCGCGACGGCGTTCGATTTCGGCGCGCAGGCGACGTAGATCGCGGCTTGCGTGAGCGCGTACGAGCACTCCGGAAGTCCGACGAGCTCCACGACCTGCGCCGCAGCCGCCGCGATCACCAGCGCACGCGGATCCGCATTCCCGACGTCTTCCGACGCGCAGATCGCGACCCGGCGCGCGATAAAGCGCGGATCCTCGCCGCCCTCGATCATGCGCGCCAGCCAGTAGACGGCGGCGTCGGGATCGCTGCCGCGCATGCTCTTGATGAACGCCGACGTGATGTCGTAATGCTGGTCGCCGCTGCGGTCATAGGCGATGCGGCGGCGCTGGAGCGATTCGGCGGCGACGGCCCGTGTGACGTGAACGCGCGGCGCGCCGGCAGGCGCGAGCGCCTCCTGGGACACGACCGCAATCTCCAGTGCCGTGAGCGCGCGGCGGGCGTCGCCTTCGGCGATCTCGGCGATGAGTTGCAGGGCGCCGTCGTCGCAGGTTGCGCCGCGCTCGCCGAACCCGCGCTCGCGATCGACGAGCGCACGGCGAAGGAGCGCGACGAGTTCGTCGGTCGCGAGCGGCTTGAACTCGAAAAGCTGGCTGCGCGAGAGCAGGGGGCCGTTGATCGAGAAAAAGGGATTCTCGGTGGTAGCGCCGATGAGCACGACGACGCCTTCCTCGACGTCGCGGAGAAGCACATCCTGCTGGGCGCGGTTGAAGCGATGAATCTCGTCGAGAAACAGAACCGTGCGCTGCCCGCTCGCCGCAAGGCGCGCCCGGGCGCTGTCGATCACGCCGCGCACGTCCTTCACGGAAGCTTCGGCGGCATGAAGCGTCTCGAAACGGGCGCGGGTCTGAGCGGCGATGACCTGCGCGAGCGTGGTTTTTCCGCAGCCGGCGGGCCCGTGAAAGACGGCACTGCTGAGCCGGTCGGCGAGAATGAGACGCCGCAAGAGGCGGCCCTCGCCGACGATCTCACCCTGGCCGATGAACTCGTCGAGCGAGCGCGGACGCATGCGCACCGCGAGCGGCTGCACGCGGCGGATGGCGAGCTGCTCGGCATCGGCAAAGAGGTTCACGGGACCGGATTATAACGGACCCCGGCAGGCCCCTCGCGCGGTCGCGCAGCGCGCGCGATTCGGGCCGTGCATCCGCGCCTACGGGCACCCGAGATTCGCCACGCACTCGACGAAGCCGTCGATGTCGAAGCTGTTGACGAGCCCGTTGCCGTCGATGTCGTTCGCACACCCGTAGTCGCAAGTGTATTCGGCCTCCCACGCGTCGCGGCCGAGAACCTCGGCGAGAACAAACGCATCGACGTCGAAGTTGTTCACGACGCCGTCGCAGTTGGCGTCGCCGCGGTCAGTGACGGTGACGACGTAGGGTGCGCTCGTCACCATGCCGCACGCGTTCGACACCACGACGTCATAGACGCCCGTGTCGCTGGGCTGGATCGCCGCGAACGCAAGCTGAGGCAGCGTCGCGCCGGCGATCGGCACGCCGTTCTTACGCCACTGGTAGGCTGCGGCGGGCAGGGCGCGAACGGCGGTGCGCAGCGTGAGTGGCGATCCGGCACAGGACTGCGCGGCGAAGGCAGCGTCCTGGATGATCGAGGGCGTCGCGGCGGCCGTGTCGATGAGCGTGGCGCTGCCGGCGCTGGTGGCGCGGTCGTTGTCGCCGATGGCGCCGCCGATCGCGATGTCGCCGAGGAGTGCGACCGACCACCCGAAATTGTCACGCGGAGCGAGGTCGCCCGGGGCGATGCGCGCGCGATGGAGCCACTGCCCACCGAATTTCTCGTACACATAAGCCGAGCCGCTTTCCGAACCCGCAACATCGTCGCGCGGTGCGCCGATCAGCACGCGGCCGTTGTCGATGGCGACGGACCACCCGAACCAGTCGGAGTCGGCCGGGTCAAACGCGCGCAGCCGAGCGGTCTGCGGCCACGCGCCGCCTTGGCGCTCCAAGACGTATGCGGCGCCCGTGTCGTTCCCGCCGGGATCCTCGTGACCGTAGGCGCCGACCACGATCAGGTCGCCGCGGATCGCGACCGACCGGCCGAAGAAGTCGCTCGCGGCGGCGTCGGCGGCGGTGCGCTTTGCGAGCGGCGCCCACACGCCCGCGGTGCGCTGATACAGATACGCGGCGCCGCAATCGGCGACGGTCGCGCTGTCGCCGGAGGGTGTGCCGACGACCGCGATGTCGGCGTCAATCGCGACCGACCAACCGAACACGTCGAACTCGCGCGCATCGGCGGCGAGGATCTTCTGCGACTGCGTCCAGATGTTGACAGTGCGGTCGAACACGTACGCGGCGCCCGCGAACTGCCCGCCAGTATTGTTGTCGTGATACGCACCGATGAGAGCGGTGTCGCCGCTGAGGGCGACGGCCGCGCCGAACTGATCGTTGGCCTGGGTGTCCGCGCCGAACAGCTTCTGCTCCAGGCTCCATGTGCTGCCGATGAGACGATACACATAGACGGCGCCGGCGCCGGGACCGCGATCGTCGTCATTGGGCGCGCCGACGAGGAGCGTGTCGGCGTCGATGGCGACGCTGTAGCCAAACTGCTGAAGGGTGTTGCCGTCGGTCGGGCGAACCGCGGTGCGGCCGGACCAATCGCCGGACCCTTCGTCGGCGACGTGAACCGCGCCCACCTGGGCTCCGGCGCCATCGTCGCCGATCGCCCCGAACGCCGCGTGGCGGCCGTGCGCGGAAGCGCTGTACCCACAGTGATCCTCGATGCCGCCGGGGAAGGGGAGCACCTTGGCGACGAACAGCGTCTGCGCGCAATTCACCGTCAGCGGCGCGCTGTCGCTGATCGTCGTGCCGCAGGCGTTCTGGATCGCAACGGAGTACATCCCGGCATCCAGAGTCGCGACGGCGTTGATCGACAGCGTGGGCGAGCTTGCACCTACGATGCGGCCGTCGTCGCTGAGCGGCAGACCTTCATGTCGCCACTGATAGGTGAGCGGCGCGAAGCCTTCGGCGACGACGCTGAATTGGGCCGGATGTCCGAGATTGGCAGCGATCGCCGCGGGCGGCTGCGTCACGACCGGGGCGGGGTTCTCGCACGCGTCCGGGATGTCGTTGGAATTGCAGTCGAGCGCGTCGGTGAGATAGGCAATGTGCAGCGCCAGATAAGACCCTCCGTCGCAGGCCGAGGGGTCGACATTGATCTGGGCATCCACACCAATCGTCGCGTTGCCGCCGCCAACCAGGAAGTTCCAGGCGGCGGGATCGACCCCGAAGCGTTCGCGGTCCGGCGTGCCCGGACAGTGCTCCACGTTCGCTTCGAACAGCACGCCGAGCGGCGTTCCGTTCACGAGGATCGTGATGCGCTCGCTGGGCGCGTCGAGGTCGGCGCTCGCCGTCGCGGAGAGGACAACCACGCCGGCGGCGCGCGGCGGCAACGGAAGCGTAAACCCGGCCGGTTGGCCGTCACCAATTGGACCGAACGTGGGCGATGCAGCGACGTATCGAAACGTCTGTTGATCGAGGATGCCATCCGCGTTGCAGTCGGGGCAGCGAATGAGGCAGACATCGTCGACATACCAGCCGTCGGCGCCGACGCACCCGTCCTTGCCGAAGTCGAATCGAATTCGCACCTGCTGTCCCGGGGCGACGAGTCCGCTGAGATCGACGATCGTGCCGCCCCAGCCGCCGCCGACGCCGCTGAACGCGTCGCGACCGGCGAGCGGATTGGTGCTTCCGGCGGCGGCGCTGCGCAGGCGCGCGTTGTAGGGATTCTGGCGAAAGAACCGGCGCGACAACGCGAAATAGGGTGAACCGTCGATGCTGATGCTCACCGCGCCGCCGTCGACGCCGGGCTGCGTGGCGACGTAGTGCGTGAAGGCCAGCGTTACGCTCGTCGCGCCCGGCGGAATTTCGACCGGCGGCGAGAGCAGCGAGTGGCGGGCGCTCTCGTTGGTCGCACCGCAGTCGCCGACCGCCGCGTCCGCGATTGCGTACGCGCGACCCGGGCGGCCGCCGGGCAGCGGCGCGGTGCTGAGCTGCCAATCGTACGACGTCGGCGGGGCGGTGTTTTCAACTTCCCAGCCGACTGGGGCGAGCTCGAAGTCCTCGAAGAAGAAGATCTCGGCAGCGGGGCAGAGTTGCAGGGGTTCGTCGGTCAGCACGTCGTCAGCGCGAGCCGTGGGCGGAGCGCCGAGCGCGAGCGGCGCCAGCACGCACGCGAACAGCACGATCGGTCGCCGGGACCATTGCGCCGGCGGCGGCAGGGGCGCGGTCAGACGGTTCATTCGAGGCGCTCCGGGGAGGCTGTCTGGCAACGGAAACCGAACGCACGGCGGGCGTGGCAGCGCCGTGATGGAAAGTACCCGCTCGCGGCGCTGAATTACAAGCGAATTCGCCGGGATCGATGGTTACGGGGCGCGTGGCAGATTGGGCGGCCCCGACGCAGCCAGGGGGCGCCACGGGTGGAGCGAGGCCCGCGAGGGGGCGCGGAACCCGTGGACAAGGTCGCGCGGATTTTTGCGGCCCCGGCAGGGGTCGAGAGAAGCCGAGTAGTTCGCCGGTCGCTTTGCTCCGCCCCTTACGGAAGCGACGTCTCGGATTCTCGATCCACGGGTCGCGCCGCTGGCGCGGCTCCACCCGTGGCGACACGTCGTCGCCCGGTGGGGGCGAAATTGCGCGCCGGCCAAAAACTGTCACGCACAGGTGGTTACGGGGCGTCGAACGCGTGTTCCCGCCGCCACTGCGCGTTGTACACGGTGCTCAGATACGAGCGGCCGCCGTCCGGCGCCAGTGCGACGACTGTTTGATTCCGCAAATGCCCGCGCCTCGCGTAAGCCTCGGCGGCGGCAAGGATGCAACCGGTCGAGCCGCCGGCGAAGATGCCCTCCGTCGCGAGCAGGCGGAGCGCCGCGGCGACGGAGTCCGCATCCGGCACGCTGACCGCGGCGTCGAAGAGAGCCATCTGCGCGTTCGCGGGCACCGTCGCACCGCCGATGCCCTCCATCTTGTGTGGGCGGAACTCCGCTGCGTGTCCCGTTTCCAGCACGCTCCTCAGTACGCTGCCTTCGGGATCGGCGAGCACGGCGCGCACCGAGGGCTTGCGCTCCTTGAGGTAGCGGGCGATTCCGCTGAGGCTGCCGCCCGTGCCGCAGCCGGCAACGACAACGTCTACGCGGCCGCCGGTCTGTTCCCAGATTTCGGGGCCGGTGGTTTCGTAGTGGGCGGCGATGTTGTCCGGATTCGAGAACTGATCGACCAGCCACGCGCGGCGCTGGGCGGCCACGGCGCGGGCCTTGTTCTGAAAGTTGTCGGGGCTGTCTGCGGAAGCCTCCTTGGGCACCACGATCACTTCTGCGCCGACGGCGCGCATCAGGTCGATCTTCTCGACGCTGGCTTTCGTCGTCATGACGAGCACCAGCCGATAGCCGCCACGCGCCGCCGCCAACGCGAGCCCCATGCCGGTGTTTCCGGCGGTGGCTTCGACGATCGTCCCGCCGGGCTTCAGGTCACCGCGACGTTCGGCTTCCTCGACCATGCGGAATGCGATGCGGTCCTTGACGGATCCGCCGGGATTCATGAATTCGCACTTGATCAGCAGGTCGTTGCCGAGCGCGGGCGAGAAGCGCGCCGCGCGAACGAGCGGCGTGCGTCCGACGGCTTCGCGAACGGAGGCGAGCGGCGCGAGCAGGGGGGCTGCGGGCACGGGTGGATCAGCCGATCGCGCCGATGTGTGGCGTGGCGTCGCTCATGGCTCTGTGCTCCGGGTGATTCGGTGGTTCGAGAGGATTGTCGCCGCCGGCGGGCCCGGTGCAAGGGCTCCGTTGCCGGAGCCGCTGTCCCGCCACGCGACCGTTGGACGCACGTTGCGCGCACCGGGATGAAAAACGGCTCCGCCGCACGAACGGTGTCGGGCGACGGAGCCGTGGGTTGACATTCAACGTCACTTCGATCGAACGTTGCGACTACGGGCATCCCTGGCTGAGGATGCAGTTGACGAACGGATCGATGTCGAAGTTGTTGATCAGGCCGTTCTGATCGATATCGCAACTGCGGATATCGCACGCCGGGTACGCCATCGCGTAAGCGGCGGGGTCCGTGATGGCGAGCACGAACGGGTCGATATCGAAGTTGTTCACCAGTCCGTCGCAGTTGGCGTCGCCGCGCGTGAACGTGGCGCCGGGACGGATGAGGATGTCCATGCGGACCGTCCGGCTGATATCGATGATCGGCCGTGAGCGATTGACCGCACCTGAGGTTGTGGCGCGCAGCCAGCGCGTCGCGCCGGTGTCCTTGAAGAAGAACGTGAGCTTCGCGGACTTGCCGGGGTTGCCCTCTTCATCCGATACGGCGCTGGTGGCCGGCGGGAAGATGAGGTTGCCCGCGGTGGAGCCGGAGAAGTTGACTTCCTGGAAGAGCGCCTCGGCGCCGACGGTGTAGGACTCGAAGTCGTCGATGACGAAATCGGGGCCGCCGCGGGCGTTGAGATTGATCACGTTATCCACGTAGACCTCATAGAGGCCGGTGCTGCGACCGGCGGACGAGGCGTTGACCGTGATCGCGAGGTGCTCGATCGTGCCGGTGGTGCCGGTGATCGCGTTGTCTGCGCCGGTGCCGGGGAAGCCGGTGATCGGCAGGGTTGTCGGGTCGAAGTCATACGTCACCCAGCCCGCGCCGGGACTGAAGGGGACGCCGGCCGGCGCGCCGCTGGTCTGCGACGCGGCCCCAACCCACTCGATCGCGCCGGCGCTCGCGCCCTGCGATCCGAGCGCACCCGTATCGGCTGCGTTCTCGCGAATGCCCAGGCAGATCAGCACGTCGCCGTTGCCGATGCCGACTTCGATCGCCTGCGGTCCGAACGTGGTGCCCTGCGCGTTGGTCGCGCGGACGCGGATGACCTCAAGATGGTTGAGTTGGCGGTTGAGCGGAATCGTCGCCGTGCCGTCCGGGTTGTAGGTCGTCACGGTCCCGAGCACGTTATTTCCGGCGTCGATGATCTGAACGCTCTGCGAGTCACTCGTGATGCTGTTCACGGAAACACTGGCCGAACCAGCCTCGACCGGCACCGCAATCACCGGCGGTCCCGGCGGAATCTGGCTGGCGAGCACGGTCTTCGGATATGCGAAGTCGCTCGTGTCGGGGCCGATCGTCTGCTTGGCGGAGATGGACTGGCCGGCGACGAGCGTGAGCCCGCCGAAAGTCGTCGTCGTACCGGTCGGCGGAACGGCCGGTCCGGCGGCGACGCCGTTGATGAAGAGCTGCACGGACGACGCGGTCGCGTCATTGCGGACCATGACGCTGCCGACGCCGGGGTTGCTGAAGATGATCGGCCCGATGACTTCGGGCAGCGGCAGGGCGTTGGCCGGGGTGGCCCGGGCCAGCACGCGGAAGCGCATCTTCACACCGTCGTCGGTGAAGGTCGGCCGTGTGCTGCAGGTCGCGCCCTGTCGCGTCAGCACGCCGAGCGCGCGATCGGTCGCGGCGCCATAGGTCCAGCGGAGCCGGTGCGCAAAACGGCCGTCGTACTGCGCGAGGTTGCTAAGCATGGCGCTCGTGATCGCGGTGTTGCTCTGCCCGCGGACCGAGTTCATCACCAGCGTGCCGTTCTCGAAGTCATAGATCGTCGCGATCGGCGTATCGGTGCCGTCGAGCACCTGGATGCCGTCGAGGAAGACTTCGTGCGGCCCCGTGATGCCCGGCGGATTCACAATGTTGAACCAGATCGTGTCAAACGCCCAGTTGCCGGTCGGCGACTGGTCGAGCTGGCCGTTGGCGCCGCCGAGCCACGCCGAGACGATGTTCGGATCGGTGAGGGAAATGTCGATTGTCTGCCAGACGGCGCTGTTGGGCGCGACGTTCGTGCCCGCGGGGACGAGCGCGCCGCTGACGGTCGAGAAGCCGGTCACGCCCACGAGCTCGTAGCCGCCGAAATTCAGCGAAGGCGAGCAACCCGCATCGTCGTCCTCGTCAAGCACAAAGGACAGGCCCCAGTACGGCTGGAAGGCGATCACCGTCACGGGCGGCGACTCGGCGCTCGTGGTCTGCGTCGGACCGTACCGCTGCGTGGCTGTAAAGACCTCGTCGGTCGCCGCCGGCGGCTCAGCGAGCAGGTTCAGATCGAAAACCACGGGATCGGTCGTGCTGATGTTCTGGAACCCGATCGGCGCACCGCCGCGCAGCAGCGTCACGCGATCCGCGTTGTACTGGATGTCGCGAACGGTGATGAGCGTGTCGCCATTGACGATCGGTGCGACCACGGTGGGGGGGACGGCCGGATCCGGCGTAGGCGACTCGACCTGGAGTTCGTCAAAGGTGACCTGGATCGTGGTCGCCTGGTTGCCGGTGATGACGTTGGTAATCGCGACGCCCTCGAGTGTGCCACGGTCGAGCGGCGCCATCAGGTCGCCGTCGCCGGTGAAACCCGCGAAGCCGGTCGCGAGCGGACTGCCGTCGAGCAGCACGTTGCCGTTCGACAAGTCGAATTCGAGCACATACTCGAGCCCGCGCGGGGGAAGGATGATGGCGGGCAGGGGGCGGCGCTCGCCGAGCGTTGTGTACGTGAAACCGGAAAGCAACTGATCGTCGCCAGCCACGGCCGTTTCGATTGTGCCGTTGGGGCCGGCGACAACCGCCTGGAGCGGTCCGGCGCCGATCGTGCGGATTTCGTCGTCGTTGGCCAAATTGACCGCGCTGTCCAGCGTGTCGTCGAGTCCGGGCAGGATGACGCTGGGCGTCGTGCCGACGCCGACCCACTCGATGCCGCCGGCGGTTCCGCCGTTGCGAAGCTGCGGGACATCAACGCCGCTCTCGCGAATGGCGAGGCAGAGGCCGACCGTGCCGCGGACGACTTCGCTGATGTTGCGGATTTTGAAGCGGACCTTGCCCTCGGTGTTGAGACTCGGGTTGGGGCGGCCGGGGCCGTCGAACGTGGTCAACCGGACCCACGCGTCGGGGTCGGCGTTGTTGACCCAGCGCCACGATGCCTGAAGCCCCGCGGCGCCTTCGGTCTGGTTGCCGCTGGCCCGCAGCAGCGCGTCGCTGGCGGGCTGGATGTACGGCGTCGTGGAGCCGCTGAAGCTCGGCCGACGGAACATCTCGCCGATCGTGTCGGCGAGATCGATCGGCGGGCCGTTGAAGCCCACGACTTCGGACGGATACGGTTGCCCGAGCGCGCTGCCAGCGCTCAGCAGAAGCGCGGCGAGCCCGCAAGTCAGGGCTGTCAGTCGTCGCATTGCGTTTCCTCCTGGTGCAGTTGAAGTCGTCATTTTTTTCGGTTGCTGCGGCCCGCACCCCGCGCGGGTCTGCGCACGTGCCGCTCAGCGCACCGAAGCATCGGGCGTCGTCGCCCGACATGAGAAAAAAGGGCCCCGCTCCCAGACGCAGAATCCGGAGCAGGGCCCATGCAGTTCCGTTCGCCCTCCGCGCGCGGCAACCCGGCGCACGGCCGCAGCGGGCGCGGATGCCGCTGGCGCGACCCGCTCCGGCCCCGGCGACTTGCGCGCGGGGTCTTATCGGCGGCGCAGCAGCGCGACGCCGGCGAGGCCCAGCAGCGCGAGCGTGGTCGGCTCCGGCGTCTGCTCGACCAGCACGTCGTCGGTGTACGTCGCGACCTCCGCGCTCGACAGTCGCGATCCGATCACGTACGTGTCGAACGACGACAACGTGCCGCGCGTGAAGTTGCGGCTGAGAATGTCATCGACGTAGAAGTTCACGTCGTTCGTGCGAATCTCGATCGTGAACTTGTGCCAGCCGTCGGTGCGGTTCGGCGAGCCGGCGCCGTTCAGATTGACCCAGCCCGTGCCGGCGCCGAACGCGACCCGGCCCTGGAACTTGTTGCCGGCGAACACTTCGCCGGGCGCCGTCACCGAGTTGTTCCAGCCTGCGGCGTAGAGCTGAACCAGCGAGCCGTCGTTGAAGCCGGCGCCGGTGTAGCCGCGAACCTCGTTGTAGTGCCGCGTGCCGCCCGTGATGTAATACTGCCAGAACGAGACGACGAGCGGCTGGGCATCCGTCCCGTCGTATTCGCCGCCGAGGTTGCGATAGCTGCCCTGCGTGCCGGCGGCATTCGTCAGCGTGCGCACAGAATTTGGCGCGCTCACCGCCTGGTCCGTGCTCAGCGTGCCGTTCACGTGCGTTGCCGCGGTCGGCGTCCACACGGCGTCGTACGCCGCCTGGTCGGCGTAGCTGTCGAAGTTGTCCTGCATGATGATCTGGGCGGACGCGGACGCCGCACCGGCCAACGCGAGAACTGTCACCAATAGCCGTTTCATCTTCCGATCTCCTCCTCTTCAGATCGTGCGTGCGACGGCGCGATCGACCGACCGTGCCGGCGTTGGAACACGCAGGGGGCCCCGCGTGCGCTACCCTTCAGACGGACCACGCTTATCCCGGCGCGGTCCGACACTCTCTCCACGCGTGTTAATCTAACACATCTCTCACGCGCGCCACAAGCGATATCTCGCGCGTTTGCGCCTGGGTGTCCGCTCGCCGCGCGTGTTATTTGACGTTTCGGGGAGCGCTCGTGCGGCCGCGTCCGTCGCGCGGGCGCTGCCGGCCCCCGCGGGGTGCGCCGCCGATCCTGCGCCGGATTCGTAGCCGATCGCCCGAGCCCGCGACAGAATCCACGCGGTGCACGCCGCTTGCGCAGGCACGCCGCCCGCCTATCCGCGGCGTGCAGCACGTTCGCGAGTCCGCAACTCGCGCTGCTCGGCGATGAACCTCGCGTGCGCGGCGATCTTCCCCCGTTCGAGCTCGTCCTCCGGCTCCAACCGCTCCTGCCAACCGAAGAATTCGTGCCGCCACGTCAATTCGTCGCCGTGACAGCGAAAAACGGTGTATCCCGGCGGCGATCCGACCCAGTCTCCAGCCCACCACGCGCCGCTCACCGCCGGGCTGGTGAGATACCACACCCCGTTGAAGCGGTATTCCTCGATGCGGTGGCTGTGCCCTTGCAGCAGCGCTTTCACGTCGTGTCGCTCGAGGATCTCGCGCAGCGCTTTCGAATCGCTGATGGTCATGTGCCCGAGGGCCTTCGCTTCGCGGTCGCCGTTAATCTGCCCGATCGCGCAGAACGCGGCGATGTGCGTGACGCAGATTTTCGGACGTTCGCCCGCCGCGCCCAGGTCGTATGCCAGCCACTCAAGCTGCTCGGCACCGATCCGCGGCTCGTAGCTCGGTCCGTTCGCGGTCTTGATCGGAAAGATCGAATCGAGCACCGCGAAGTGCCAGCCGCCGTGGCCGAAGCTGTAGTAGCTTTTCTCCCACTCCAGCCGGTCCATGATCAACTTCTTGCCGATGTCGGGGTCGTCCGCGGGCACCTTGCGGCGGCTGCCGAAGCCGAGCGCGTCGTGGTTGCCCATGCAGTTGTAGTAGGGGATGCCGAGCTTGCGGCTCGCTTCCTGGTAGAGGCGAATCTGCTCCTCGAAGTCGCGCTTCGGCGTGTAGTTGCCATCAAACGCCAGATCGCCGCCCATGAGCGCGAACGCGGGGCGTTCACCCGCTGCATCCCGCGTCGCGAGGCCTCGGACGTGCTCGATGCAGGCGGCATATCCGATATCTCCCTTGCGTTTGGGTGTGACGTGCATGTCGGTGAGGTGCACAAAGCTGAAGTCGCCGGCAGGGCGGCGGAGCGTCGCGGCGTCCGTTTGTGCGCCGTCGTCACCGGTGCCTGGCTGCGTCGCGGCGTGCCGCGAAGAAGCCGATGCCGCGGCGCCAAGCGTGGATGACGCCGACGCCAGAAACAGCGCCGCGCCCGAGGCAGCTGCGGCATGCACAAATTCGCGGCGGGAGAGGTCCATCGGCGGCTCCTGTGGGGCGGGGGTTCGAGTCCCGCTCCAACGCCCTGAAACGGGCGGATCGCAACTTCTCAACGGCGGCAAGTCCGGCGGCTTGCGTCGATTCTGCGGCGCTCGGCACGGCGGCCTCTGTCTGCGCGACTACGTCAAAACCAGGCGCCTCCGGCTGTGCGGCAGCGCTGCGCCCGGCGCCCATCGCCTTGCCGCCGGGCTCCGGTTGAGCGCGGGAAACACATCGGCGCCGGCGTCGCGCGACGTCTGAGTGTCCGAACGCCGTGAGCCGGGCACGCGGCCTGGCCCGCCGCGTGGCGCGACGGCTTCCGCCTTTCGAGAACCCCGCACGCCGGCGCGCGGCGGTCGTCGCACCGCGTCCGCGACCGCGCAGTCGACCGTTTCGTGCATGTCCCGGCGCTTCGCAATGTGCGGCAGAGTGTAACGCTCGGCGTGCCGGCCGCACGCTTGGTTTCGCGAATGCCTCGCCACATCGCGAATGAGAATCTGTCGTACCTGTGCCAGCTTCGGTCGCGCGCCCACCTGGCGAAGGCCGGGTAGGGTCGCGGTATCTCGGCCGACCACGGGCCGACTGCGGCCCGCGGGCCGGGCTGCCGCCGCGCCGGTCGGCCCAACACGCATTTCCGGCGGCGGCTGGCCGACAATTGGCGTCGAGGATACGGACAGCCGCACCAAGTCCAGCCCGCCACTGGCGTGGTGGGTTCTGATCGCGTTCCGACCAGCTCGCAGAGCCGTGGCAACACACCGCGACGGCGGCGCGGCTCAATACGCAACATAATATATGTTATCGGACCTTATCAGTAACGCACGCCCGCGAGCGACCGTCCGCCGATCCCGCCCCGGCCTGCCGTACAAGCGGCCCCGCCGGACTGCGCGGCGGGCGGTTCGGCACCATGCGTTCGTGCTCCAACAGGCGTCGACCGACCGGGCTGGTGTAGCTTGGTCCGGCTTTGCTACATCATGGGTGACGTGGGCATCCTGCCCGCCCGTAGGCCAGAATCGCTTGGGCAGGATGTCCGCGCCACCCTTCCACACGATGCGAACAGTGTGACTGACTCCAGTCGCGCCTGGGCTACCGGCTCGGCAACCGCATGGCCCGGCACGCGGCCTGCGGCGTGGATTGCCCCATGGGCCGCCACCTGGGCTACCGGCGGCCGGCCGACAGCTCCGCGGCCAGCGCGTCCGCGCCGAGTGTTCGCTGCGTCTGCGTCTGCATATCCTTGAGCGCCACTTCGCCGCGGTCGGTCAACTCGGTGCCGACGATCACCGCGAACCGCGCGCCGCGGGCGCTCGCCTGCTTGAATTGCTTGCCGACCGGCTGACGCTTGAAGCTGAATTCGACGGCGAGCCCCGCGCGACGGAGCGTGCCGACAATTTCGAGCGCCTTCGAGAACAGCGCTGGGTCGGCGTCGATGACGAACACGTCGAGAGATTCTTCGAGCCGCGGCATGCGCCCCAACTCGCTGAGCACTTCGACGATGCGGGCGTCGCCCATGCCGAATCCGACGCCGCCGATCGGTGGTCCGTCGAGCAGCCCGACGAGGTTGTCGTAGCGGCCGCCGCCGGCGAGCGCGCCGACCTGTACATCGCGGGCGTACGCCTCAAAGACGATGCCCGTGTAATACGCCAGTCCGCGCACGACGCGCAGGTCGAACGCGCACCAGTCGGCGGCGCCGAACGCGGTCAGGTGGTCGCGCAGGGCGCGGAGCGGCGTGAGCACGTCGTCGGGCAGCGCGAGGCGGACGGCGGCGGAACGCGCGCCCCCTGCCGATGATCCAACCGGCGACCGTGATGCATCCGGCGCGGATGTTCCGGCAGGTGCGAGTCGTTCGCCGGCGGCGAGTCGCTCAAATGTCAGCTCGCCGAGCAGTGCGCGAAACGCGTCCGCGCTCACCGCCCCGCCGCACGCCGACTGCCAGCTCTCTTCGAATTCCTGCGGCTTGAGCTTCTCCATGCGGTCGATGACGCGGATGGCGGCGTCGTGCAGTTCGGGCGCGACGCCGATCGCCGACAGGATCGCACCGACCAGCGGGCGCGAGCTGAAGCGAATCACGACGTCGGCGGGCGTGAGGCCGATCGCGCGGAAGAACGCGACGACGACCGCGATCACTTCGGCGTCGGCGAGCACATCGTCGACGCCGAGCGTGTCGACGTTCCATTGATAAAACTCGCGCAGCCGGCCGCGCTGGGGTCTCTCGGCGCGGCACATGCGCGGTACGCTGAACCATTTGATCGGCCGCGGGAGCGCGTTGGCGCGGGCGGCGACCATGCGGGCGAGCGTCGGCGTCATCTCGGCGCGGATCGCGAAGCGCCGGTCGCCGCGATCCTGAAAGGTGAACAGGTCGCCGACGATGCCTTCGCCGCTCTTGAGCGTGTAGAGCTCGAGAAACTCGAAGATCGGGCCCTCATATTCCTGGAACCCGAACGCGCGCGAGACGCGCCGCCAGGCGTCGAACAGCCAGTTCTGCACGCGCATCTCGGCCGGGTAGAAATCGCGCATGCCCGGCGGCGACTGAATTTTCATTTCCGGGCTCCGCCGACGATCGGCAGGTTCAGCACCGGCAGCGGCACGCCGCGCGTGTCGACCGTCGCGGCGGCGTAGTCGATCGGTGCGCGGCGCCGCGGAGCATGAAACGTGCGGCGCTTGCCAAGGCGGGCGCGAAGCGTCGAGTGCGTGTGTCGCCCGCGGCGGGTGTTTGCCGCGCCGGGCGCGCGATCGGCGCGGGGGCGGCCGTTCGGCGTGACGCCGTTGGCCCCCCTGCCGGCGGTTGCCGTCGCGCGCTTCTTCCCGTTCGCCGCCCCGCCGCTGACCGATCTGCCATTGGCTGCCGGTGCGCGGTGCGCGCGGCGGCGTTTGCGCGGCTGCTTCGGCGGGTGAAGGCGCAGATAGTCGTCGAGATGCGCCGGGGCGGAGAAATGCTGCTCCCAGCCGTAATCGCCGGAGTGATAGTCGCAGTTTGCGGTGGTGTAGTCGCGGCAAATCTGCGGGCGCGTGTCGTAGATGCCGCAGCGGTAGTCGGGCTGGAGGTGGCGGCAGTTGGTCTGCATGGTGATGTACCAGTCGCCGTCCTCGACGAAGACGTGGACGCCTTCGTGCAGCAGGTACCAGCGGATGTCGTCGAAGTCCTTGCGGGTCTCGGGCGTATCGATCGGCAGCGCGATGTAGCGACAGCACAACGCGGTGCAGTGTTCGCAGAGAATGCCACCCATGGCCGAGGCTCCTGGCGCGGCGCGAGCGCGCGCGAGCAGACACAAGCACGCCAGCACACGCGGGCGTACGGCGGCCGACGCTCCGCCGGCGCGCCGCCCGGCTGCGCGGGAGCGCTACGATAGCGGCGGTGCGGGCGGGCGACTACTCGCGCCGGGGCGCGCCGGCGGCGGCAGCAGAAGCGTGGCGAGCGCGCTCATCGCGAGGGCGGCGGCGAGCCAAAGGACGACATCGGCGGCCCGGGCCACGCGGGCGATCAGCACGACGTCACTGCGCGGAACGCTCTTCAGCGTCTGTTGACTCAGCAGCAACCACAACCCCACCGCCGCGCCGCACGTGATCAGGCCGATCGCGAACCCGAGCCGCCGCAACCACGGACTCACGCCGCAGGACTCGCGGACGAGCGAGTAGAGGCTGAGCGCGAGGGCCACGACGCTCGCGAGCGCGAGCGCCGCGGCGAGGCGTGGTTCGGCGGAAACCGTGCGGAGCGCCTGGGCGAGTGGGATCGCGGCCGCGGCGGCGAGGATCAGACTCAGGGCGCGACGCGTCATGGGCAGCCGGTCATCGACGGGGAGGTTCTTGTCCACGGGGGGCGCATCGGCGTCCCCACACTGACAGTTCGATTCCTGACGCCCCTCGACTCGCAGCGGCGGGACTCCGACGCTCCGCTGTTCCAGCATCAGCGGCCATGACATCGGTCTGTCGCCGGCGAGCAGCTTAGTCGCCCATACAGGTCCCGACCGCGCGCGCCATCGCGATCAGCGGATCGTCGAGCGGCACGAGCCGCTGCTGGCCGGCGACCGACTCGAGCGGCACCATCGTCGTCTCGGCGTGCTGTCGCACCACCACCATGTTGAACTCCTGGGTCGCGACAAGCTGAGCCGCCTTGTGCCCGAAGTGCGTCGCGAGCACGCGGTCAAACGCGACCGGCGTGCCGCCGCGCTGCACGTGTCCGAGGATCGTCGCGCGGGTCTCCAGGTGCGTCGCCTTGGCGATGTCGTCGGCGAGCACGGTCGAAACGCCGCCGAGGCGGATGGGGTCGGGGCTGTCGTGGACGATGCGATCGACGGTCTGCTTGCCGCCTTTGGGCCGGGCGCCCTCGGAGACCGCAACCAGCGTGAAGCGCTTGCCGCGCCGCGAGCGTTGCAGGCACGTTTCGCTGACCGAGTCGAGGTCGTAGGGAATCTCGGGGATGAGTATGACGTCCGCGCCCGACGCGATGCCCGCGTGCAGCGTGAGCCAGCCGGCGTTGCGGCCCATCAGCTCGACGACCATCACGCGATGATGGCTGGACGCGGTCGAGTGAATCTTGTCGAGACATTCGGTGGCGGTCTGCACCGCGGTGGTGAAGCCGAACGTGAGGTCGGAGTGCATCAGGTCGTTGTCGATCGTCTTGGGTACGCCGATGATCGGCACGCCGTGCCGGGTCAGCTTCGCGGCGCCGCTCATGGTTCCGTCGCCGCCGATGGCGATGATGACGTCGAGGCCCTGCTCGCGGATGTGCTCGAGGGCGCGTTGCGTGACGTCCTCGAAGACGGGCTTGCCATCCGCGTCCTTGCCGACCGCGAAGCGGCTTGGGTCGGCGGAGTTGCTGGTGCCGAGAATCGTGCCGCCGCGCGTCAGGATGTCGGACACGCTGTCGAGCGTGAGCACGTGCATGCGGTTTCGGATGAGGCCGAGAAATCCGTCCTCGATGCCGATGACTTCGAGATTGAGCTTGTTGATCGCGGCCTTGACCACGACGCGGATGACGGCGTTCAGGCCGGGGCAGTCGCCGCCGCTGGTCAGCACGCCGACACGGTGAACTCGCCGACGGGGTGTCGAGCTCATGGACGTTCTCCCACGGGTTCGTTGCCGGCGGCGGGTCGGGCCAGGACCAGGGTCGTGCCGTCGGGGCCACGGAAATATGCCGCTTCATCGCCCCAGTCGCGCCGCCGCCACGGGCTCAATGGCCGCGCGCCGTTCGCGATGCAGGCACGCCCCAGCGCCCCCGCGTCGCTGACGTACACGTACAACTCGGCGCCCGAGAGCTCGTCGTCCGCCACCGGGCGCGGCAACACGCCGGTGTTGGCCGCGAATCCGGTGCGCTCGTAGATTCCCAGTCGCAGTCCGCGCGGGAGCGAGAATTCGACGTATCGCGGCGTCCGAACCGCGACGGGCCAAGCGAAGACGCGCTCGTAGAACCGGACCGCGACCTCGAGCGCGGAGGTTGCGAGGATGACAAGCCCGAGATCGGCAATCGGCGTTGGTTGGCTGGTCACAATTTCATGTTGTCGGCGGGCCGGCGCAGCACGGAAGAGCCGATCGCGGTGCGCGGCGGCGAGTTTCGACCCTGCTGTACCCACGGGCGCCTGCGGGGCGCACGATCTGCGTCGAAGGCGGACTGCACATTCGCGCGCACGCGTGCCCGACGGCTCATGCGGTGCGGCGCGTCGCGCCCTGGCGTCCGACTACCCAGCCGATGAGCGTGATGATGATCGCGAGCAGGAGCACGCCGCCCACGAAGAGCAGGAAGTTGCTGCTCAGCAGTCGCGCGTAGCTGGGCATGAAACCCTGCAACACGCCGGCGACGACCGTGCCGGCGATCGCGAGCACGACCAGCGACGAGATCATCAGCCCGCTGAACAGCCCTTCGCTCGGATCGCCGACCGTGACGTAGACCGGCGTCACAACCTCGCCGGCCTCGGTCTCTTCCTCGATCTCCGGCTCAGCGGCCGCGGCCGCGACCGGCGCAGCGGCGCGCGGCGGCGGAGCCGCGGCTTCCTCTTCGCCGGGATAGATTTCATCGAGCAGTTCGGCGCCCAGCGAGGTGTCGTCGGCTTCGCGGGTCAGGTCGAGCAGACCCGATCCGCTGCCGGTGCCTTCGAGCGAGACGGCGTCGCTGGCGCCGGTGGTGATCTGCGTCTTGGCCATCGGGTCGGCGTCGAGCTCGACCTCTTCGTCCTCGAAAACGCCGATCCCCCCCGCCGGCACCGACGTGTCGTCCTTCTTCTTTCCGCCGCGATCATCGACTGCTTCGAGCCCGATGATGCTCGTGCCGCCGGAGTCTGCGATGGTGGGAAGCTCGTCCTCGACCGGTTCGAGCGTGATGCCGGCCGTGTCGCTGCTGGCGCCGCCGCCCGGCTTGGTCAGCTTGTCGACGTCCTCCGCCTTGAAGAACACCTTGCCCGCGTCGCGGAACTCGCGCAGGGCGCCGTCGCGGACCATTTTCTTGATGGCATCCGCGTCCTTGCCGAGCGCGCTGCACACTTCTTCCATTGTGTAGAACGGCTTCGCCATGGTGCCTTCCTTTGCGAGGCGCTGTGTATCGATCCTACTCGTCGGCGGTGCCGGGCGCGGCACGCTCGTCGGCGGGGTCGCCACCGCGGCGTGCGGCGCTCTGGCGCTGCTGGGTCACGAGCTCCTGGACCATCCGGAAATCGGGCGGCGCGCAGTTGAAGTCCTGAAGGTAACGGTCGTAAATCCATGAGCGTGCGGCGATCAGCCGCAACTTGCGGGCGCCGCCCGACGATTCGAGCTCATAACACCAGAGCGTGCCCTCGTCGACGTCGAGCATGAAAAGCCCGTACCGGCTGCTATCGAGCTGTCCGGTGAACGCGAACACGCCGCGGGCGCCTGCCGCCCCCCCACTCGGTTGGGCGAGCGCGGTGAGTTCCGGGAGCCCGCCCGGACGCAGCCAGAGGCCGGCCGCGATGACGGCCAGCAGAGCAACGATAACCCATTGCGCAACATGGCGATGCGGCGAACGGCGCGCGGCGGGCAGCAAGTCGTTTTGCGCGGGCATGGTTCACTCTCAGGCGGGCGACTCGACCGCCCGAGGGATGTTATCTCCCGATTCCGCTTGTCGCAAGGGTGTTTGCACGCGGAAGCGGTTCGCGCGACGCCGCGCGGCTCGCACGGAGCGCGGCCGCGGGGGCGCGCGTGAGGCCGCAAAATCGACCGTGTGAGCGCCACTGGCGGCACGCATGGCGCGCGTCTATAATCTTCGGTAACTGGAGTTGTCACTGGGCGTTCGGTGCAGTCGCTCGCCCGGACCGGCTCTCGGGGTCGTATGAGGTGCGGTTTCGCCGACCCGTTGGGTCGACGCTAAGACTTGGATAACCGTGTACGCACAATCGATACGTGCCGGCACAGACGCTTGTAGGTAAGGGCGACGAATCATCCCGCGCGGCTGCGCGACACGCCGTTCTGACGGTTCATAACCCGCTCGCCCCGGTACAGCGGATGCCCGCGTCAATCCTGTGCGGGATTCCTCGCTCCCCTTGGCCCGCCCGCGACCGTTGAGCCGCGCGGTTCAACGCGTCCGCACCGCCCGCCCACCCTCCGGGAACCTCGCCCCGCGGCGGGTTCCAGGATGCAGACCCTTGCACGAACGGATTCCAAAACATGGCACCGCAATTGCACCTGCCGCTGGCGGTCGCCGACCCTGTCGTGTTCACTGTGAGCCTCCTGGCCGCCGCCCTCGTCGGGGCCGGCGTCGCCTGGTTTCTCCGGTCGCGACAGGTTCACGCGACGCGCGCGGCCCAACAGGCTCTGGCTGACCAGGAGTTGAACACGGCACGCGTTCGCGCGGCGGAGATCGTCAAGCAGGCTGAAGTCGAGTCGCAGAAGAAGCTCCTTGAGACGATGGAGCGGTTTGAACGCGAGACGCAGGCCACGCGCGAGGAGCTCCGCACTGCCGAGAAGCGGCTCGAGAAGCGCGAAGACACGCTCGACAAGAAGCTGGATGTGCTCTCGACCAAGGAGCGCAAGATCGAATCCGCCGAGCAGCGGATCGCGCA
>JBFXAM010000051.1:0-30068 GCA_050184295.1 Phycisphaerae bacterium | reverse complement strand
TACCTCTTGCAGCCGCTCCTGGGCGGTGACGATGCGTTTGTTGATCCCGTCCAGTTCATCCAATTGCTGAGTGATGACCCAGCGGCTCTCGCCGGGAAGCTCGACGTCGCGCAGCCACTTGATCCATCCGACGGTCCAGGGTGTGAGCGCGCATTGGTTTCGCAGGTCGCGCAGCAGTGCGCCGATCTTTTGCTTGAGCGAGCGGCGGCGATCGACCAGGTCCTGGCGATAGCGGACGAGCCGCCGCAGTTCGCGGATGTATTGGGGCGCGAGCCAGACTTTGGGCAGATAGCCGACGCGAACGAGGTCGGCGAGCAGTCGCGCATCGCTGAAGTCGGTTTTGTCGGGGCTCTGCTTGATGCGTTGGACGTAACCGGGATGGGCGAGGTCGATTGACCAGCCGTCGTGTTGCAGGAGTTGTTCGGCCTGGTCGGCGGTCCCGCCGCAGGCCTCGACGGCGGCGCGGACGTTTGTTCCGAAGGCACCGACGTAGTTTGCGATGGCGTGGCAATCATTTTCGATCTTTTTGTTTCCGAGCTGCTTGCCGTCGCGGTCGAGTGCGCAAACCTGGACGAAGGCCGTGGCATAGTCGATCCCGACGAAGACGTTACACTCGTTCATGCCCGTTGCTCCTATGAGGTTTGTTGATTCCACAGTCGGCAGTATCGCCGACCGGAGCAACGGGCACTCATCCCCATCTACATTCCGGCGCCCCTTCGGGGCGAATGCACGACCGTTCGGGGAAATGGCGCGCCCGGAATTCTCGCGCGGCGTCATCAAGTCGGTTGCCCCGCGCGCCGATGCCCCTCCCAGTTTCCCCCGCGTGCCGGTTGATGGCTCGGGTAGCGGGGGCGCGCTCGTCCGGCGTGGACGGCGTGAAACGCGAGCGGGCCAGCGACCCGGGCACACGTCCTTCCATCACAGGCGGGACGCCCGTGCCACACGAAAGGCAGGTACCTTCCTTATGGCCGACTATTTGCCCGGCCCCGACGCCGACCATCAGGCGTGGGTCACGAACTTCGTCACGTACGCCAACGCGAACCTGGCCGCGGATACGCAAAGCTAACGCACAGCGGGCCACGCCGGCGCAAGGGCCGCCACTTTCCAACTTTCACCCCTCGCCACCCTCCCCCGCACTCGACTTCCTCGAACCCCGCGCCTATTTAGTGTTCGCTCACGCAGTGCAAAGGACCGCCTTGGCGAGTGCCCGGCGGCGCGCATCCCGGAAAGACGCGCCGCTCCGCACCCCGTGACAGATTCGCGCAGGCGACGAGACTTGGCGTTCTGACGACGACCGCGCAGCGTGCTTCGCGTCAGCACTCGCCACCGCCCGCCACCCAGCGGCTCGCTACCGCGCGAACACGCGAACCGGCGCCACCTGACCACGGCCGACAAATGGGCGCAGTGTCGCACACCGCGCGGCTCGGCACCGGAGCGGATCTTTGACATCCAAACCCCGGCTGAAGTGGGCAGCAGCCCATCAAACCCGGGAAGGACGACGGGGCGCCCGCCCTGGAAGTAAAGGGAGGGCTCGGCGCCCCCAAACGTCAAAGGGCCGCCGCATCCCCGGTCCGTTGCTGACTCGCCCATCACTTTCGCGCCTTGTCGAACTCTTCCCGTCGTGGACAATGCGCTCGATCGCGCCGTGACGCGCGGCGTTCCGCAGACCGGCGCGCCGCCGCGCCACCTGAACCCCGAGGAGTCTGTCCGATGAGACCAACCTGGATCACCGCCTTCGCCGCCGGGCTCGTCGTCGGCGTGTGCGTCCTCGCGCTCACGCGCGGGCTGAGCGCACAGACCGGCGGCGTCGCGTCGGGCAAGTCTGTGGCGATCGACGTCGTGCAGATTTTCAACGAGTATCAGCGTCAGAAGGATCTCGCCGAGGACATCAAGCGCGAACAGGAGCGGCTCGGACAGGAGAACCAGTCGCGCCGCGCCCGGCTTGACGACCTTCGCGCGGCGCTGGACAAGATGAGTCCGACCGACCCGATGTACGCCGGCAAGCAGAACGAGTTTCTCCGCCAGCAGATCGAGTACAAGAACTGGTTCGACCTGAACGACGCCGCCATCACGCGCGAGGTCGCCGCGTGGACCAAGAAGATCTATCTCGAAATCGTGCAGGCGGCGACCGAAGTGGCGCAGCAGGGAGGCTGCGACTTCGTCTTCTACAAGGACCAGTTCCAGGCCGACTCGGTCGATCCCAACGAGATTCGCCAGCAGATCTACAACCGCAAGCTGCTCTACAGCGCGCCGGCGGTCGACGCGAGCCCGCAGGTGCTTGAGAAGCTCAACACCGCCTATCGCGCCCAGCCGCGCAAACCGATGCTGTCGATCCCGCAGATGTCGACGCCGTGACGCGCCGCGTCGATCGCAAGACACACGGACTGCCGCGGCGCCCGCGCGGATGTGGAGAACCATCGTGACGCCGCTCACGGTTCGCGAAATCGCCCGCCGGCTGAAGGCCGAGGTGTCCGGCGACGACACGCGGCTGATCGCGCGGGTCGCCACGCTCGAACTCGCGCAGCCCGATGCACTCTCGTGGATCGGCGATCCGAAATACGCCGATGCGCTCGCCACGACGCGGGCCGGCGCCGTGCTGGTGCCGGGCGGCGTGGTCGGCGCCGTGGGAACGACCGTTATCCGTGTGGCCGATCCCGACCTGGCGCTGTGCGAAGTGCTCGGCTGGCTCTCGCCGCCGCCGCCGCAGGTTCCCGCGGGAATCGACCCGTCCGCGCGGGTGGCGTCGGACGCCGACGTTGGGGGAGCGGCGATCGGCCCCGGGGTTCTCGTCGGCGCGGGGGCGCAGATCGGGGCCGGCACGCAATTGCACGCCAATGTGTACATCGGCGCCGAGACGCGCATCGGGCGCGACTGCGTGCTCTGGCCGAACGTGGTCGTGCGCGAGCGCGTCACGATCGGCGAGCGCGTGATCGTCCATGCGAACGCGACGATCGGCGCGGACGGCTTCGGCTACCTGCTTCGCGACGGCAAACACCGCAAGATCCCGCAGATCGGCACGGTCGAGATCGGCGACGATGTCGAGATTGGCGCGAACGCGTGCATCGATCGGGCCAAGAGCGGCGTCACGCGCATCGGCCGCGGCACCAAGATTGATAACCTCGTCCAGATCGGCCACAATGCCGAAATCGGCGAACACTGCATGCTCGTGGGCCAGGTCGGAATCGCCGGTTCCGTGACGCTGCGCGAGTACGTCGCGCTCGGCGGACAGGCCGGCGTGGTCGATCATGTCGAGATCGGCCGCGGCGCCCGCGTCGGCGCGCAAGCCGGGGTGATGCGCGACGTTCCCGCCGGGCACACCGTGATGGGAACGCCCGCTGAGGATCTGACGCGCCAGCTCCGCGAGGTCGCGGCGCTCCGTCGCCTGCCGGAGATGCTCTCCGAGTGGGCCAACCTGCTGAAGCGGGTGACAAAGCTTGAGTCGTCAGCGAACGATCGCGAATGAAGCCGTTCTCACCGGCCGCGGGCTCTTCACCGGCGGCGCGGTGACGACGCGCTTCAAGCCGGCCCCGCCCGGCAGCGGGATCACCTTCGTCCGCACCGACCAGGTCCACGCCGTTCGCATTCCCGCCACCATCGAAAACCTGACCAAGCGCGCCCGGCGCACCGCCGTCAAGAACGGCACGGTCGCGGTCGAGACGGTCGAGCACTGCCTCGCCGCGGTGCGTGGCCTGGGGATCGACAACGTGGACATCGAGCTCAACAACGACGAGCTGCCGGCGGCGGATGGAAGCTGCAAGCCGTTCGTCGACGCGCTCAACGCCGCCGGCGTCATCGAGCAGGAGGCCGAGCGCGTCGGCGTGCTGGTGTGCGAGCCGATCCGCGTGTTCGAAGGCGGCGCCGAACTGGTCGCCTGGCCCGGGTCGCCGGACCGGCTCGATATTCTCTACGAACTCGATTACGGCGACGACACGCCGATCGGGCGGCAGTTCGCCGCGTTTTCGCTCGACGTCGACGACTTCGTCGAGCAGATCGCGCCCGCGCGGACGTTTGTGCTGGAGCGCGAGGTGCGCGCCCTGCAAAGCGCCGGGCTCGGGCTGCATCTCAGTTACGACGACATCCTCGTCGTCGGCCCCGACGGCCCGATCAAGAACACGCTCCGGTTTCCCAACGAGTGCGTGCGGCACAAAATCCTCGACCTGATCGGCGATCTCACGCTGCTCGGCTGCTGCGTCGCCGGCCGCATCTACGCCCGCCGGAGCGGACACCACCTCAACCACGAGCTGGTCCGGCGGCTGCGCGAACTGCGCACGGCGGAGGCCTTCGGGCGGCCGGCGGCGCGCCCCAAGCTCGACGTGCGCAGCGTGCAGCGCGTGCTCCCGCACCGCTTCCCGATGCTGCTGGTCGACCGCGTTCTGGAGATCGACGGCGATCGCCGTGCCGTCGGCATCAAGAACGTCACGATCAACGAGCCGTATTTTCAGGGGCATTATCCACGACAACCGATCATGCCCGGCGTGCTGATCATCGAGGCGATGGCGCAGCTCGGCGGGCTGCTCGTCTCGCAGAAGCTGGAACACACGGGCAAGGTCGCCGTGCTGCTGAGCCTCGACCGCGTGAAATTCCGCCGTCCGGTCGTGCCCGGCGATCAGCTCGTCCTCGCGGCCGACGCGGTGAATGTGAAATCGCGTCATGCGCAGGTGTTCTGTCAGGCGCGCGTGGGCGACGAACTGGCGGCCGAGGCGTCCATTCGATTCATGCTTGTCGACGCGGAGCCTTCGTGAGCGAGCGCACCCCCAATATTCATCCGCTGGCCTGCGTCGATCCGGACGCGCGCCTCGCCGCCGACGTGCGCGTCGGACCGTTCTGCGTGGTGGGGCCCGGCGTGACGATCGCTGAAGGCTGCGTGCTTCACGACCACGTCACCATCCTCGGGCCGACCGACGTCGGAGCGCGCAACGTCCTTCATCCTTACGCCGTCATCGGCGCCGCCCCGCAGGACTTGAAGTACAAAGGCGGCCCCACGCGCGTCCTCATCGGCGCGGACAACTGCTTCCGCGAGCACGTCACCATCCACCGCGGAACCGAGGTCGACCGCGAGAGCGGCGGCGTCACGCGCATCGGCAACCACAACCACATCATGGTCGGCGTGCACATCGCCCACGACGCACGCATCGGAAGCCACACGATCATCGCCAACCAGGTCCAGATCGCCGGCCACGTCCACATCGACGACCACGTCAACATCGGCGGCATCGTCGGCATTCACCACTTCACGACGATCGGCCGCTTTGCCTTCGTCACGGGGATGACGCGCGTGCCGTTCGACGTGCCGCCGTTCACGATCGTCAGCGGGCTCGACGCCGACGTCCGCGCCATCAACGCGGAGGGGCTCAAGCGCTGGAACGTACCGGCGGAGTCGATCGCCGCGCTCAAGGACGCGTTCAAGCTGGTCTACGGGAAACGGCTCGCCGGGTCCGCCGGGAACACCGAGGCCGCGCTGGCCGAGATCGAATCCAACGGGCTGGCCCGCGACGAGTACGTTCGCGAGCTGGCGCGATTTCTGCGGCTGCAACTGCGGGCGCCGTCGGGCCGCATCCGCGAGGCGCTCCGCACCGACGTGCCCGCGGATCGCGCGGCCTTTTACACCGCCGCCGAGGAGGCCACGGCATGAGCGCCTTGCTGCCCGTCGCGGTTTTTGGGGCCGGACACATGGGCCGCCACCACGTGCGGCTCTATTCGCAGATGCCGGGCGTGCGGCTCGCGGCGGTGATCGACGCGAACGTGGAGCGCGCGCGGGCGCTGGCCGAACCGCTGGGTGCGCGATTCGCCGACCGCTGGTCGGCGGAACTGTGCGACCTGGCGGCGGCGAGCGTGGCCGTGCCCACGGTTCGGCATCTCGAAGTCGCGCAGCCGCTGATCGAGCGCGGCGTCGCCGTGCTGATCGAAAAACCGCTGGCGCCGGACACGCGCCAGGCGGAAGCGATCGCAGCGCTCGCGCGGCGGCATGACGCGATCGTTCAGGTCGGGCACACGGAGCGATTCAACCCGGCGGTGCAGGCGGTGAAGCGGCTGGGCGTGCGGCCGCGCTTCATCGAGACGCAGCGGATCAGCCCGTTCACGTTCCGCTCGGCGGATGTCGGCGTTGTGTTCGACATGATGATCCACGACATCGACATTCTGACGCACCTCGTCGGCGAGGAGGTCGAGCGGATCGACGCCGTCGGCGTCGCGGTGCTCGGTCGGCACGAGGACGTCGCGAACGTGCGGGTCGAGTGTCGCGGCGGGGCGGTCGCAAACCTGACGGCGTCGCGGCTGGCGCTGAAGACCGAGCGGAAGCTGCGCGTCTTCTGCGAAGACGCGTATCTCTCGCTCGACTATCAGAAGAAGATCGGCGTCGCGATCACGAAAGATCGCAACCTGGATGTTCTGAAAATCGCGCGCGAGCGCAACCTCGAGGATCTCTCCCAGCTTGCAGGGCTCGACTTCGGAAAGATGATCCACGTCGAGCCGCTGACGGTCGAGGCCGGCGACGCGTTGCAAACCGAACTCGACGTGTTCATCGAAACCGTCCGGCGGCGGCGCAACGGCGACGCGCCGCGCGCCGATTCATCGACCGCGGAATCCGCCGCCGCGCCCGGACGCGCGACGCCCGCGAGCGTGGAAGACGGCGTTTCGGCGGTGCGGATCGCGGAGCGGATCGTCGCGGCGATTCAAACGCATCGCTGGGAGCGGTGACCGCAGCCTACGGACGTCGAACCGCGGTTCCGGACTTGAGCTTGTCGAGATGGCTCGCGGCGATGCGGTCGCCGGCCGCGAGCCCCTGCAACACTTCGAGCAGGTCGGAGCGCTTGCGGCCGACGTCGATCGCGCGTTCTTGCCAGGTGCCGTCCTGTGCGACGAACACGCGGCCCCGGTTGCCGCTCGCTTCGAGCACGCACGTCGCCGCCGGAATCCACAGCCCGTCGTCGGCGGGCTTCGCGCCCGGGCGCTCGGCATAGAACCCGACTTGGGCCGCACCCTCGATCCGCAGGCGGCGGTCCGGGTTGCGGATGCGCACTTTCACTTGCACGGTCGCTTTCGCATAGTTCGCGCCGGGATCGATCCACAGCACCTCGCCGTCGTAGCGCTGGTCCTTGTACGCGTCCGGCGTGATCCGGCAGTACATCTCCGCGCGGATGCGGCCGATGTCGAGCTCGCTCACGTCGACCTCGACGCGCAGCTTGCTCATGTCGGCGATCGTGCCGAACTGCGCGTTCGCATTGGCGCCGCGACCGCCTTCGGCGGCGACGAAGTCTCCGACCTCGACGTTGCGTTCGAGGATCACGCCGGCGATCGGCGCGACGACTTCGCAGTCGGCGAGCGCCTTGGCCGACCAATCGAGCGCCGCCTGTGCCCCCCGCACCTGGGCCTCGGCCTCGTCGAGCCAGCGGCGCGCGTCGGCATATTCGATGTCCGACGTCAGCCTTCGCTCGACGAGGTCTGCAATCCGAGCGTAGTTCACTTTCTGATACTCGAGGTTCGCGTTTGCCCGCGCCAGGTTCGCGACCGCTTCGTCGCGCCGCGCGCGATACGAGACGTCCTCGATTCGCGCGAGCACCTGCCCCTGCTCCACGCGGTCGCCTTGCTCAAACAGCAGCGCGACGATCTGGCCCGACACCTTCGTCGATACCTCGACCCGGTGATCCGACACGATCTTGCCGCTGGCGGTCAGGACGGGGGCGGGCTCCGGCGTGCGCTGCAAGGTGACGGTGTGAGTCAGCACGTCCGGCGCGGCGCCGACCGCCGCGGGAAGCAGCGCCAACTGCCCGCCGAAGCGCTGCCACCCGAAGTAACCGCCGCCGCCGAGCGCCGCGGCGATGAGCACGCCGAGCACCAGCATGCCGAATCCGCCGCCGCCGCGAGCCGCACGCTGCGCGCGCGGCCGCTGGTCCTTGGGGATGCTGAGGCTTTGAACCTGTTGTCGCAGATCGGAGGCGCTGTTCATTGTCGCATATTCTACGCGCGAAACGACGGACCGCGGCGGCGAAACAAGCGGCGCGCGACCGGCACTGCGAGTGGCCGCGCGGGCGATCGCGCTTCCGAGCCGATCGCGCCGGCGATGGTCGGCTTTCCGGGGCTGCGGGGCGAGTGGTGGACCGGCTCCGCCGCACGCGATGTGGGTCGATCACGCCTTTCGCAAGGCCCCGATAATCTCGACGCGGGCGGCCCGCAGCGCTGGGAAGAATGCACCGACCAGGCCGATGACACCCGCAAGCGCAAACGCGATCACGACGATCTCGCCGGTCACGGTCATCTCGTACGCGAACACGGTGTACGTCGCGTCCGACAGGTAGTCCTCACGCCGCCCGCTCAAGGCCGACCCGCCGAGCACGCCCGCCGCACATGCGATCAGACACAGCAGGATCGACTCGGTGAGAAATGCGGACACGATCGCCGGCCGCGAAAACCCGATCGTGCGCAGCATCGCAATCTCGCGGCGGCGGCGATCGACGGCAGCGTACATGGTGTTGGCAACGGCAAACGCCGCCCCGACGCCCATCACGAGCACAAGTCCGAGCGCCAGCCCGGCCAGCTTCGCCGTGCTCGCGGAAAGCTCGCGATAATACTCGGGTTCGGGTCGGGCCTGGAGCGCGACCGCGGGGCCGTTGATGTATTCAAGGGCCGCGGCGACGAGCTGCGGCCGCTCCATGCGGAGACACACGCTCGAGATGAGATTCCGATGATACGAGTCCGTGATGCGCATCCGCGGCGCCCAGATTTCGCTTTCGAACGCGCCGCCGCGCGCCTCGAAAACACCAACGACCGTGTAAGCGCGGTTCTTCGAGCGGCCAAGGATCACTTCGTCGCCGAGGTTGAGGCCGGCATAGCGGTCGCGCGCCGCGCGGCCGACGACGGCTTCGAGCGCGCCGTATTCGAACATGCGCCCCTCGACCACGCGCACCTCCGGGTGAACCTCGAACGCGACCGGATCGACGCCGCGAACGCACACGTTCGCCTTGTTCCCCGCGCCGCGCCGCGGGATGTCGGTCTGAACCGCGAGCTCCTGGCTGATGAGCAGTTCCCCCGCGGCGTTGCGCGCGACCCCCGGCGTTTGCACGAGCCGCGCCACTTCGGGCGGCAGCATGATGCTGGTGCTCTCCGCTTGCGCGCCGCGGCGGATGACGAGCACGTTCTCGGGCCAGCCGCTGACCTCGAGCGCCGTCTGGATGCCGGCCGCGAAGGACATGAGTACAGTGAGCACAAGCACCAGCGCCGCAACGACCAGGAAGGTCAGTCCGGTGCTGAACTTCCGCACCCACAGGTTGCGCCAGTTGTACGCGAGCGTCAGACCCACCGTGAGCTACTCCAGGCTGCGCAGCGCCGTCACCACGTGCAGCCGATACGCCGACCAGGACGGCAGCAGCCCCGCAACCAGCCCGATCCCGAGTGCAATGCCGACCGCTTGAAGACAAACGAGCGGATCGATGTAAAGGGTCTGGATCACGGGGATGTTCACGTCGCGCAACGGCGTGTGCATGAAGAGCGCATAGGGCACGAGCGCGCCGGCGACGCCGCCGAACCCGCACAGCGCCAGGCTCTCGACTTGCACCTGCCAGAACACGACGCCGCCGCCGAACCCCAGCGACTTCAGCGTCGCAAATTCACTGATGCGGTCGCGGAAGGTCATGTTCATCGTGTTGGCGGCCGCCATGACGGCAACAAAGACGGTCACAGCGGCGAGGATCGCGAGATTGCGCGGCAGGTTGAACTGCTGCGTGATGAACTGGTTCATGAACGCCTTTTCGTCCTGCGTCGCGGTCTCGTCGGTGGAGCCGGCGAAGTGGGCGTCGATCGCGCCGCGGAAATAGTCCAGGTCGTCCTTCGACGCGCACTTCACGTAATAGAAGCTGACGTGTCCGCCGGGCATGCCGAACGCCTTCAAGGTCTCCTCTAGATAGTCGCGCCGAAACCAGTTTGTCACGCGGTCCGCCGCGTTGCCGCTGGTCGCGACGACGGTGAATTCCATGGGTTCATAAGGCGGCACGGAAGGCAGGATCGTTACGCGGTCCCCGACGTTCCAGTTGAATTGTCCCGCGGTGGCTTCGCCGACGATCAGCGCGCGGCGGTCGCGGAGCCAGGCCTCGCGCTGCTCCGGCGTGAGGTGATATTCGGGGAACGTGTCGAGGAACGTATCGTGGTCGGCGGCGAGCGTCGAAAGCTGGACGCTGCTGTTCTCGACGCGTCCGCCGATCCAGTGAATGCCGCACACGCTGCGGATTCGTCCACGTTCGAGGTCGAGCGCCTCGATCTTGGCGCGATGCCCCTCGGGAAGCGGATTGATGATGGATGATTTCTGAACCACGGCGAGCCGAAGCTGCTGCGCCGAGTTTTCGAGAAAGCGCTCGATCGCGTCGATGACGGACGCCGAGAGCACGAAGATCACCATCGGCAGGCCGACCGCCGCAAGCGTCAGCAGGCTGCGCCGGCCGTTCCGCATGATGTTGCGGTAGAGATAGATCAGCCGCAGTCGCAAGGCCGCTCCCCGACTGGCGTGCTCACTCGGTGCGCAACGCCGCGATCACGCCCATCCGCGCGGCGCGGCGCGCGGGGAACCAGGCGCCGAGCGCGCCGATCACGCAGACGCCGACCAGCGAGATCAGGACGATCGTCGGCGTCAGCCGGATGTCGAAAGCCAGCGTGGTGAACGAGTTCGCGCCGAACATGTCTTTGGTTCCACCGACCAGCGCCAGGTACGCGAGGCAGCCGGCGCAGCCGACCACGCCGCCGATGAGCGTCAGCAGCACGGATTCAATCACAAATCCCGCGAGGAGTTGACCGCCCGAGTATCCGATCGTACGCAGCATGGCGATCTCGCGCGTGCGACCGGCGACGGTCGCGAACATCGTGTTGGCGACCGCAAAAACCGCCGCGAGCGCCATCATGCTGATGAGCACGAAGCAGACGATCTGATACACGCGGACGTTGCCGGCCTGCGCCGCCCAATACTCCGCCTCCGTGACGGCGCTGAGCTGAATCGCCGGCCCGGTGATCTGCTGCTTCAGCGCCTGTGCGTCTGCGCCCGCGGTCAGGCGGACGATCGCCGACGAGTAGCTGTTGCGCTGATAGGCGCTTTGAAGCGATGGCAGGTAGGCCCAGATTTCGCTTTCGAGCGGCCCGCGCTCGGCGGAGAAGAGGCCGACAACTTCGTACTCGCGGTTCTCGCCGAAGCCGAGCCGGACCTTCTCACCCAGTCCGACGCCGACGAACTGCTTCGCAACCGACTCGCCGACGATGACTTCCGGCGCGCCCGTCGAGAACATCCGCCCGCGCGTCACCCGAACCGTCGAGTGCACCGCGAAGGCGCGCTCCGTCACGCCGCGAACGGCGACGTTTGCGCGGGTCTTTCCGCCGTCGCGAACTCGCGGCAGTTGCGTTTGCCAGTACATCTCGGGGCTGATGAGCGGCTGTCCCGATTTCGCGTCGGTCTGGACGCCGGAGAGCTGTGCGAGGCGGTTGAATTCCTCGGGCGAGATCGAGCTGTTCGTTTCAGAGATGGCGCCGCGCTGCGTGACGACGAGCGTCTGCGGATCGCTTGCCATCGCCAGCGAGCCGCGCAGCGCGAAGTAGAAGCCCAGCACCCACGCGAACGTCCCGACGACGGCGGCGACGACGAGCAGCGTGAGGATCGTCGGCGTGCGACGCACGAAGAGGTGTCGCCAGTGATAACGCAAGGGGAGCGCCACCCGTCAGCCCACCCTTCGCAGTGCGGACACCGTGTTCAGACGCAGTGCCTGCAACGCCGGCAGCAGCCCGGCGGCCAGCCCGACCAGCAGCGCGATCGCCAGCGAGATCACGATGGCAACCCACGACACGTCCAGCGAGAGCGGCACGCTGCCCATCCGCCGGATCGGCAGCCACGTCAGCGCCGCCGCGGTCGGCGCGATGCCGAGCAGCGCGCCGAGCAGGGCGAGCAGGGCGCTTTCGGCGAGGACGATGCGGAAGATGCGGCCGCTCGGGAAGCCGATGGCCTTGAACACCGCGATCTCGCGCATGCGCTCGCGAAAGCTCATCATCATCGTGTTGCCCGCGACGAGCGCCACGATCACCACCACCACGACCGCCATCGCCTGCATCAGCCCCGGCAGGTTGCCCGACGACTCGATGAACTGCGAAACGAACGCGTTCTCGTCCATGCTCTTGGTTTCGTTCGGCGAGTTCGCATAGGCCGCGTCGATGTCGCGCCCCAGCGATTGAAGCGCCGCGGGGCCGCGGCACTTGATCCAGAACACGTTGCAGCCCGGCGCCGTGAATCCCGCTGCCGATCGCGATTCCTCGAAGTAGTCGCGCCGCAGGTAGAGCACGTTCCCGCGCCCCTCGGTGCGGATGATCTTCACCACCTTAAACTCGAGGGAAAGGTACGGCGGGACTGTGCTTTCCAGCGTCACGCGGCTGCCGACTTGCCACCGTTTCTCCTCCGCGAGGCTCGCGCCAACGGCGCACGCGGTGCGCTCGCGCCGCCAGTTCTCCTCTTCCTCCGCGGTCCACGCGAACTCGCTGAACACTTCGGGAAACGTGTCCGCGTCGGCGCCGAGGCTCTGAATCACGTTCGGCGTGTCTGGCACACGGCCGCCGAACCAGCGCACGCCGCAGGCGGCAACCATGCGCTTTCGGTCGGGATCCAGGCCTTCGATTTCGCGGCGCATGCGCTCGGGGAGCGGGTTGATCAGTGCAATCTTGTTCTGAACGGCGAGGCGTGACTGGGCCGCGTTGCGCTGGTTGAGCTGCACGAGCGTGACGACAAAGGAAATCGCGGCGACAAAAATCGCCATCGGCAGCGCGAACGCCGCCATCGTGAGCGCGCTGCGGAGCGGGTTCCGCCGCAGGTTCTGCATCAGCACGTACGTAATGGTCATCGCGGTTCTCGCGCGCGCCGGCTTCGCGGGTTCACAAGGCCGCCGCGCTGCCGGCGATGGCGCGCGGCTTTTGGGCTTCGTCGCGTTCGAGCACGCCTTTGTCGAGGTGAATCAGGCGCTGGCCGTGCGCGGCGGCGCGGGGGTCGTGCGTCACCATCAGAATCGTTTTGTGGAACTCCGTGTTCAGCAGCTCCAGCAGCGCGAGGATTTCCTGCGAAGTCTTTGCGTCCAGGTCGCCGGTCGGCTCGTCGGCCAGAATCACGTCCGGGTCGGTCACGATCGCGCGCGCGATCGCGACGCGCTGCTCCTGCCCGCCGGAAAGCTGGTTCGGGCGGTGATCCGTGCGGTCGGCGAGGCCGACGATGCGCAGCGCGGTCTCGACCCGCTGGCGGCGCTCGCGGCTCGGCATTCGAAACAGCAGCAGCGGGAGCTCGACGTTCTGCGCCGCGGTGAGCACGGGCACGAGGTGATACATCTGGAAGATGAATCCGACGTGGCGGCTGCGCCAACGTGTCAGCTCGCGTTCCGACATCGACCCGAGCTCGAACTCGCCGACGCGCACCGTGCCGCCGGTCGCCTGGTCGAGTCCGCCAATCAGGTGCAGCAGCGTCGACTTGCCGGAGCCGCTGGGGCCCATCAGCACCACGAACTCGCCGCCGGCGATTTTGAGATCGAGCCCGTCGAGAACCGGAATCTCGATCCGGTCTTTCTGATAGACCTTCCGTACGCCGCGCAGCTCAATGTCGGCTGTGCTCATCCAACGCTCCGGGCCAGCTCGCGCGCCGCGGTTTCCCTCTGCGGCGTCGAAGTCGGCGAAACCGTGCATTATACGGCGGCGAGCGCTCCGGCGCACATCGGAGCGTCCGCGTAGGCAACGGAGCGGTGTGTGACAGCTTTCGCGGGCGCGGAATCTCGCCCCAACGGGGCGGCGGCGTGTCGCCACGGGTGGAGCCGCGCCAGCGGCGCAACCCGTGGATCGCAGAATCCGAGACGCAACTTTTGCCCCGCACGGGGCGGCGGAATGCGTGCGGCAATATTCCGGCATCCCTCGGCCCCTGCCGGGGCCGCACAACTCCGCGCGACCTTGTCCGCGGGTTCCGCTCCGCCCTCGCGGACTTCGCTCCACCCGTGGCCACACCCCTCGGCCCCGTCGGGGCCGCCCGAACGGTCACGCAGCCGTGACGGGTGCGACTTAGGCGACCGAGTCGGGCGCCGCGTAGGCGACCGGGACGGGCGCGTAGTCGCGAGTGGGCATCGGTCGCGGGGGCGCACATCCGAACCGCGTGCGCCACGCGCGGGGCCGGGCCCGCCAATTGGCGCGGCCGGTTCGGACGGAACCGCTTGGCGCGGCGGATTCGGACGCAACCGCTTGGCGCGGCGGGTGCGGACGGACGCCGTTAGGCGCGGCCGGTTCGGACCGGCGCTGCCGCCGCGTCCATGGGGTTGCGCATGCGTTGCGGAACGAATGTCGACCGCGGACCGCTCGCCGCGCTACGGCAGCGGCTGAAACACGTGGGTCAGCACGTGGTCGGCAACGCGGTTGCCCATGCGGATGCCTTCGGTCTTGTCGAAGCTCCAGTGGATGCCGAGGTAGATGCGGCTCTGGCCGTTCTCTTCCTCCGCCTGTGAGAACGAGCTGAACGTGCGCGGCACGAGCGGGCGGACGTTTCCGTCGTGGTCGCGCGTCTCGCCGTTGAGTTCGTCGGACACGAACGTGAACGCGATGTCGTCGCGCCCGTAGAACGCGCGCAGGGTCTCGAACAGCGCGCCGCCGAAGGTCGCGTGCCCCGAGGGATACGCCGGGAAGGGCGGCGTGAAGTTCGGCCCTGCGAGGTTGCTCGCGGGAGCGCACAGCGGGACGTAGGTCGGATCGGCGATGGTGTCGGGGTTGCCGTCGCCGAGTCCGGTCGGTCCCATGCCGGGATCGGCCTCGCGGATGCCGGTGACGGGCCGCCAGTAGTCGTAGTGGTACTTGGAATCCCAGCACGCGATGCCCGCGTCCGCCATCGCCACATTGACCAGCGCGAGCAGCCGCGCCGTGTCGGTGCCGGCGGTGCCCTGCTCATCCGCGATCTGCCGGGTGATCTGGTTATACAACCGCGGCGGCGCACAGAGCGACGGCGTGCCGTCGTAGGCCCAGAAGATGCCGATCTGCGTCTGCTCCTCGGTGCGGATGGTCGGCGTCACGATCCCATCGCCGCCGATCGCGAGCACTTCGGCGTAGGCGGCGGCGTATTCGGCGCTGGCGAGGTCCGGCGGCGGCGGGCAGCGGAACTGCGTGACGCTATTCATCGCGAACGGCTGCACGTGATACCACTCTTCGCCGAGCGGCTCCTGGTTCGGGTTGATCGGATCCCGGCGCCACCGTCCCGGCATCGGGCTGGACTCGTACGGTTCGGCGACTTCGGCGCCGTCGGATTCGCGCATCCGCAGGATCGCGGCGGCGGCCGCGGCGCCCAGCTCGACGCCGTTGTCCCGCAACAGTCCCGCGGGAATCGCATCGAGTTCGTCGGCCAACAGCGCATCGAGGCGCTGCGCGTGGGAGGGATAGAGCGACACGAGCGCGTCGTGCGCCGCCTGCGCGATCGCCGCGGGCAGCGAAGCCGGCTCGTCCATCGCCGGCAGTCGCGTGTAGCTCTGATATTCCTGAATGATCGCGTTCACGGCGTCGAACATCGCGATGTGCGCGATCGCCATGGCGCGCGACGAGCGCGTGGGCCCGAGCTGGTGTCCGAACGCGCGGGTCTCGCCGGGCTGGAGCGGCGCGTGGTCAAGTCCGCTCGTGTCCACCGCGATCTGGTTCCACTTCAGGACGCTGTCCTTGACGTCGGCATCCTGATTCAGGCCCGGATCCACGAACGGACACCCGACGATACCGGCGGAGAGCAGCGCGAGCCCCGCCAGCGCTCCAACACGTCCGCGCACGACGCGCCATTCACCGTCGACCACTTCGGTACTCATTTCATGCCCCATAAGAAAGTGCCCGGCCGTCAACCCGCGCGGCCGTGTGCCAGAGGACTCTAATTTACCGATTCGCCACGCCGAAACAACGCCGTTTCACACGGGCCGGCTCGCCGCGGACGGCGGAGCGGGGACGCCTGACCGCGGCGGAGCCAAAGAACGGCGGCAGTGCGAGCGCCGGATCGAGGCTCCGTTACCGGACTAGCGTCACGGCGCTCCGGCCATGCGCGGGGCCGCCGAGGGTGCTGCCCGGTACGAGAAATCCGCGTTCGACAGCAACTGGTCGATCGCGACCGGCAACAGCGAGAAGTTCACGAAGGCCGCGGTCGGGATCGCGAAGTACCGGTCCGGGTTGCGATAGCCCCGCACCGCCGCATCACGATAGAGGACGTGCCCGAAGAGCGCGCGGTGGTTAGTGTGTCGAAATTCTTCCTCACCCAGGCTGTTCGTGTCCAGCGCGAGCGCCTCGACCGGGATCGCCACGTCGTCCACCACGTTGCGTCCGAGTGCGTCGAGCACGCCCGCCCGGCGCTCGGACGGCAGGTGATCGAGCTGCCGGTACATGTACGACCCGTACGCGTCCTGCGTGGTCCCGATTCTGGGCAACTCTTCGAACTGGTTGAACTTGTCGTCCGACGGACAGAAAAAGAGCTGCGGCGGCGGGTTGAGGCGGCGGTAAAGCACGCCCAGCGCGGTGTATTGTTCGGGATGAGCGGCCGGGAAACCCGGTCCGCCGACACCGACCCAAAGCTGGTTGGTGGCGAATGCGCTTGAAGCGAAATCGAACGGGTGGATCATGTCTGGGCCGCGCGGGATCGCGCCACGCTCGTCCTGCGCATACGCGTGAATCGCGACGCCGATCTGCCGAAGGTTGCTTCCGCAGACCGCGCGGCGGCCCTGCTCGCGGGCCTGCGCGAGCGTCGGTACAAGAATCGAGATCAGCAGCGCGATGATCGCGATGACGACGAGCAGCTCGATCAGCGTGAAGGCCTTGATTCGATCACACCGGTCTACCGCGGCGAACACGGGGCAGCTCCCGGAGACTCTCATTTGCAACTCCCGTCGCGGGCCCGTCCCGTCCGCGACGCGTAGCTTACCCGGCCGCCGTCGCCGTTGCCTGCGACCAGAATTAAGACTAAACTGGTCCTATGCCCGCCCCAATACGGTTCTCGGCCGAACCCACGAGCGACGTGGCACTCCTGGCTGCGCTGCGCGCGAACGACGCGTCCGCGTTCGAGGAGCTTGTGCGCCGCCACGGCGGCAGAATGCTGGCCGCGGCGCGGCGACTACTTGCGAGCGAGGACGACGCGCAAGACGTGCTCCAGGAAGCATTTATCGCCGCATTCCGGGCCATCGGCAGCTTCGAGGGAAAATCTCAGCTCGGCACCTGGCTGCATCGCATTGTGGTGAACGCGGCGCTGATGCGCCTGCGCGCGCGGCGGCGTCGGCCGGAACAATCTATAGAAGCTTTGCTGCCCCGGTTTCTCGACGACGGGCACCAGGCGGAGCCGGCGGTCGAGTGGCGCGCGACTGCCGAGGACTTATTGCAGCGCGACGAGCATCGCGACCTCGTCCGAGCCGCGATCGACGAGCTGCCTGAGAATTACCGTACCGTCCTCAAGCTCCGTGACATCGAAGAGCTGGACACCCAGGAAACGGCAGACATGCTGGGCATCGACGCCAACACCGTGAAAGTGCGCTTGCACCGGGCGCGCCAGGCCTTGCGCACGTTGCTCGACCGGCACTTTCGAGCGGAGCGCTCATGACCTGCCGCGAGGTCATCGATTTTCTGATGACGTACCAGAACGGCGAGCTGCCGGAAGCGCAGCGGCGCTTGTTCGAGCAGCACATCGCGCTCTGTCCGCCGTGTGTTCAGTACATGCGAACGTATGAAAAGGCGGTTCAGTTGGGTAAGTGCTGCTGTACGCCGAAAGAGCAAGCGGCCGAGCAAGTTCCCGAAGAGCTGATTCAGGCCATTCTCAAGACCCGCCAGCAAATCCCGCCAACGTAGTGCAGCGAGTCGCGCTGTTCGCAACATGAGGAAGCGTGGGGCGGGCGTCCTGCCGGCCCGATTTCGGCCTTCACTGCGGGCGCGATGCTCGCCCAACCCATGTTGCGCCAATTCCGACCACGCGCAATTGCGCAATCGAGGTGAACCACGGAGCACGGCTGCCGCGTGGATGCGGTGCTGCGCGGCAGGGGGGGCTGCGCGTCAAGCGGGCCGCCCGGAGCACCCGGAGCAGTTTCGCGTCGGCGTGCGAAGCGGTTCTGTCGCGGCGCCCGGAGCGTTAATTCGAAGCGGCTTTCTCGATGAAGTCGCAGAGCGGGTCGAAGCCCTCGCCGCGCAGCGCGCTCACCTGCCAGATCGGGCGGTCGTCGTCGAGCGCGTCGCGGAGCTGGCGGATCGCTTCGTCGGCTCCGGGCAGGTCGGCCTTGTTCATGACGAACGCCGTCGCGATCTCGACGACGCCGGCTTTGCTGAACTGCACGCCGTCGCCGGCGCCCGGCATCAGCAGCAGCAGGATGTGGTTCGCGACGCTGCGCACGTCCACGTCGTTCTGGCCCGCGCCGACGGTCTCGACCAGCACCACGTCGAAGCCGGCCCGCGCCAGAAGTTGAGTGACGGCGGCGCAGCGCGGCGCGAGTCCGCCCGCCTGGCCCGCCGACGAGAGGCTTCGTACGAACAAGCCGTCGTCGGGCGCCGGGGACATCATTCGCAGACGATCGCCCAGCAATGCGCCGCCGGTCAAGGGACTTGTCGGGTCGACCGCGACGACCGCAACGCGATGCCCGCGCGCCCGCAGGCCGCGCGCGAGCTTGCCGATAAACGTGCTCTTGCCGACGCCCGGCGATCCGGTCACGCCGACGCGCACGGTCGGCCGGGCCGGCGCGGGAAATGCGATGGCACCGGGATCGTGTCCGTCGACGACCAGCGTGATCGCGCGGGCCAGTCCCGCCATCGTCTCCGGCGCCGGTGTGCTTCCCGCAAGTGCGGCGCGGCGCCGATCTGACAGATGCCGAAACGTGGCAACAATCGAGTCCATCGATGTGCCCGGCGTGAACACCGCGCCGCACCCCAGTTCGACGAGGGGTTGTTTGTCGCGTTCGGGTATGATCCCTCCGACCACGACGGGCAGGTCGGGCACGCCCGCGTCGCGCGTCAGCCGCAGCACCTCGGGCATCACCGTCATGTGGGCCGCCGACAGCAGGCTGACGCCGAGCACATCAACGTCTTCCTGAACGGCGGCGTGAACGGTGGCGGCGGGCGTCTGCCAAAGGCCGGTGTAGATGACCTCCATGCCCGCATCACGAAGGTTGCGCACGATGAGCTTGGCGCCACGGTCGTGGCCGTCGAGCCCGATCTTGGCGAGAAGCACGCGAATCGGCCGTTGCATTTCGGCTCCCAGGCAGCGTCGACTGACACGGACTCGGCGCCGCGGGAGCGGCGTGGCGCTCACTTTACAGGCGCGGCGCGGATTGACAACCGCTGTCGCACGGTGAAGCGTTCGCGGTTACAACGGGTGCGGGGCGCCGTCGCGTCGCGTGGCGGCATCGTGGATCGGAATAGGGATTCAGCGGTGGGTGCGAAAAAGCCGATCCTGGGATTGTGCGGTGCGATCGGCGCCGGTAAGTCGAGTGTAGCAAAGGAGTTCGAGCTCGCGGGCTGCCGCGTGATCGACTCGGATGCTCTGAATCACGACGTGCTGCGCACGCCCGAGGTGGTTGACACGCTCGTCTCTTGGTGGGGACCGTCGGTCTTGACCGCCGAAGGCGCGTGCGACCGGCGCCGGATCGCCGAGATCGTCTTTGCGGACGGGGCGCAAAAGCGGCGGCTGGAGGGACTGGTGTACCCCTTGATCGCTGCACGGCGCGCGGATATGATTCGACAAGCCATCGAGGATTCAGCGGTCAAGGCCATCATTCTCGATTCCCCGCTTTTGTTCGAGAGCAACCTCGATCGTCTGTGCGACGCGATCATTTTTGTTGACGCGAGCGAGGCGCGGAGGCTTGAGCGGCTGCGTGCGGCGCGGGGCTGGGACGCCCGGCAGTTGTGGCAGCGGCAGCGTTGGCAACGATCCCCGGCTGAGAAGCGCTTGCAGGCCAATTTCGTCATCGATAACAACGGTCCGCCCGCGCAGCTCCGTCCGCAGGTCGTGGAGATTCTGACGAAGATCGGTTTGCCCAGCACGTCTTGAGCGGCTCCCGGCGCACCCGTGCCCGAATCTGCGGGGTGTTGCGCGTGCGCACCATGAGCCGAATTGCATGTCGGAGTGCATGCAGCAACCTACCGTCGTCCGGGCTTTTGATTCACTGGAGTAGTACAAATGGCAAAGGCGACTACGCGTTCGCGCGGCAAGAAAAAGAGCACCGAGGCCGAGGGGCACGAAGAAGCGTTGGCTGCGGCGGACGCTCCCGAGGTTGAGGAGGGTGGCGCCGACGCGGGGACGCAGTTCACGGCGCGCGACGACGCCGAACCCGCCGGCGCGGGTTCGGTCCTGGTCGGACGCGCCGCGTCGGACGACGACGACGATCGCCGCGGACCGGCGCCGAAACGCCGCGACGCCGACGACGGCTCGCCGATCGACCGCGAGACGCACGAGAAGTACGAGCGCGTCAAGCGCGGCGAACTGCACATCACCGACTTGCAGAAGATGTCCGTCACGGACCTGCACGAAGTCGCCAAGCAGGAAGGCATCGAGGAATACGTCGGCCTCTCGAAGCAGGACCTGATCTTCCAGATCCTCAAGCGCCGCATCAACCAGAACGGCCTGCTCTACGGCGAAGGCGTGCTTGAGATTCTGCCCGACGGCTTCGGCTTCCTCCGCAGCCCCGAATACAACTACCTCCCGTGTCCCGACGACATCTACGTCAGCCCGTCGCAGATTCGCCGCTTCGGGTTGCGCAACGGCCACATCGTCGCGGGCCAGATTCGGCCGCCGAAGGAGAGCGAGCGTTACTTCGCGCTGCTGCGGGTCGAGGCGATCGACTACGAGAGCCCGGAGAAGGTGCTCGAAAAGACCAACTTCGAGGATCTCACGCCGCTGCACCCCAACCGCCGCGTGTTTCTCGAATCCGGCAAGGCCGAAGTGAACATGCGCATCGTCGACGTGGTCACGCCGATCGGTTTCGGCCAGCGCATGCTGATCGTCGCGCCGCCGCGAACGGGCAAGACCGTGCTGCTCCAGAAGATGGCGAACTCGATCAGCCACAATCACGCCGACGCGCGGGTGATCATCCTGCTGATCGACGAGCGGCCGGAAGAAGTGACCGAGATGCAGCGGAACACGAAGGCCGAGGTGATCAGCAGCACCTTCGACGAGCCGGCGAGCCGGCACGTGCAGGTCGCGGAGATGGTGATCGAGAAGGCCAAGCGCATGGTCGAGTACGGCCATGACGTGGTGATTCTGCTCGACTCGATCACACGCCTCGCCCGCGCGTACAACACCGAGGTGCCGCACTCCGGCAAGATTCTGACCGGCGGCGTCGACGCCAACGCGCTCCAGAAGCCCAAGCGCTTCTTCGGCGCCGCGCGCAACATCGAGGAAGGCGGCAGCCTTACGATCATCGGCACCGCGCTGGTCGACACCGGCAGCAAGATGGACGAAGTGATCTTCGAGGAGTTCAAAGGCACGGGCAACAGCGAGCTGCACCTCGACCGCCGCCTGGTCGACAAGCGCATCTGGCCCGCGATCAACATCGCCGCCAGCGGCACGCGCAAGGAAGAGCTGCTGCTCCATCCGCAGGAGCTCGAGAAAATCTACATGCTCCGCCGCGTGCTGAGCGACATGAACCCGGTCGAAGCGGTGGAGCTGCTGCGCAATCGGCTGGACAAAACCGAGAACAACCGGCTGTTCCTGATGACGATGAATCTGGCGTAGCGCGGCGCTGCGCTGTTCGGCGGCGCGCCGGCAGTCGCCGCCGTCCGGACACGATAGCGAATGCGCGACGCCCGATCGGTGCACTAAGACGCCCGATGCCCGACGGAGACGCTGCGCGTGACGATCCGCAGTGTGCTACGCGGCGAGCGACGCGGTTCAGCCCGCAAAGGACCGAGCGGATGACACGCGGCATGCGAAAACAAACCGCGACAGCGAAGCTGCGGGGCCGGGATGTTCTCGAGAATCTGCTCCACACGTATACCCTGGATCGCACCCGCGTGTCGTTCGGTGCGCTGACCGATCCGCCGGACGACGTTTCGTATATGCGCAGCCTGCCGGTCGTCGAGCGCCTGCGCGTGCTCGAATTCCTGCGACAGGTCTACTATGGCTACCGTGCCTGTTCCGCCCGACTTCCTCGCGTTCTTGAGGTTGTTACGCGAGAAGCACGTGCGTTACCTGCTCGTCGGCGGGTACGCGGTGAACTTTTACGGCCACAGCCGCCGGACGGACGATCTTAACGTTTGGATCGCGCTTCATCCCGAAAACGCTGCGCGCCTCGCGGACGCGCTGGTTGAGTTCGGTTTCGCGCGTGAGTCCGTCGCGCCCCGGCTCTTCCTCACCGCCGGTCGAATCGTGCGAATGGGTCGCGCGCCCCTCCGTCTCGAGATTCTCAACGAGATTTCCGGCGTGCGGTTTGACGACTGCTACGACCGCCGCGTCGTTGCCGAAATCGGCAACGTGTCGGTCGCGCTGATCGCTCTCCCCGATCTGCTGGCAAACAAGCAGTCCGCCGGTCGGCCCAAGGACCTCGCAGACGTCGCCGCGTTTGCAGAGGCGACGACGGCTCGCACAGCTCGCAAGCCGAAGCGAACGCGCCGGAAGCCGTGAGGGGTCGCGCGTCGCGCCGCAGGTTCGTCCGTGAGATACCATGGTGGTCGCCGAGCCTGATGCGAACCTGTGTCCATCGTGCGGGTACGGACTCTGTGGTCATCCCGGCATGTACGTGCGCTGTCCCGAGTGCGGAAGCGTGTACCGGCGTGACGCCCTGGAGCGCCGCCGTCGTTTCTGGACGCGCAGCCGCCGTATCTGTCGCTCTGGCCGTAGCCGTGCTGGCGCTGTCGCACGCGGTTTCGCTCTCGATCGCGGGCCGACCCGGTTTGCCGCCCGACCAGGGGATGATGGTCGCGCTCGTCATGGTTCGACTCTTCAGTCGGTGGGCAGCCTACGCGTTGATTGTGATCGGGCTGATCGCGTTCGTCACGAGACGAGAGGACTGAACGCGGCTCGTACGACGGAACGCCGAACGCGACACGGGCAGGGCGGAGCGGCTGCCGGCTGCCGCCCGGACGTCCGGCCCCCGAAAACGCCGACGCATTACGTAGCTCATCGTTAACGCGCGACCACCCCAATCGTCTATAGTGGAGCTTGTCCGTGTTCTGTGCGGGCACGCCTGCGTCGCGCTCGATCCTCGATCCATGACCAGGAGCTGCACGATGTCACATCGCGCATTCGCGTTATTCGCCCTGTTCACAGTCGTGATCCCAGCCGGTTCCGTCGGGCTGGCCGAGAGCCGAATCGTCCCCGACCAGTACGCCACCATTCAGGCCGCGATCGTCGCCGCGCAGAGCGGAGCGGACGAAGTGGTCGTCCGGCCGGGAACGTACGTCGAGAACATTGACTTTCTTGGCAAGGACATCGTCGTCCGCAGCGTCAACCCACACGATCCCGCGGTCGTCAGCGCGACGGTGCTGCCGGCGCCGGCCTCGATGCTGTCGCCGGTACGCATGACGGCTGGATCGCTGCGCGGCTTCACGCTGACCGGCATGACGCCCAACCGCTCCCAGGCGGTCCTGGTCGAGGGCGTCGCGGTCATCGAGCGCAATGTATTCGACGGCGCGCAGGGCATTCTGGTCAGGAACCTCGGCGAGGCGGCGATCCGCAACAACCGCTTCATCGACAACCGCTCCCACACGCAGGCGGCGATCCGCGTGCAGGGTCTAATGGCGGAGATTGCCAACAACCTGTTCAAAAACTGCATCGGCGACCATCGCGAGGCGGCGCTCGTCATCGCGGCGGGGACCGTCGCCGTGCGCGGCAACACGTTCGTCGACAACCCGGAGGCCGCCATCCAGATCTACGGCGGCAGCGCCGACGTGCGCAACAACATCATCGCCTACAGCGGCGACTACGGCATCGGCCGGGTCGGAACCGTGCCGGTGACGGCCGACTACAACTGCCTGTACTCGAACGGCGTGACGGGGCACTATATCAATCTGCCGCCGGGACCAAATGACGTGCTGGCCGACCCGCTGCTCGACGCGGCGCACGTCGCGCTGCTGGCCGGCTCGCCCTGCATCAACGCGGGCGACCCGCTCACCGCGGTCGCACCGGGCGAGACCGACCTCGACGGGCAGTTGCGCATCTGGGACGGGCGCATCGAGATCGGCGCCGACGAGTACGGCGCGCACGCGCGCGGCGATGCGAACTGCGACGGCGCAGTGAACAATTTCGATATCAATCCGTTCGTGCTGGCCCTGACCGACGCGGCCGGTTATGCCGCCGCGTTTCCGGATTGCGACGCGAACACCGCCGATATCAACGGCGACGGGGCGCTGAACAACTTCGACGTCGACCCGTTCGTCGCCCTGCTTACTAGTCCGTAATCGGACCGGGCCGCGCGCGCCGGAGCGCCGCGTGCTCGCGGGCGCCTGAGGCCTTGTCCAAAGAAGCGCACGACGGCCGCGCAGTCCCGGTGGGATGCGCGGCCGTCATCGTTGTGTGGCAAGCATGGTTGACCGTCAGGAGGTGCAAGTCCTCTACCCAGCCTGATGGAGGCAAAGGGCGCGTGAAGCGCACGCGCGCCGTCGCAAGGCGGCGTCTGAAGGAACTTGGAGCGGAGGCGCGGGCCGATGGACAAGAATGGGATCGGAGGCGCAAGCGTGGGACGAGCCGGCAACTGACGGCGAAGTCCGTATCCAGCAAGGGCGCGGAGCGTAAGTCCGGCGGTCGTGCGTCGAAGGCGGTCGAACTTACCTTGGGAGGTCTGCCGTGCGTCACGGAATCGTGACCGGGAGAGCCATACGGCGCTCCGAACACGCGGCAGAAGTCGGCAGAAGCCATAGTAGGTCGTGCAGTCGGCAAGGCTCGTGAGGCACCGCAATGCCGAATGGCGCGGGAAAAGATAGGCCAGGCCGGGAACGACGGTCGAAGGGCCGAACGGTGTGGAGCGGTCAGTAGTAGGCGTGTTCTGCCATACCGCGAGCTGGCCAAAGCTGGCCGTTCATACGCGCCTCGTGGGACTTGTCCTGATCCATTTGTGTCGGAATGAGTTGCGCCTCGCCTTGAATATCGGCCGGTGCCGAAATGACGAGTTCCGGAAAAGAGCGACTCAAGGCTTGACGCGACGATACCCGAACATCGTACTAAGTCTGTGATCGGTTGAATGGCTTCGCACCGATGCCAGCCCAACCGACCGCCGGCAGGCCAAGGGATTGCTACCCAAGGATGGGAGGCCGTCGGCGCCATTGCGGCGTCCGCGCTCGCTCCGGCGGGCTGCGCGGGCGCGTCGACGCGTTATGGCCGACGCAATTCACTCAGGACGTCGCGGCACGCCACAATGTCGGGCTGCGTGCGCGCCTGCCTGCGCGAGCGCGCCCAATGGCGCGTACTCGTCGTGTGGGAATGTCAAACGCGCGACTCCGTCGGGCTTGCGTTGCGGCTTCGAGAAGCTCTTTGTCCACTCAAACGGAAGGCAGACCTTCCGCCCGAAGCCTGAATCGTTGCGCCACATGGACGGAGCGGCGCGCCACGCATGGGCGCCCGCCTGGAAGATCGCGCCGCGGGTTCCGTTCGCTGGTCCCGCTTTTCCCTGTCGTCCCTGCTGCGGCTTGCGCCCGTTCCTACGTCCCTGCCGCGACGAGCACGCGGCAGATGCGCGGCAGGAGCGGATCGGGGACGGGGCCGTGGGTCAGGATCGCGAAGGCGAGGGTTGTGCCATCGGGGCGGGTGGCGTAGCCGGCGAGGGTGCTGACGTTGGCGATCGTGCCCGTCTTGCCGCGGATTCGACCGCGGAGCGCGGGTTCGCCGTAGCGGCGTTTCATGGAGCCTTCTTCGCCGCCGGCGAGCGCGAGGCTTTCGCGGAAGACGCCGGCGGCCGCGTGGCGGGACATCACTTCGAGCAGTCGCGCGACCTGGGCGGCCGTGACGCGATTCTGGTGGCTGAGGCCGCACCCGTCGCGCAAGACCGCGCCGTGCAGTTCGACGCCCATGCGTTCGAGCGTGGCGCGCATGACACTCACGCCGCCCGGCCACGAGCCCGGTTGTGACGAGCGGACGCGCGCGGCGCCGTCGTTTGCCTCGCGGCGCCCGGCCGGCTCGTACGCGGCCAGCGACTTGACCAGACATTCGGCGAAGAGGTTCTGGCTGAACGTGTTGGAGCGCCAGACGACATCGCTGAGCGGCGTGAGGTTGGTTGCGATCAGCGGCGCATCGCGCAGCGCGGCGGCGGGGATCGCGCGGCGGACAACGTCGCCGCGGATGCTGACGCCGCGGCGTTCGAGTGCGTGTTTGAGCGAGTAGCCGAAAAAGATGGTGGGGTTGTGAACGGCGGTGGGCGACAGGTCGTCGTTACGGGTGGCGACTCCGGTGAACTCAAATGCGTCGCCGATGCGCTTCACGACTACCTGGTGGGCCTTGCCGCGGCGGAGCTTGTTCTCGATGAAGTCGTCGGGCAGACCGGGCTTGAGCAGAAGGTCGATGACGCCGTTGCGGATCACAACGCGGGCGTCGAGACAGTTGTCGTTGAGCGTGAGCCCGCCGACGGGCGCCTGATACCACGCCTGCGACTGGTCGGCGGGCCAGTCGGGGTGTCGCCACTCGTGATCGAAGATGCTGTCGTCGAGCACGAGTGTCTGCAACGAGCGCACGCCGCGGGATGTGAGTCCGGCGGCCCATTCGTCGAAGAGTTGATCGAGCGAGCGGCGGTGGCGCGCGAGGAGTCGTTCATCGCCGAGGCCGGGATCTCCGCTGCCGATGACCCACAGCTCTTCGCCGGCGAGGTGGAGCGGGGTTTCGTAACGGAAGTCGGGCCCGAAGCGGTCGAGCGCGGCGGCAGTGGTAAAGAGCTTGAGGACGCTGGCGGGCTTGAGGGGCGTGTCGGCATCGTGCTCGAACCAGCGCTGACCGGTCGCGAGATCGACCACGACGAGTCCGACCTGGGCGCCCTGCGGCAGGTTCTGGCACAGCGCTGCCAGCTGCGCTTGAACCGCGCGGGCGGCGGGGGGCTCGGCGGCGCGTGCCGCGCCGGCCGCCAGGAGCGCGAAGAGGCACACCGCGAGCGTGCGGCGCCGGGTGTGCGCGGGCAGCGCGAGTGAGGCGGGATCAGGTGGACTCGCCGGCGACACTTCGCGCCCTCCGCAGAATCTCGATGAGTCTCTTGAACGGGCCGTGAAACGGCGCTTCGATGGTCATCTCGCGCCCCAGGATCGGGTGGCGGAACTGAATCCGCCACGCGTGCAGCGCCTGGTGGTGGAGAAGCGGCTCGTCGTCGCCGGCGCCGGTGAGCTGCTTTTCGCTGACGAGTCGCCCGCCATACATCGAGTCGCCGACGATGGGGTGTCCGAGGTGCGACATGTGGACGCGGAGCTGGTGGGTGCGGCCGGTCTTGGGCGCGAGGCGCACGAGCGTGAACCCGCGGTAGCGTTCGGCGACGTGGTAGCCTGTGATTGCGGGCTTGCCGAGGTCGATCTTGTTCTCGCGGACCATGACGGCGAACTTCTCGCGGGCGATGGGGTGCACGCCGATCGGTGCGTCGATCACGTCGCTATCGAGATCGAGCTCGCCTTCGACGACGGCGAGGTAGGTCTTTTGAACCGTGCGGCGTTCGAACTGGAGCGCGAGGCGCCAGTGGGCTTCGTCGTGTTTGGCAATCAACATGACGCCGGTGGTGTTCTTGTCGAGCCGGTGAACGATGCCGGGTCGAAAGGGATCGGAGCCGTGGCTGAGAGACTGGGAGTAGTAGGCGAGGGCGTTGGCGATGGTCCCGGTCTGATCGCCGCGGGCGGGGTGGCAGATGATTCCGGCGTGTTTATTGATCGCGATGAGGTGCTCGTCTTCCCAAAGCACGTCGATCGGAATGTTCTCGGGCACGACCTCGGTGGGCTCCGGGGCGGGAATGACGAGCCCGATTTCGTCGCCGCCCATCATTTCGTAACTGGCCTTCGTGGGTTTTCCGTTGACTGTGATCGCGCCCTGGTTGATCAGGCGCTGGATCGCCGTGCGCGAGAGGTGCGGGAAGCGGCCGTGGAGGTACTTGTCGAGGCGTCGGCCGGGCAGGCGGCGCCGGATGCGGATGGTGACGCGGTCGGCCTCGTCCTCCTCCACCGGTAGCGGGCGATGAAGGATGTCCTCGTCGTGATTCACGGTTTGGCGGCGCCGGCCGGCTCGGCGGGCGCGGTGGCGGGCGCATCGTCGGGCTTCGCCGCGGGCGGCTCGTTGCCGGACGCGTCATCGCCAGGCTTCTCCGAGTCCGCGGGCGACGGTTCTTTCGGCGGAATCGCGGGCGCCGGAGCCGCGTCGCCGGCGGGCGTTGTCCCGAGGCTCGGCTGCGTCGGAGGCGCGAGGGCGGCGGCAGGCTGCGTCTCGGGCGCGGGCGGCGGCGGCGGCAAACCGGGCGTGAACGCCAGCGGCTTGCGAAGGTCGGCCAGCAACTCGAGCTTTTCGGCCGCCATCTCCGCGTAAGGCGACGTCGCAAAGCGCTCTTCCGCTTGCAGCGTCTTGTACGACGCCTCGGCTTCGTCGAATCGGCCGGCGTTTTCGTGCGCCGTCGCGAGCATGTAATGCGCGGCGGCGGCGAGTTCGTCGTTCGCATCGCGCGTCGCGATGACCTGCTTGAGCAGCTCGACGGCCTCCGCGTTCGCGGCGTCGCGCTGCGCGGGGTCGGTCTGCGCGATGTGCAGCAACGACGTGCTCAGGCGCATTCGGACGGCCGTCTCGTAGGCCGGGTCGGCGATCTTGCCGAGCATTTCGCGCAGTTTGGCCGGGGCCTCGCGTTTTTCGTCCGACTCGCCGACCGGAACGGCGAAGACCGCGGCCCACGCCTTCTCGCGCGCCGCCTGTGCATAGCCGCTCCACGCGCGCCAGCCGATGATCAACACGACGAGCCCGACAATCACCGCGATCCACGTCGTCATCTGCTTGTCGCTCATCATGCGGACGCGCATGAGGGCGTCGGCCAGCTCGTTCTGCTTGAGCGCGTGGCGTGTTTCCGTGTCCATCTACTCTCCTTGCCCGCGCCGCGGTCGGCTCTCGCGCGGCCGGTCGGCGCCGGTCGGCGCCTCGCCGTCCGCCGCGCCGCCGGGGATTTGGCGCAGGTCGACGTCGATCTTGGTTCGATTCAGCGACTGGTGATACACCCGCAGGTCGCAGCGTTCGCGGGCGCTGTCAAACCGCAGGTCGTACACGCCCGCGGTGAATCGCTTTTCCTTCAACGCCCAGCCGGCCGTGGGCATGTACTCCTCAAAGAAGCTGACCACGGTCGCGCGGTCGGCGTTGCCCATGAACTCGCACTGCGCCCAGCGCTGCCCGCCGGTGGTCATGCCCCGGCTGCGCTGATCCACGATGCGGAAGCCGTCCGGCAGCGGGACGTTTTGCAGCATCGGATGCTGCACGGGCGCCGGCGGCCGCCCCCCGCCGCCCATGCATCCGCCGAGCCCGCCGAGCAGCACGAGCGCGACGAGCAGCGAACCGTCTCGGACCAAACCCGCGGCACGCACGAGGCCATCCATAGCCGTCTCCCAAAGGGCCAGCCGGACCGGGTATTCTGACGAATCGCTCGGGCAGCGTCAAACGACGCGTTTGCACGCGTGGGGATCGGATTTGGGGATCACGGGAAGGGGTTCGTCTCGCGCTCAAGGGGGCGGAGCAGACGGGAAAGTCGCAGCGCCGCCAACCACCCGGTTGAAACGCCTGGCAACGGTCGCTCGCCCGCCGCGCGAATCGGCGCGCGAGCCGCTCGCCGAAGCTCCACGCGCGCGGCGACTTGCACGCCGCAGCCGCCGCGCACGCACGCGCGAGGCTGGCGCCGAATCGGCCGGGGACTGGCGAGCGATTTGGGTTGACCCGCGACCCGAGGGTTGGGAGAATCGGTCGCGGGTCAGTTTCGTGGAGAAGTGGATGTGAACGGGCGGTACGGGCGGCGCGCCCGTGTCTTCCGCATGAACGGGCGAGACGCTTGTGCCGCCCGGATCAAACTGACCCACGACTGGAGAGTCGAGCACGGTTGCTTTTTTTCACGGACGGAGCGCGGCGGTCTCCTGCGCGGGCAGACGAACTGTTGGTTTGGGCCGCGATCGCAACATCGCGCGAACCACCGGGA
>JBFXAM010000050.1:0-30843 GCA_050184295.1 Phycisphaerae bacterium | reverse complement strand
CGGCGTCACCCAGAACCACAGCATCAGCACGATGTTCATCAGCGGCTGCACGTCGCGATAGAAGACATTCACACAACTGAACAGCAGCCCCAGCCCGTACGCAAACCCCACCAGCAGCACCAGCGCCGGCAGCGCCTGGAGCCACGCCCACGTCGGATAGTGCCCCGCCACCGCCGCCGCGAAGGCCGCAAAGACCCCCAGCGATACGAGCCCCGTCAGGAACCCGGCGCACGCGTCCTGCGCGACGAAAATCTGCTCCGGCAGCGCCAGCTTCTTCAGATACCCGGCGTTCGAAACCAGGCTCGACACCCCGCGGTTCAGCGTGTCCGCGAACGCGTTCCACGGCAGCAGCCCCGTGCACAAGTACACGACGTACGCCCAGCGGCTGTCGCGCAGCGGCGACTCCGGCAGGCGCTGCATCATCAGCACGCCGAACACCGTGGCGAATACCAGAATCTGCGCCAGCGGAATGAAGACGTTCCACAGATAGCCGGCGAGGCTGCCGCTATAGCGATTCCGCAGGTCGTTGACCGCGTTTCGCAGGATCAGCGTGCGGTATTTCCAGAGACTTGTGACCATTCACCCTGCTGTCGCGCCCGCGTCGTGCGGGATCGGGCCGCCGCCCGCGCCCCGATCGGCCCGCGTCTGTTCCCGGCCCCGTCAGCTCGACGGTCCTCCGGCGCAGGTCGGATTGTAGCCCCGCACCAGTCCGCCCGCCGACGCGCGGCGGCGGCCCTCCAGCAACCGGCCCGCCGCGCGCTTCAGCCGGCCAAACACGCGCCCGTTGCAGAAGAAAGGCGAGTACTGCCGCAGCAAGAGGTACGCCCGCCGGCCGCGCGGCCCGTGCCTCCGCAGCGTCGCCCACAGAGCGCGCCAGTACCGGTCGCTCTTCTTGGCGAAGATCAGGTCAATGCGGTTGGTGACGAGCGGCCTTTCGAGAATGTGGTTGTACAGCACCGCGTCGAGCGCGATCACCGGTTGAAATCCCGCGGCCCGCGCCCGCAACACGAGATCGGAGTCGGCGTGATATTGCGGCATGTTGCGGGCGTCGTAGTAGCCCACCTGCTCAAACACCGCGCGCGGAATCAGCACGCCGTTGCCCGGCATCGTATCGACGGGCAGCGGGTTCGGCAGCGTGCCGCGGATCGCGCCCCACGACTGCCCCGCACCGTTGAGCGCGAAGATCTCGCCGCCGCGAAACACGAGCGACGTCCCGAGCGCCCAGACCTCGTCGCGCCGGTCCTCGCAGTGAAGTCGGCAGCCGACGATGTAGCGCGCATCCTGGTTCGCGACGTCGACCATCCGCGTCAGAAAGTCCGGCGCCATGATCGCGTCGTCGTTGATCGTGAGAATGTAGTCGGCGCCGCGCGCCAGCGCGAACTCGACGCCGGCGTTCGTGCCGCCGGCCCACCAGAGGTTGCCGTCGCCTTGCAGCACGGCGACATCGGGAAAATTCAGCTCGATCGCGCTGCGCGTCCCGTCCGTCGAACCGTCGTCGACGATCACGATCCGCCGGTGCGCGTATTCGACTTGCTCGAAGCCGCGCAGGAACCGCAACGTCTTGTCGCAGCGGTTGTGGGCCGGCACCACCACAAAGACGAGCGGGCCGGTCGAGCCCGCCGGGCGCGCCGCCGCGGCGCGCGCTTTCGGCGACGCATCCGCCGTCCGCTCGATGACTACGGATGGGTCAGGTGTCGCCACAACCGCGTACCCTTCGCACGGACGCCGGCGGGCAACAGGCGGCTCGCCGGCTTGAGCACCGGCTTGAGCCGCGACAACCACCCGCCTTTGAGCGCCTCGCCGTTCGCACTGTAAACGGATTCCACGCCCGCGTGTACTGCCCGCACACGCGCCGCCAGCCCCACGGCGCCGGTCTCGCACAGCGCCAGCGTGCGTCGCACCACGGTCGCCCGCTGCGTCCGATGCGCCGCCTTCAGTAGCGCCCAGCGCCAATCCGCGCCCGCCGCCCGGATCGCCGCCGCGGCTTCGCCCCACGCCGACACGTGCCGCGGCTGAAAATACATCATCTCCGGATACAGATAACCTTCGAGCTTCCAGAGCCCGTCCGGCAACAGACGGAGCCGCGCCACGCCATGCACGTCGTCGCCGCGCATTTCCCAAACCTCGCCGACGTACAGCGGGCGCGCCCCGTCGCGCAGATGGGTCGCCGCCAGCGAGTGCAGCGCGGTCGGCGCCAGGCGCGCGACGCCGGCGTGCAGCTCGCCCACGAGATGACAGCCGTTCGTCTCGGCGAACGCCGACAGGTCGTCCCACGTGGCCAACGTCCCAGTTCGCGTGCGTTGGAGCGCGACGCCGGCGCCTTCGAGGTAGGCGCGCAATTCCGCGTCCTCCTCGCCGCCAAGCCGCACCATGACGGCGACGTTCTGATACCCGCTCGCCCAGACGCTCTTGAGCGCCGCCTGCACCCCGCGCGCGCCGTGCGGCGCGCTGATCAGCACGCCGATGCGCGGCAGCAGCCTTCCGACGCCGTTCGGATTCGCGGGATGAAACCCGCAGAAGCGTGTGAGCGCGACGCGGAAGATTTCAAGATACTGGCGGGCGGCGGTGTCCCAGTTGAAGCGCCGAAAGAGCTCGCTCGCGCCCTCGACGAGCCGCGCCCGCAGCGACTCGTCGTCGAGCACGCGCTCCAGCGCCGCGACCAGTTCGTCGAGCCGCGTCGGATCGAAGTAGAGCGCGTGATCGCCGACCAGTTCGCGGATTGCCGGCAGGTCCGACGATACCAGCGGACACCCGCAAAGCAGCGCCTCGACCGCCGGAAGACCGAATCCCTCGAAGCGCGTCGGCATCACCGTCGCCGCCGCGTGGCGGTAGAGATAGCGCAGCTCGTCGACACTCACCTCGTCATACACGCAACACGCGTCGGCGAGCCCGCGCCGCGCGATCTCGCGCTCCAGGTCCACGCCGCCCGCCGGCCATGCGTGCCCCGTGAACACCGCGCCCAGCGCACGCCGTCCGCGCCGCCGCAGCTCCGTCAGCGCGTCGAGCAGCAGCGTGTGGTTCTTGTGCGGATAGCGCATCGCGGGATAGTAAAGGTACTGCGCCGGCAGCGCCGCGCGCTCCCACACGCCGGGATCGTCCGGGCCGCGCTGCACCAGCGCCGCCTGCGGTGCCGAGTGCACGACCTCGATCTTCTCCGGCTCGATGCCGAACTTCTCCACGATCGACTGTTTGCAGTAGTGCGAAATCGTCACCAGCGTGGTCGCGGCGCGGCAGATTTCGGGATAAATCTCGCGCCGCGCCGCGAGGTCCCGCGGCTGGAAGTACTCCGGAAAATACTGCTCCTGGATGTCATGCAGGATCGCGACCGTCGGGCGGTCGTAGAGCCGCGGCTGGAGGTTGTTCAGCGGCCCGAACAGCAGGTCGAATTCGTCGCGGTGCGCATAGATCTCCTCCTCGCGCGCGGTCTCGATCAGCCGCACGCGCCGCGCCGCGGACGTGTCGAAGCTCAGGTGCTCGTGCACGCGCGCGATCTGCTGTACGACGGGCAGCCCGAGCGGGTGCACGAAGATGAGATAGTGGTTCTCATCGTCCAGCGCGAGCAGGCGCTGCATCAGCTCCGTGAACACATAGCGCGCCCCGCCGCCGCCGACCCGCAGCGGAACTGCGTTCACGCCGATCCGCATGGCTGCTCGCTTCCGGCGCGCCGGCCGGTGAATGGTGGAATGGAACCGCGCGGGCGCCGCTCGCAAGCTCGTCGCCCAAGGCGCCGGCGCGGTATCGCTCGCGAAAGGGTAATTCGCCGCCCCGTGGTGTCAAGGCGGCGACGCGCGGTGGGACGTCGGAGCCGCCGATGGCCAGCGGAGCGTGATGAGTCGCACCGACACCGCGTGCCCGGAAACGGTTCCGACGGCCAGCGTTGCCGCCGCCCGAAGCTCGTCGTCGCCGGCCAGCGCATTGGCGAGCCGCTCATTGTCCGCGACTTCACGCCCCGCGCCGAAACTAATCGCAACGTACTGCGGGCGAAAATACAGCACATGGTCGCGCAGCGCCGCGTAACGCGCGCCCGGCTCCGGCTCATTCTCCGGCCACGCCTGGAATTGCAGGTCCGCGTAGAACGCGATCCGCTTCTCGCTCGATCCACCCAGCAGAAGCCGTGATTCGGCGTCGGGATCCGTGCCGCGGATCACGCGGGCGACCTCGCGCAGGACGGCCGCGTCGGCGTTTGGAATCCGCGCCGCGTATGCGGCCAGTGGCGCAAGACACGCGGCGATCACGACGACGCCGACCCACCGCCGCCTGCGCCGCAGCGCGATGGCCTGGGTCTGCGCCAGCGCGATCGCCGCCAACGGCGTGAGCAGGGCGACGACGACAAGCGTGTGCCGCGGATCCAGATATCCCGCGTGGTGCAGATTCCACGCACTCAGGCCGAAATGAACCCCCATGCACAACAGCGGGCCCAGCAGCGGCGGATGCGCCAGCCGTCGCCGCAGCCCCGCGAGCGCGAGAATCGCCAGCAGCGGAACCACCACGCGACCGGCCCGGCCCGTCTCGTAGAGGGCGCGCGGCAACAGCTCGTGCGGCGGCACGCTCTCGCGCAGCAGCGCCGCCGGCGATGGCAGCGCGGTCGGCAGAAATTCCTCAACCGCTTCCTTGTCGAGCTTCGCGGAGAGCGAGCCGGTGAGCATCCAGTACGGCGCGGCACACACAACGAACGCGACCGTCGCGGCAGCGATGCGCACCAACGCGGCGCGCACCGTGAGCGCGTCGAACGCGCGTGCCGGAGTGCGCGGTCCCGGCGAGGTTGCCAGTCCGGCCGGCGCGCGCATCGCCTGGCGCTGACGCCCGATCCGGGACGCGATCAGCAGCACGGTCGCGAGCCACACCGTGGCGCCCTCGGGCCGCGTGAGAAACGCCAACCCGCCGCAAAGCCCCGCCAGCGCGGCGCCGCGCACGCTCGCTGCATGAAGCATCGCGAGCGCGCCACCCACGTAGAGCGCGGCGTGCAGCTCGTCGGACATCACGTCGACGGAGAGCCAGACGTTCAGCGGCAGCAGCGCCGCGATCGCCGCCGCAAGCAGCGCCGCGCGCGGCGCTTGCTCATCGGGCGCCCATGCCGTGTCGTGTCCCGCCGACGGCGCCGCGTGCGCGGCCTGGCGCGCGGTGGCGGCGTCGCCCGGAGCACCGCCGTCATTCCCCCCAGCCAGCTGGCGTGCGAGCACGAGCGTCAGCGCGGCGGTCAGCAGGACGACGGCCAATCCGCTGGCAAGCGCCACCGCTTGTCCGGCCGTCTGCCAGGTGAGTGATTCGTCCGCCCAACCCAGTCCGCGCAGCCCGCGCTGGGTCGCAAGCGTCAGCGCCGCAAACGCCGGATGCTGCGGATAGCGATCAGAACGGAGCAGCGAAACGCCTTCGATGCCCAGGTCGCGCGCCTGCCAGCAGAACTGCACGCCGTCGCGCGCGATCGCCGGCATGTTGGCGGCGATCGCCAGCCGCCACGCGAGCGCCACGCCCAGCACGACGACCAGCGCGCCGATCCACCCGCGCGACGAACGCCGCGCCGGTGGTGTGTCGCTCGCGGCGCTCGAATCCGTGGGAATCACCCGAATCGCCGGTAGATGGACGCCGCCGCGCTCCGTCGCGCCGACGAAGCGCAATCCGACGGGGTCGCAGGACCGCGGCGAGTCTACTTGTGAACGGGGAATTCGACGAGTCCGCGCCGACCGACCGCCTCACAGCGCGCCGAGACGCCGGCGCCCGCCGGTGACGACGTCGCCGGCGGGAGCGCCGCGAGCACAGGGTGGCGGCCGCTCGTTGGGTCCGCGCTGGATGTCGTCGCCGGCGCCGGAAACCAGCTGTGAACGGGCAACGCCGTCCGCGCGCCCAGCGCCGCGACCCGCCGCGCCGCGTGGACGTACGAGGTGTTGCTGACGACGATCGCGTCCGGCCCGCGGGCGAGCGCGTCGTCGGTCGCCGCGACGGGGACACGCCGGTAGCGCCGCCCGGGCGCAGCGAGCGCGTCGTCGGCGATCGCGAGCACGCGCAGGCCCGCCATCCGCGCGCCGCGATAAAACGTGTACAGGTTCTTGCTCGCGTCGGCCAACACGACGCACCGCACGCCGCCGTCGTACAGCCGCCGCATCGCCGCCTCGACGCGTCGCCACGCAAACACGGCTTCGAGCGAGGCGTCGTCGAGCCGCTGTCCCGCCCACGTTCGCCGTCGCCACGCCGCACCGCGCCGCCCGGCGCGCCGGCCGCGCGCGAAGGCCGCCGAATGTCCCGCGCGCTCCGCCAGCCACCCGTAGCGCTCCTCCCAATCGCGCGCATACACGCTGCGATACGGCTCCGGCAGGTAACGATCGACCAACCACAGGTTGTTGCGCACGTCCAGCTCGGTGATGCGCTCGCGCCGCCGTGCCTGCGGCGACTTCAGGTGATCGACGTGCAGGTCGCCAAAGACCTCCACGCGCCAGCCGGCGCGCAGCAGACGAAAGCTGACGTCGTATTCCTCCGCCGCCATGAACAGCGAGCGATCCAGACCGCCGACGCCACGCAGCGCCGCCGTCCGAAACCCCACGCCGCAGCCGACGAACACGTGCGGCAACGCGGAACACTCCTGCGCGCCGTCGGGCAGGTGAACCGTGAACCCCGCGGCGCCGAGCCGCGCGTCCGCCGCGAAGCGCGCGATCATTCGCGGCAACATCCACGGCCGCGGAAATGAATCGTCATCGAGAAAGAGAATGTAATCGCCCCGCGCCCGATCGACGCCGAACGCCTTCGCGCATGACCCGCGGTTGCGCCGCAAACGCACGAGCACCGCGTTCGCGTGTCGCGCGACGACGCCGGCGACGTCCTCGCGCGATGCATTGTCGACGACGATCGTCTCATACTCGTGTTGCGGCAGACCGGCGCGCGGCAACTGGTCGAGCGTGTGCGCGAGCACGTCGCGCCGGTTGTGCGTGGCGATCACGACGGTGACGAGTGGGTGGGCGTGAATGGTCGTTCTCTTGGGGGCACGCGGAACCGCGTCCGCTTCTCACTCGATCGGAAACTCGCGCGATCCCACCGAAGCCCCACGCCGCGCAACTTCCGCGCCTCCCGCGCATGCGACTCACGCGGCGGGCGTCGCGGCAGCCTGAATCCTCATCCACGAACGTGCGGCGCGCCGTCGAGCCGCGGGTGCGAGGCCGCGCGAACGGTCGTCTCACGGCGCGCCGCGGGATCGAGGTTGGCGACTTGATTCTCAATGTTGCTGCTCGGCCGCCTTCAGCATCTCGACCGCCGCGTTCACGATCGTGCGCGTTGCGTCCGACCAGTTGCCGCTCGCGCGCGCCCCGGCGGCGCGCACGTGTCCGCCTCCGCCGAAGCGCTGCGCGAGCGCGGCGCAGTCGAGCAACTGTTTGCTCCGGAAGTTCACGCGGATGCGCCCGTCGGGCTGCTCGGTGAACAGGATCGTTGCGTCGTGCCCCGCGAGCCGATGGACCTCGTTCACGAGATCCTCAGTCATGCTCTGATCGGCGCCAACCGCCTGAAAGTCGCCGATCCGTAGCGAGAGCACCGCCAGCCGCCCACCCGCCAGCAGGTCCATCCCCGCGAGCATCCGGCCGATCAGGTGCAGCTTCGGCGCGGGCTCCTGTTGGTAAAGTTGATCGTACAGCGCACACGGATTCGCCCCGGCGCCCACCAGCACGCTCGCCGCCGCCAGCGCGCGCGCGTCGGCGTTGGAGTACTTGAACCAGCCGGTATCCGTCGCGAGTCCAATGAACAGCGGCGTCGCGACCGCCGCGTCGATGCGCAGCCCGGTCGCCAACGCCCATTCCGTAAGCAACAGACACGTTGCGCCCGCGGTCTCGTCGATGCAGCACAGGTCCGCGGCGCGGTCGGCCAGCGCGTCGCGCGTCACATGATGATCGACCACAAGCACTCGCGGGCCGCCGGCGACGTGTGCGATCACCGGCTCCAACTGCGCCGCGGCGCAGGTGTCCACGATCACCACCGCGTCGTGGGCGTCGAGCCGCGACGGCTCACCCGCCCGCCAGTACACCCACGCTTCCAGCGGCTCCATGAAGCGATAGCGCGCCGGCAGCGGGTCGTAGAGCGCCGCCGTCGGTTCCTGGTCCCAAGCGCGCAACAGGCGCGCCAGCCCGGCCATCGCGCCCAGCGCGTCGCCGTCGGGACGCTGATGAGACAGCAGCAGCGGGCGGCGGCACGCGCGCAGCCAGCGCGTCATCGCAGCGAAGTCGATCGGAGTGTTCATCGCGCGTGATTCTAGTCGAACGCGCGGCGTCCGCGCGAAAGAGGTCGGTGTTTGACACGCGCTCGCGAAACGAGAACAATCGTCCCCGCGACCGGCTCGAATTCGAGGCATGATCGACGTGCCAGCGCATGATCGCCGTGCCAATGCTCTCCGCAGGGGCTTGGAAACACGCGATCCGCGCCGGGCCAATGCTCTCCGCGGCGGCTCCGCGACACGAAGAGCCACCGCGAGCAGCAGGGGCACGAACCACGAACGCTCGAGCGCCGTCCGCAGCAGGAGACCCCGTGCCGACCGCACTCATCACCGGAATCACCGGGCAGGACGGCTCCTACCTCGCCGAATTGCTCCTCGAGCTCGGCTACGAGGTCCACGGCATCATCCGCCGCAGTAGCTCGTTCAACACCGCGCGCATCGACCACCTGTACGCCGACCAGCACGAAAAAGGCGTGCGCCTGAGGCTTCACTACGGCGACCTGACGGACGGCGCGAGCCTGCGGCGCATCGTCAGCCAGGCACAGCCTGACGAGATCTATCATCTCGCGGCCCAGTCGCACGTCCGCGTCAGCTTCGATCAGCCCGAGTACACAGCCGACGTCGGCGCGCTCGGCACGCTGCGGCTGCTCGAGTGCGTCCGCGACGTCAACACGCACATCCGGTTCTACCAGGCGTCGAGCAGCGAGATGTACGGCAACGCGACCAGCGGCTTCATCGACGAGCAGACGCCGTTCGAGCCGCGCAGCCCGTACGCCGCCGCCAAGGTCTTTGCGTTTCACATCACCCGGAACTACCGCGAAGCGTACAACCTCTTCGCGGTCAACGGCATCCTCTTCAACCACGAGTCGCCGCGCCGCGGCGAGACGTTCGTGACGCGCAAGGTGACCCGGGCCGCAGCGCGGATCAAGCTCGGCGTGCAGCAGACGCTCTTCCTGGGCAACCTCGAGGCGAAGCGCGACTGGGGTTTTGCGGGCGACTACGTCAAGGCGATGCGGCTGATGTTGCAGCACTCCGAACCGGCCGACTTCGTCATCGGCACCGGCGAGGCGCATTCCGTGCGCGAGCTCTGCGAGGTCGCGTTTGGTACGCTTGGACTCGACTATCAGCGCTACGTCCGCACCGACGCGCGGTATTTCCGCCCGACGGAGGTCGACCACCTGCTCGCCGATTATCGCCGCGCGCGAGAATCGCTGCACTGGGAACCTACCGTCCGGTTTGAGGGACTCATCCGCATGATGGTGGAAAGCGACCTCCAACTCGCCGAGCGCGAGCAGCGCGCCGACGGCCACGGGCCGCGCGGCGCCTGACGCCGGCTTCACATGCGACCCGCCCACGCGATTCATGCGCGCACGCGCAGCGCCGGAACGGGCCGCGCGGCCGGCCGACACCGCCCGTGATCGCCGACACCCGCATTCCGCGCAGCTCCCGCATCGACCGCCGCCGCCCCTTGAACTCCTCGGGTTTCTCCAGCCGATAACGATTTCGAGCGGCCCCCGCCGCCGGGAGTCTCATGCGACGATTCCACGCGCCTACTCTCGCCGTTCCATCGCGCGGCGCCACGCGGGTGACGCTCGCGCTCGGGATGCTCGCGACAGGCTGCGTCGCCGACCGCCGCGCGACGGCGCCCACGAGCGACACAGGGCCAGCGCCGCGCCCTATCGCGTCCGAAACCCACGACGCCGGGCCTTCGCAGACCATCGGCGGCGATGTGGAGCTGTTCGGCGACGAAACGCCGCCGCTGGGCCCACGCTTCGCGGAGCCGCCGCCGCAGAGCTTCGTGCAGCACACCTTTACGATCGATGGGCGCGATTTCGACCCCGACATAACGCGCGACGGCCGCGCGCTCGCGTTCGCGTCCACGCGCGACGCACTGCATCCGGACATTTATCTCCGGTGCGACACCGTGAACGGCCCGATCCGCGTCGCGTCCCACCCGGCCGACGACATCCAGCCGCGGTTCAGTCCGGACGGAAAGCGCATCGCCTTTGCTTCGAACCGCAGCGGCAACTGGGACATCTGGATCATCGCGCGCGACGCTCCCGAACCGGTGCCGCTCACGCACGACCGCGGCGACCAGATCGCGCCCGCGTGGGCCCCCGACGGCCGACGCATCGCCTACACGTACTGGAACCCGCGCTCGCGACAGTGGGAGATCTGGTGCCAGTTCGTCGACGGCCCCGGCGTGTCCGTGTTCGTTGCGGTCGGCATGTTCCCCGCGTGGTCGCCGGACGGCCGGCGCGTCGCGTTTCAACGCGCACGGGATCGCGGAAAGCGGCTGTTCAGCCTCTGGACGGTCGAGTTCGACGGACAGACGCCCGCGGCTTCCGTCGAAGTGGTTGCACAGGACGACGCGGCTTCCGTCGCGCCGGCGTGGTCGCCGACCGGCGACGATATTGCGTTCTGCCGCGTGACGCCCGCCGCGCGCGGGGGCGGGTCAGATGATCGACGCACGCAGCTGCGCATTGTGAATCTTCGGTCGGGCGCCCAGAGCATCGTGATGGACGCCGTCACGCGTGCGGCGAATCCGGCGTGGTGCGCTACGGGGCGCATCTACTTCGTCTCGGATCGCGCGGGCACGGAGAACATCTGGTCGATCGGGATTCCGCGCACCGGCGCGGACGAACCGGCGCTGCCTGCACCGCCGGAGTTGGCCGAGCCGCCAGTCGCGGAAGTGGTCGCCGCGCACCTCGATCGCGTACCGCGGGCGCGCACGGGAGAGCGCCGATGAGCGCGTGGGCTTTCGGCGACCGTGTGTTGTGCCAACACGTGAGCGGTCGTGGGCACACGCTCCCGGGCGCGCACGCGGTCCCGCGGCGTGCAGACCAGCAGAACCACGATGCGCGCGCAACCGGCCCGGCTGAGCCGGGAGACGGCAATCCGTCTTTGCGAGTCTCGTTCCGGCGCAACCGTATTCTGCACTTACCCTTACCGAGTGCGGTTTCGGAGCCTACAATGTTCAAAGCGCGTCCCGAAATGCGCCGGTCCGCGCAACAATCTGATCGACTTTTCGGGGGCGTCGTCCCGGGAGCGCTTGCGACGACATTAGTATTGTGCGCATGGTTATCGGCGGTTGGATGTGCCGCAAGACGATGCGGCCCGCCGTCGCGAACGTTCGTGCGGGACCGCGTCGTCGTCGTCGCTCCGGTGGTGAATCTGGCGGGTGTTCGTGACTTCGACGCGCTTCGATTCACCGATGCCGTCGCGTCGGAGCTTCTGTCGTTCCCCGGGTTCGCCGCCGTGCCGGTGAACCTGACGCTTGCAACGCTCGCGCGCGCGGGACTGACGCGTGTGGAGTCGGCCGAAGACGCGCTCGCGCTCGCGGAGGAGTTGAACGCCGACGGGACGCTGGTCGTCGGCGTCACGGAGTACGACCCGTACGACCCGCCACGCGTCGGGCTGGTCATGCAGTGGTATCCCGTGCGGCCCGGGGGTGGAAGCCCGGCGCTTGACCCGGTGGCCACCTCGCGTGCGAGCGGCGAGCTGCCGGTCGTCGAATTATCAGGCGACGCCGCGTCGGCGCCGCGCCGCCAGGTGCAGCGGACGTTTTATGCCGCGGACGCGGCCGTTCGCCAGGAGATCGAGCGGTACGCCCGGGGCCGCGGCGAACACGATAGTCCGTATGGCTGGCGGCGCGTGGTGGTGAACCAGGAACTGTACGTCCGTTACTGCTGCTGGGCCTTGATCCGGTCGATGCTTGAGCCAGAGCGTCCGAGCGAGCCTGTTCGCGACTCGGACGGCGCAAGGGCAGGGACATGACGCACGGCAAACGCTGCCTGTCGATGATCAAGGGAAGACACCGTTTCGTCTTCTGGTACAGCGAAGGCCGGGAGTCGGATCTGCTCGCGACGTTCATCGAGCTGGCAGCCGACCTGGACTGTCCGTTCGACTGGTACGACGCCGCCGTCCTGAGTTACCAGATGGGCAAGCATGGCGACGCCAGCATCAACGCCTTGGTGTGTTGATCGCCGGTTGGTCCCGCGACGAACGGCGGCGTCGCGGCCTCGGCAGGGTTCCACGCTGTTCGCCGGAAGTGATGGCTGAATCATGAGCGCACCGCAAACCCTGATCCAGCAGTTCATCAGCTACCTCGAGGCCGAGCGGCATTTCAGCCCGCACACGGCCCGCTGCTACGCTGCCGACCTGCAACAGTTCTGCGGCTGGGTGATGTATAAGCAGGCGGGTGCGCCCGAGCCCGGCGACCCGCGCCGCGAGAACGGCCACCAGGGCCGCGACGACTCGCTGCTCAAAGATCCCGACATGGACCGCCGGCTGCTCGCCATCGACACGGACGGCGTGCGCGAGTTCATGTCGTTCATGCGCGACAAGAACTACTGCAAGAGCACGGTGGCGCGCAAGCTCGCCACGCTCCGCAGTTTCTTCAAGTTCCTGGTGCGGCGGGCCCACCTGCCCAACAACCCGGTGGCCCCGATCCGCACCCCCAAGCAGGACAAGCGCCTGCCGAAGTGCCTCGAACTCGAACAGATCGAGCGGCTCCTGGCGCATCCCGACACGACGACGCTGCTCGGCGCCCGCGACCGCGCCATGCTCGAGACCCTCTACTCCACCGGCATGCGCGTCAGCGAGCTGGTCGATCTGAACGTCAGCGACGTCGACCTGAGCAACAACGTCGTCCGCGTCCGCGGCAAGGGCAAGAAGCAGCGCGTCATCCCGATCAGCCCCAGCGCCGTCAAGCGCGTGATCGACTATCTCGACATGCGCCGCAACGACCCCCACAGCTCCACGTTTGACACCGACGCGCTCTTCATCAACAAGCACGGCCAGCGCCTCAGCACGCGCAGCGTCCGACGCAAGCTCGATAAGTACCTGCTCGAGGCGGGTCTCGACCTTTCGGTCAGCCCGCACACCCTGCGGCACAGCTTCGCGACGCACATGCTGCGGCGCGGCGCCGACCTGCGCAGCGTGCAGGAAATGCTCGGCCACCAGAGCATCAGCACCACGCAGATTTACACACACGTCTCGCAGGAAGGCGTCAAGGAAGCGTACGACGACGCCCATCCGCGGGCCTGACGGGTCAACACCCGCCCGCGGACCCGCACGCGGCCGGCCCGGAGACCTCACACGATCGAGGTTCGACGCCGCACGCGGCCGACCTTGTCGACTTTCATGCCCGCCGCGCGCTTAGCGCCAGCGGTTCCAGTGGCTGATGGCTGCCAACGGCAGCCGGCTTTTCTTCAGCTTCGCGTCCGCCGCGTAGCCGACCGGCGCCAGCACCGGCACGATGTGCCAACGCGGAATCCCCAGCGCCCGCTTGACGCGCCGCTCGTCGAATCCCTCCATCGGGACCGTCGCCAGCCCGGCGGCCTCGGCCGCCAGGAGGAACACCATCGCGCTCAGGCATACCTGCTTCGCGAGCCAATAGCGTTTGTGAACGGCGGGAATGCTCGGCAGCGGCGTCGCCAGGCCCATCAGCGGGGCGAGAACCGCCTTCCACAGCCAGCCGAACCCCAGCGGCCCATGCCCGAAGGCGAGCGGCACGTACTTTTGCAGCGCGGCTTCGTATTCCGGTGAGATCGAACCGAGGGCGCGCTCCGCCGCGAGAACGGCGTCGAAGTTGTTCGCCGCGACACGCCGATCACCGCTGAACACCACGGTCGCATACGCGTCCAACACCTGGCGCTGGTTCATGCACGGTCTGAACAGGCGTTGCTTCAATTCGGGGTCGGTCACCACGTAGAAGTGCGTCGGCTGCAGGTTGTAGCCGCTCGGCGCCCAGCGAGCGGCGTCGAGCAAGCGCTGGAGGACGGCGTCGGGAATGGGGTCCGGGCGAAAGCGGCGAACGGCACGTCGCCGCCGAACCAGTCCCTCGAGCGCGGCGAGTGCATCGGAAGGTGGTGCGTCGGGGCCGGCAGCCATCGTTTCTCCGCCGGGCGCAGGGCGCGGGCGCGCTGGTGGCAGCGAATCGTCGGTCGGCGTCTGCGTGCGCAGCTTATGGCGTCGCGGGCTTTGCGCCGGGCTGGGTCGCCGGGTGGGCGGCGCCCGGGGGCGTGATATTCACGGGCGTGGGCGTGTTCTCGGCGCTCGCCGGGTTCACCGGCTCGGGTTTCAGCGCTTCGACGACGCGATCGAATTTCGCGACCTGGTCGCCGGTCAGGACTTTCCGCACGTCGCGGGTGAACTGTTCGAGCACGGCCTCGCGGTTTACGTCAGTCTGCGACGCCATCTTCTGCCTCAGATCCTCCTGGAGTTTGTCCAGATCCTTGGTCTGCTGCTCGGTCGGTTGCAGCGCGCGGGCGGCAGCCAGGATTTCGAGCGGCGAAGCCAGCTCGGTCGCGCGGTTGCGGTCAAGCCGCTGCTTGAGCATTTCCAGCAACTCGATTTGCCCGGGGTCGAGCATGGGTGTGAGATTGGTAAGAAACTCCTTCTCCGCCTTGACGCCGGGTCGGAGCATGCCGATCTGGTCGCGGATCGCGTCGGCCTTCGCGGTGTCGCCGGCCTTCTGCGCTTCCTGAAGGTCTGTAAGCAGCGAGCGAATCTGGTGCAGGATGTCGGCCGTGCGGCTGCGTTCGTCCGCGACGGTGACTCGGTAAACCTCGAGCAAGCTGTCGAATTGCTGCTTCTGCGCCGGGGCGAGGCCGAGGCGTTTGCCGAGGTACGTCAGGCGGTCCTCGCCGCGCAGGACTCGTGCCGCGGGGTTGGTCGGTTGGCCGGGGTTGGGCATCTGGGCGATCGCGGCGACGCCGGCGGCGAGAAAAACGGTCAGCAGAGGGAACGACACGCGACGCATCAGTGGCTCCTTGGTGATGCGGGCCGGCCCACCCGGACGGTGCGCCACCCGCGACGGCGATCCGGTCGCCGACTCGATCTCCGGGGTGGATGAGCGTAGCAGTCGCGGTCGATCGTGGCAACCGTTACGCGCCGGGGCCGACCGCCGCTTGCCGCCTCTGCGGCCCGCCAGCTACGATTCGGCGAACGCCGGCTTCGCCCGCCGCACTCTCTGTTCTTCGCGCGCCGTCGATGCGGCGCTCGCGGTGCGACGAAACCGATGCCCAAGTGAGGTCGCTTGCGTCGCGGTCTGGCGCCCGAGGCGTTGCTGGTTCTCACGTTCGGCGGTCTGATCCTCGCCGGGACGGCGTTGTTATCGCTCCCCGCCAGCCAAACCGCGGAGCGCGTCGGAATTCTCGACTGCCTGTTTACGTCGACTTCCGCCGTCTGCGTCACGGGACTCACGACGGTCGACACCGGAACTCGCTGGACGCTCTTCGGGCAGCTCGTCATCCTCGCGCTGATTCAACTCGGCGGCCTCGGCGTGATGACGTTCGCCGCTCTGGCGGGGATGCTGCTGCGGCGTCCGGTCTCGTTCAGCTCCGCGGCGGCACTGCACGACGCGTTTTTTGACAGCGAAGCGCGCCTGGAGATGGGCCGGGCGCTGCTGCGAATCGTGCTGATCACGCTGGCGATCGAACTCGTCGGCGCGATCGTGCTCTACACGGAGCTGCGCACGGCCGACCGCGAGCGGGCCGTCTTCGCCGCCGTGTTTCTGTCGATCTCCGCGTACTGCAACGCGGGCTTCTCGGTCTACAGCGACAGCGTCGTCGGGCTTCGCCACTCCGCGGTGGTGATCTGGACGATCATGATTCTCATCACCGCCGGCGGAATCGGCTATCACGTGCTGATCGAGATCGCGCAGCGCGCCAAGCGGCGGCTGTTCCGCCAGGCGCAGCCGACCGTCCGCTGGTCCCTTCACACGCGCGTCGTGCTGGTCGCGAGCGCGCTGCTGACCTTCGGCGGCGCGCTGGCGATCGGCCTGGCCGGACTCACTGCCGCCGAGGCCGATGCGCCGATGCGGGCGGTGCACGCGCTGTTTCAATCGGTGACGGCGCGGACCGCCGGCTTCAACACGGTCGACGTGGGCGCGTTGCCGGTGCCGACGCTGTTGATCCTCACGGCGCTGATGTTCGTGGGCGGGTCGCCGGGCAGCACGGCCGGCGGCATCAAGACGACGTCGGCCGCGGTGCTGGCGGCGACGCTTCAGGGTCGGCTGGTCGGACGCACCGAGCCGGTGATGTGGGGTCGCACGATCCCCACCGAGGTGGCGCGCAAGGCCGGACTGGGGCTCGCGCTGGCGGTCGTGTGGAACGCGGCCGGCGTCCTGCTGCTCAGTTTCACGGAGAACCTCGACCGCACAGTGCGCTTCGAGTATCTCGTCTTCGAGCAGGTTTCCGCGTTCTGCACGGTCGGACTGTCGTGCAACTTCACAACCGAGTTGTCGCCTGTCGGGAAGGCGTGGATCATCGCGTCGATGTACGTTGGACGCCTGGGCACGCTGACGATCGCGTTTTTCGTGATCCACGCGCGGCGCCCGCGCTTTCGATATCCCACAGAGCGGATCATGATCGGGTAGCGCCGCCGCAGCCACGCGCTCGTGGCCTCGCGGGGCGGCCGAAGGACGATCGACGATGAGACAGGTTTGCGTGGTGGGGCTGGGACAGTTCGGCGGGGCATTGGCGCGCTCGCTGGCGAAGATGGGCTGCGAAGTGCTGGCGATCGATCAGGACGAAGCGCGGGTCGACGACGTGCGCGATCACGTCCATCGCGCGCTGATTGGCGACGCGCGCGACTTCGAGGTGCTGCGGACGGTCGTCTCGCCGACCGTTCAGGAAGCCATCATCTCGCTCGGCGCGAAGAACATCGAGCCGAGCATTCTCTGCACGCTGAACATGAAGCGTCTCGGCGTGCCCAACATCCGCTCGACGGCGCGCAACAACGACCACGCCGCGATTCTGCACGCGATCGGCGCGACCGAAGTCATTTACCCCGAGCGCGACGCGGCGGAGCGGGCCGCCCGGCGGATCGCGAACCCAGGCCTGATCGACATGTTTCCGCTGGCCGACGACTACCGCATCATGGAAATCGTCGCACCGCGCAAGCTCGCCGGAAAGTCGCTCGCCTCGCTGGAGCTGCGGCGCACGTTCGACCTGCTCGTCATCGCGATCCGCGAGGCCGACAGCGAGCATTTCCAGTTCTTGCCCGCGGCCGACGCCGTCATTCGCGCCGGACAGGTGCTGATGATCCTGGGCCGCGAGTTGGATCTCGCCCGCTTCGCGGCGCTCGACTGAGTCGATCCCCCCCCGCGGCACCGATGCAGCCCCTGCCGATACGCCGGCCGCGTTGTGGATTTCCGTTAATTTCGTGCCGTGCGCGCGCACTGTGTTCTATAGTTAAAAAGGAGTCCCGGGTGCCGGTCCTGATCGACGGGAACAATCTGCTGTTCGCAGCACGTTCCGCCGGCACCCCGGACAAACCACCGGGGCGGTCCGCGCTGTGCGCATTGCTCGGTCGCTGGGCGCGCCGCCGCGCCGAAGCGGTGCATGTCGTCTTCGACGGCCCGCCGCCCGCGCCCGGACTTGCAAGCCAGATCGCCGATCCGGCGCTGACTGTGACTTACAGCGGCGCGGGTGTGTCCGCCGACGACGTGATCGCACACCTGCTGGTGACGGACTCGGCCGCCCGGCGACTGCTGGTGGTCTCGAGCGACCGTGCGGTCGCCAAAGCGGCTCGCGCCCGCCGGGCCCGCCCGATCGACGCCGGCGCGTTCTGGAACGCCGTTTGTGCCGATCTTTCTCGGCCCGTTCGCCCGCGCCTTGAGCCGCCCGAAAAACGCCGCGGGCTGGAACCCGATCGCGTGGACGAATGGATGCGCGAGATGGGATTTGGCGAAACGTCGGACTGAACCGTACATCCCAATTTGGGGAGCCTTTGCCCCAGCGTGGACGAATTCGGCGAAATCAGATCAGGAGCCGGGGCTGGTCGCTCGATGATGTATGTACGTGCGCACGCCGCCAGCGCACGAGGGAGACGGCGAAATGAGAAGCGCAACCCATCTCTACCAAACGTCCCAGAACAGCGGGGACCGAACGCTCGGCGTGGATTCAACGCGCCGCGCCGGCGAGCACGTCTGGCTGGTGAACCACGCGGGCGGAACCGTCCTGCGCTGCGCCGTCCTCGAGGTATCCAGGGCCGGGATGAAACTGCGGGTGCCCGTGGGCTACGGCGTGGCCGAAGGGCAGCAGTACGAACTGTCCACGGACCTGCCCGGCGCGCACCCGAGCTACGACGAACCGCAGCCGCATGCGTGGGTCGGCGTGCTGACGACCCATTGCCTGGAAGAGCCGGACGCGCAGCACGTGGACGTGGAAGTGGTTGCCGGCGACGCGGCGCTCGCTCTCTCCGCGTTCTAGCGCCGCTCGGCGAAGCCGCGGCCCGCGCACCTCAGCTCGCGCGCGTGGTGGCCGCGCCGATCCGCGTTCCTGGTGCCTTGCGGAGAACGAGCACGTCATGCGGGTTCCACCACCACGTGTGCGCCTCGATCAGTTCCAGCCCCCCCGATTGCCGCATGAATTCCATTAGCGTCGCCCGCGGCAGGGGCTCGGCGTTGTAGCCCAGGATCAGCTCGCCCGCTGGCGCGAGACGTTCGCGAGTACCGGCGAAGAGCTGCGGAAGGTAGTCCTCGGGCGGCTGGCGATACGGCAGGTTCCAGAAGATGAGGTCATACTCGCGCGGCGGCACGTTGGAGAAGACGTTGGACTGAAACGCCGTGACGTCGACGCGGTTGAGCTCGATGTGCCGCCGCGCCGAAGCGACCTCGCGCTCGCGAATGTCGACCGCATCCACATGGACGCGATAGCGGCGGGAGACGTAGCCGGATAGGTTCGCGGATTCGCCGACGCCGATTTCGAGCACGCTCCGAATCTCGCGCCGCCAGCGTCGCCGAATCACCCATTTCAACAGCAGCGTTGTGAGATCGAAGTAGAACCCGGTCGAATTGCCGGTCAGGCGCATCCCGAAGTGAAACCGCGACCAGCGCGCGCTGCCGCACCACGCCCGATGCAATCGCCGGGCCCACCCGCGGCGCGCGGTCTCGTAGCTGCGAACGAGCAGGCGTTTGAATGGGTTGCTCATGGAGCCGACGTTCCCGGCGCGTCGGGCGCCGCGTCGGCAGGCCACAGCTCGCGGACAACCTGGAACGCCTCGGCCGCAGGCATTCCGACGACGCTGCCGCGGAAGCGCGCCAGGGCCTCGATCGCGGTGAGCGAGCGGGCGGGGATCGCGTCTTCGAGCTGCGACGCGTAGAGCCGCATCGCGGCGAGCTTATCGTCGAGCACGGCGCTGATGTCGACGTACCAGTTCGGCTCAAAGACCGGCTCAAACGCGGGCGCGCTCCAATGCGTCTCCGACACCGTCTCGTAGCAGCAGATGCGCGTGCTGCGATAGCGCCGCCCATCCGGCCGCGTCGCCACCATCGCCGCGTCGAAAATCTGCCGGTGATCCTCGTGTCGATCGCCGAGAAACGGCAGAAATACGGTGTCGGGTCGGACGTCCTTCACCAACCGAAAGAACACGCCATTGAGCTCGTGCTCGGGCATCAGGTGCAGCGCGGTCACCGGCAGGTCGAGGAACCGCAGATCCTGCACGCCAAGCTGCTCGTTCGCACGAGCCGCTTCCGCGCGCACGCGGCGCACCTGCTCCTCGGGATAGAGCGGTGTCCCGCGGGTCACGATCGCAACGGTCGCGCGCGCCCCGGCCAGCACCAGCCGCCGCACCGTCCCCCCGCAACCAAGCACCTCGTCATCCGGATGCGGTGCGATCACGAGCACATTCGCCATGCGGATTCTCGCACCCCCCTCGATCGGCAGTGTCGGCGGCCCGCGGCGCGCGCCGCGCGCGCACTCGGGCAAAACCTCGATTGTGGCGGAAGAGCGCCTCGGGAATCAAGCACGCGCCACGGGTTCCGCATCGGACGCGGAACGCGCCGCGGGCGGACCCGCGACGTCGGCCGTCCGATCCGCGCCGGCAAGGTAGCAATCGAAGAAATCGATCACCAGCCGCGCGTACCGCTCCGGGTGCACCATTACGGCCTGATTGTGCTTGGCGCCCGGGGCGATCCAGAGATGTTTCGGCTGACCGGCCAGCGCGTAGAGCCGGCGGCTGGCCTCCACGGGGAGGTACGAGTCCTTCTCGCCGTGAATGAAGAGCATCGGCCGCGGCGTCATGCGCTGAATCGCCTTGCGGACGGAGGGGAATCGGCAGCGAAACTCGCGGCGGGCGAATTGCATCATGGTCCAGCGCAGCAGGCGCCAGAAGGCGGGGTGGTGGTTTTCGTAGACGACGCGGACGCGCGCGAAGATGTACGCCCAGCGGCGCATGAAATACTCGATGGTGGTGTCGGTGCTGAACCCGCCGTCCGACACCATCGCGTGGATGCGCGGGTCGGCCGCGGCCGCGAGGATGGCCGCCGACGCGCCGCGCGAAATTCCGAATACGCCGATTTGCCGCGGCAGGTCGCGTTCGTCGAGCCAGGCCTCGACCCACGCGACGGCCCCGCGCATGTCGTGAACCTCGCGCTCGGTGACCCATTGCCGCGGCTCGTAATCGGGCTCGCCCGGCGACTGCCCGTGTCCGCGGAAGTCGAAGGTGAACACGTCATAGCCGACATCGCGGAGCGGCCGGCAGTAGCGGGCGCATGAGTGCATGTCGGCGCAATACTCGTGCGCGAAGATGATCATGCCGCGTCGCGGCGTCTGCGGATCGGCGCGGATGATCATGCCAGCGAGCCGCTGGCCGTCGGCCGCGGGAAACGTGACGGGTTCGCCGTCGAGTCGATCGTAGTCCAGCGGGCTGAAGGACAGCGGGGGCTTGGTGCTCCGCATGATGTTGAGCGAGATGCGCGAGTATTTCCAGAAGATCCAGATCGGCACAAGCAGGAGCGAGGCGAGCGTGAATCCGAAGGCGGCCATCGCCCAGTTGCGCTGCACGAATTCAATCAGCGACCATGCGAGCACGCGGCTCACCTCGCGGAACGACTGATTTGCCGTACGGAACGACCGCGCCGACCGTTGTTGAAGCGGCATTATACGGTCGTGCACCGCCAGCCGGGGCGCGCCGCGGAGCCGGATTCTGCGTGATCAACCAGCCTGCCAGCCGGGAACGGGCGGAAGTGGGTCGGTTTGATCCGGGTAGTACGGGCGTCTCGCCCGTTCAAGTTGGCCTGGGTGGTACGGGCGTCCCGCCCGTTCACGAAGCAGACACCGCCGAGACGCCCGCACCACCCGTTCGAATTCGTTTTTTCACGAAACTGACCCACCGCCGAGCCGGCGTTTCGCCTACCGTGGCGGTGCGCGAGACGGTAAACTAGGAGGTTCGGCGAGTTTCCAGGCGGGCCGCGCCGCCGTCCCCCCCACCTGGGGCCGGCGCGTCCGGCTGCCACAAAAATCCACTACAGGAGGGAATCACATGAAGCGCTGCCTACTCCATCGCACGTTCGTCGTCGGCGCACTCGCCGCGCTCGGCGCGCTCGGGGCATTCCCCGCGTCGGCCCAACTCGCCCGAGCGCTGGCTGTCGAGGGACAGCAGCTACCGGGCGCCGCGGTCGGCGAGCTCGTGACGGGCGTGTCGACGCCCGCGGTCAATCACGTGGGCGGATACGCGTTCGTGCTGACCAGCAACAGCGGCGAGACGGCTCTCAGCCACGCGTGGGGCAACGCCGCGGGAGGCGCCGGCACGGTCATCCGCTCCGAAGGCACGTTCGGTCCCTACGTTCAAACCGCATTCGAATCCTTCTTTGGATTCAGCGACGCCGGCCAGGTTTCATACAGCCCGACCGGCACCGGCGGACCGGTCGGCAGCTTCGACTCGGTCTGGCTGGATGACGCGCCCCTCGCGGTCGAAGGGAATCCTATTCCCGAGCTCCCCGGCCAGTTCTGGCGCTTCGCGAGCCGGCCCGGCGTCACCGCCGACGGGAACGCGTACTGGGTCGGCGGAATCACCGACACCGCCGGCGGCGCGACGCAGAATCGCGGCCTGTTCTATGGCTTCGGACCGACCCAGGTGCTCCTGCTCGGCGGCCAGGCCGTCACCGACCTGCCCTTTCCGCTGAACACCGGCACGACGGTCGAATTCGACTACCGCATGAGCGCGAATGGTTCGAACTACCTGGCGCCGGTGCTCATGTCGTCGGGCTCGACCACGAACGACTCGGCCCTCGTGCGCAGCGGCGCCGGACTCATGATCGACGGCACGCTCGTTCGGGAGGGGAATCCCGTTCCCGCCAGCGCCGGCGGTCTGGCCGGCGAGAACTGGGCCAACTTCGACTACATGGGCATCAACAACAGCGGCGACTACATGTTCACCGGCGACACCAGCGCCGCCACCACCGTAGACGAGTTCATCGTCAAGAACGGCGTCATCATCCACCGCGAAGGCGACGCCATCGACGACGTCACCGTCACCGGCGCGATCACTCACGCGTACATGAACGACGACGGGGACATCGCCTACATCTGGATCGCCGCGGGAACTCCCACGCGCGAGTCGCTCTTTCTGAACGACGACCGCCTGCTCTCCGTCGGCGACGAGGTCGATCTCGACAACGACGGCGTCATCGACGCCGGCGCCGTGCTGCGCGACTTCACCGGCATCGCCGCGCTCGCGCTCGGCGACCGCTCCGGCGGACGCCTCTCGGTCTACTTCGTGGGCACGGTGGACATCTTCAACACGCCATCCACGACCGACGACCTGACGTGTGCATTCCGCATGGACGTTTCGCTCGGGCTGCCCGGCGACATGAACTGCGACGGCGTCGTCAACAACTTCGACATCGATCCGTTCGTGCTCGCGGTCACCGATCCCGCCGCCTATGCCGCCGCGTTCCCCGATTGCGACATCAACAACGGGGACGTGAACGGCGACGGCGTGGTGAACAACTTCGACATCGATCCGTTCGTCGCGCTGCTCGTCGGACCGTAAGGCCGATGAACTAAGCATCGCGCGCGATCGTCGCTCGCACTCGGGAACGCCGCCGCCGGAGAACACTCCGCCGGCGGCGTTGTTTGTCGGTCGGCGGAATCCGCGCCGACGACGGCTACGGCGCGGGTGTCGCCGCGCTCGGCCGGGTCGCAGTGTGCTGGGCGACGAAGTCGAGCCCGATCGGGCGCCACTGCCCCTGTTCGTCGCGCAGCGTCGCGACGCGCAGCACCGCCGAGCGGCCTTCGCCGGTGGCGTGCAACGCGACGTTCATCGCGGCGTTGCCCACGGTCGCGGGGAGCGGCTCGATGTGTTCCAGGTCGAGCCCCTCGATGTAGAACGCGATCATGGACGGCCAGTGCGCAATCACGCCCTCGGCGGCAGCACGCAACTGGGCGTCCGTGAGATTCGCGGCGCGGCCGCCCAGCACGCGGACGTAGTTGGTCCCGATGCTCACCGGGTCGACGATCTCGAGTGTCCGGCGCTTGAGCGCGGCAACCGCCGCCGCGTCGCCGCGCGCTGCCGCGCGCACCGTGTCGCGAAGCGCGATGAGCAGCGCCTTCGCCGCGTTCTGCGGGGAATCGAGCTGCACAACGATCGGCTCGGCCGGTTGCGTCGCCGGCGGGGGCGCCGCGCGCTCGCAGCCCGCGACTCCGCTGAGCAGCAGGATGATCCACACGCCCGGGCGCCGTCCTAGACCCATCGCTCAACCATCCGTGCGGTTCGCTTCGCGCGCATCCGCCGCGTTCGACTCGCGCGCGTCCATGCAGTTCGGTTCGAGCACGTTGAAAAGCATTTTCGTCTCGCCCAGCGCGTGCCCCGCGGGCAATGGCGCCGGCGCCTCCCAACGCACCGGCCGGTCACGCAGCCCCAGGTTTTGCATGATCCGCTCTGCCGTCGTCGGCATGAACGGCCACGCCATCACCGCGAGGAACCGGGAAAGGTGCGCGCACGTGGCGACACACGCGGCGCAGTCGGCGAGGTTGTCCTTCCGCCGCTTCCAGGGTTCGCGCAGCCCGATGTACTCGTTGCAACTGCGCGCGAACGCCATCAGCTCTTCGAGGGCCGCGCGAAAGCGGAAATCCTCGATGTTCCGCCCGATGCGCTCCAGCGCCGCGCCGCCCGCGGCCGCCTGGGCTCGGTCGGCGTCCGTGAGCGTTGCGTCGGGGATTTTGCCGCCAAAATCGTCGAACACGAACTTCGGCCAGCGATTGACGAAGTTGCCGAACGCCGCCACGAGTTCCTTGTTGTTGCGCTGCACGAAGTCCTGCGGATCGAACGCCGTCCGCGAAGTCTCCGGCGCGATCGCGGTCAGGTAATAGCGCAGCGCGTCGGCGTTGAAGCGCTTCAGGAATTCCTCGATCCAGACCGGCGAGTCCTCGGGCGTCCTGCTCTTGCTCACCTTCGCCTCGGCACCGCCGAGCCGAAAGTTGATGAAGTTGTTGGCAACCACGTGGGCCGGCAACTGAAACCGCCCGTCGGCCATCAGCATGGCCGGCCAGATCAGCGTGTGGAAGACGGTGTTGTCCTCGCCGATGAAGTGCACGATCGCCGTGTCCGGATCAGCCCACCACTGGCGGTAGTCGTCGATCGCCCCGCCGCGCTCCGCGCATAGCTTCGCGGTGAAAGACACGTAGCCGATCGGCGCGTCGAACCAGACGAAGAGCACCTTGCCGCGCGCGTCGGGATCATCGAGCGGGACGGGGATTCCCCACGCGATGTCGCGCGTCATCGCCCGCTCGGGCAGTCCCTGCTTGATCTGTCCCAGCGCGAAATTCAGCACCTGCGGCCGCCAGACGCCCTGCTTGCTGTCGAGCCACTCCCCGAGCGGCTTCTCGAAATCCGCCAGGCGCAGGTACCAGTGCGTCGTCTCGCGCACCTCGGCCCGCTGCCCGCTGATCTCGCTGACCGGATCCTTCAAGAGCAGCGGGTCGATGATCTGGCCGCACGCCTCGCACTGGTCGCCGGTCGCGCCCGGCGTGTTGCAGTGATGGCAAGTGCCGCGCACGTAGCGATCCGGCAGAAAGCGATTCGCCTGCGGGTCGAAAAGCTGCTTGCTCGAGCGCTTCGTGAAATAACCCTTTTCGAAGATGCGCCGGAAAAATTCCTGGCTCATCCGCTCGTGCGTCTCGACAAAGCCCGGCTGGTGCGTGCCGCCGAAGACGTCGAACTCGATGCGCATGCCGGCGAAGTCTGCTTTCTGGCGGGCGTTGAATCGGGCCGAGATCTCCGCCGGCGTAACCTCGCGCCCGGCGACCTGGCTCGCCTTCAGCGCCGAAATCTCGATCGCCACGCCGTTGTCGTCGCTCCCGCAGATGAAGCGCACGTCGTGCCCGCACGCCCGCAGGTAACGTACGTAAATGTCCGCCGGCAGGTACGCGCCACCGAGGTGCCCGACGTGCAGCCGGCCGTTGGAGTACGGCAGTCCGGAAGTGACGAGGTAGCGTTTCGGCACAGGAGGTTTTCTCGCGTCTCAAGCTGCGAAACCGGGAGGATCGTACAAGCGCGTTTCGCGGCCTGCAACGCCCGTCGCCGGGCACGGTGCGTTGCGCGCTGCCGGACGGGCGGGAAGAAATGAGACGGTCGGAGCGGCCACACGTTCCGCCCCGACCGTGGTCGGAGAATCAGGTTGTTGACGCCGAGCGCCCGCGGCGGCGCGTGCGCGTTAGTTCGCGTTTACGTCGATCGCCGCGTCCTCGTTGTAGTTGCTCCAGACGTTGCCCTGCCACGGCTTGTTGGGCCAGATCGTCCAACCCGCGCCAAAGACGAAGCGCGTGTCGAATTTCTGATACCGCGCGCTGCCATCGAGGAACGCGGCGCCGTGCTGCGACGGGCCCTTGTGCCAGCCGACCAGGTTCTTGCGCTGGCTCGCCCACGGCGCGCCCGAGTACCGCGGCGGACGCGCGCCTTCGAGCGCGTAGTTCATCTGGTTTTCATAGAACACGATGAACTCCGACGCCCAGCGCCCGCCCTTGTCCTTCAGCATCTCGCGCCCCAGACCGCGGATGCCTCCGCCGTACGGCGGAGGATTCGCGCGGAAGCCGATGATGTTCGCGAACTGGTTGCCACCGGCGTACGGGGTCTGATTGCCCGGCGGGACGTTGTAGTAGTAGTACGGCCAGTACCAGTTGATCGGGTAGCTCGTGCCCCAGAAGTCCCAGGTCGAGTACGGCTGGTCGGGCGAAACCGGGGGATTCGTGCGGCTGACGATCGGCACGTTGATGCTCGAATCGGACGGGCACTTGAACCAGTTGGGAACCGTCGCCCGAATCTGCACACGGCTGGTCGAGCCGGCGCCCGGCGCGCGGTTCGGATTGTCCCAGCTCACCGTAGGCGAGAAGTACTTGTTGAGCGGGCGCGCGCGAGCGGGAACCTGATAGATGTCGCAACCAATGCCCCACTCGCCGGCGGGCAACCCCGTGCCAGTCCAGTCCGCGGTGCTCTTGTCCGGCATCTCGCCGCCCCAGATGAACTCCGAGAGGCAGCTCATCTGAATCGGGCCCACGCCCGCGGACACGTACCCGTTCGGGACGACCCACGGCATGTCGTCGTTGTTGCCGTCGAGCGCGTACGTAATGGCGGATTGAATGATGGTCCGCAGGTTCGACTGGCAGACCGCAATGCGACCCTGTTCCTTCGCGCGGTTCAGCGCCGGCAGCAGGATGGTCAGCAGCAGCGCAATAATGGCCACGACGACCAACAGCTCGATGAGCGTGAAGCCGCGCGGCAGCGATCGACGACCAAGCATGAAACGTCCTCCGTTTCGTTGACGCAGATAGGTTTCGCCGCCTGATGCGGCGACCCGACCCTTTTGTTTCCGAAGGCTCACGTAGTACGGAACCTGAACGAACCACACAAAATCTTACAACTAGCCTATCGTCTCGCCAAGTGCAAGCAACACGGATTTTTGGGCTTGCGCGCGATTTCTTTGCGCACGAACGGCGCGTCTTCAGTTATCGGTCCTTGTGCTCCGATCCGGACGCGCGACCGCCGGACGCAAGGTCCATCGCCGCCCGCCCGGCCCAGATCGTGCTCCACGCGAGGCCGTTGTCATCCGCCCCCGGGCGCGACCCCGCCGCTCTCGACGTCGGTCGCGCGCGTACACCGAAACAACGCGATGTACTGAGCTGCGCGCGGGTCCTCCGCGGCAAGTGCGATCGTGACCTCGCAACCGGGCACAATCGCCGCCGGAACCACCGGCGTGACCCCGCTCGCGGCGCCACGCTCATCGAGAAATAGCACGCGAAGCAGCACGGTGGCCGGCGCGCGCTTGGCGCGCAACGCGAATTCGACTCGCGGCCGGCCGTCGGGCGAAGTCGACCAGTACTGGCTCAGCAGCTCGACATGTTCGTCGGCGCACGCGTCGATCAAGACCACCGCGCCATCCACACCCGCGTGCGTCCGCGACCGCATCGCTTCCGCGCGCGAAAGCAATTCGGTGCGCAGCGGTCCCGCGTCCAGCGCAAACCACGCGTCGGCCCGTGCATCGGCGGAGCGCTCCGTTCCGCCCCCAGCGCGATCCTCCGACCGCCTTTCGCCAGCCGCAGCCGGCGGACCATCGACCGATACCGAAGCACGCTGCGGATCCTTCGCTGCGGCGCCGCCAGACGTCCGGTTGGGTGCGGCGGCAGCTTCGAGAGTGGATCCCGGCGAGCGGGCCGCGTCCGACCGGCGCGCCTCCGCTGGCTCAGGCAGAACACCCGACGCGTAGCCGCGCGCCTCGCGGAACACGAGGCGCTCGTCTGCATCCCACAACGCAAACGCGACCGCGCGCGCCTGGGGATCGCGCGTGCTGCGCGCAAATTGCACCGCCGAACGAAACGCGGGACGCGTCGTCGCCGCTTGCGAGATGGTCGCCGCACCGGCCAGCCGGTCATTCAACGCCGCCGCGAGCGCGGTCGCGAAATTGGACGCGATCCAAGTCGGCTCGACGCCTCCGGCCGACACGCGCGGCGGAGCGATCGCGGCCGGCGCGCTGCGCGACGCGCGCGTGGCGGCGACGATCCGCTCCGCGACCGACGACGCAAATTCGTCGAACGCGGACTCCGACAGCGGCGGAACCAGCTCAACCACGGGGCGCTTGGCGGCGGGCGCACACGCGCTCAGCGCGGCGACGATGCTGCCGGCGACGCCGGCGCGGGCGAATGGCGCGAGAATGCGTCGCGGGAGCGAACGTAGAGTCGATTGAATCATCGCGATCATGTCGTCGGTTATAATACGCCGTGGATTCGCTACGCGAGCGCGCGGCGTGCAGGTCGCGCCGCGGATGGCGCCATAACTCGGGGGCTGGCAGAACGAATGACGCGAAAGCTGTGGGAGACCGACGCCGCCAGGCAGGAGATGACGGTCCGGCGGGAGCGCGTGCTGCTGGTCGGCGTCTTGCTCGACGACGCGCTCCAGACCGATGAACCGCTGGTGGAGCTGGAGGAGTTGGCCCGCTCGGCGGGCGCGCTCGTCATTGACCGCGTCGTCCAGCGACGCAAGGCGTTTGTGGCCGGCACCTGCGTGGGGAGCGGCAAGCTTGAGGAGATCCGCCAGCGCGCGGACGTGAACGAGATCGACGCCATTCTGTTCGACAACGACTTGTCGCCGTCGCAGATCCGCGAGATCGAAAAGGCCACCCGCCGCAAGGTGATTGATCGCAGCGAGCTGATTCTGGACATCTTCGCGACCCGGGCACGCACCGCCGAGGCCCGCCTCCAAGTGGAGCTCGCACAACTCGAATACACGGCGCCCCGCCTCCGCGGCATGTGGACCCACCTCGAGCGCATCGCGGGGGCCGCGGGCGGCACCGGCGTGGGCGCCGTCGGAGGCATCGGAACGCGCGGCCCCGGCGAGCGGCAGATCGAGATCGACCGGCGCATTGTCGCGAAGCGCGTCGCCGCGTTGAAGGAGAAAATCGCCGAGGTCGACCGCCGCCGGCAGCGCGAGGTCGGCGCGCGGCGCGAGCACTTCACCGTGTCGCTCGTGGGGTACACGAACGCCGGCAAGAGCACGCTCATGAACGCGCTCACCGGCGCCGGCGCGCGGACCGAGGATCTGCTTTTCGCCACGCTCGACACGCTGACGCGAAAATGGTCGCTCGGCGGCGGCCGGCACGCGCTGCTGAGCGACACCGTCGGGTTCATTCGCGACCTGCCGCACCGGCTGATCGCATCGTTCCGCGCGACGCTGGAGGAGGCGATACACGCCGACCTGCTGATGCATGTGGTGGACGCCGCCAATCGCGACGCCGCTCGACAGATCGCGGTCGTCCAGCAGGTGCTGACGGAGCTGGGCGCCGGCGACACGCCGACACTCCTCGTGTTCAACAAGGTGGACGCGGTCCGTGACGAGGCCGAGTTGGTGCTGCTCCGCCGGGATCATCCCGGGGCGATCGAGATTTCCGCGCGCACCGGCGCGGGGCTCGAAATGCTGCGCGACGCGGTGGACGAGCGCGTGCAGGGCGAGCAGCAGCGGATGGTGCTGTCGATCCCGGCGCGCGACGGGAAGGCGCTGAATTTTCTGGAGCGCTTCGCCACGATTCTGAGCGCTGAATATGCAGACGGGCGCGCCGTGGTGGAACTGCGGATCAGCCCGCGCGTACTGGAACATCTCCACAGTCTCGCGCCCGACGTGCGGCACATCGAGCCCGCTCCGGACGAGGGCTGGCTCTCCCCGCGCTGACGCCTTCCAGCCCCTGACCCGCCCCCGCGGGCGGCACTCCGCCGGTCGCATTCGCGCGGAGCGTGAGCGGACCCGCACGCGGCGCGCGTTCAAGGTATTCGACAGCGCCCGCCACGCGCGATCAGCGATGCAATACAGGTGCGCGCCGGACAGGCGTGGAAGGCCTGGATGCCGCGGAACGCGCTCGACGAAACCATCGAGCGGCGTCTCGCGACGGCACTGCGGATCGTCGGTGCGAAAGGTGAAAAAAGGCAGGTCCGCCGGAAGCATGGGCTTTCGGCGGACCTGGTGTATTGTAAACAGGGAAGGACGCTGCGTCGGGGTCGCCCCCGGCGCTTCGCAGGTCGGCGAAGACCTGCGTGAGAATGTGCTGATGGGATCGACTGTCGCCCCGTCGTCCGAGGACGAGAGGCGCTGGTCGAACTAGGTGATCCCCTAGAAAGGAGGTGATCCAGCCGCAGGTTCCCCTACGGCTACCTTGTTACGACTTAGTCCCAGTCACCAGGTTTACCGTCGGCCGCCGCCTCCTTGCGGTTGGCTAAGCGGACTTCGGGTACTCCCAGCTCCCATGACTTGACGGGCGGTGTGTACAAGGCTCAGGAACACATTCACCGCGCCGTAGCTGATGCGCGATTACTAGCGATTCCAACTTCATGCAGTCGAGTTGCAGACTGCAATCTGAACTGGGGCCGCTTTTTTGCGATTTGCTCCGCCTCGCGGCATCGCGTCGCTCTGTACCGGCCATTGTAGCACGTGTGCATCCCCGGGCATAAAGGCCATGATGACTTGACGTCATCCCCACCTTCCTCCGGCTTAACGCCGGCAGTCTCGCTAGAGTCCCCGGCTTTACCCGCTGGCAACTAGCGACAAGGGTTTCGCTCGTTAAGGGACTTAACCCGACACTTCACAGCACGAGCTGACGACAGCCATGCAACACCTGTGCAAGCATTACCCCGAAGGGCACCGGACTGAGTTATCCCCGATCCGGACTCTTGCATGTCAAACCCGGGTAAGGTTCTTCGCGTTGCTTCGAATTAAGCCACATGCTCCACCGCTTGTGTGAGCCCCCGTCAATTCCTTTGAGTTTTAGCCTTGCGGCCGTACTCCCCAGGCGGCACACTTAGCACTTTTGCTCCGGCGTCGGAAACATCAGAGTCCCCGGCGCCTAGTGTGCATCGTTTACAGCGTGGACTACCAGGGTATCTAAT
>JBFXAM010000049.1:0-31200 GCA_050184295.1 Phycisphaerae bacterium | reverse complement strand
AATTCGAGGTCATTGAGGTAGTAGACGTTGCCGGGCATGGTGGTGGAGGTCCAGGACTGGCCGTCGTTGAACGAGCGATGCACGACGTTGCCGGCGGTGCTGACCCAGACGCGCTGTCCATCGGCGTCGATCGCGACAATCGCACCGCCGATCTCGGGCACGGGCGTCCACGACCAGCCGCCGTCGAAGGAGCGAAAGACGCTGGGGTCGGAGAATCCGCCGAGCCAGCCGTTGAGCGGGTCGGTGAAGCGGATGGCGCGGATCTCGAATCCGCCGGAGAATCCGGGTTGGTGGGGCCATCCGACGCTGGTCCATGACTCGCCGCCGTCGTCGGTTCGGAAGAGGATTCCGCCGGCGCCTCCGGCGATGACGAAATCGCGATTGACGACGTCGACCGCGCGGAAGCCCTCTTCGCGGCCAAAGACGATGCCGGTCTCGATCAGGCGCGAGGTGATCCATGAAGCGCCGCGGTTCTCGGTTCGGAACACGAACCCGCGGTGGGTGACGGCGACGCCGAAGTCGTCGTCGGCGAAGTCGATGCCGGTGACTTCGTCTCCGCAGCCGCTGTTGAGCAGGAGCCAATTCTGGCCGGCGTTGGTGGTGCGATAGGTGAGTCCGTTGGCGCCGGTGACCCAGGCGCTCTGTTCGTCATACGCGGTGCAGGCCCACAGCGCCGGCAGCACGCCGATTCCGATGACGTCGTGCGACCACGAGACGCCCAGGTCGGGGCTGCGGATGATGTCCCCCGAGAACGAGACGCCGATGAGCACGTCGGAGTTTCCGAGGCGCGTCAGGCCGGAGACGCTGGTGGGAGTGCCGTTGGGGGAGATGAAATACCACGTCTGCCCGCCGTCGTCGGAGCGGACCACGTCGATGCCGGTCGGACAGATAATCGACTGTGCGTCGAGACGTACGAACGGTCCGCCGGCGTCATGCACGAGCGTCCAGGTCCAGCCGCCGTCGGTCGTGCGATAGATGCCGGAGTCGTGGTGGGGCGTGCTGCGGTGCCCCGAGGCGACGCCGACCAGCTCGTCGGCGAACGAGAGCTCGTACACGATCGGCGCGTCGGGATAGACGGCGCGGGCTTGCCAGGTATCGCCGCCGTCGGGCGTCCACGCGATGGCGCCGTTGTAGCCGACGAAACCGGTCGTCGGCGTGATGAAGTCGAAACTGCGGACCGAGCCGGGCAGCATGCTGGTCATCTGTGTCCACGTGGCGCCGCCGTCGGTGGTGCGATACGCGTCCTGGTTGTTTCCGCCGATGTAGCCGTGGAGCGCGTCGTGGAAATGAATGGTGTAGAAGGGGTCGGTGCTCAGCGCGGTGGCCATGCGCGTCGTCCAGGTCAGGCCGCCGTCAAACGTTTCGAGGAGGTGGTGGTTCTGACCGACGACGAAGCCGTGCGTCGGCGAAACGAACGCGACGCCTTCGAGGTTGCGGCCGGTGGGTTTCGGCGACTGCGTGACGAGCTGGGCGAACGCCGGGGCCGCGGCCAGTAGTGCGACGGAAATCGTCAGAGAGACGGCGTGGAGCCCCGACGCGGCAAAACGGGTGGTCATGATGCGGAACCTCCGAATGGTGTGCGGCGGCTCGATCGGGAGCGCGCCGCGCTGGGCGACTTCGGTTCGAGACCAGCGGCTCGTCGGTCGCGGATGGCTGCCCCGCGGGACGCGCGGTGACCGGGAATCGCCGCTCGCGCGAAAGAGCGGATTCCCATAGCGATATGCAAACGGCGTGCCGCGGCGTCGACTTTTCGCTCGATTGTCCATAACTCCAGTGATGATCTAAACCTATGTGTCGCGCGCTGCATGGTGACCGAGTACACCAACGCGGCGGGAGTGGTGGAAATCCACCGGCTCGGTGGGGGTTTTCCCCCACGTCGCGCGCCGCGTCGGGTGCCGCGCCGGGTCGGTGGGGCGCCCCGCCGCGACCGCGCGTCAACCGGCGCGGGGCCGGTTTCCGTTGCTCAGGGCTGCGCCAAGAGCGCCACGAACGGGTCAATGTCGAAGTTGTTGATCAACCCATTACCGTCCGCGTCCGCGTTTCGGCGATCGCATCCGGGAAACGTCGCGGCGTACGCGGCGGGGTCGCTGATCGCGAGCACAAACGGATCGATGTCGAAGTTGTTGACGACGCCGTCACAGTTCAGGTCGCCGAGCAGGCCGCACGGGTCCGGGTCGCACTCGTCGGCGACGCCGTCGCCGTCACAGTCGCCGCTGTTCGGCGGCAGATTCAGATAGACGTACTTGTCCCACGAGTTCTCCGGTTCGATGAGCATGTCGAGTCGGCCGTCGTTGTTGGCGTCGCCGACGACGAGCCAGCGCGCGTTTGAGTTGTAGTTGTGCATGAACATCGTGCGGCCGAAGACGCCGTCGCCGTTGTTGAGATACGCGATTCCGACGGCGGCGCGGCCGTAGAGGTCGGGTGCGCCGTCGAGGTCGATATCCGCCACGGTGAGGATGCTGGCAATGGCGGTGTTGACCTGGATCGGCGTCTGAGGCAACTGCGCGTCGCCGGGGTTGCGATAGAGCATGAGGCCGATCGCCGAGACGACCACATCGTTGTCGCCGTCGACGTCGAAGTCGGCGCACGCGATGGCGCCGACGGCGGGGCTGAGCGGCTGGCCGACGATGAAGCGATCCTGGCGCTCGCCGAAGCTCCCGTCGCCTGCGTTCGGATAGACGCAGAAGATGCCGCCCGGCTGGGTCAGACCCTGGCGATGGCCGGTGAAGATCTCGGGCGCACCGTCGTTGTTCAGGTCGCCGAAGCCGATGCTCTCGTCTTCGGCGGGCACGACTCCGACGATCTCGCCGGGCGCGAAGTGCCCCGCGCCGTCGCCCAGGCTGCGGTAGAGCGTTCCGGGGTGTCCGGGCAGAATCCAGACGAAGTCGAGATGACCGTCGCGGTTCACGTCGGCGAGCACGTTTCGGAACAGCACGTTCGCCGGGTTCGTGATTTCCGGCTGAAACGTACCGTCGCCGCGGCCGAGGAACACGCGGCATTGGCCCACGGTGCAAGCGAGGTCGAGCACGCCGTCGTGATTCAGGTCACGCGCATACAGGATGCTGGTTGAGGGGAACGGGCTGGTCGTGATCGGCGTGTCGACGAACGTGCCGTCGCCGCGGCCGAGGAACACGTTGAATCCGAGCGTGGCGGTCTGACCCTGGTCCGCGGCGCCGAAGTCGGTGATGCCGTCGCCGTTGAAGTCGGCGAGCTGCGCGTTGCTGGGATACTGGGAGGGGCGCAGGCGCAGCGCGGCGTCGAAGAGCAGGTCGCCGGTGTTCTTGAGAATGCAGAACGTGCGGAGCGCATGGTTGCCGACGAGCAGGTCGATGCGGCCGTCCGCGTCAAAGTCGGCCGCGGCCACGGAAACCGACCCGAAGTGCCCGGTGCCGTATGATTGGCGAAACGCGAAAGTGCCGGCGTTGTTCTTGAACAAGCTGACGGAGTACGAGTCGCGGTCGGTCCACGCCAGGTCTTCCCACCCGTCGCCGTCGAGATCGGTGCAGAGCAGTGCGGCGGCCTCGGAGCCGAGGTAATACCCCCTGCCGACTGCGCCCGCGAGCGTGAATACGCCGCCGTTATTGGTCCACAGGTCGAGTCGCTGACTGTCTTTCGACGAAACGACCAGGTCGTGATCGCCGTCGTGATCGGTGTCGCAGAGCACGAGGTCGCGCGGCCGCGGCTGCATCACGCCGAACGGCCCGAGGTTGATCGGCATCGTGAGCGTCGCGTGGCTGACGAAGCCGGCGCCGGTGTTGCGCAGGATCGTGACGGTGCCGTCGGTGATCGCGCCGGTCTCATGCGAGTTGGCGACCGCGATGTCGGCCAGCCCGTCGCCCGTGACGTCGGCGATCGCCACCGCGCGCGGGGCGGCGCCGACGGCGTGCAACGTGCGGGCGGCGAAGGTGCCGTTCCCGTTGTTCCGCCAGACGTTCACTGTGTTTTGTCCCCAGCACGACGCGGCAACGTCGAGGTCGCCGTCGTTGTCGAGGTCGCCGAGCGCGACACCGCCGAGGCCGTTGTTCGAGGCGTCGCCGACCAGCGTGATCGGCGCGGCGAAGGTCGCATCGCCGGTGGCGCGCAGCACATAGACGCGCGTGACCGCTGTGTCGCTCACCACCAGGTCGGGTCGGGCGTCGCCGACGATGTCCGCCGCGATGATCCGACCGAGCTGGACGCCAAGCGTGAAGCGTGTCAGGTAGGTCAGCCCGAGCCCGCCGTCGTTGCGCCAGAGCGTGACATAGCCGAAATCCGGATCGGGATACGACACGGCGGCCACGTCGGGCAGGCCGTCGGCATTGAAGTCGATCGGCGTGGCGTCCCAGACGTAGCTGGTGAAGCCCTCCAGGGCATTCAGGTGCTCGACCGCCGCGGAAAAGTGCGGCCGATCCACATCACCCGTATCCGGCACGCCATTGTGGTTGCAGTCCGGGGCGCCGTTGCGCAGTTCCAGCGAATCGCGGATCAGGTCGCCGTCCACGTCCTGGGCGTGTGCGGCGGCGGCGCCCAGGACCGCGAAGAGGGCCAACGTGGCGGTAAGAGCGGATCTCATGTGACTTCTCCATGGGCGGGGGCTCGCCGCCCGTGGAAGCAGAGTCACGACTGCCGCCTCTTGATACGTCCGGGGCGCAAGGAACCAGCGCTGCGTTGAGGAGCGTGCGGCTTGCGATCGGACGTGCGGAATCCGCCGGAGCACGAGCATGGGAACGATGTCGGACTCGTCACTCGGTGCGTCCGCGTTTGTGTGAGCCGCCCACGCGCCGCCCCGCGGCGGACGACGGAGGCGTGCCGACGCGATGCGGCCGCGAGCGCAGACTACGGCGCCGTGAGCAGCATGACGAACGCGTCGATGTCGAAGTTGTCGACGCGGCGATCACCATTCACGTCGGCGCGGTCAGAATCGCACGTGGGGAAGGCCGCCGCGTAGGCCGCCGGATCGCTGAGCGCCAGCACAAATGCATCGATGTCGAAGTTGTCGAGCGCGCCGTCGCAGTTCAGATCGCCGACGTGCTCGCATCGATCCGGGATCGCGTTGTGATTGACGTCGGTCGCGCGTCCGGCGGCGATGTCGCACGCGTCGAAGAACCCGTTCTGGTCGCAGTCGACGCCGAGCAGTGCGCCAAAGGCGTACACCGTGCCCGCGTCGCCGCCATTCTCGTTGTCGTCGTGCGGCGCGCCGACGAGCGTCCAATCGCCGGCGGCGGCGACCGCTTGACCGAACCAGGGCGGCGCGCCGAGCGGGTCCGCGACCTGCGCGTCCGAAGACGTGAGCAAGGCGCCCTCGATCCAGTGGTCGTCGGCATCGTCGAACAAATGCACGGCTCCGACGCCGTCCGCGTGCGCGTACGCCCCGATCACCGCGGCGCTTGCGGACAGCGCCACGGCGTAACCGAACTGGTCGCCGGTGACGCTGGCCGCTGAGACGAGCGTGCCCGCCGGCGACCACTGCCCGTTGATCCGGCGGAACGCGAAGGCCGCCCCGGTCGTTCCGCGGCCGAGGAAGCTGTGGGTGGGCGCACCGATGACGATGCGGTCGTCCTGAAGCGCGACCGCGAGACCGAACTTCTCCGGCTGCGCCCCGAGCGGCGACCAGAGCGTCCGCGCGAGCACGAACGACGCGCCGGCGCGCTCATAGACGTACGCGGCTCCGTGGTTCGCGCCGTTGACGCCGTCCCAGGGCGAGCCGGCGACGAAGCGATTGCCTTCTGCCGCGAGCGCGTAGCCCAGCGAAGCGCCGACTCCGGTGGTCGCGTGCGGACTCACGAGCTTCTGTGCCTGCACGTACGCCGCACCGTCGTGCTCGAACACATACACGGCGCCCGCGTTTTCGGCGGCCTGATCGTCGGCGCGCGCCCCGACGATGATGGTCTCTCCGGCGCACGCCACCGACCAGCCGAACTGGTCGACGGCGTCGGCGTCGTCGGCTTCGAGCTTCTGCACGAACTGCCAGCCGTCGACGGCGCGGCGAAACACGTACGCGGCGCCGCTGCGCTCGGCCGCGCCGTCATGGTCGGGCGCGCCGATCGCCGCCAGGTCGCCGGCGATCGCGGCGCCGCGCCCGTACGAATCCCCGGGGCCAACGTCGGGCGGGACCAGTTCCGCCTCTTGCGACCAGAAAACGCCGTCGCGTCGAAAAACGAACGCGCGGCCGCCGAGCATGTGATGGTACGAAGCGAGCAGCGTGCGCGATCCATCGGTCGCGAGCGACTTTCCGAACCATGCCCCGGCCTCGCCGGGGGTTGGGACGATTCGCGCGACTTCGCATTGCGCGAGTCCGCGGACGCTCATCCACAGCGACACGACCAGGAGCGGAAGCGCGAGGCGCAACGCTACGGCGCGGAACTTGCCCGCCGCGCGACAAGTGACTGGCATGTTCGCACTCCTTCGAACTGCGCGATCGAGCAGGCCCGCGGCCGCCGTCGGCGGTCCCGCCGGGACCGCGCGAACGGGCGGCGCCACTCCCTCGACCCTTCGCAGCGCGCATGTCGCGGCGCTCGCCGTTTCATGCACGGCGTCGCGCGTCGGAGATGCCCGGTTCCGCGGCGCCGGCTACGGACACGCGCCGAGGAGACACGCCACGAACGGGTCGACGTCGAAGTTGTTGACGAGCCCGTCGTCGTTCACGTCGGCGTTGTTGATGTCGCAGTCCGGAAACGCAGCCGCGTAGCCCGCGGGGTCGGTGAGCGCGAGCACGAACGGATCGATGTCGAAGTTGTTCACAACGCCGTCGCAGTTCATGTCGCCGGGCATTCCGCCGGGCAGATCGATGAGCAGGAGTCCGTCGCCGACGGGCGCGGTGGCGACGCCGAGGCCGGACGCGCCGTGAAGCGCGAGCTGCGCGGGCGGGTGTCCGGTCTGGATCGTTTCGTCGACGGTCATGGCGGCGGTGTCGATGAGCAGCGCCTGGCCGTTCTGCGCATACGCGACGCGGGGACCGGGTCCGATCGAAAGCGTGTAGTTCCCGGTGACGACCAGCAGCTTGTCGCCGGCGGGCGTGAGCTGCATGCCCGCGGGCGGGTTCGGCAACGGCGCACTGGCCGCCACGGTCGTGCCCGGCAGATTCACCACCGAGACGCGCGGGTTGCCCCAGTCGAGCACGTAGAGCCGTGTCTCGTCAGGAGAAAGCGCCAGGTCGAGCGGCTGATCGCCGACCGTGATGGTGGACAGAACGGCGGAACCTGCGCCCGCGTTGCTCACCACCGAGACGGTGTCGCTGTTTTTGTTGGAGACGTAGATGCGCGTGTCGTCCGCCGAAAAGATGGCGCGCGTGGGAAACGTGCCGACCGGCAGCCGTCGCGACTCGGTCCAGGTCGCGGTGTCGATGATGGAAATGTTGTTGTCGAAGCTGTTGCAGGTGACCAGCGTGGCGCCGTCGTGGCTGAGCGCAATTCCGCTGTTCTGTTGAAAGAGATATCCGACGGCGCCCATGTTTCCTGTGAGCAGTTTGGGGCCGACGGTTGCGAGCGTGTTGAGGTTGACGCGCCAGACGCCGTCGCCGTCGGCGACCACCGCGGCGTACGCGAACTGGCCGTCCGGAGAGACCACCACTTCGCCGGCGCGACGGGAGATCGGCACGCTCGACACGGTCAGCGCGCCGACGTCGACCACCGAGAGGAAGGTGGAGTCGAGATTCGCGACCGCGGCCTTCGTGCCGTCCGGCGTGAACGCGACGCCCGCCGGGCGATCGCCGACGCGCCGCACGCCGAGCACGGCGCGGTTGTCGAGATCGACGACGCTGACGCTGTCGCTGTGAATGCCCGAGGCAATCGCGCGCGAGCCGTCCGCCGAGACCGCGACCATGCGGGTGTGGTCCATCTCCTCCGGCGGGCCGGACGTGGTCTGTCCTTCGAGAAAGCCTGCGGCGCCGTTGGTATTCACAAAGAGCAGGTCTTCGCCAAAGGTCGTCGCCGCCATTGCGCCGCGCGGGCCGGTCGGGGACACGGCCCCGACCTCGACGCTGACGATGCTATTGAGCGTGCGGACGATGGTTGCCGAGGCGTAGTTGATCAGAGCGCCGGAGAATCCAACGCAGAGCACGTGCGTGCCGTCCGCGCAGGAGAGCAGGCGGTTGATCGAGAGCGTCGCGAGGCTGCTGGAGACCGCGTCCGTGGTCAGGTTCACGACGCGGGTCGCGTTCAACACCGTAACCGCCGCATGCGAACCGCTCGGGCTGATGCTGATGGAGCCGAACAGGTCGGCCCCGATGGCGATCGTGCGGTCGACGCTCCGCAGTGGAATGTCCAGCACGCTGATCTGGCCGACGGTCGAGGTGTGCGCGACCACGGCCTGGGCGCGATCCGCACGAACCGCGATGGCGCGCGGCGAGGCAAGGGTCGCGACGTTCGTGACGGCGCCGGTGCGCACGTCGACGAACTGGACCCGCGCGTTGAAGAAGTCCGGGTTGACGACCGTGTCCGCGTCGGCGACCTCGAAGTTGCTGAAGTTGAACGCGATCGCGCCCGCCTCGAAGTTGACGGACAGCCCGCCCGTGAAATTCACGCCGCCGATCCGCCGCAGCTCGGTCGCGCTCGGGATGTCGATGACCGAGACGCTTGCAGAAACCATGTTTCCGACCGCGGCGGTGACGCCGTCGGGCATGATGCGCACCGCTCCGGGCTGGTCGCCGACCGGAACGATCGCGATTTCGGCGAGTGTCGTGAGATCGACGATCGACGCGGTGTCCTCCCACATGTTCGCAGTCACGGCGCGCGTGCCGTCCGGCGTGATCGCCAGCGCCGTCGGCGAGCCGCTGAGCGCGACCACGCCGACCGGATCACGCGTGGCCGCGTCAAAGAGCACCAGGTTGCGGCTGTCGCGATGCGCGATCACGACGCGGGCGACGTCGGGCGTGAAGGCGGCGTCGGAAGGCGAGTCGCCCTCCGCGTTGTCGCTCGTGAGCAGCAGTTGCGACATGAGGCCGGTGCCGGCGATGCCGCCGTCGTCCGCCCCGTCGCCGTCGCGCGCCGCGCCGCGGAGCGTCGCGATCAGCGGGTCGCAGGGGTCGAGATCGGCGCGCCAGATGAACGGCTCGCCGTCCGGCGACACGTGCTGCGGCACGACGAACCCGCCGGCCACGACCGCCGCTGAAACCTGCTGTGCGTCGAGTTTATCCACCGGCGGACCCGCAACGAGGGGTGCCACCGACAGGAGTCCGAGAAGGGGGAAATACAGCACGTACTTGCACAACGTCCGCCTCCGTGGTGTGTGGTTCGGTCGGAGGAGAAGGGTCTGCGCACCGAGGCGGCGCGGACGAGGGCCGGGTATGCCGCCGACGGTCGCGACTCAACGCTCCGCGGCGCCCAGCATATCCGATCCGCCGGTGCTGTCGCAAATGAACCCGCCGCCCGGTGCGAACGCGCGGGGGTTCGCGTTTGCACCGGGCGGCGGGCGCGGGCGGATTCGGACGACGCGCGTCCGCGGTCGGGCGGCTAAGGGCAGCTTCCCACGAGACACGCCACGAATGGATCGATGTCGAACGCGTTCACGCGGCCGTCGCGGTTGACGTCGGCCAGCGCGCGATCGCAGTTCGGATAATGCGACTCGTAGCCGGCTGGATCGGCGAGCGCCATCACGAACGGGTCGATATCAAATGTGTTCACAGCGCCATCGCAGTTCAAGTCGGCGACGGCGCCCGTGATTGGGATCAGGACGACCGCGCGTTCGGGGCTCCAGGCGCCATACTGTCCGCGGCCGATGATCCAGCCGTTGTCGTTGATCTTCTTGGCCTCGACGATGCGGAAATTCGTGGGCAGGTCGCGCACGAATTCGTTGAGGTCGCGGATGCCGCCGGCCTGGTCCCAGATCCACGCGCGCCACTCCTCGTTGACGATCGCCTGACCGACGACGCGACCGGCGTTGTTGATCGAGCTCGGAATGGAGTATCCGGGCAGCGTGCCGGGCAGGTCGGGGAGGATCGTGCGCCCCGCGCTGCTGCTCCACAGGAAGGCGCTGCCGCCCATGGTCACCGGTCCGTCGCCGACCACCCGACCTGCGTCGTTGATGTCGACGGCGTGGGTGATGCCCGAGGCGCTGCCGGTCACGAGCCTGTGCAAATCGATGTGCTCGCCGGTGTTGAGGTCGTAGTAGAACGCCTTTTGATCTCCGCACATGCCCGTCGACGAGACGACGCCGACGAATTGATTGTTGTTGTTGATGGCCCAGGCCTGGTCGGCTGCCCATACACCAAGCTGCTGCTGCACGAGAATGGTGCCGCCCTCCGGACTCCAGACCACAGCCTCACGGTTGGGAAAGTACGGCGGATACTCGCAGGTATGGAGAGGTCCATCCGCACCGACAACGACGTTGGCGTAGTTGAGGTCCGCGCCCGCGGCCATCGCGCCATCCATCTCCTGGAGGGTGCCGTCCGGCCAACGAATGTAGCCGGCGGCCGTGATCACGCCGAGATCGTTGATGGGTCCGGCCACGTTGATCGGCACCTTGCCGGTTTCGAGCGTCCAGAGAAACGAGCACCCGCCGCTGAGCGGCGTGGCGCATCCGGTCACCTGGTTCAGGTTGTTCAGCCCGTCCACGCTCGACACGGCGAGACTGTAGCTGGTGTTCCAGGGTTCGATGATCACCAGGCGGTAGGTCCCGTCGCCGGCGGCGGGGGCGGGGGAAAGGACGACGCTCGCGACCGCGAGAAAGACGGTGATCTTCAGAAAGTTACGCATGTGTGCAGTTCCTTTCTTCTTGAGTCCGCATGTGGGTCGGGGAATTCCACACGCCGCTGCCGTCCGATCAGGGTCCGGTCACGAGTGCGACGAACGCGTCGATGTCGAAGTTGTTGATCTGCCCGTCATCGTTCGTATCCGCACCGCGGATATCGCAGCCCGGATGCGCCGCTTCGTAGGCCGCCGGGTCGGTCAGCGCGAGCACGAACGGGTCGATGTCGAAGTTGTTCACCATGCCGTCGCAGTTCAGATCGCCGGGCGTGGGCGGCGCGTCGCCGATGAATATCTGCACAGCTCCGTGGTTCAGTACGCCTACCCAAAGATGACCTTCGGCGTCGAATTCCATATCGCCGACGGCATAGTGCGGCAGGAAGCTCTCTCCGTAGTTGTAGCTGGTCCACGCGTCGCCGTCGAAGACGGTCACACCGCCGTCGTAGGGCGGCGCAAACTGCTGCGATGTGGCGATTGCCACAAGGCCGTCGCTCGGACGAATGGCGATGTCCAGCACCGCCGATTCGGCGAGGCCCGAATTGGCCGGCGTGTAGATTGTCGTCGTCGCGCCATCCCAGAACACCAGTCCGTGATCGGGCGTGCCGATCCACAAATCGCCCTGCGCGTCCACTTCGAGATCGGTGATGACGCCAAATCCATCGGGCAGCGAGAACATCGGCGTGGCGCTCTGGTTGGCGACGTGATACACCGTCGCCACGCGCACCGCGTACAGTTCGCCGTCCTTACCCTGAGTCAGTCCGATCGGCGCGAACTGGCCGGGGATTCCGATGGGCATTTCGACCCACGCTCCGCCGCTCAGTCGTAACAGCGAATACTCGTTCCCGACCCAGATGTCGCCCTGGGAGTCTTCGCCCAGCGAGTCGATCAGCCAGGGCAGTCCGCTCTGCCCCGGTTGCCAGAATGTCCACTGCGAGAGGTCATCGCCGGCACTCCGTGCGACGTAGTTCGGTCCGCGGAACCAGAAGTTGCCCTGCGTGTCTTGATAAACCTGATTGGGCGCCTCGGCCCAGGCGTCGGCGCCGGGAGTCTGCCACCAGGGCAGGCTGACGGGGAACACCCAGCCCGGATACACTTCTTCCTCGCCGTTGTGAGTGCCGAAGTTGCGCCAATTGCCGCCCGGCTCCACTCGCGTGGCGCCATATACGGAGTCGGTAAACCACATCATGCCATCGCGATCGCGATACATCCACGGGGGAAAGTAATCCGGCATGCCGGTGTTCGAGCGGTTGTACACACGTAGCAGCGTGCCGTCCTTGCGGTAGTGATGCAGGTCGCGATGGGTCGGCCAGGTCTCGGCCGCGATCCACACGTCGCCGTCCGGCGCCACGCCGACGGCGTCCACCCAACCGGGAAACGTCGCAAACGGCAACCACTGTCCGGATGCAGCTTCATAGCGCATCACCGTGTTGAGATCGGGACGAATGTACAGGTCGTGCGTCTGAGGATCGACGGTAATGGACGGCGAGCCGAAGGAGCCGATCCGCACCCACTGCTGATTGGCGTCGTTCATGCGATAGGCTCCGTAGGCGTCGACGCCGTAGAGCGTGCCGTCGGGGGTTTCCGCCATGTGGATCATGACGGGTCCGTTCGTGACCTGGGTCCATTGCCCGTTGCGATAGAGCCCCATGCAACCGGGAGCCGTGATAAACGTGGCCCACACGTCGCCGTTGGCGCGTGCACAGACGTTGAGAGCCGGCGCCGGCGGGACGCCGGTCCAGGCGAGCATCCACGGTTCGAGATGTCGTACCCACTGCGTCCCGTCGAACTCGAACAGTCCCCCGCCCACGTCGACCGAGCCCCAGTTGGACGCCCACACGTGGCCGTTTGCGTCGATGTCGATCATGCCGTACGACCCGGTGGCGAGAACGCCCGTGCTCGTCGGCGTGTACGCCGTGAACGTTTCGCCGTCGGCGTGGAGGTGCGCGATGACGTTGGCACCGGCGATCCAGGCTGAACCGTCGGCTGCGAAGGCCATGTCGTAGCACCACGGATCGAGCGGGGTCTCGCGGCTGGAGTAGGTTTTCCACAGGCCCGTTTCGAAATCCAGCGCCGCCACGCCGCCCGTTTGCCAGAAGAAGTCGCGACCGTGGACCCAGAGGCGACCGTCCGGCCCAAACTCCACGAGCATCATGTCGCTGTATCCGGGAATGCCCGTGTTACCGGGGTTGACGACTCTGAATTCCGGCTCGGCTTGCGCGAAGACTGAGAGCAGAGCGGCCGCGCTTGCGGCGAGCAAGCGGTGCGGAATGCGAAGTGTACAGATGCGCGTGGTCATGGCTGCAGCCCTTTCGTGGTAGTGTCGGCGTTCGGCGTCTGTGCGACGCCCGCGCGCCGCCGGCGCTGGCACACGCGACTCGCGCGCATCAGTACCGCCGTTGCGGCGAGACGATCGATTCGTCTAAGCATGTCGCACAGCTCGTTGGCGTTCAGGGTTCGAGGAGCAGACTGACGAACGGGTCGATATCGAAATTGTTCACCAGCCCGTCGCCGTTCACGTCTGCATTATTGACGTTGCAGTTCGGAAACGCCGCCGCGTATCCGGTCGGGTCGCTCAGCGCGAGCACGAACGGATCGATGTCGAAGTTGTTGACGACGGCGTCGCAGTTCAGGTCGCCGGTCAGGCCGCCGGCGAGGGACGCATAACGCAGCGCCAACATCCCGACCGCGCCCGTATTGGCGTTGTAGAGGCGCCCGCCGACGAACAGGTTCTTCAACCGGTCGAATCGCAGGCGATTGCCCGAGACGACTTCCTCCGGCGTGCCGGCGACGACGCCGCGGTTCAGCTCGCCGCCGCTCTGCGCGTCGAGTTGGAAGAGGATCATGTCGCCCGCATGGGGGGGCGAGCTGGTCGTTCCGACGAGCATCACGTTTCCAGCGCCGTCGGCGATGATGTCGCCGGGCGCGTCGAAGCAGTAAAGGCAGTTGGCGCCGTAGCTGTGCGTCCAGAGCGGCGCGCCGCTCTCGGCGTCGCGTTTGACCGAATAGAAATTGTCGTTTGAGTTACTCCGGTCGCCATCGGGATCGACGCGGCCGGTGATGTAGACCCCGCCGCGTCCGTCGAGGGCCAGCGCGTCGACGGAGTTGTGATAGGCGACGCCGTCATACGCCTCCCAGAGCAGCGCGCCGGTGTCGCCGCGCAGGCGGATTGTCCCGTAGCGATTGTTCCCGAGCGCATCGAGGGCGGTGCCCGTGACAAACACGTCGCCGGTCGCATCGAGCTCGATCTCGGTCGGAAAATCACCGCCGTTCCGACCCCAGCGGGTTTCCCAGATTACGGCGCCATCGACCGCAGAGTACTTGGCGATGATGTAGTCCGGGTGAAGCGAACCCATCACTCCGTGGATGATGAAGATGGGATTTCCGTCCGGGTGCAGCGCGACGCCCTGGACCGAGTCCTGCGAATAGGGCGCGCTCGCGGGACCGTCCCAGGTCTTGATCCACTGTATTCCGCCGGCCGAGTCGACTTTCATGAGCAGCGCATCGCCGCCGTCGCCGACCGTACCGCCGCCGAGGTAGACATTTCCCTGCGCGTCGGCGGCGAGGGAGCCGGCGTATTCCGACGTGAACGCGCCGCTGCTGAACTGCATGGTGTCGATCAACGCGCCGCTCGCGGCGTCGTACTTGAGCAACAGCACGTTCGCGTAATTGCCCGGCCCGGGCGTGTTGCCGCAGACGTAGAGCACGCCGTCCGGTCCGCGCGCGATGCCGCGGGCCTGATCGTGCCAGTTGGCCGGTCCGTTGTAGGTGTGGGTCCAGAGCACGGCGCCGTCGGCCCCGATCGCGGCCGTCACCACGTCGGTGTTTCCGGAAGAGCCGCCCGTGCCGGTGACGTAGGTGACACCGTCGGATGCGACGACCATTCCCTGCATTCCGGCGCTCAGCGAGCTGCCGACGGGGATCGAGGTGATCCAGTCGGGCTCCAATGCGGCGAGCGCGGGGGAAGCGAGCGCCGCGGCCCAGACCAGGCTCAGCAACCGACTGTTGACTCGTGAATCGAATGTCATCGTGTTCTCCCTATCCAAGCGGTTCGTCGGAAAACGCCGTCGGCGCGTCGGTCCGGAATGGCTCGCATGGTTCATGTCGAAGCACCTGCCGCGGATCGTGAGCCCGCTTCGCTCGCCGACGGCCCCGCTCCGGTCGCCCAAGTACGGCGCACCCGCCGGAGTCGACCGTCCGGGCGCTCTGTTACTGAGAGCCCGGTTTGCGGTACACGCGGTGAGCGGGCCTGCTTACGTTCCCGCCAGCAGCGCCACGAACGCGTCGATGTCGAAGTTGTTCAACGCACCGTCGCCGTTCGCATCCGCGTTCGTGATCTCGCAGTCCGGGTGACTCGCGCGATATGCGGCGGCATCCGTCAGCGCCAATACGAACGGATCAATGTCGAAGTTGTTGACTACGCCGTCGCAGTTGAGATCGCCGGGCGCCGTGGCGGGCGCGGCCAGCCGTTCGACGATTGTGGTCGACGCCTGGCTTCCGTCGAGCGCCAGGATGCTGCCGGCGGACCAGACGTTGCACGCGCCAAAGGAGGCGAAATCGCGGATCTGCGTGAAGAACCCGGGCGGCGACGTGAACGGCGAAGGCACAAACGACCACGCCGCCCCGCCCCAGTGGAAGTAACCGCCGGTCATGTGCGCCACCCAGATGTCGTCGGATGCGACTGCCTCGATCGCCGCCGAGCTGGCGCCCGCCGGCAGCGGCATGGATTCCCAGGAGCCGCCGTCCCAGTGCGCGAGCATCGCCGCACCGAGCGCCCACGCGTCCGTCGGCGAAGTCACGGCGACCGCATCGAACGAGCCCGTCGCGCCGACCGGCGCGGCGTGATACGTCCAACCCTCTCCGTTCCAGTGCATCGTCATCGGGGTGTAAGCGCCGGCGATGTCGCGATACACGCCGACGGCCCAGATGTCGCTCGAGCCCGAACCGTCGACGGCGATGATTTGATTCGTACGATTGCCGACGATGGGCGTTTGAGCTTCCGTCCAGGTGGAGCCGTCGAGGTGAACCGCCATCGGCACACTGCCGCCGCTCCCCATGCTCGCCGCATGGCCGACGGCCCAGATGTCATCGGAACTGGCGGCGAAGAAGTCGTAGATGAATCCGCCGCGCGCGCCGTACGGGTAGACGGTCTGCGGCCGCAACGCGATCCCGGTCACTTCCGCCCACGCGGAGCCGTTCCAGCGCGCGACGAACGGCAAGTTGTCGATGGGGTACGTGGTGTGCACGTTGCCGCCGACCAGCACATCGCCGTTGGGCAGCCGGATGATCGCGTTGAAGTTCGGCAACGAGCCGAGATGTCTTGTATCCGGCAGCGGCACCGACTCCCAGCCCGCGCCCTGGCGGCGCCAGATCATCGGCGTACCCGGGTAGGTCGGGCCGGCGTGTCCGAGGAGCCACAGGTTCTCCGGACTGCTGCCGGCGATGTGCAGAACGCGGTTCACGGTCGACGGGTTCGGACTGTCGACGGCCTGCCAGTCGCCGCAGGCTTCGTCGGCCCCCGCGCGGGCCGACAACAGAATCAGACTCGCAGTCAGCGCGGAAAACCGGACCGTCCACGAATGCAGCATCGTCGTCTCCTTGCTCGTCGATCCTCTAATCCGTCACCGTCCCACGCCGGGCGAGGCCGCGCCTGCGCCCGGCCGCCGGTCACGGGCACCCGCCGCCGGACAGGCACGCCACAAATGGATCGATGTCGAAGTTGTTCACGGCGCCGTCGCCGTTCATGTCGGCGCTGCTGATGTCGCAATCCGGATACGTGGCCGCGTACGCGCCGGCGTCCGCCAGCGCGAGCACGAACGGGTCGATGTCGAAATTGTTGACCAGGCCGTCGCAGTTTAGATCGCCGCGCAGCGCGTCGCCGGTGCGCAAGGCGTAGATGTACCAATACACGTCGGCCTGGTTGTAGCCGAACATGTACACCGGCGAGTAAACCGTGCGGCCGTCGGGCGCGAAGCGCGACTTGGCGCCGACCGCCAGGTTGTTCTCGATCTCCTGCGGTAACGTTTCGCGCCACAGGCGATTGCCGTTGGCCGTGTCGAACGCCTGGATGTAGCCCGACATGCCGAAATTGAGGGCGCCGCCGGTGACCACGATCTGATTCTGCGGCTGAACGGTCGGCCAGTTCACCATGCCATCGGACAGGAAGTTCCAGCGCTGTGTCAGGTCGGCGTTGCGGCCGGTGAACCAGCTCAGGTTGTACGCGAAGTACACGCGACCGTCGGAGCCCACGTCGTGCCCGCTCGAGCCGTTATTGGGCGAGGGAACCCAGGAGTTCAGCAAGTTGCCGTTCGGGTCGTAGCGGCCCAGCCCGCCGACATAGACGCTGCCGTCCGGTCCGACCGCCGGCTGCGACCGGCCGCCGCCCAGCGTGAAGCGCGTGTCGCCATTATCGAGCCGCACGCCCTTCACATGATTGTTGGCGTGGAAGTAGAGCTGGTGCTGGTTGCCGTTGGGTCCGAACGTGATTTCCTGGTAATCCACGATGGGGCGGTCGTAGACTTCGGGTTCGGCCCAGCGCAGTTCGCCGTTGGGCGTCAGCGAAATGATCCCCATGCCCGAAGTGGAGACGCCGTACACGTTGCCGTCCGGGCCGACGTTGGGGCCGAGCAGAATGAAGGCGCGCGGGTTCTGCACAAAGGTCCAACGCAACGTGCCGTCCGGGCTGTAGGCGCGGATCGCGTCCTCGCTGCCGGTGTAGATGGTTCCGTCGGGGCCGACATCGACGCCTTTGTCTCCGGCGCCGCGGGTCAACCAGCGCAGGCCGCCGTTCGGTGCGACGGCGTAGAGCGTGCCGTACACGTCGACGGCGTAAATCGTGCCGTCGGGGCCGAGCGCCGGGCGCGTGACGCTGTACAGCGCGTCGCCCTGAAAGCGCCAGAGCACGCGCCCCGCTGCCTGCCGGGCGACGATCGCGACGGTGGCGACGTTGCTCGCGTCGCCCGGTAGTACGATCTGCACGGGGCAGTTGCCCACGTGCGCGACCTCGGGGACGTAGGCGACGATGCGCGTGTCGCTCCAGGACGTCAGAAAGGACGGCAATTCGTCGATCAGAACCTGCCCTTCCGCGCCGAAGCCGGCGCCCGTGATCACCAGCCGGCCGCTGGGCGTGACCGGGTCAGGTGAAACAGAGCTGATGAACGGGCTTGCGGTCGCGCTCGCGGCGAGCGCCACAGCGACTGCGACGGTTGCGGGATACTTGAATGGGGTCACTTGCTTTCTCCTGGTCCGTTCGGCACGCGTCGAACTATGGGCATCCGCCACCCACGACGCACTGCACAAACGGGTCGATGTCGAAGTTGTTTACAGCGCCGTCGCCGTTCACGTCGGCGTTGTTGATGTCGCAATCCGGATACGCGGCCGCGTACGCGCCGGCGTCCGCCAGCGCGAGCACGAACGGGTCGATGTCGAAATTGTCGACCGCGCCGTCGCAGTTTGGGTCGCCCGCGCGGCGCGCGACGGGTGTCAGCAGGACAATGCCGCTCTCGCCGGTCGCGGAGTTTGTGGCGGGCACCGCCATTTGGCGCGAGTTGTTGATGGTCAGCCCGTAGCCGTTGATGACATACCAGTGGCCCGTATCGGCCACGATGACATCTTCAATGCGGAAGGTGCCGAGGCCTTCGAGATGCACATACGGTGCGACGTTCAGCCGCATCACGACGTCCCCGTGGTCGTTCATGTCCCAGGCGCTGTTCGACTGACCGCACCCGCTGAGCACCTCCCAGCCGCCGTCGTCGCGGAATCGCGCCGCCTGGTGGTTGCAGTTGGTGCTGGTTGCCAGAATGGCGGCACCCGCGACCTGACCGTGCTCGTTGATCGCTTCCGCGCGCGCGGCGACGTAACTACCGCTCGCGCCGCTCGGCGGTGCACCCAGGTCCTCCACGATCATGGTGTTCAGGTCCAGCCGCTTGACGGCGGACGACTGATCGACCAGCACGCGCCGATCGTTGATATCCACAGGATCGAAGATTCCCGTGCTCGAAAGATCCTGAATGTTCCCGGAGATGACGAAGCGCACGGCATATCGAAACGTCCCATTGGACGAGTAGCCGACGATGTCGCCAACGTTGTTCACGGCCAGCGCCTCGCTATGGACGTGTCCAGGCAGCGTGCCGAGATCGTGAATCGTGTAACCGCCCGCGCCGTCGGGAACCCAGGCCGCGGCCCGGCCGTACCCGGGATAACTGCTGGACCCGACGGACCCGACAATGACCCCGGCGTCATTGATGTCGTTGGCGCGCGCGAATGGCGCGCCCGGCGGTACGGGCAGAAGGCTCGCTGGCGCAGCGGAGCGCGAAACCCACGCCCCCGAGCCCGTCGTACTCGTGCCGACAACGTCACCCGCCTCGTTCATCGCGGCTGCATGGATCGCGCTGAGTCCCGCCGTGAGAAGCCGGGGTCGATATTCGGGCGCCTGTGCGCGCGTGACTTGCGGTATGACACAACACAACAGGAACACTACTGTTCGGACAACCGCTCGACGCGTACGTGCGTGCTGAGACATATTCTGATCTCCGTCGGGTGGTCAGGTCGGCTCATTCCGGCGTGCGGGCCACTGGGCCGAAGTCGCGTCATTGGCACGCACCGTTCGCAAGACAGGCCACGAATGCGTCGATGTCGAAGTTGTTCAGCACTCCATCGCCGTTCGCGTCCGCATTCGACACATCGCAATTCGGAAACTGGAGCGCATACGCTTCGGCGTCCGTCAGCGCCAGCACAAACGGATCGATGTCGAAGTTGTTCACCAGCGCATCGCAGTTCAGATCGCCGCGGAGAAAGCGCGCCTCCACCAGCCGGCAGGCGGAGAACTCCGATGTGTTTCCGTTCGCATCCGTCGCGGTCGCCGTTGCAAACCAACCGGCCGGCACGCCGGCATTCAGAGCCGTTGAGAAAGCGGCGTTTCCGCCACCATCCGTCGTCGTATCGGCCGAACCGAGGTAATTCGCGCCTTCGCCGTACCCGCTGGCGTCGCAGGCCGGGCTGGCGAAGAAGTCGAGCCGGAAGGTCGCATTCGCGGTGCTGGTGAGGATGCCCTGAACCCTCACCGCGGCACCGCTCGATTCCGCCGCCGTCAGCACTGGAAAGTTCTGAAGACCGTTGCCGCCGACGTCGTCGTCGCCGCTGTCGTTGGGCGTGACGCCGGCGCCGCCGGCGCTGGATAGCAGGTCGATGCCGAGTCCGCCGTTCGAGTGGATCGAGTTTCCTCGGATGGGCACGCCGACGACGCTGCCGTGGATCCGCACACCGCTGCTCTCATTGAAAGCGATTAGGTTCGCCTGACCGGGCAGCGTTCCACCGACGACGGTCCCCGTGGGAATCTCCGACGCCGTGAACGGAGCGACCACGACGCCGTAGAGATTGGGAATGGCATACGAGCCGGTGGCGTCGGTGCCGATTCGATTGCCGTAGATCTGTGTATCGACGCTCGTTCCGACCACGCTGACGGCGGTTCCGAAGCGCTGGCCGGCGTAGTGATTGATGCCCGTGACGGCGATCCCGCTGATCAAGTTGTTTCGGATGACGACATTGCGCGCGGCGCGAACGCCGACACCGGTCGGGGCGCGCGGCGACTCGGCCGCCGAGCCGGCCGTGTTCGTGCCGAGGTAATTCCCCTCGATCAAGGCTCCGTCGACATCGACGATCGAGATCTTCTGGCCGGTGGGAAAGCCCTCCTCGCCGAAGCCGCCGCCGCCGGAGATCACGTTGCGTTCTTCCGGCGTCGGTCCGCCGACGCGGACGTTGGAGCAGATGTGGTTGTATTGCGTGGCGCCCTCCAGCCGGACGCCGCCGCCGCGGACGATGTTCCCGACCACGACCGTGTCGCTCGACGCCCCCAGCACGCTGACGCCGCCCAGCACGTTACCCTCGCCGGGCGCCGTCCCGCCGATGATGTTGCCGGTGGCCGTCGGCCCGCCGAAGTAACCCTCGACGTTGACGGCGGCATAAAGCGCTCCGGAGATCGTGCAGCCGATCACGCGGTTCTCGTTGCCCGTCAGCTTGATGGCGTAACCGGCCCACGTCACGCGGTCCAGGCCCTTGATGATGCAGCGGTCGGCGGTCACGATCATCGCCGGCACGCCTGCGGCGGTGATCGAGCACTGAATGCCGACCTCGTTGCCGTTCGGGTTCGTATCGCCGCTGTAGGCGGTCTGCGTTGTGAAGTCGACCGTGGTGTCATCGTCGGTCAGCAGGAATACGTCGAAGTCCATGTAGAGCAGCGCCACGCCGCCCGACCAGCCGGGAGCGCTGGGCGGGATGGCGAATCCGATCGTCTGCGGCCCCGGTGTGTTGTTTGCTGCGAGGCACGCTTCTCGGAACGAGACGCGCCCGTCCGGTCCCGGCAGATTGGACACCTGCTGCGATCCGCCGAAGTCGGTCACATCGTCGGTCGTCGTGACGTTAATCGTCTGGCTGGCGGCGCTCGCAGCCCCCGTCAGCACAAGCACCGTGATCAAGGCTCGCGCGCCGTCCGGGCGCCGTCCCACTGGCGCGAGTCGATCGTGAATCGTCGTGTTTCTCGTTCGGGCATTCATCAGAACCTCGCTTCCGGGTTGGCTAGAAAGAAGAACTGACGTGCGCGGCGCACGGTCGGGGACGCGTGCGGCAGGCTCGCCGCCGCACGCCGTTCCGCGCGGAAAGGACAAACACGGTATCCCGACACACGATCAGCGGAGGGCCCGTGCCGCGCGATTGATACGGTTCCGTGGGAATGCTCCCGCGCCGGCGCCCGGGCGGCCCCGCCGCCTCCCGGACGTCCGGAGTGGCTGAGCACCGCCGGATCGCCAACGCCGTGGGAGGACGCGGTCAGCGTAATCGCCAGTAACAGCGCCGCCAGTCTGCTTCCCATGAGGGACTCCACGTTCTGCCGGCTCGCACTGCCCCGTCCGCGCCTCAAGGCTGCGGTTGCAGGAGCGCTACAAACGCATCTACGTCGAAGTTGTTGACGAGACCATCGCCATTCGCGTCCGCGTTCGCCGCGTCGCAACTCGGGAACTGGAGCGCGTACGCTTCGCTGTCCGTCAGCGCGAGCACGAACGGGTCGACGTCGAAGTTGTTCACGGCGCCGTCACAGTTCAGATCGCCCCGGTGCGAATCGCGGATGGGCGTCAGCACGACGACGCCGGCCTCGGATGTGGCCGTGTTCTGACCAACGGCCGCGATCTGTCCGGCATTGTTGATCGCCTGCCCCCAGGTAGGGATGAACAGCCAGTTGCCCTGGTCGGGGGCGACCAGCGACTCGAGCGCCAGGGTTCCGTACTCAGAGAAGTGGACGGCGACATTGAAATACCAGGGGTACGAGAGGATGGTCTCGGCGACGGTCACGCCGTCGTCATTAATGTCGAAGGCGAACATCGCGGATTGCGACGTCAGGCCGACGCGCTCCCAACCCAAGTTCTGCGTCCAGCGGACCGCGCCGCCCGAATTACCGGTGCCATAACCGCCAGCCACCTCGTTGTGGTTGTTGACCGCATACAGGCCGGTCAGGCCGAGCGGGCCCGGCGGCAATGGGACCGGCAGCAGCGTATTCAGATCGAACATCTGACCGTTGAAACCTACGACGAGCCCGCTGTCGTTTACGTCCTCGACCGTAGTCGGCGCGTCGAACAGCAGGCTAATGTTCACGATGCCGCTGGATGAGTTGAACCAGACGCCCGGTCCCAAGCCCGTGGTGTAGAAGGACTGCCCGATGATGTCGCCGCGGTTGTTGATGGATTTCGCGAGGCTCCCCGTGTGCCCGGGAAGATGCCCCAATACCTCCACGTCGTAACCGCCGCTTGCGTTCGGCGTCCAGACCACTCCGTCCCCGTGCTCGTTGGGGTAGCCGTTGATCGCGGCGCCGCCTACGATCACGCCCGCGTCGTTAATGTCGCTCGCGACGCTGCTGAGATAACCGGCCGGCAGCGGCAACAGTTGGAACGGCCGGTTCGGACCGGCGACATACGCCCGCTTGCGTTCCGGGCCGGGGGGATCGTAGCCGCCGACGACGTCGCCGGCCTCGTTCATGCCACCGACATTGCTCGCGGGGCCGAGCAGGTCCACTCGGTACTCCGGCGGTTGGCCGGTGGCGGTCGCAATCCACGCGAGTGCAAGCGCCCCCATTGCGGTGCGGACCGTGCATCGCGCGCAGGTGTTCAACGATCGCATCACGTTGCTCCTTCAGTGGCCGTGTGGCTCAGGTCACACGTTGTGTTGTGAGCCCGGGTCACCGAGATCCAGGCTGGTCGCGGTCCCACGTGTCGTGGCGCCTGCAACGCGCTGCCTCAGGCGCCGCCAAGGAGTGCGACGAATGCATCGACATCAAAGTTGTTCACGAGGCCGTCGCCGTTCACGTCCGCGTTCGTCGCGTCGCATTCCGGAAAAGCGTCCGCGTACGCCGCGGCATCGGTGAGCGCCAGCACAAACGGGTCGATGTCGAAATTGTTCACCACGCCGTCGCAGTTCAGGTCGCCCGGGATTGCCAGCGCGCCGATCGCGGTGACTCCGACGCGATACGAATCGAAGGGCGGCGCGACCATGAAGTGGTTCGACGCAACGAAGCTCACGCCACCGCCGCGCGCCAGAATCGCCGGACCGGCGTCGCCTTCCGGCCCGGTGCAGATCGGGAACGCCGCGGGATCGAGCAGCGCGCCGGTCTCGCTGACGCGAATGCCATAGATATCCGTCCGCGCGTCGAAGAACGACTGCTGGTTCCGCTGGTCTTCCCACGCCACGACAAACGCATCACCGTCCCAAGTCACGGTTGGGCGAAGCTGCCGGCCGGGCGCTTCCGCGATTGTGAAGTAGCCCGGCGGAAACGTGCCGTCCGCGTTCATGATCCGACCCGCGATGTAGTTGTTCGCGTTCGAGAGTGAATTCATGCGCCAGACGAGCAGGTACTTGCTGCCCGAGAACGCGAGATCCAGGTCGCCGCTGCCGCCGGAGATCGGCGTTGGGTTGATGGCTTGCGTGGGCGGGCCGTTGAGCGGGACGCGCGCCAGGATTGCGTCTCCCTGGCTTGAATCGTGTGTCCACATCGAATGGGCCGCGACGAACCACTGCGTGCCGTCCGTGCGGACGCGCGGCGCGCCGTTGACGTAACCGCCGCCGAGGAACAGCCCGCTCGGCCCGTCAAGCACCTGTCCGGTCGCGCCGTCGACGCGATTCGCCCAGAGGTAGATGAACTGCGGATAGGTGTGCACGCGCGCGCCCGCAACGCAGAACCGATCCTGCAACGCTCCCACGTCCGCGTTGAATCCGGGCATCACGTCAAACGGCGCGTCGTCGAGCAGGGCGCCGTCCGGGCTCATGCGGATCGCCTGGATCATCGTCGTCGTCGACCCGCTCGCGCCCACGTCAAATGCGAGCAGGTACAGTTCGCCGTTGAACGCGATCCCCACGCGACCCACGTTCGGTCCGCGGTAGACCTCGATCGGTTCGTTCCGCAACGGGCGTCCGGCGCGGCTCAGAAAGTGCACGAGCACGCGGTCGTCATTCGCGGCTTCGCTGACAAACGCCAGCGCCATTACTCCGTTCGGGCCCTGCGCGAGTTTCGGATTTCGCTGGCTGGTCGTGCCGGTCGAGAGGCAGCGCTCGGTCTGCGGCTCGTTCTGCGGACTGATCGGCAGCGCGAAGACGTTCGAGTCGTTCCCCAGTGCCGTGCGCAGGTCGTACCAGAACGCCGAGACGCCGCCGCCGGCGCGCGGCGCCAGCCGGAAGTCATACGCGTAGTTCACCGTGCCCCCGATGACGATTGGCAGCGGAACTCCGCCGGGGTCGAGCACGTTGCCGGCCGGATCGATTCGCAAAGTTCGCCAGGTGGCTGCGGCTCCCCACCCGAACCACCAATTGAACCCGTCGTGCGTGAGCGTTGCGTTGTAGTACGCAATGCCCGGATCGGAAAACAGCGGCGTACCCGCGGGGTTTGCCAGCGCGCCGGTGCTCGACATCCGCGACCCGACCAGGTTCGTGTAGTTCGAAATCCAAATGACGTAGTACTCGCTCCCGTCGCCCGCCAAATCCAGACCCGGCACGGCGAATTCCGGTCCGATCGGCTGGGCGTTCAGCCCGACGCGCCGCGCCTTGATGTTTGAACTCGTGTACCAGTCGGGGCCCGCCGCCAGGTATTCGCCATTCGCTGCCAGCAGCCGCGTGCCGCCATACACCCAGTCCATCAGCAGGATGGGGGTCACGTCGAGCAACTGACCGCTGCCGGCGATGCGCTGTCCCGCGAGATAGGTTCCGTAGCCGTCGTTGTGGTAAATGCAGCGCGTGATGAGCCACTGCCCCCCTTGTCCGGCGACTTGCAGCCCGACAGTGTTCGGCGTGAATTGCGTCGGCGGAAAGAGGATCGGCGGAGCGTCGAGCACCTGGCCCGCGGGAGAGACCCGGACCGCCCGCAACTGGTCTTCAAAGTACCCTCCGACTGGATCCTGCGACGTGTAGATCACCAGCCAGTTCTCGCCGTTCCATGCGATCTGGGGTCGTTGCTGAAGACCCATGCCGCCGGCGATCAGAAACGGCGCTGCATCGACCGGATTGCCGGTCGCATCGAGCCGCACGCCGAAGATGTCGCCGTCGCTCTGGATCGCCTGGCTGCCGGCGCTGCGCGCGCGAAAGTCGGTCCACGCGACCAGGTGCTGTGACGCGCCCCGCGCGACGGCAAGCTCCTGTTGGCTGTTCGTGGCCGGCAGAACTGCACCGTCACCGGGCAACAGCCCCAATTCGTTCACCGGGACGTTTTGCGCGCTCACGACCATGGGGATCCACACGCACACACCTGCACGAATGGCGGACAGCATGGCTCGCACGAGGGGCTCCTATCTTGCGGAGGTATCCGTTGCGTGACGTGGAACGGCACGACACGGGTTGAGAACACCTGAGCGGATCGACGCGTTGGATCAGCCGCCGGACTCGCTGGCGACCGGCTCCGACGCATCAGGTTTAGAGACGCAGCACGCGGCGTGCCGCGCACACGTGTTTTCGGAACTATTTCGTAACTCACTATTCGATCAGCGGTTAAATCGCTTGTTTTGGGTGTGACGCTGGACACTCAAGCTTCAAGGGGTGGGGGATTTCCCCCGCAGAGGTGGGGGATTTCACCGCCGGCGCTTCGTTCTGGGTGGACGCCCGCTTGAATCGGGCAATTCGCCCGCGCGCTGCGCTTCGCGCCGCAAGACGTCGATGTTCTCCACCCAGATTTCGCCACGCCCGAGTCGAACGACACGCCGTTCCGCGAAACTTGCGAGCAGCCGCGTCACCACTTCGCGCGCGGTTCCCAACTCGTTCGCCAGCTCCTGGTGAGTGCGGTGAATCGCCGGCGCGCCGGCCGAGAGCAATTCCGCCAACCGCGCTGCAAGCGTGCGCTCGCTGGTCTCGCACAGCCGCCGCACGAGCGCGCCGACGCCGATCGCGATGCTGCGATAGACGAACTGTCGAAAACTGCGTTGAGCTTCGACGAAGTGGAGAAAGTCGGCCTGCGCGAGCTGGACGCCGCCGACATCCGTCTCGGCAGTGCCGGCGATCGAAGCGTCGGCGCCCGCGAGCAGCGCCGCCGCGGTGACGCCGCAGGTCTCACCCGGCTGAACGCGATAAAGCGTGGGGCCGGTTCGGGCCCCGCGCGCCGCGGTCATGCGCAGGCATCCGCGCGTCAGCAGAATCAACCGCGACGGGGACGCGTCGTCGGCTAGCGCCGCGCCGCGCGGCTCGGCGAAGGGCGACGCGCGTCGCGCCAACTCCGCCGCATCCAGCGCCGCGAGCGCGCCGACAAACGGAAAGTACATCGCGAGTTCGCCGATGGCGTTCGATGGGAGCACGGGAGCCGATCCGCCGAGAGACTCCGGCGCGCATCTCCCCAACGCGGGTCGGCGCGCCGTCAAGTTCATGGAGGCTCGGCGCACGCATTCTGATACGCCCAACGCCGGACCATGCCGGCTGGCGCGCCGCGCCCGGCGCGCTCCCATGCGGCGCCACGCGCGTTATCGGCCGGAGCGTGTGCGGTTCGGCGCGATTCGTCGGCCCCTGCCGGGAACACTGCGACGCTGACAGTTAGGGCAGATGTGCGTCCCGCGCTGCCCGACACGCAGCGCGACGATTGTCGCCCGGCAGCGCGTACACGCGGCCCCGGTGCGACCGTAGACCTTCAGGTAATTCTGCATCCGCCCCTCGGGATACACCCAGTCGATCGATGTGCCGTTGCGCCGTATGCCCTCGCGCAGCACACGCCGAATCGCCGCGTGCAACTCGACGATCTGCTCCCGGCTCAACCGGGCGCTGTTCGCGAGCGGGTGCAGTTGTGCTCGCCAGAGCGCCTCGTCGGTGTAGATGTTCCCCAGCCCCGCGACAACCGACTGGTCGAGCAGCAGCGGCTTGAGCTGTCGGCGGCGCGCCCGCAGCAATCGTGCGAGGACGTCGACGGTGAACGCGTGGTCGAGCGGCTCGACGCCGATCCGGTCTCCGAACGCCGCCGAGTCGTCGCAGAACCGGATGCGGCCGAACTTGCGCGCGTCGTCGAAGAGCAGTCGCGCGCCGTCGTCGAGCTGCCACTCCGCGCGGATGTGCCGATGCTGCGCCGCTGCGCCCGGCGCGACCCACTCGAAACGCCCGCTCATGCGCAGATGAACCAGAAGCACACCAGCGGGCGCGAGCTGAAAGACGATGAACTTCCCGCGCCGCGAAACGCGTTCGATCCGCCGCCCGCTGAGCCGCGCCCGCACCGTCGCGACGTCCGGCAGCACCTGAGCGGGGACGTGCGCGATGAACTCGCGCACCGTCCGCCCGGCGAGCCGCGGGCCGTACATCCGAACGATTGTCTCTACTTCCGGCAGTTCCGGCATGCGTGCCGCTCCCGCGTGCGGTTGAGGCGGTCCCCGTGTGCGCTCGGCGCAATCTGCCCGGCGGTGCGCACAGCGAGGCGGATGACACGGCCAATGCGCCCACTCGCGATTTCCGCTATGACGAGCGTCGCGGGCGGTCTCCGTCCGCCGGTACAGTCGCGCGCGCCGTCCGCGCCTCGTGCGGTGGACGCCCGCGCCGCGCTAGCGCCCGCAAGCGCGCGACATTCACAAGATCCCACTCGCGGCCGCGCCCGTCGCGCTCCTTTGGCGTCTCGAGAATCATGGGTACGCCGGCGAACCGCCGGTCCGCCAGCACGTTTCTAAACCCCGCCGCGCCGATGCACCCGCGGCCGATGTGCTCGTGCCGATCGACGCGCGACCCGAGCTCGCCGCGGCTATCGTTCAGATGCCAGCACCGGATGCGCGCGAGCCCCACCTCGCGGTCCGCCAGCGCGAGCATCGCCGCAAACGCACCGGCATCGCGCAAATCGTATCCCGCCGCAAACACGTGACACGTGTCGATGCAGACACCGACCCGCGCGGGTTCGCGCACGCCGCGCACGATCGTTCCCAATTCTTCAAACGTCCGCCCCAGCGTCGACCCCTGCCCGGCGGTCGTCTCCAGCAGCGGCATCGTCGTCAGCGTCGGCGACTCATCAAAAATGCGATTCAGCGCCGCGCTCACCCGCCCCAACGCCGCTTCGAGCGGCGCTCCCAGCGCCGCCCCGGGATGAACCACCAGCCACGGGATCGCCAGCGTCTGGCAACGCTGCAATTCTTCGGCGAACGCCGCTCGGCTTCGGGCGTATAAGACCGGGTCGGGAGACGCGAGGTTAATGAGATAGGTCGCGTGCGCGACCGGCGGGCCGAAGCCCGGCGTCCCCCGCAATCGGAACCACGCGTCGAGGTCGTCGGTCTTGAACGGCGTCGCGCGCCACTGCCGCTGATTCTTGACGAAAACCTGCACCGTTTGAAACCGCAGCCGCAGCGCCTCCTCGATCGCGTGATGCATCCCGCCGGCGATCGACAGATGCGAGCCGAAGTGGTGTGGCGTTGGCGGCGCGGCGGGCGGGCGCGGCGGCCGGGAAGAGCGAGCGGCTCGGGGTGTCAACATGAGGGTTTCCGGCGCGGTTCGCGTTTCTCCGATGGTCCGCAGGTACACTACCCGCGGCGTGACTTCCACGACAAACCTGCGACTGATCCTCGCCTCCGCGTCGCCGCGCCGCCGCGAGCTGCTCGCGACGCTCGTGCCGGTATTCGACCTCGCCGCGAGCCCGTATGCCGAGCCGGAGAACAAGCCGGCGGCGGTCGGCCCGCGCTCCTGGGCCGAGGCACTCGCCTACTTCAAGGCCCGCGCCGTCGCCGAGGCGCACCCGCGTCGACTCGTGCTCGGCGCCGATACGATCGTCGTTTGCGGCGACCGACTGCTCAACAAGGCCCGCGACGCCGACGAGGCCCGGCGGATGTTGCGCTGGCAGGCCGGCCGGCGCACCGAGGTCGTCACCGGCGTGGCCCTCGTGTGCCTCGAGGATGACGGCCCGCATGTCCGCCGGCGTCTTCACAGCGCCGTCACGAGCGTCTGGATGCGCGCCGACGACCGCGAAATCGAGCGCTATGTCCAGAGCGGCGACTGGCAGGGAAAAGCCGGCGCCTACGGCATCCAGGACGCCGGCGATCGGCTCGTCGAGCGCATCGACGGCGAATTCAGCAACGTCGTCGGACTCCCGGTCCCGCTCGTCCGCGATATGCTGACCCGCATCGGCGGCGGATGGTCGCGCGCCGCGATCTTCTAACCCGATCGCATCGGAATTCCGCATGACCGAACCCGCGCGAATCGCGCTCGCTCGACTCCCGACGCCGCTCGTGCGCCTCGAACGCCTCGGTCCCGTGCTCGGTGTCAAGGACGCACAGGTGTGGATCAAGCGCGACGACCTCACGGGGCTGGAACTCTCCGGCAACAAGGTCCGCAAGCTCGAGTTCATTGTTGCCGACGCGCTCGCGACCGGCTGCGACACGCTCGTCACCGAGGGCACCAGCCAGTCGAATCACTGCCGCGCGACGGCGGCGGTCTGCGCGCGGCTCGGGCTGCGCTGCGAGCTGCTGCTGCGCCCGCGCAGCGACGCGCCGCCGCAGGGCAACCACCTGCTCGACCGGCTCTTCGGCGCCAATCTACGCTGGTTTTCTCGGGAGGAACTGAGCGCCGACCGCGCCGGCATCCTGGCGCGCCTCGTCGACGAGCTGTCCGCCGCCGGTCACAAACCGCGCGTGATGCCGACCGGCGCGTCCGAGCCGCTCGGCTGCTGGGGCTACATCCGCGCGGCGGCGGAGCTGGCCGAGCAATTGCGGGACGCGCAGATCGGCGCGTGCGACGTCGTGGTCGCAACGTCGAGCTGCGGCACCGCGGCGGGTCTGCTGCTCGGCAAGCTGCTGCACTGGCCGGCCGAGTGGCGCTTGAACATCGTGCCCGTCAGCGACGACGTCGCGTATCACCAGCGCGAAATCGAGCGGCTTTGCCGGGCCACGAGCGCGCAGTTCGCCCTGCCCGGCCCGTTCTCGTGGGACGGTTGCGAGCTGATCGACGGCTATGTGGGCGCGGGGTATGCGATTCCCTTTGACCGCGCGCTCGAGGCGCTGCGCACGCTGGCCCGCAGCGAGGCAATCCTGCTCGACCCGGTTTACACCGCCAAGACATTCTGCGCCGTCGTCGACGGCATCCGCACCGGACGGTTCGGAAGCAGGCGGCCGGTCGTGTTCGTCCACACCGGTGGTGTGTTCTCGAACTTCACGTGGCCCGAAATCGTCGACGCCGAGTGACGCCGACGAGTGCGGACGCGCGGCGCCCGGCGCGGTTCAGATCTCACGCCTGGCGTGACGAGTTCTGGTTTGTCGTCGCGCGGGGTATACTCCCGGCATGCGGACACGGATGTCCCTCGACCTCATCATGCGCTCCCCACACGTCCAGGCTGTGGTTGATCTCGACCGCATTCGTGCGGCCGCGGAGCGGATTCGTCGCGACACGCGCGTCCGCGTCATCGCCGTCATCAAGTCCGACGCCTATGGGCTCGGTGCGCCGCAGGTCGCGGATGTTCTGGCGCCCGTCGTCGACGACTTCGCTTACTTCTCCGTGCACGAAGCGCGCGAGGTCGGGCGTCCGGGGCTCGTGCTCGGTCCGCCCGACGGCGAACCCGCCGAGTACCGCGAGCTCAACCTGCGCCCCGCCATCCATTCCCACGAGCAGGCGCAGCGCTTCACGGGCCTGCCGCTGGCGCTGCACGTCGACGTCGGCATGCAGCGCTTCGGCATCGCGCCCGACGCGGTCGACGACCTGCTGCGCCGCCACACGATCCCCGAGGCGTTCGCCCACGCCGTCACGGCGCAGGCCGTGCAGAAGCTGGTCGGTGCATGTCGCGGGCGTGTGCCGTACCTGCATGCCGCCGCCACGTGCCTGCTCGGCGAGCCCGCGACGTGGCTCGACGCGGTGCGGCCGGGGCTCGCGCTCTATCGCGGCGCGCTGCGCGTCACGACGCGCCTCGCGCTCGTCCGCGCCACGAACGGCCCCGTCGGCTACAGCGGGTTTGAATCGCCGCACGTCGGCGTCATTTTCTGTGGGTACGGCAACCAGCTGCGCGCCGGCCCGATCGTCATCAACGGCCGGCGGCAGAAGATTCTCGAAGTGGGCATGAACTCGGCGTTTGTCAGCGTCGATCCCCACG
>JBFXAM010000048.1:0-31383 GCA_050184295.1 Phycisphaerae bacterium | reverse complement strand
GCACGCCGCGCGCCAGCAGAATCGCGGGCTTGCGCCCGCGGCTCTGATTGGGTCGCCGGCGCGCTGACGGCGGACGCGCACCGCCCGGATAATCGCCACGCGCGACAGGCACGAACGTCACGCGCGACAGCTACCAGCGCCACGCGCGATCGTCCCTCACGACGCCGCCCCGAAGTGCGGCTGCGGAGCCATCGGCATGATCGGTCTCATCGGCGGCACGGGACTCGGCGACGCGCTCGTCGGACAGTCCGCAGCTCGCGAGGTCTTTCCCGACACCCCCTTCGGAAAACCCAGCGGCCCGATCCGGCTCGCCGAATGGAGCGGCGTGCAACTCGCGATCGTCGCCCGGCATGGCGACGGACACATGTACAACCCGTCGCAGGTGCCGTATCGCGCGAACATCTACGCGCTGAAGTCGCTGGGCGTGACGCACATCCTCGCGAGCGGCGCGTGCGGGTCGCTGCGGGAGGAAATCGCCCCGCGCGACCTGGTCGTCGTCGACCAGGTCATCGACCGCACCTACCGCCGCACTCCGACGTTTTTCGACGAAGGTCTCGCGGTGCACGTCGAGTTCGCCGATCCATACTGCCCGCAGCTGCGCGGGCGGTTGCTGGCGGCGGCGAGCAAAACAAACGCGACGGTTCATCCGCGCGGAACGTACGTGTGCATGGAAGGCCCGGCGTTCAGCACGGTCGCCGAGTCGCGTTTGCACTGTGCGTGGGGCGCCGACCTGATCGGCATGACGGCGATGCCCGAGGCGCGCCTGGCGCGCGAGGCGGAGATGTGCTACGCGACGGTGGCGCTCGCGACCGACTACGATTGCTGGCGTCCGCACACGCCCGGCGTCTCGCGCCAGGCGCTGCTCGAGGAGATCCTCGGCCACCTGAAGGCCGCCACCGAGAACGCCATCGCGCTGCTGCGCGCCACGATCGCGACGTTCGCCGAGCGGCCGGCCGACTCCTGCGCCTGTCACCAGGCGCTCGAGCTCGGCATCTGGTCCGACCGCTCCAAGGTCGCGCCCTACGTCGCGCGGCGATATGGCAAGCTGCTGGAGAAATACATCGCCGGCGTCGAACGCGCCTGAACGGCGCTGCAGAGCGATCGTGGGATCGGTGTGCGGACCGGTGCTTTCAACGTGCCGCGGAGCGCGGCCGGAAAAGGAGCCGCGAATCGAGCGCGACTGGATCATTTCGCCGCCGCACCCGCAGCGCGAGCGCCTGGCGCGCGACGCGGGGTTGCCCGACGTTCTGGCGCAACTTCTGCTGAATCGCGGAATCGACTCGGCGCCGCGCGTGCGCGAGTTTCTCGCGCCCGATTTTGCCGCGCTGCTCCCGCCCGATCGGCTGCCCGGCGCCGCGGATGCCGGCCGCGTCCTCGCCGCCGCCGTCCGCGATCGCCGCCGGATCACCATCTACGGCGACTACGACGTCGACGGCGTGACGGCGACGGCGATTCTCTGGCACGCGCTGCGCCTCGCGGGCGCGAGCGTCGACTACTACATCCCCAGCCGCATCGACGAGGGCTACGGCCTGAGCGCCGACGCGCTCGAGAAAATCGCCGCCGACGGCGGCCAGACCGTTATCACGGTCGACTGCGGCATCACGGCGGCGGCGGCCGCGGCGCGGGCGCGCGAACTGGGGCTGGAACTGATCGTCACCGACCACCACGAGCCGCACGGCGCGCTACCCGACGCGGACGTGCTCGTGCATCCTTACGCGACGGGCGCCTGCTGCCCCAACCGCGACCTGAGCGGCTCCGGCGTCGCGCTCAAGGTCGCGTGGGCGTTCGCGCAGGAAGTTTGCGGCAACGCGCGCGTGCCGGCGACCTATCGCGATTTCCTGCTCGAAGCGACCGCGTTCGCCGCGCTCGGCCTCGTCGCCGACGTCGTGCCGCTCACTGGCGAGAACCGCGTCATCGCCACCTACGGTTTGCGGCACCTGCGACACGCGACCAACGCCGGATTGCGCGCCGTGCTCGCGGTCTCCGGTCTCGCCGACCAGCGCGCCTTCGACGACTACGATGTCGGCTTCAAGATCGCGCCGCGCCTCAACGCGGTCGGCCGCATGGGCCATGCGCGCCAGGCCGTCGAGCTGTTCACGACGGCCGACGCCAACCGGGCCGCCGCCATCGCGCGACAGCTCGACGCCTTCAACCGCCAGCGCCAGCAGGTCGAGCGCCAGGTGGTCGCCGAAGCCGAGCAAATGGCCCTCGACCAGGGCTTTCATCGCGACAGTTGCCGCGCCATTGTGCTCGCGGGCGCGCAGTGGCACGTGGGTGTGATCGGCATTGCCGCCGCCCGGCTGGTGGAGCGTTTCCATCGACCGACCGTGCTGATCGCGCTCGAGAATGGGGTCGGGCAGGGCTCCGCGCGCAGCGTCCGCCACTTCCCGCTTCACGAGGCGCTCGGGGCCTGCGAGCGCCACCTGCTGAGCTTCGGCGGTCACGCGATGGCCGCCGGCGTGAAGGTCCGCAGCGATCAGGTCGAAGCCTTCACGCACGCGTTTCTGGCCGAGGCCGCGCAGCGCCTCACGCCCGCCGACCTGCGCCCGCGGCTCTATCTCGACGACGAGGTTGACCTGCGCGCCCTGACCATCGACGCCGTCGATCCCATTCTCCGCATGGCGCCATTCGGCATGGGGAACCAGCGCCCCAAGCTCGCCACCACGCCCGTCGAACTGGTCGAGCCGCCGCGCGTCGTCGGAAAGAACGCAACGACGCTGCAATTTACCGTTCGGCAGAACGGCGTGTCGCGCAAGGCGGTCGCGTTTCAGCGCGGCGAGCACGCCCAGGAACTCGCCGAATACCGCCGCCTGCGGCTCGCGTTCGAGCCGATCGTCAATGAGTGGCAAGGGCAGCGCAAAGTCGAGATGAAAGTCATCGACTGGAAACGCGCGGACTGAACCGCGCAGCAGACGAACGGACGGCCGAACCCCCGCCGCGCAGCGCTTCGACCGGTCGGACTCCCGGTCCGCCAGGGAATCGCGACCCATGCCCGAACGACACCCAGGCGGCTATTGCCCGTCGGGCGATCGGCCGGCCGGCCCGCGCTCCGCGTTTGCCGCCGCGAACGCGGCCGACAGCTCCGGCCAGCGGTCGCACAGCGCGGCGCGCAGCTCGGCGTCGGTCAGAAGTGCGGTGAATTGCGGGCTCGCCATGATCGCCATCATGTCCTTGCGCTTGGCCGCTTCACGGATGGAGTCGTCATGCCGGAACGCCTCGACGTGTCGGCGTACGACCGGCAACTCGAAGAACGCCGCCATCCGCGGGTCATCCGCGAGCAGCTGCGCGGCCTGCGGGTCCGCCGCCACCGTCGCCACGTTCCGCGCGTCGTCCACCGCCCGAATCCGTGCCAACGGATTGAGCGACAGCAGCCACGGCCCGAGCGGGTCGCGGGCGGTCTCGCACCGTACACGATCGAGCGTCGACACGAGCGCTTTCTGCACTGGGAACGACTCGGCGTCGATCCGCGACGCCATCGCCGCGAGCGGCTGCTCGAACGTGTGCGCAAACCAGCACACCGTCGCGACCAGCAGCGCGCCCTCGCCGACGCCAAAGAGCGCTCCGGTCACCCGATTCGCGGCGACCATGGTCGCGTTCAAGCGGATCAGCCGGTTCACGACGCTTGAGAGAATCGCGATCGCGAGCAGGATCGCCGCGCCGGTGCCCACGACGCCGCCGAGCTGCGCGTGGGCCGGTGTCAGACCGAAGAAATGGGCCAGGAGGTTTGTCGCCGGCCCCGCGGCGCGCGGCGCCAGACCAACCGCCAGCCCGAAGCCCGCGATGCGCAGCGCGTGCCGCGCACAGCCGTCCCGATCGCCCCAGAGCGCGAACACGCCCGCCGCGATCGCCGCCACGCGCACAACCGGGCCGCCGAACACCGCCGCGGCAAATAACAGCGTGAACAGCACGGCGCGCACCGTCCACACCCAGCCGGGTGTGGCCGATCGGCGGCGCGGCGCCACGTCCAGTATCGCGAGCGAATCCGACCGTTCGCTGCTCGGTGTGACAAACGCTGTCGTGCGCAGGGTCCACCCCTCCAGGAATCCAGCGGTACGGACAGTCTTCAATCGATGTGCGCCGCACGCAATCGACAGTCCGCGCACACATGACGCGTCCGATCATCACGGCCGCGCCGCGGCCCGCGTCGCCTGCCCGCGCACCCGCGGGGCCGGAACCCGCGCGCGGGTGCGCGCGCCGCGCACCGCCCTGGAGCGGCGCGTCCGCTATTTCGGCGGCGGAACGACCTGGCAGATCGCATAGCAGATCGCGATCTGGGTCCGTGCATCATCTTCGGTCTCGGCGGCCCGCACCAGCAGCGGAATCGCTCGCGCGTCGCCGATCGCGCCGAGCGCCAACGCGGCGAGCGACCGCACGCCGTAGGTCTCGGTCTCGTCTTTTCCGTTGTAGGAGAGCTGTTGGGTGGCGAGTTGGTAGCCGACGCCGGAGCGCAGCTTGCCGAGCCCGCGTGCCGCGAGCAGGCGCGCCTGAATGTACTCCTCGACCGGACTCACGCGATAAAGCAGCGCCTCGCGGGCCCGCTCGCTCGTTGTCTCGACCAGCCCCTGGAGAGCCAGCATGCGCGCGACCAGATCGCCTTGTGCATACTCCACCAGCCGCGCCACGGCGTCCTCGTCGCCGAGCATCGCCATCGCCATGTACACGTGGATCACGACCTTCTTCGATTTGTCGCCGGCGAAACTCTTCAGCCGCTTGATCGCTCGCGGCTCCCCCAGCTTGCCGATGAAGTACGCCGCATCGCTCCGCAGGTTCTCGTCCGCCGAGCCTGAAAGGGCGTCGATCAACGTCTGCGCGGCGCTTGCCTCACCCAACCGATACGCCGCGTACGCCGCCGCCAGCCGCACGCGTTCGTCGCTGTCGCGCAGCGCGCGCAGCACCAGGTCGAGGCTTTCGCGGTCGCGGATTTCGCCCGCCGCCGCACAGCCCGCGAAGCGCACCATCGCCACATCCGACTTCAGCGCCGTCCGGATCGCCGGGACGGCCCGGTCAGGCGCGACCTTCACCAGGGCCTCGATCGCATTGCACCGCAAGACGTCGACATCGCCGTCCGCCGCCCGCAGGAGCAGATCCAGCGCGCGGCGGCTGGCGTCCTCCTTGCTCATGCGGCTGGCCGCGGCCGCGGGCGCGGCGGTCGGATCGGAGGCTGCCGCGCGCGGCGCCGCTGACTGGCAACCGGCGAGCAGCGCTTCCGCGATCACGATCATGGTGAGCGCGGCGCGCGCCCCCGCGTGCATGCCGGCGTCCCTGCCGCTGAGCATCAAGCGTCTCCTTCTGCGGTTTGTGAGGTTGCCGGACGTGTCATGTGCCGCCACGTGGCGAGAATCCACCGGGTCCCGACCGCGTCGAACCACAATACGCCGGTGAGCATGAGGCAGAGTATCGCAAACCAGTCACCCAGGCGACCATAGCTGCTGCGGCGGTCATCGAGATAGACGTGGTCGACGCGATAGCCGATGACGCCGCCGCCCCAGGCGCGCCCGTCGCGCTCGACCACCGAGTAAATCCGCCCGTTCGGATCGATGAACCCGCTGATCCCGGTGTTCACCGCGCGGGCCACGCCGACGCGGTTCTCGATCGCCCGGAACGCGCAGATCGCCAGGTGCTGGGGCAGTTCGCTGCTGTGCAGGAACCACCCGTCATTGCTGATGTTCACGAGAAAATCAACGCGCGGCTCGCCGCGCTCGTCCCACGCGAAGCGCCGGCTCACGTAGGCCATCACATCCTCGTAGCAGATCGGCGTTCCGAAGCGATACACGCGCCCGCCGACCGGCAGCTCGAACACCCGGAACTCGCTGCCCGGGGTGAGCGAGTACTCATACGTGCCGCCTTCGCTGAACGGGCTGAGCCGGTTCAGCCAGCGATACAGCCACTGAAACCGCCCATAGCGGAACGGCACGTACTCGCCGAACGGCACCAGGTGCACCTTGTCGTAGCGGGTGCGCCGCTGCTCCCCGCTCGGGTCGTACACGAGCGCCGAGTTATAGCGCTTGCTCTTCGGATACGTGTTCTGCGGAAAAATGTCGAGCGACACCGCGCCCACCACCACCGTCACCGGCGGACCCGACTCGGGCAACCGCGGCAGCTGCGTGGGATAGCGCCGCTCCGGTCGCGCTCGCGCCGCCTGTTGCAGCAGCCGCTCCCAGGTCGCCAGCAGTTCGTTCACCTCGTGATAGTCGCCGCGCGCCAGCGCCGCCGTCGCCGCGTGACAGCGCTTCCCAAACGCCCAGGTGTGCGCCGACACCGACTCGTCCGCCTGTCCTTCAACCTCCAGAAATCCAATGTTCTGCGTCGCGTTCCAGACCGTCTCCGGAAACACCAGCAGGTCGGGCTTCTCCTGCGCCGCGCGCCCCGCCAGCGCCATGTATCGCGCAAACACAACCTCCGGAAGTTCGCCGTAAGGCGGCTTGCTCACCAGCGGGAAGTCCTCCTGGATGACCGCGACGCGCGGTCCCGCCTCCGGCCGCGCTTGCCCCAGTGAATACGCCCCATACGTGAGCGCGCCCGCGACCACGAGCGCCGTCGCGCCGACACCCGAGTAGAACTGCCGCAGGCCGCACGACCCGGCCCGTCCGCGATAGCGCAGCCACGCCTCCGCGACGCAACCGTTCACCATCGCCGCGACGAACGTCACGCCGTACACCCCCGCGACGTCGGCGATCTGGATCAGCGGCAGTTGGCGATAGAACGCGTGTCCCAGAAAGAACCACGGAAACCCGCTCATCACCCAGCCGCGCAGGAATTCGCAAGCGACGATCGCAACCGGCAGCGACCACACGACCGCGATGTGATGCCGCCGTGCCGTCCGCACCGCCCAGGCCGTGATCGGCCAGTACGCCGCCAGATACGCGGCGAGCGCCGTCGCCCCCAGGCCCGTTACGGGCTGGAGCCAGTAGCAGTTCACCGCGAAGAAGACCGTGCCGCCCAGCAGGCTCAGCCAGTAGACCACCCACGCCCGCGATGCCCGGCACACCGAAACCACCCACGGCGCCAAGCACACAAAGCCCAGGTACCACCACTCGATCGGCGGAAAGATCAGCGAGAACAGCAAGACCGTCAGCGCACAAAGCCCCGCCGCCACGCCCAGGTCCACGCGCAGCGGACGCGGCGCCGCGGCTCCCCCCGGCGGGCCGCCGGGGGCTGACGCGCGCCGCACCGTCGGTGGCGATTCGGTCTTTACGCGATTCATGCGGCTTGGTGGCCTCCCGCCCGCGGCACGGGTCGCGCCCGAGCGCGGGCGCGTCTCGGCGTGCGCGCGGATCGCCGGCCGCGGATGCGAACACCCGCGGTCGCGTGTCCGGCGTGCAGAGTGTACTTCGGGAGCGTCATCGCGTCCGCGCCGCGATCGCCCGGCTCATCGCGGCAACTCGATCGGAACGAACCGCACCAGCTCGCCGACCCCCGCCGCCGCCGCGTGTGCGTCACGCAGCAGCAGTCCGTTCGCCCGCGCCAATCCGAACGGATCGCCCGACCCGCGCCACGGCGTCGGCGAGACGTGCGGCACGCCATCCGACTCGATCGCCCAACACGCCGGTTGGAACATCGGCCGCGCCCCGTTCTTCGGCAGCTCGACGTCGCTGCGCCCCGACAGCGTCCTCGGCGCCGCGACGGTGGCGCCGCCCAGCCCCTCCACGATCGGTCGCACGAAGAGCAGGAAGCAAACCGCGCAGCTCACCGGGTTGCCCGGCAGGCCGACCACCCAACCGCCAGCGCGCGAACGCCCGATTCGTGTCGGCTTGCCCGGCTTCAAATCAAGGCTCTCGACCATCCATAGAACGCCGAGCGATTCCAGCACGCCGGGCACGAGGTCGTGCGTCCCCTTCGACATTCCGCCAACGACCACCAGCACATCATGTTCGCAGCCGCGACGCAGAACCTCGCGCAGCCGCTCGGCATCGTCGCCGCATGACTCCGGCATCGTCGGCGCGACGCCGCTTCGCGCGAGCAGCTCGCGGAGTGCGATCCGGTTGCTGTCGAAGACCTGCCCAGCTTCGAGCCGTCCGCCCGCCGACACCAACTCGTCGCCGGTTGTCAGCAGCGCGACGCGCGGCGTGCGCACGACGCGCACGGATGCGACGCCCGCGGATGCGAGCGCCGCGGCCGCGCCGGCGGTGACACGCTCGCCGCGCCGCAACACGACGTCGCCGCGGTTCATGATCGAACCGACCTTCTCGATGTGCTGGTCCGCGACGGGCGTGTCCGCCAGCTCAACCCACCCCGCGCCCGCTGCCGCGCTACCCGCCGCGTTGTTGCCGGCGCCCGTCGTCCGCTCCGCGCCGCCGCGCGCGACGAAGCGTGCTTGCTCCACCATCACGACCGCATCCGCGCCGGTCGGAATCGCGCCGCCGGTGTTGATCCGGCTGCACTCGCCGGGGCCGACCGCGTGCATCGCGCTGTCGCCGGCGCGCACCAGCTCGCGCAGCCTCAGCCGGGCCGCGCCGCCCGAAAAGTCCGCGCAGCGCACCGCGAAGCCGTCCATGATCGAGCGCGTGTACGGGGGGTAGTCGTAGACCGCGGATGCGTCTGCGGCGAGCGTTCGGCCCAGCGCGTCGTCGAGCGGTGCGTCAACCGGCTCGAGCGGCCGAACGTCATTCGCCAGCAGTTTCCAGACGGCCTCCGCCCGCACGCCGCGGCGTGAACTGGCTTCCATGCGGACGATTTTGCGTACCCCCGCAACCCCGGTCAAGCAGGAGCTCCGCGCGTGTTCATGCGAACTCAACTCGATCCGCACCTGCCGCGCCAAGGGGCGGGCCCGGACGGCTCCCGCCCGTTCGTTCTCTCCGCGACTGCTGCGCGCCCGGTCCGCGCGCGTCGGGAGTAGGTCGAATCGACGCATCACGCTACGATGACCACCGGGCACCGTGGGAGCCTGAACACATGATCAACGGCGAACCGCCCACCGACGACGTGCGACCGGACGATGCCGAACTCCGCGAGCTCGTCGACCAGTACGGCGGACAACTCTACTCGCTCGGCCTGCGATTCTGCGGCGACACGCACGACGCGGAGGATCTCGTGCAGGAGGTTTTTCTCTCGGCGTACCGCGCGTGGGATTCATTCGAGGGGCGCTCCAGCCGCAAGACCTGGCTCTACACCATCGCGACCCGTGCGTGCCAGCGCATGCATCGGCTCCGGGCCGGCGAACCGAAGCAGATCGGGTCGCTCGACGAGCTGCTGCCCTTCGGCGAGTCGCGGATCGCGGCGCTGGTGGCCGATCAGGACGCACCCGCGCAGGTGCATATCCGCCGCGAGGCCCGCGAGCGCGCCGAGCGCGCCATCGCGTCGCTCCCGGATGACCATCGCGTGCCGCTGATCCTCAAGGACGTGGTCGAGCTCAGCATCACCGAGATCGGCGAGATCCTCGGACTCCCCGAAGGCACGGTCAAGAGCCGCGTGCACCGCGCCCGACTCCGCGTCCGGGCCGACGTCGACGGGGCGCTGCCGCGCGACTCGCACGAGGCTCCGCCGCCGGCGTACCCTGTGCAGGTCTGCCTCGATCTGCTCAACGCGAAACAGGAAGCGCTCGACCGCGGTGTGCCGTTCGATCGCGAGATTATCTGCGAGCGCTGTCTGTCGGTGTTCGCGTCGCTCGATCTGGCCCAGGACGCCTGTCGCGAACTGGTGGAGCGGGACTTGCCCACTCAGCTTCGCCAGCGGCTGCTGGCTGCTTTGAAAACAGCATAACAGTTGTCGGGCACGTGGTTTATCGAAATTCGCGTCGGCGGGGAACGACGTGCCGCCGGCGTGTCCCTAATCCATCAGAAGCCCGCGACGTGCGGCTTGCCGAACCGCTTCGTCGCCAGGAGCGCTGCCCGTGTTCATGCGAATGATCTACGACGACAAGCTCGCACAGGCCGCCTACCTCATCGGCTGTCAACGCACCGGCGACGCGATTGTGATCGACCCCGAGCGCGACGTCGACCGCTACATCCGGCTGGCGCAGGAAAACGGGCTGCGCGTGACGGCCGTCGCTGAAACTCACATCCACGCCGACTTCGTCTCCGGCGCGCGAGAACTCGCCGAACGCTGCGGCGCGCGGGTCTACGTTTCTGACGAAGGCGGCCCCGACTGGAAGTCCGAATGGCTCGATCAGAAGATCGGCGGCGGGTCGTACGACGCACGTCGACTGCGCGACGGCGATACCTTCTCGATCGGGCACATCGACTTCAAAGTTCTGCACACGCCCGGCCACACCCCCGAGCACATCGCGTTCCTGGTGACCGACCGCGGCGCGGGTGCTGATGCGCCGATCGGCATCGCCACCGGTGATTTCGTGTTCGTTGGTGATCTGGGCCGACCCGATCTGCTCGAGACCGCCGCCGGACAGGTCGGCGCGATGGCGGCTTCCGCGCGCCGCCTCTTCACCACCGTCGCCCGCCTCGACAGCGTCCCCGACTTTGTCCAGGTCTGGCCCGCTCATGGCGCCGGCAGCGCCTGCGGCAAGGCGCTCGGGGCGGTCCCGATGAGCACCGTCGGCTACGAACGCCGCTTCAATCCCGCGCTGCGCGCCGCCATCTCGGAACAGAGCTTCGTCGACTACATCCTCACCGGCCAGCCGGAGCCGCCGCTCTATTTCGCCAACATGAAGCGCGTGAACAAGGTCGGCCCGCGCGTGCTACGCGATCTCCCGCGCCCCGAACGCGTCAACGTCGCCGATCTGCGGCGACTCGATGCGCGCCAGGTCGCGATCGTGGACACGCGCCCCTGGAGCGAGTTCCGCGCCGGCCACATCCCCGGCGCGCTCTCGTTTCCGCTGAGCCGATCCTTCAACACCGATGCCGGGTCGATGGTTCGCGAGGACGAGGAGATCTATCTCGTCATCGATCCCGCCCGGCTCGAAGAGGCGATTCGCGACCTGATCCGCGTCGGGCTCGATCGGATCAAAGGCTGGTGTCCCGCTGCCGAAGTCGCCGCCGCCGGAGCGCCGCTCGCGACCATCCGTGAAATCGACGCCCAGGCCGCCGACGCGCTCGTTCGCGGGGGCCGCGTCCGCGTGCTCGACGTCCGCCGGGCGACGGAGTTCGACGAGGGACACATTCCGAGCGCGACCAACATCGCGCACACGCGCCTGGCCGCGCGCATGAACGAAACCCCGCGCGACAAGCCGCTGCTGGTTCATTGCCGCAGCGGGGCACGCTCCGCGCGGGCGTGTGCCTTTCTCCAGCGCGCCGGGCTCGAAGTCATGAACCTCGCCGGCGGAATGCTCGCCTGGGACGAACGCCGTCCCGCCGAGCCGCCGCGCGCCCAAGGAGTCCAAGCGTGACCACCACCGTCAACGGCTCAAACACGATCGTCGAAGTCGCCCCCGACCTGGTCTCGAAGTGGATCGCGTCGCGACAGGCGGTGCTCGTCGACGTCCGCGAGGATTTCGAGTACGCCGCCGAGCGCATTGCGTCCGCGGAACATCACCCGCTGACGACCTTCGACGCGGACCGTGTTCGCAGCGCCTGTGGCGACCGGCGCGTTGTGTTCTACTGCCGCAGCGGACGCCGGTCCGCCGACGCGGCGCGTCGCTACCAATCCGGCACGCAGCCGGTGTTTCACCTGGCCGGTGGAATCCAGGCGTGGAAATCGGCCGGCATGGACACGATTCGCGCGCCGGGGGCGCCGCGCGTCGATGTGATGCGCCAGACCCAGATCGCCATAGGCACGATTGTCCTCGCCGGCACGCTGCTCGGTGCGTTCGTGTCGCCTTGGTTCCTGATTCTCAGCGGGTTCATGGGCGCGGGGCTGATCTTCGCGGGCGCGTCCGGAACCTGTGGCCTCGCACTGTTGATGGGAAGAATGCCGTGGAATCGCGTCGCCAGCGCCAGCACCTGTGGCGGCGCGTGCCGAACGGGCGGCGCGGCCTGAGGCGGGCACACACCCGAAACCTCGACTCGTCCGCCGCGTGAAAGGTCGTCGCGCGTGATTCTGATCGCATTCGGAGCGCTCGCCGTCGGACTCTCCCTGGGCCTCTGCGGGTCCGGCGGATCGATCCTGACGGTTCCGGTGCTGCGTTATCTGCTGCACCACTCCGAGAAAGTCGCGATCGCCGAATCGCTCGGCATCGTCTTTGTCATCGCGCTGGTGAGTGCTCTGCCGTATGCCCGCGCTCGACTCGTCGATTGGCGCGCGGCGCTGCTCTTCGGCGTGCCGGGCATGATCGGCGCGGCGATCGGCGCATCCGGTGCGAAGTTCGTACCCGGTTCGGCCCAACTGCTCGCGTTCGCGGTCATCATGCTGTGGGCCGCCGCCCTGATGTGGCGCGCCGGCGCCGGCATCACGCCGGCGGACGCGCCCGCCCGGCCGCCCCGGTCCGCCGCACGCCTCGCGCTCGAAGGACTCGTGGTCGGCGCGATCACCGGCGTCGTGGGCGTCGGCGGCGGCTTTCTGATCATTCCCGCGCTCGTGCTGCTCGGACGCCTCGACATGCGCACTGCCGTCGGCACCAGCCTCGCGATCATCGCGCTTCAGTCGGGCGCGGGGTTCTGGAAACACCTCGGCGTGCTCAACGCGCTGAGTCTCAGCGTTCATTGGAACGTCGTCACGGCGTTCGCCGCCGTCGGAATCGTCGGAAGTCTGATCGGCCGAAAGCTCAACACCCGCATCGATCCCCGCGCACTGCGCCGCGGTTTCGCGGTTCTGCTGCTGGTGATGGGCATGTTCATCCTCGGCCGCGAAACCTTCACGCTGCTCGGCCCCGTCGCGTGAGCGCGGGGGCCGGGCCGCAACCACACAGGAGCCTTGTCATGACCAGCGCCCAGCAACATTACGATCGCTGGCCCGAAGCCATCGCCGCCATGAAACAGGCCGCGCCCGACATCGGCCGCGCCTTCGGCGGGATGTTCCAGAAGCTGATGGGCGAGGGCGCGCTCTCGGTGCGCGAAAAGGAATTGCTCGCGCTTGCGATCGGAACCGCGCTGCGCTGCGAGCCGTGCATCTACGCCCATCTCGAAAAGGCGCTCCACGCCGGCGCCACGCGCGAACAGATTCTCGAACTCGCCGGCGTCGTGGTGATGATGCAAGGCGGCCCCGGATACGTCTACGTGCCCAAGCTCGTCGAAGCCCTCGACGAACTCGAACGCCGCACGGCCGCCGCGACCGCGTGAACCCGCGGCGGCGCGGCGCTGCGCGGTCGCGTCGGACGGCGCGCGATGAGCGTACGCCGTTGACTTCGCAAGCAGGCGTCCGCCACGCAAAGCACGAGCGAGCGACGTCGGCCTGTCGACCGGCGTCGCTCGCTCGTTGATTGACCGTGCCTGCCTGCCGCGGCGCCGTTCAAACGGCCGCGTTCGCCGCCCGCCCCTTCACCGCCCGTCGGCCCACCGCCGCCGTGACGGTCGCGGCCAGCGGCGGCACGAGCGGCGCGGCGAGTGTCTCCTGGGCGGAAGTCGGCACGGGGTGAACCGTGGGCGCGAGCGACTCGCCGCCCAGCCGTTTCGCCGCCAGCGCATCCGCCGAAGGCACCCGGACGCGCCAGATCAGCCCGACGCGCTCCAGCAGTCGGATGATCACGTAGGTGAGGTCGAACTGCCACCAGCGCAGTCCGTGCCGCGCCGACGCCGGAAACGCGTGGTGGTTGTTATGCCACCCCTCGCCGAACGCCAGCACGCCGAAGATCACATTGTTGCGGCTCTCGTCGCGGCTGCGATAGTCGCGCGCCCCCCAGATGTGGCAGACCGAGTTGATGCTCCACGTCAGGTGGTGAACGAAGAACAGCCGAACCAGTCCGCCCCAGAGCAACCCGCTCAGCGCGCCGACCCAGCTTTGGGTCAACAGTCCGCCGATCACGCCCGGAACCACCAAGCCGAGCGCCACCCAAAGAACAAACGTGTCGCTGATCCAGCGCAGCGTCTTGTTCGCCATCAAGTCCGGCACATATCGCTCCAGCTCGGGCAGCGGCGTGACGAACATCCATCCGAGATGCGCGTGAACCGCGCCTTTCAACACCGCCCACGCGCCGTCGCCAAAACCGTGCGGCGAGTGCGGGTCGTCGGCTTCGTCGCTGTGCTGATGGTGTCGGCGGTGGACGGCCGTCCAGATGAGCAAGGGGCCTTGCGCCGCCATGGATCCCCAGATCGCGAGCAGGGTCGTGATCGGCGAGACGGTCTGGTAGGAGTGATGTGCGAAGAGTCGGTGATACCCAAGGGTGATGCCCAGCCCCGTCATGACATACATCGCGCCGAAGAGCGCGAGGTCGATCGTGGTGAGTCCGCGGCCCCAGAGCAGCGCGACCGCAGCCAGGAGTCCGAGGAAGGGGATGATGACCAGCCCTGCGGTCACGGCGCGCTGCGCCGCGGAGACAGGTAGGGGCGTGTGGTCTTCGAGTTCGTCCAGAAAGAGATCAGCGGTCGGATCGGGCGCAATGCCATCGCGGCCAGCCATCAAAGCGCGCTCCAGGGACAGACGACGCCGCCTTTCGCCGCGCCACCGGCAGGGGCTGTCGCCACGGGAAGGACCGCGATCGCGGCGGGGCCGACGCGGGTCGGGTCGGATCAGGCGAAGAGCAAACCGGGCCGGCGTCGCAGGCGCGACGCCGGCCCGTACTGAATCAGAGGTCGGCTACCAGCGGCGTCCGCCGCCGCCGCCGCCGCCACCGCCATAACCACCACCGCCGCCGCCGCCATAGCCGCCGCGGCCGCCGCCGGAGCGACCACCGCCGCTGCTTTCCTTCGGCTTGGCTTCATTGACGGTCAGGGCGCGGCCTTCGTGCTGCTGGCCGTGAAGCGCGGCGATGGCCGCCTGCGCCTCCTGCGGCGAGCTCATTTCGACGAAGCCAAAGCCCTTGCTGCGGCCGGTATCGCGGTCGGTGATCACCTGAGCCGACTCGACGGTGCCATGTGCGGAGAAAAGCGTCTGGAGGTCGGAACCGGTGACCGAATAGTTCAGGTTGCCGACGTACAACTTCTTGCCCATTCAATACACTCCTGTGTTGGGCATTGCGATCCGGGAGGGTCTTTCAGGACCGCGTGAAAGGGGCCACCTGTGGCCCACAGGCAGACACACGCGAGCGAGGCAAGAAGTGGAAGCTCTTTCAGACAAGCTGCATTCTTCAAGGCCGGTCGTCGGATCTACCTACATCGGGGAAGTATAGACGCGCCCCGTCCGAATGCAAGCGCCCCGCGCAAATTGCCGCCCGGCAGCATGATGCCCGCTCGAACCGGACCTCGCCCGGAACCCCTCACGGACCCCGTTTTTCCCCCGCCGGGGCGCCTGCCCAGCAGCGCTAACGGACATTGAAGTACCGCGCTGCCGGGTGATACGCCACCACCGCGCTCGTACTCTGCTCCGGCTCAAGCTGGTATTCGTCGCTCAGCGCGATCCCGATCCGGTCCGGCTCCAGGAGCTTCATCAGCTTCGCCTGGTCCTCCAGCGACGGGCACGCCGGATAGCCAAAACTGAACCGGCTTCCCTGGTAACCCTGCTGGAAGAGGCGCGTGATCTCCCGCTCGTCGCGCGACGCGATCCCCAGCTCCATCCGCACCTGCTTGTGCAGATATTCCGCCAGCGCCTCGGCCGTTTCGACCCCCAGTCCGTGGAGATAGAGGTATTGCTGGTAGTCGTTCCGCGCGAACCACTCGCGTGCGACCTCGCTCGCGCGCCGCCCGGCGGTGACGATCTGAAACGCGACCACGTCCACGACGCCCGCCGACGCCGGTCTCCAGAAATCGCTCAGGCACCACCACGGCGCGTGCCGCTGACGCGGAAACGTGAACCGCACGAGCTCGTGCAACCGCTCGCGCGGCGGAAACGCGCTTCGCGGACGCGCGCCCTGGTCGCCCTGAGAGTCGGTGGAGCGCACCGGATCCCACTCCGGCTCGGCTGCGTAGACGATCAGGTCGTCGCCGTCGGAGTTGCACGGCCAGTAGCCGTAGACCGCCTGGGGTCGGAGGATCTCCTCGCGCTCGCAGCGCGCGACCAGCTCGCGATAGATCGGCCGCACTTCGCGGTCGATGTACTGACGAAACTCGTCCTTGCTCCGCCCGCGCTTGCGGAAGCCCCACTGCACTTGGAACAGCATCACTTCGTTGATGTAGCCCAGGGCCGCCCGCAGCGCGATCTTGTCGATAAGCCGCGCGCCCCAGAACGGCGGCAACGGCACGGGATGCGTGTGCGTGATGTCCGAGCGGAGCGACGCCTTCGACGCGCTCGCTCGAATGCCCCTCGATGGGTCGGCGCCGTCGCGAGCCGCGGCGGCCGCGCTCGTCGCGACCGCACCCGCCGGCTCGTCCGCGTCGTCCTCGGGAACTTCGAGCAGGCCGTAGCGCTGCTCGAGTTCGCGGGCGAGTTGTTCGGCGTTGCGCGCCGCGGTTGCGGGCGGATGCGCCCCGGGCGCTCGGGCGGCACGCGCCGCGTCGCTCCGACGCCCCGGCGACTTGCCAGCCGAATCCGACGACGCGGCGTCAACGAGCGCTTCGGCGCGCTCCGCGGGCGGCGCGATGGGTTCGTCGGGGCCGCCGCCGGCGATGACGCCGGCGCGCCCGCCGGTCGCCGCCGCGAGCAGCTCGCTGTTGCGGGCGGCGATCTCCGCCATCAGCCGCAGACCTTCGAAAGCATCCTTGGCATAGAAGAGCGGCCCTTTGTAGAGCGGCCGCAGGTCGTCCTCGACGTAGCGGCGCGTGAGCGCCGCGCCGCCGAGGATCACGGGGGCGGCAATGCCCTGCTCGTTGAGCACGAGCAGGTCGTCGCGCATCACGACCGTGCTCTTCACGAGCAGCCCGCTGAGCCCGATCGCGTCGGCGCCGTGCTCGTGAAACGCGGAGATCACGTGGCCGACCGGCTGCTTGATGCCGAGGTTGTACACCGTGTAGCCGTTGTTGGTCAGGATGATATCGACCAGATTCTTGCCGATGTCGTGCACGTCGCCGCGCACGGTCGCGAGCACGATCCGGCCGCGCGAGTCGCCGGCCTTCTTCTCCATGTGCGGTTCGAGGTGCGCGACGGCGGCTTTCATGGTCTCGGCGCTCTTGAGCACAAAAGGCAACTGCATCGCGCCGCTGGCGAAGAGTTCGCCGACCGTCTTCATGCCGCCGAGCAGGAAGTTGTTGATGATGTCGAGCGGCGCGTACGTGGCGAGCGCCTCGTCGAGGTCCTTGTCCAGGCCGATCCGCGCCCCGTCGACGATGCGGCGCGCCAGGCGCGCCTCGATCGGCAGGTCGGCGATGCGCACCTTCGCGCCGAGTTGTTCACCTTGCGCGAACAGCCCGATGAATCGTTCGAGCGGGTCGCCGTTCTCGCGTCGATCGTAGATCAGATCCAGCGCCGCGTCCCAGCGCTCGTCGCTGATCTGCGTCCGCGGGACGATCTTGCCGGCGTGCACGATCGCCGCGGTCAGCCCGCGCTGCCGGGCTTCGTGCAGAAACACCGAATTGAGCACCACGCGCGCCGCCGGTTCGAGCCCGAAGCTGATGTTGCTCAGGCCCAGGATCGACTGGCAGCGCGGCAGGGCGTTCATGACGCGCTCGATGCCCTCGAGCGTCTCGAGCCCCAGCCGCCGGTCAGCCTCATTGCCGGTTGTGATCGGAAACGTGAGTACGTCGAAGAAGACGTCCTCTTCGGCGAGCCCGTGCCGCTGGGTCAGCAGCCCGTGCAGGCGCTCTGCGATCGCGAGCTTGCGGTCGGCGGTCTTGGCCATCGCGTCGGTCGGGTCTTCGTCGATGGTGAGCGCGACGACCGCGGCGCCGTACTGCCGGCAGAGGCTGGCGATTTTCGCGAGCTTTTCCTCGCCGTCCTCGAGGTTGACGGAATTGACGATGCACTTTCCGCCGGCGAGCTTCAGCCCCGTTTCGATCACGTCGGGCTGCGTGCTGTCGAGCATCAGCGGCGCCGTGACCTCGCGCGCGAACCGGTCGATGACCGCGTGCATGTCGGGCGCCCCCGCGCGGCCGACGTAGTCGACGCACACGTCCAGCACGTGCGCGCCCTCTTCCTTCACCTGCTCGACGGCGATGTGCACGAGTCCGTCGAGATCGCCGTCGGCAAGCATCCGCTTGAAGGCCCGCGAGCCGTTCGTGTTGCAGCGCTCGCCGACGATCAGGAAGCTGCTGTCCTGGCGCGAGTTCACGGCCTGGTAGAGGCTGCTGACGCTGGGTTCGCGGACGACGCGCCGCGCCTGGGGCGCGCGAACGCCGACCGCGTCCGCAACCGCCTTCAGGTGCGCCGGCGTGGTCCCGCAGCAGCCGCCGACGATGCCGACGCCGTCCTGCTCCACGAACTCGCGCAGCCAGCGCGCCAGCTCGGCGGGGGCGAGCGGGAAGTGCGGCTGACCGTTGACGATCTGCGGCAAGCCGGCGTTGGGCAGGACGCTGAGCGGGCGCGTGCAGTTCGCCGCGAGATAACGGATGTGCTCGCTCATCTCCTGCGGGCCGGTCGCGCAGTTCAGACCGATCACGTCGACTTCGCGAAACGCTTCCAGCGTGGTGACCGCCGCGGCCATGTCGGTGCCGACCAGCATGGTGCCGGTGGTTTCCATGGTGACCTGCACCATGAGCGGGGTGCGCCGTCCGCAGCGCTGGAAGGCGCGTTTCACGGCCTCGATGGCGCACTTGGACTGGAGGATGTCCTGGCAGGTTTCGATCAGCATGACGTCGGCGCCGCCGTCCAGCAGCCCGCGCGCCTGCTCAAAAAAGCTGTCCACCAGCGCGTCATACGTCGTCTGGCGGAGCGAGACGAGCCGTGTTCCCGGGCCGACCGACCCGATCACGAAGCGCGGTTTCTGCGGCGTGGAGAACGCGTCGCAGGCGCGCCGCGCGATCTGCGCCGCGGCGCGGTTGATGTCGTAGGTCCGGTCGGTGAGTCCGAATTCGCCCAGCGTGATGCGGCTGCCGCCGAAGGTGTTGGTTTCAACCGCGTCGCATCCCACTTCGAGGAAGCTGCGGTGGATCTGTTCGATCGCGTCGGGGCGCGTGAGGTTGAGAACCTCGGAGCAGTTTTCGAGGTCGCGGTAGTCGCCGAGCGGCAGGTCGAGCGCGTGGATGCTGGTGCCCATGGCGCCGTCGAACACGAGGACGCGCTGGGAAAGCACTTCGAGAAACCGGTCCGGCGGCTGGTTCACAGGGTGGTCCTTGCGGCGCCGGGCCGGACCGCGCCGGGCGGCGCGGACTTGTCACCGAGCGCAAACGGATTATTATAGCGATTGGTCGAATAACGCCACCCCGGCAGCTCAGGGAATGGGAGTTACGCAGTTATGACCGAAACGACGCTCGATCCGGCGGCTTTCTTCAGCGCCGGCAGTCTGGATGTCGACGCGATCCACGATCACGCCGACGCGGCGTACGCCTCGTTTCGCACGTATGAGCGGTTCCGTGAACTGGCGCGTGAGTACGAAGGGCGCGTCGGGAAGGGGTCCGGCGAGCCGCTGCGGCTCGCCGCGGCACTCTACATTCTCGCGCAATACAGCGAAGCCCTGGAGTGGTTCGCGAAGTCGCCGGACAACAAGCTGCGGCGCTACTTTGCGGCGCAATCGCTGCTCGCGCTGCACCGCTTTGAGGACGCACTGAAGGAGCTGGAGCGCGCCGCCGCCCGCGGGTGGGACGAATTCGAAATCGACATGCAGACCGCCGCCGCACAGCTGCGCGCCGGCGAGCTGGGCGCCGCGGCGAGCCTGCTGAAAAAGAACGCCAAGCGCGGCGAGGATCGCGGCGAGTGGTACTACGTGAAGGGCTTGCTGGCCGAGGAGGAAGCCGAGCGCGAAGCCGCGGTCGACTTCTACGAGAAGGCCCTCGAGCTCTCGCCGGACCATCCCGGCGCGATGTTCCGCTGCGCCCGGCTCTACGACCTGCTCGGGGACGAGGGCGCGGCGATCGAGCTGTATCATCTGCTCAGTCTCCAGCCGCGGGCATATGTCAACGCGCTGATGAACCTCGCCGTGATCTACGAGGACATCGGGAACTACGAGGACGCGGTGGAGTGTTTGCAGCGCGTGCTGAAGGCGTATCCAAACCACGCCCGGGCGCGCTTGTTCCTCAAGGATGTGGAGAGCAGCCGCCAGATGGTCATCGACGAGGCGGTGGAGCAGAAGATCGACGCCCGCCGCCGCTTGCTCGACACGCCGATCACCGACTTCGAGCTCTCGGTCCGGGCGCGCAACTGCCTCAAGAAGATGCGCATCAACACGCTCGGGGAGTTGCTCCGGTTGTCGGAGCAGGAGTTGCTGGCTTTCAAGAACTTCGGCGAGACCTCGCTCACCGAGATCAAGGCCGTCCTCCTGGCGAAGGGTCTCCAACTCGGCATGCGGCCCGAGGACGTCGACGTCAACGCTGTCATCGAGGCGACCACCGCCGCCAAGCCGGTCGTCGCCGTGCCTCCCGGGAGCGAGGCGATCCTCAGCAAGCCCGTCAGCGAGATGGAGCTCTCGGTGCGCGCCCGCCGCTGTCTTCAGCGGCTGAACGTCGCGACACTGGGCGAGCTGATCCAGCACACTGAGACCGACCTGATGTCCACGCGGAATTTCGGCGTCACCTCGCTCAGCGAGATCAAGGCCCGGCTCACCGAGTTCGGGCTGTCGCTCGCGCCCAAGCGCTGAGCGGCTCCACTGTTCGACGCCGCGCCCACGAAACCCGAGAGCCCGATTCGCGTGTCTGAACATCCCGACTGCGAGATCGGCTCGCCGCGCGCCCTGCGCTTCCAGGTCTTGGCCCGGTCCGGCGAAGCCCGTCGCGGGCGGATTCGCACGCCACACGGCGTGATCGACACGCCCGCGTTCATGCCGGTCGGCACCGCGGGTGCGGTCAAGTCGCTCACCCCCGCGCAGATCGAAGCCACGGGAACGCAAGTCGTCCTCGCGAACACATATCACCTGTTGATCCGCCCCGGGCCCGAGACGGTCACCGCGCTCGGCGGGCTTCACCGCTTCATGGGCTGGTCGCACCCCATCCTGACCGACAGCGGCGGGTTCCAGGTGTTCTCGCTGGCCGACCTGCGCAGCATCAGCGACGACGGCGTTTCGTTTCGCTCGCACGTCGACGGCGCCGCGATCACGCTGACGCCGGAGTCGTCGATCGGCGTGCAGAACCAACTCGGCGCCGACATCATCATGGCGTTCGACGAATGTCCGCCGCTGCCCGCCGAGGACGCCGTCGTCCAGTCCGCGGTCCGCCGAACGATTGCGTGGGCGAAGCGCAGCAAGGCGGCCCACGCGCGGCCTGACCAGGCGCTGTACGGCATCGTGCAAGGCGGGCTTGACCGTGCGCTGCGTCGCGCGTGTCTGGAACAACTGGTGGAGATTGGATTCGACGGCTACGCGCTCGGGGGCCTGTCGGTCGGCGAGCCGCCGGCGGAGATGTGGGCGCTGATGAACGACCTCGCGCCCCAGTTACCGGCCGACACGCCGCGCTACGTGATGGGAATCGGCACGCCGCTGGACCTGGCGAACGCGGTGTCGGCGGGCGTGGACCAGTTCGACTGCGTGCTGCCGACTCGGAACGGACGGAAGGGCTATGCGTTCACGAGCGCGGGGGTCGTGCGGCTGCGGAACGCGGCGCACCGCGTGAGTGATCAGCCGCTCGACGCCAATTGCGATTGCTACACCTGCGGCCATTTCTCGCGCGGGTATCTGCGGCACCTGATGCAGGTTGGCGAGGTGCTTGGAGGCAGTCTGGTTTCGCTTCATAATGTCGCCTTCTACCAGCGGCTGGCGCGGCAGATGCGTGCGGCGATCGAAGCGGATCGATTCGCGACGTGGCGCCGGGAGCTGGCGGATGGCCCGCTCAGCGCGGATTCCGCCGAGGAGTGCGCATGATCGCATCGTGGCTGCTTGTGGCGCAGACAACGACGCCGAGCACGCAACCGGCGAGCGGCGCGTCCGAGATGTTCTGGACGCAGCTGGTCCCGATTCTGCTGATGGTCGCGGTGTTCTACTGGATTCTCTTTCGCGGGCAGCGCAAGGAGCGGCAGCGCCACATCGACATGCTCAGCTCGATCAAGCGCGCCGACCGCGTGCAGACGATCGGCGGCATCTACGGGACCGTGGTCGATGTGCGCGACAGCGAGGTCGTGCTGAAGATCGACGAGACCAGCAATGTCAAAGTGCGCGTGAACCGCCAGGCGATCAAGGAAATCCTGCGCGAGGCGGCCGCGCCGGGTGCGGCCGGATCGCCGTCGCCGAAGCGGGAATGAGCGGTGCGCGCGTGCGGGGCGCGGCGCCGTTCCGCGCGTCGGTCAACGTTTGCGCGTGAGCTGGAACACGGGGGCGTGGTCGGCGAGTTCGGCGCCGTTCTTGTAGCTCTTCCAGTGCTGCTCGATGTGATCGGCGTCGACCACGACGAGGCGCAGGCTGCCCATGTAGGCCTGGTTGCTCGCGAGGTTGGTCACCCCGTCGAAGCGGAAGTCAATGTCCTTCGGTCCCGGGCCGGTCGCACGCATACGCGGCTGGTTTCCCATGGCGCAGTAGTGCGTGACGAGCAGGCTGGGGCCGTCGAGGTGGTACACGTTGGTCATCTCGTGGTCGGTGCCGGGAAACATCACCTCGCGCACGACATTGCCGTTTGAGCTGACCGCGAACACGCTACCGGTCACGGTCTGGCCGTGCTCGTCCAGCATCGTCCACTCGCCGGCGAGCGCCTTCAGGGCGTCGAACATCGCCTCCTCGCGCGCGGTCGGCGGCGCGACGGGACGCGGCGCGCTGCCCGTGCGGCCGGTCGCGGCGCAGCCGGCGACCAGCGCGAGCCCGAGCGCACCGGCGAAGCACGCGCATGTGCGCGGCGTGTTGCGTCGACCGTTTGGCTGCGGCATGAGATTTCTCCTGATGGGGGGCTGCCGGCGGGAGTTTTACCCGGCGCACCGCCGGCTGTCGACCCACGGGCGGCGGTGCCGACGAGCGCTGCGGGCGCGCCCCGTGCTCGCGAGACGCCCGCGACGGGCGGGTCTACAATCGCCGCCGAGGAGTCGCTCGGCCATGGAATCGCGAAAGGTGCTCCCGATCGAGCCGTGTGGGCCGCTCGACGCGGACGTGCGCCTGCCGGGTTCGAAGAGCCTGACGAACCGGCGGCTGTTTTGCGCGGCGCTGGCGGACGGCGAGTCGACGCTGCGCGAAGTCGCGATCTGCGCCGACACGGACCGCATGCTCGACGGCCTGCGCGCGCTGGGCGTCGACGCGTCTTTCGACGCCACACAACGTACCATCGCGCTGGCCGGCTGCCGCGGGTTTCTGCCAAACGACGACGCCGCGATCGACTGCGGTGCGGCGGGCACGGCGATGCGTTTTCTGACGGCGTTGTGCGCGCAGGGTCGCGGGCGTTACCGGCTCGACGGCACGGAGCGCATGCGCCAGCGTCCGATCGGACCGCTGGTCGACGCGCTGCGACGACTGGGGGCGCGCGTGCGCTACGAACAGGTCGAGGGCTTTCCGCCGCTGACGGTGCTCGGAGACGGGCTGCGCGGCGGGGCGCTCTCATTCGAGACGCCGCCGTCGAGCCAGTTTGTGAGCGCGCTGCTGATGGCGGCGCCGTACGCCGACAGCGACGTGTTTCTCGCGATCGAGGGCGCGCTGGCGAGCCGGCCCTATGTCGACATGACGCTCCAGGTGATGCGCGACATGGGCGTCGAGGTCTTGGAAGGCGAGGCGCAGCGTTTCGTCGTTCCCGCGTTTCAGCGCTACCGCGCCGGCGACTATGCGATCGAACCCGACGCCTCCGCGGCCGCGTACTTCTGGGCCGCGGCCGCCGTCACCGGCGGGCGCGTGCGTGTGGTCGGACTCGGGCGCGACAGTGTCCAAGGCGACATGCGGTTTGTCGACGTACTCGAGCAGATGGGCTGCGCGGTGAACGTCGGGCCCGCCTACGCCGAGGTTCGCGGGCCGCCGCGCGGACAGTTGCGCGGCGTGCGTGTCGATCTCAACGCCATGCCCGACACTGTGCAGACGCTGGCGGTGGTTGCGTTGTTCGCGGCGGGCGAGACGCATATCACCAACGTCGCGAATCTGCGGATCAAGGAGACCGATCGGCTCGCGGGGCTGGCGAGCGAGCTCGCGCGGCTCGGGGCGCGCGTGGACGTGCATCGCGACGGGCTGGGCATCTTTCCGGCGAGAGAGATCACGCCCGCGATCGTCGAAACCTACGATGACCACCGCATGGCGATGAGCTTCGCGGTGGCGGGGCTCGCGGGGCCGGGCGTCGCGATCCGCGATCCGCAGGTGGTGCGGAAGAGCTTTCCCGGTTTCTTCGACGTGCTTCGCGAGATGGTCGGCCCGGCGCGATGAGGGATCGCGAACCGACCCGCGACCCGGCGCGGACCAGCAGGAAAGAAACAACGCACGCCCACGGGTGATTCCCGGACGTGCGTTGCGGTGTGCTGCGGCTGCGCCGCGGGCGAACGCGCCCGGCGCGTGCCGCGCGGTCCGCAGCGCGATCCTCCCGGCGATCAGCCGCCGAGGAAGAAGCGCCAGACAAAGTAGATGATTGCGCCAACGATGGCGAGACCACCAATGCCGAGGCTCGTCAGCGCACTAAGCGGATTCGTGTTGTCCATTACTGCTTTCTCCGGGACGGTAACGCAGAAGGAACGGTCCCGCCGCGCCGACGGGTGACTGCCGCACCGTGCGTACCAAGAGGTTAGCTTCGAGCGCCGTGGCGACTTCGTCAAGCCCGCGAGCGTGTTTTTCGCGCGCGGGGCGGTTCCGGTTCCGGTGTGTGCGAACGCCGCGCGAGCGGCGCGCGTCCGCGCGTCACCAGGCGAGCGCGGCCTCGGTCCGCACGTGGAGCAGGGGCAGATACGCTTCGTAGCGTTTGTCCATCTGCTCGCGGAGGATCGCGTCCTCGCCGCCCCAGCCGCGCGGATCGAGCACGAGCGCCTCGAACCAGCGGACCATGCGCTGCCAGTCGCCGAGGCTGATGTACTCGCTTGCGATGCGCTTTTTCTCAGTGTCCATGTTGTGGTAGTTGCCGAGCGCGACGCAGATTCCGGTCGCGGGATAGCCGTACGCGAGATAGGCCGTCGCTTCGCAGGTTCCGCCGTCCATGAGGCGGCGCTGATAGGCGAACGCGGCGGCGGAGCGCTGCGCCGAGCGGGCGGTTTTCTTGCCGGTCGGCGCCGCGGCGCGGCGCGCTGCGGCGCGGGTTGCGGAGCGGTTGTTCGCCAGGATGCGCGGCTTGCCGTCGGCGCCGAGCACGCCCAGCAGTTGCTTGGCGACGCGATCGCAAAACGCCGTCAGCGCCGGCGTGAAGATGCTGCTCTTATCGCCGACGCGCAGAATCGGGCCGCCGCCGATCATCTCCGGCGTCAGCGCCTTGCTGGTCTCGATGGAGATGATCGGCAGGCCGACGGGGATGGTGCGAAAGCGCGCCGATGCGATCGCGCCGACGAATCCGACCTCCTCGGCCCGCGTAAAGATGCAGTAGCAGTCGCACTCCGCCTTTCGGTCGTCCAGCCGTTGCAGAAGCGCCAGCATCGCGGCGCAGCCCGCCAGGTCGTCGCACCCGCGCGCATACACCTTGTCGCCGCGCAGCACCGGATCGGGCAGGTCCCACATGCCCGGCGCATTCGGCGCGACCGGTCGCGCGACCTGCACGGCGACTTCCTCCGGGCGCGCCGTACGGCCGATCAGGCCATAGACCGGCGCGGTCTTAACGACTTCGACGATCCGCCCGCGGACCCACTTTCCGTCGCTCCAGAAGCGCACGCCGGCCTTCGTGAAGTATTCCGGCTCGACCCAACCGCGGAAGGCCGCGATGAGCGTGCGGCGGTCGCGCATGTGCAACGCACAGAAGCCGGGGTGATCCATATGGGCGGCAAACACGAGGGGGCGCTTGTGCTTCGGCTCGCGGTGAAAGTGCGCGAGGACGTTGCCGTAACGGTCGACCGTCACGTTCACGTCGGGCAGCTTCCGCAGCGCGGCCAGCACGTAGTTGCTGACGGCGCTCTCCACGAACGCGGCCGTCGGGAGCGTCAGCAGCTCGCGGAGCACTTTCGGCAGGGGCATGGCGGGTCCGGTCGAGGGGCCTTTGCTGCGGACGCCGCGTCCGCAATTCCCGTCGCATTATGGTCCGCCGGCGCACCCGCCGCCACCCGCCCGGTGCACGGCCGCTCCGCCGTATCATGGTCGCATGTCCGATCCGAACCGAACGGCTGACGTGCTGGTGCTCGGAGGCGGTGTCATCGGCTGCGCCAGCGCGCTGCGGCTGGCGCAAGCGGGTCTCTCCGTCACGCTGATCGAACGTGGCGCGTGCGGTCGCGAATCGTCGTGGGCGGGTGCGGGAATTCTCGACGAGGGCAGTCTCGCCCGGCGCGATCCGCTGGCGCTGCTGCGGCGAGCCAGCGTCGCGCGCTGGCCCGATTTTGCCGCGGAAGTGCAGGAGCGCAGCGGCTGCGACGTGGGGTATGTTCGGTGCGGTGCGCTCGACCTGATCCATGACGACAACCAGCACGCGGCTGCGCTTCGTGAGAGCGGTCTGGCGATCGAGGCGCCGCGCATCGACGACCAGCCGCGCGCCGAGATGCTGACCGCGGCACAGGTGGCGGTGCGTGAGCCGTTGGTGACGCGCGAGCTGCGTGGGGCGCTGCTGAAGCGCTCGATGGCACAGGTTCGCAATCCGCGGTTGATGCGCGGCCTGCGGATCGCGTGCGCGCGGGTCGGCGTGCGCATGGTCGAGCACACGCCCGTCGGTGCGCTGTGGGTCGAGCCGGCGACGCTGGCCGACGCCGACGCACATGCGTTTCACGGTCGACCGGCGGTGCGCGTCTGCGGTGTGGAGACGGCGGGCGGGCGCTACGCGGCGCCGCACACGGTGCTGGCCGCGGGCGCGTGGTCGTCGCAGATTGCGGCGGAGCTCAACGCCGTGATGCCGGTGTATCCGGTTCGCGGACAGATCGCGCTGCTGGAACTCGGCGCGCCCGCGTTCCGCCACATTCTGTATAGCGGACGCACGTACCTTGTCTGTCGCGACGACGGGCGGATTCTGACCGGGTCGTCCGAGGAACACGACAGTGGCTTCGACCGGCGCAACACGACGTACGCCGTCGAGTCGATCCTGCGCGCGGCGCAGCGCGTCGTCCCCGCGCTCCGCGATGCGACGCTGCTGCAAACATGGGCTGGGCTCCGCCCCGGAACCCCCGATCGCTTGCCCTGGCTCGGTCCCGTCCCGGGGTTGGCGGGGCTTTTCGCCGCCACCGGACATTTTCGAAGCGGGCTGACGTTGGCGCCGATCACCGCCGCGCTGGTGACGCAGTGGATCACCGGCACGGCGACCGAACTGGATTGCGGGCCGTTCCGGCCGGGACGTGCACTGCGGCGCGTCGAAGGCGAAGGCGAGGACGGCTTGTGGTAGGGGCGGACGCAGCGACCGCGCGAAACGGCCGGTACAGGCACCAGCGCGCTCAGGGGCGACACAGGACGGTGCAGCGGCAGGGGCGGCGCCAGCCACCGATCATCCGCAATCGGTGATCTTCGCTCCGAGACCAACACCGCGCGTTCCAGAATCGCAGACTAAGTTTCGTCGCCCCGGTTCCACTGCAAGCGTGCGGCAAGCGGGTACTTCGGAATGTTCGGAACGACGCAGTCGTCCGCCGGGTAGCCGACCGGGATCAGCAAATACGGTTTCTCGTTCTCAGGACGGCGGCAAATCTGTCGCAGGAAGCCCATCGGGCTCGGCGTGTGCGTGAGTGTCGCGAGCCCGAGCCGGTGGCAAGTCATCAGCAGAAAGCCGCAGGCGAGTCCCGTGCTTTCGCTTGGATAGTAGTTCTTGCGGCGTTCGCCGTTCGCTTCTTCCCAGTCGATCCGCAGCACGATGATCAGCCACGGTGCGATTTCGAGGAACGGCTTTTCCCACGTCGTGCCGAGCGGTTCGAGGGCTTCGAGCCACTCCTGCGGCATGCGATGCTCGTAACTTTTCTTCTCCTCGGCCTCGGCGGCGATGCGGATTTCGCGCTTCATCGCGGGGTCGTCGATCGCGACGAAGCGCCACGGCTTGCGGTTCGCGCCGCTGGGGCTGGTGTGTGCGATCGCGAGGGCGCGCTCGATGAGTTCGCGCGGAACGGGGCGGTCGGAAAAGAAGCGGCAACTGCGGCGTGCGGACATCTCGCGCGCCAGATCGTCGGCCGCCTTCAATTGCTCGGAAAGGTCGCGCGGCGGAAGCGAGTACGGGATCATTGCTGCCGGCATCGGGCTCTGCTCCTCCACGGCGCTGGGGACGACGATCGCCTCCCAAGCGCGTTCGGTACGGCCTGTTCGCGTGCTCGTTCGCCGCGCGCCGCCCGCGACCGGCGCGCGCCGATCCCGCGCGGAGTCGGCTCCGGATGATTGGATGCCGGCGTGCCGCGAGCGTCGCGCTCGTTCAACGGCCGCGCGAGGGCAGTTCGTACTCGAAACGGTCGCGTGGGCGGTCGACTGGGGCGTTGTGCCGGCGTGCGCCGGCGAGAAAAAATCGCACGGCGTGGCCCCAGCGCTGCCACGCCGTGCTTGCCAGGCTCCCCAGCGTAAGGCTGATCCGCGATCAGCCGTACGCTCGGGAGCTTCTCCGAACGGTCCCCGGGCTCAAATGTGCTTAAACCGTTCGTGGAGCTTCCGATACGCCTCGCATTGGGTGGGATCCCCCGCGCATACGTCGCGGATCCACTCGTAATAGACCTCGGGCTGCTGGCCAATGTCGCGGCGCCACGAGCACTTCAGCGAAATCCGCGGCTTGGTCGCGGCTCGCCCCGTGAGCAGGGAGCGCAGGTAGACCTGGCTCTTGCCCGCCGGGCACTTCATCGCGCGATTCAGGTTGTTTTGCAGCACCGTCAGGTTAACCGTGAGCTCCTCCGCGGTGAGCGGGGGGCCGAAGGCGTCCGCGACGGTCCTGGCACTCGGTCTGGCGGTCATGTCAGTTCGATCCCTTCTGGCAAGGTCGCGCATACGAACTCGATGAGACAATGAGTGCGAAGATTACCGTTTCAGTACTCCACGCCGGCGATGTGCGACCCGGCCACGGCGCGCCGAAGCGGGAGCGCACCGTGGCGGTCGCACAGCGCATGGGCCGCCCGCGATCGCGACCTTGCAGCGCGAAGCGGGTGCTCGGCCGACAACGGATCGGAGACATCGCCGTGCGACCTCCGGGAAAGCAGGAGGGCGCGCAGCGAAGCCCGTGCCGCGAAGCGACACCGATGGCACGTTGTGCGTGAACTGCGAGTACGGCTCAGGTGGCGGGATCGATCAATGCTCGAAACGCGATACGGCGAGAATGCGTATGAGAGCGAAATTTATTATGAAAACTTTGCCACCTATGACTGGAAACAGTGTATCCCGAACAGGTGTCCCCGACAAGTCCTTACGACATTTGGCCGGGACTTTTTTGCACCCAGAACCGTTCACGGCTCCGCGAACCCGTGCGGGTGCGCGACGTGCCAGCTCCACGCCGAAGCGACGATTTGATCCAGACTCCGATAACGCGGAACCCATCCGAAGCGGAGGTTGAGCTTTTCTGCGTCTGCAAAAAGAGCCGGCGGGTCGCCGCTCCGGCGGTCGCTCGTTTCTGCCGTGATCGCTCGTCCGGTGATGCGGCGCGCGGCGGCGATCACCTCGAGCACCGAATGTCCGGCACCGGTTCCGACGTTGAATGCATCGAACTTGCCGGGTGCGAGCTTTTCGAGCGCGAGCTGGTGAGCGCTGGCGAGATCTTCAACGTGAATGTAGTCGCGCACACACGACCCATCCGGCGTCGGGTAGTCGGTTCCGAAAACGCGCACGTACTCGCGCTGCCCCAGCGCGACCTGAAGCACGATCGGAATCAGGTGCGTCTCCGGGCGATGGTCTTCGCCGATCGTCCCGTCCGCCGCCGCTCCCGATGCGTTGAAGTATCGCAGCGCGACCGCACCGAGCCCCCACGCCGTCGCGCTGTCCGCGAGCAGCCACTCGACCGCCAGCTTGGTCCGTCCGTAGGGGCTGATCGGATCCTTCGGCATTGACTCGACAAGCGGCAACTCGTCGGGAACGCCGTACACGGCGCACGTGCTGCTGAAGACGAGTCGCAGGACGCCGGCGTCGCGCATGGCTTCGAGCAGATGGATCGTGTTGGCGACGTTGTTGCGGTAGTAGAGCAGGGGGCTTTCGACGGACTCGCCGACATTCGTCGCGCCCGCGAAGTGCATGACGGCATCGTACCCGCCCTCGGCGAGGAGGCGCCGGACCAGTGGCCCGTCCGCGAGGTCGCCGCGCACGAGCTGGGCGCGGGCGTCGACGGCGGCGGCGTGTCCGAGCGAGAGATTGTCGAAGACGGTGACGTGGTGTCCTGCCGCGACAAGCTGCTTGACGCAATGACTGCCGACATAGCCGGCCCCGCCGGTCACGAACACGCGCATCGTCAGACCTCCTGGAGCGGTTGGCGACGGCCGCGATGCCGCGCGCTTGAAGCACTCGGCGGCGCAGGTCGCCCCGCTTGGCTATCGGAATTGATCCCGGCGTCGCTCGAACCGTCAAGCTTCGCCGCGGGTCCGGCGTCGACCTTCGAACGGCCGCACGCAGGTTTTGCCGGGTATCGGCCGCCCGACTGCGGTCGGCCGCCGCGATGAGCGCCGTCGTGCGCAGAGCGCGGGTGGACGCACGGCCGATGCGCGGCCAGACGGGTCACTTCGGCGCGCCGGTCGACCACTCGATCGGCCGGCGGAGCAGTTCCCAGCCCACGCGCAGGGCGCCCGATCCACCGAAGAAAATGAGCAGCGACAAGCAAAACGCGTTCAGGGTCACGAACCACGCGAGCAGCATCGGCGCGGGCCCGAGCCGTCGCCACGCTCGCCGGATGGCGCCGAGGGTCGACGCCGGCTGTTGCTCCAGCCGGTCCATCGCACGCGACCAGCCTTGTTCCACGATCATCATGAATCCCATGACGACGCCCCAGAGCCCCATGGCCGGCGATGGGACGTGCCACAGTCCGCAGGCTGCGAAGGTCACGCAGAGGTTGAGCGCCTTGTGTCGGCGGTTGCCGCCGAGCGGGATGTAGACGTAATCGCGCAGGATCGCGGAGAGGCTGATGTGCCAACGATGCCAGAACTCGCGCAGGCTGGTGGCGAACCATGGGTTTCGGAAATTCTCGATCTGTCGATAGCCGAGCAGGCGGGCCATCCCCGCGGACACGTCGCAGTAGCCGCTGAATTCGAGATAGAGCGTGAAGATAGTGAGGAACGGGCCGAGATAGAGCAGCAGGTAGCTTTCGACGCGCTCCGGATGCTCGAAGTACGGATTCCCAGGAACGCCGATGCCGATCGACGCGAGCAACGGCGTGAAGTACGCCAGCGAGACGAAGCTCTTGAGCACGCCGAGCGCGATGCGCGCGAACGCGGGCGGGACGTTTCGCCAATTGCGCCGGGCGTGACAGACGTCCATCTCGGCCTGGAACTCGGGGTAGCGCTCGATGGGGCCCTGCATGAGTGTGGGCGCGTAGCTCACCCACGCCAGGAAGCGCAGCAGCCCGCGCTGCTCGC
>JBFXAM010000047.1:0-32746 GCA_050184295.1 Phycisphaerae bacterium | reverse complement strand
GAGGCGCAGTTCAGCGCCGATCTCGCGAAGCTGCAAGCCGAGCTGGGGCAGTTGGTCGACCTCGGCGGGCACGATCTGTCCGGCGCGCTGAGCGGCAATCTGCGGCTGACGCGCGCGGGTGACGACGCCGTCGACGTCGCGCTGGATGCCGGCGCGAGAGACGTGCGCTACGGAACGGCCGATCGCCGCTTTGACGTTCAGAAGCTCGGCCTTCAGCACGCCGGAAGGCTGATGCTCGCGGAAGCGAAGCCGGCGCGCTTTGAGATCGGCAAGCTCGAACTCGACGCCGACGGGCAGGTGGTCGCCAGTGCGACCGGTTGGGTCGATCTCGCGAAGCAGGCGTTCGACGTCATGACGCAGGTCCGGCGTGCTGATCTCGGTTTCGTGGCGCAGCGCTCCGCCGCGCTCGGCGTCGCGGAGTTGGCGCGCTATGGCGGAGCCCTCGCGGCGGAGGCGCGCGTGGCGCGCGGCGGCGCGGACGGGCCGATCACGTCCACCGGTTGGCTGACCGGCCAGGCGCTGGCGGTCGACGGTCAGCCGCTGCTCGAAGGCGAATCGAAGCTGGCGTGGAGCGGCGTTGAAGTTGCGGGCGACGGCGAACGCGTCGCCGCCAAGTCGATTCAACTCTCGTCGGCCGCGGCGAACCTCGACGCGACGGGCGTACAGCTTCAGACCGGCGACGCCACGGACCTGCGCGCCGACTTCAAGGCCGACGCCGACCTGGCGCGGGTCTTGCGCGCGGTCGGCGTGGTCGCGCGGATGGAGCAGCCGCCACAGATCGCCGGCGCGTTCGCGTTTCGGGGCCAGCTCGCAACCAGCGGGTCGCAGGTGACGGCGAAGGGCGACGGCGGCATCGACGACTTCTCGATCGGCACCGGCGAGACGACGGTGCGCGAGCCGCGCGTCGATTTTGAGTTCGACGCGAAGCTCGATCCGCCAAACGAGCGCCTCGCGCTGGAGCGCTTGCGGGTCGCCTCGAAGCCATTCGCCGCAGAGCTGAGCGGCACGATCGAGCAGTATTCCGGGCCAGCGAACCTGGCGCTGCGCGGCCGGTACGACGCGGGCTGGGAAGAGCTGACCGCGCTCCTGCACGAACTCGCACCTGCGACCAAGGGCAACGTCGTCGTAACGGGCCGCAGCAGCAGCGAGTTTGAAATCCGCGGACCGGCCAACCAACCCAGCGTGCAGCCGACGTTTCGCGGGCTCGCGACCGCGGTCAACGTCGGGTGGGACAGCGCGACGATCTACGGCGTGGCGCTCGGCAACGCGAAGCTCGCGCCCGCGCTGCGCGACGGCCAGATGACGCTGCCGCCCGCGAGCATTGCCGCGGCTCAGGGCCGGGTGAATCTGGGCGGCGTGGTCGACTTTCAGCCGCTGGACGCGACGTTGCACATCCCCGGCAAGCTGGCGCTGCTCGACGGCGTGACCATCACGCCGGAGCTCGGCGCGTCGCTTCTCAGCCGCATCAACCCGATCTTCATGCACCTCGCGCGGGTGGAGGGGCGCGTGTTCCTGAACACGACGGACGTTACGCTGCCCCTTGGCGAAGCGGCCAAGACCGCCAGCCAGGGCGCCGGAGCGCTCGATCTGAGCGACCTGAAGGTGCAGCCGGGCGGCGTGCTCGGTGAACTGCTGGCGCTCGCGGGCTACTCGGCGGGCGAGACTTACGAGGTCAAAGCCGGGAAGCTCGATTTCGTGATCCGCGACGGCCGCATCGTCTACGACAACTTCGTCATGACTTTTCCGCAGGATTTCGACCTCAAGTTCTACGGCTCGGTCGGCTTTGACGACACGCTCGACCTGGTCGTCTCGGTGCCGCTGCGCGAGGCGATGCTGGCGAAGCTCGGTGTAAAGGGGCCGGCCCTGGCGCTCACACAGAACCTCACCGGGCTGCGAATCGACATCCCGCTCTCGGGGACGCGCCAGCAACCCAAGCTGGACCTTGCCAAGGTCGACACCGAGAAGCTGCTCAAACAGTTGCTGCTTCCCAAGGAGCCCGGAAAAACGATCGAGAAGGGCATCGAGGACGTGCTGAAGGGTCTCGGCGGAGGCGACGGCAAACCCCAGCCGAAGCCGGCGGAGCCGCGCCGCGCGCCGCCGCGCGATGAACCGCGCCGCCCGAGACGACCGTGACGCCTCGGCCCGCCTGGTCGACACCGCCGCACCGCTGGCTCAGCGCGCCGGGCGCCGAGCTTTCGCGTTTCGCGCGCTTCGTCGCGTTTCAGGCGAAGCTGTGGCGGTTTTGCGCGCGGCGGCTGAACGAGAACAACCTCTTCGCGATGAGCGCCGCGCTCAGTTTTCAAACGATCTTCGCGCTCATCCCGACGCTGGTGCTCGCGCTGCTGGCGGCGGGTGCGCTGGGCGTGCTGGAGGACAGCAAGACCAGCCTGCGGCAGTTTCTACAAGCGTCGGGATTCGCGGAGATCGTCGCCGTCCAGGAGCTCGACGGGCCGGCGGCCGAGGCGCCGGAAGCGTCCCCGCCCCGGCCGTCGGACGCGCCAGCGCCGGCAGTAGTCGGCGCGGCGCGGCCGGACGGCGACGCGGCGCATGGGACGCGCGACGAAGCGACCAGCACCGCGCCCGGCGCGGAACGTCGCGTGATCAACGTGGCGGACGAGATCGAGCGCGTCGTGACGGCGGTGCAGGGCAAGCTGACGTTTGAGCGCATCGGTCCGGTCGGGGCGCTGCTTTTCATCTGGACGGCGCTGAGCCTCTTGAGCACGATGGAAAGCTCGCTCAACCGCGTGTTCGGCGCGCCGCGCAACCGCTCGGTCTGGCGGCGCGTGCTGCTCTACTGGTCCACCATGACGCTGGGTCCGGTGTTGCTTGCCGCCGCGATCTTCATCGGTCGCCGCGCCGTGACGTCGGTCGAGGGCATGCCGGCGCTGTCCGTGGTCGTGTCGGTGCTCGGCTGGGTCGGGCCGACGCTGGTGGGCGTGTTCGTGCTGGCGGCGGTGTACATGTTGCTGCCCAACCAGCGCGTCAGCGCGCAGACCGCGGTCGGCGGCGCGCTCGCCGCGGTTCTGCTTTGGCTCGTCGCGCGCTGGGGGTTTGCGCTCTACGTCGAGCGGTTCGTGGTGAAGGGCAATCTCTACGGCATTCTCGGCGTGCTGCCGTTGTTCTTCCTGTGGCTGAACCTCTCGTGGCTGATCTTCCTGTTCGGCGCCGAGCTGGCGTATACGACCGCCAACCTGAAGCGGATGGAGCAGGTCGAGGACGACGCGGTGATCGTGCTCACGACCGCTGACGCGCTCGCCGCGGCGGTTGCGGTTGCGCGGCCGTATGGCGCCGGCGCAGGCCCCGTCGCGCTGGAGCAGATCATCGAGGCAACCGGGCTTTCGAACACCGCGGTGCGGCGGCTGGTGGAGCGGCTGGCGACCGACGGTGTGCTGTGCTCGGTGCGCGGCGAAGCGCTCGATCGCTATGTTCTGGCGCGCCCCGCGGCGCACATCCGGATCGGCGACGTGCTGGCGATCGGGGCCGCGAATGGCCGCGGCTCCGCGCCCACGCGCGACAGCGTCACGCCGCTGCTCGACCGCGTGACACGCCGGCTGCACGCCAGCGTTGCGGACCTCACGCTCGCCGACGTGCTCGCCGACGACGAATCGCGCCCCGACCGCCGCGCCAACGACCACCCCGGAGAGCAGCCTCTATGAAAGCTCACGGCGGCGTCACGATTGAGACCTTTGTCGAGCCGATGTTCTCGCAGAACGCCTATATCGTCTCGCACCACGCCGCCGGCGAATGCTGGATCGTCGACCCGGGGTTTCCGCCGCAGGCGATGCAGATTCGCAGCGCGGTGCAGCGGCGTGGGCTGACGCCGATCGCAATCGTGCTGACGCACGGGCATCCGGATCACATCGCGGGCGTCGCGGCGCTCAAGGAGGCATATCCCGGCGCGGCGATCGTATGTCCGCGCGAGGAGGAGCGCATGCTCCACGATCCCGAGGCCAACCTCTCCGCGATGATGGGAATGGCGATCACGACGCCGCCCGCCGACCGGCTCGTCGCGGTCGGCGACGCGCTCGAACTCGGAGCTTCGCGCTGGCAGGCGCTGGACGTCGCGGGGCACTCTCCGGGCGGGTTGGCGTATTACTGCGCCGCGGCCAAGCTCGCACTCGTCGGCGACGCGCTCTTCTTCGGCAGCATCGGCCGCTACGACTTCCCGGGCAGCGACCGCGGCCGGCTGCTGCGCAACATCGTCAACAACCTGCTCACGCTCCCGGACGACACCGCGGTCTACAGCGGCCACGGACCCGCCACCACAATCGGGCACGAGCGCAAGCACAACCTGACGCTGCGCTGGGAGCTACAGCAGGATTTGGAATGATGTATGCAGGATGATGAATGCGGAGTGATGGATTCGGAATGATGAATGCGGAAGGGCGACGCCCGAGCCGCGGGCTTCAGCCCGCGCGGACTCCGGAAGAGCTCGAGGGCTGTGCGCCTTCGACGAGTGGTTCAGGGACGGCCCCTACGGCGCAGCCGGCGTCACTTCTTGCGGTGTGAACTGCTTTCCCGTGTAGCGGGCGCTGAACTGTGCGAAGTCTAACAAATCCGTGTCGCCGTCGGAGTCCATGTCCGCCCAGCGGCAGCCGGGGCCGCTGGCGCGCTGCGGGCCGCGGGTGATTCCGGCGGCGAGTTCGTCGGGCATTCCGTCGAAGCATTCGAAGAAATAGTGCAGGTCGAACGGATCGATGTCGCCGTCGCTGTCGAAGTCGCCGCCGGCGTCCTGCGGGATGACGCCGTAGCGGATGTAGTCCCAGCGGGTGGTGTTGGGGAAATACCCCATTCCCACCGCCCAGGCGATTCGCGGCGAGAACGACGGATAGGCCCCCTCCGGCACGCCAAACTCCACGAGCGCATCGTCGATGTAGAGCGCGTAGCTGTTTGCACCGACGAGTTCCAGGCGGTAACGGTGCGCCACTCCCGCGGCGATCGTGGCAAACAGGATCGGCACGCGGTTGTCGCGAATCATGCGCACGCGGTCCGACACAAGATTGAACGTATACCTGACGCTTCCAGAACTCGCAGCCGCCATAGTAGCTCCGCCACCAAACTCCAGATCTGAGCTTGGTGCGTCGGTGCGCAGCCGCCACTCTAGATAAAACGTCGGTTCCCCTTCGAAGTTCGAAACTGCGCGACGATATGCCAGGAATTGACCGCCGGGAGGAGGATTCGGCGAGCAGAAATCGACGTGCTGAATGAGCCATCCATCCGCCAACCCTTGCCAAGGGTTGCAGAAGAGCCGGACCACCGTCCAGCCAGCGTCTTCCGCGAAAGCGTTGGCTTCAAAACAGGAAACGCGAGGCTGTGCGATCCCGCTCGGCGAGACGAGCACAACGAGCCAGAGGACGAAAACGGGGGCCCTTGCGGAATTGCGGTCCGGTCCAACAACATATGGAACCCCCGTACGCGACGCGGCCGGCGCGTCGTTGCACGTCGGATTCCCAACGGAAGGAGTGATCTCGTGCATCTCTTCCGCAATTACCGGATCGCAGCCGTCGCTTCTACGTTCATCGCGGTTGCTGGGTCGCGAGCGCTGTGTCGCGCAGTCGGGTAGGGCAGGTCGGTCCGCGCGCGGCCGCGCGTGCGGGTGAAGACGGATCGGGGACCGACCTGCCGTCGGGAGCGCGCCGCGGGCTCCAGACCTCGCGGTGCGCCCGTCACGCATTGCGTCTAGTCATCGGGGCGGCAGGTCGCAGACTGCCGCGACCTGCCCTACTTGCTACTTGCTTCGACATCGACCCATTCGTCGCCCGCGTGATCACAAACGAATGCGACGCAACCTGTGGCAACAATCGGGTAGGGCAGGTCGGCCCGCGCGCGGCCGCGCGTGCGAGTGAAGACGGATCGGGGACCGACCTGCCGTTGGGATCGCGGCGCGGGCTCCAGACCTCGCGGCGCGCCCGTCACGCATTGCGTCTTGTCATTGGGGCGGCAGGTCGCAGACTGCCGCGACCTGCCCTACTTGCTTCGACATCGACCCCTTCGTCGCCCGCGTGATTGCCAACGAATGCTCCGCGACCTGCGGCGACAGCCTCACCGGCGGCGGGGGCGGCGAACACGACCGAGACAGCGCCGCGGAATCTCCCAGCGAGCCGACCGCCGCCGACGTCGCGACGCTGCTGCGCGAGAACACGGCGATCGAACGCTACGCGGCCTTGCTCGGCGCCGCCGTCGCGGCCGCCGAGAGCGAACACGCGGCCACCGCCGCGTTCTGGAGCGGCGTGCTGGCGCTGCTGGTCGAGTAGCTTGCCGGCGGCGCACGCCGAATCCACCGGCTGAGAGCCGGTGCCACACCCCGCGATATCCCATCGTGCCGTGCCACACCCTGCGATATCCCATCGTGCAGTGGCACAGGCCGAGATGTCCCATCGTGCCGTGCCACACCCCGCGATATCCCATCGTGCAGTGGCACACCCTGCGATGTCCCATCGTGCAGTGGCACAGGCCGCGAAGTCCCATCGTCCGGTGCCACACTCCGCGATGTCCCAGCGTGCAGTGCCACAGGCCGCGATGTCACACGCTGCGATGCGACACCCTGCGATACCGCACCCTGCTCGTGAATGAAGACGACCGGTCTGGCGATAGGTCGGCGCGCGGCGCCGCCGGATTCACCGAATCCAGCGGATCGCTCCCACGTCCGGCCGCGGATCGACACTCCCGCGCGTCAGGAAACGCGCCCCCGCCCAATAGACAAAAAACGCGCGGCCCATCATCTGGTCCGCCGGCACGGTCCCCAGCCGATAGGTCCCGCGCTCGAGCGCCTGCTGAAGGTGCGGGCCGCACTCGGACCAGAATCGGCTGTCGCGGCTGTTGGGGCTGTTGTCGCCCATCACGAAGTACGCGCTCGGGCCGATGTCGAACGGATGTCCTTGCACGCCGTTCGCTGTTGCCCCGTCGTCGCGCGGGATGTTGCTCGTGTAGTACACGTCGCGCTCGACGAGCAGGTTGTAGACGCGGCCGTCGAGCCGCTCGGCGGCGATCTCGACTCGCGCGGGCGCCCGCTGCTCGCTGCGCGCCCGGGCCTGCTCGGGCGTCGTGCGATAATCGTCAGGTGAAGGCAGCACGAGTGCGTCGTCGAGCTCGACGCGCACGAAATGGTCGGCGTAGCTGAGCGCGAAGCGCCGCGACTTTCCGTTGGCGCCCACGTCCGCGCGGCCCCACCCGATGCGCTCGCTCGCGCCGGCCGGGCGATACTCCAGTGTCACGACGCCGTCGCCTGCCAGCCGGGCGAAGAACTCGTCGCCGAACTTCGTCGTGCTGAGTTCCACGGCGCCGGCGCGCGCCATCTCCACATCGCACGAGACGCGTACGTCGGAGACGACGTGCTGAGGCCCGCCGCGCAGCGGCGAGTTGTATCCGTAGAAATCCTGCGCCCTGGCGGGCTCGGTGGAGTTCGGCGTCGTGCAGAAGCGCAGCCGGACGGGCGCCGCGGCGTCGGCGGGCACCGCGAGGTCGCGCGTGAGCAGCGGCTTGCCGCTTTCGTCGCCGACGAGCACCCAGCGGGGCGCGTAGTCGCGCATCGCCTGGACCTGGGGTCGGAAGTTCTGGTCGTACGCGCTAAACCACAGTTCGTGTTGCACGTATTCGGGCTTGCGCACGATGCGCCCGTCGATGAAGATGTCGCCGTCGATGATCTCCAACTGCTCGTTGGGCAGCCCGATCAGGCGCTTGATGAAATTCACCTGCGGTTCGCGCGGGTTGCGGAAAACGACCACGTCCCAGCGGCGCGGTTTGAACCAGCCGGCGAAGTCGAGCGGACAGTCGTACATCCAGCCGTGGACGACGATGCGGTCGCCGGCGGCGGCGGCCAGCGACGTGGGCACATCCTTCATGCCCGGTCCCAGCGGCACGGACGGCGCGCCGGGGCTGACGTTGCGCTGCACAAAGCGACAGTTGGGACACTGCACGACGCCGGGCACGCCGTTGCTCTGCGGTCCGACCGGGTCGAACCCGACGTCGTAGCTGAAGCCGCAATTGGGGCAACTGTGGCGGGCGTGCTCGCCGCAAAGCGTCTCGGCCATCGACCCCGTGGGGATGATGAAAAGCGGCAGGAAAAAGGTCTTGATGATGAGCAGCCAGATGAAGAACTGGATGAAACCGGCGACCTGCTCGAGGGGGGTCTCGGCGGGTCTGGCTGACGCTTTGCGGGCTGTTGCGGCGCGGTTCATCGGGGCGTTTCTCGTCTTCCTTCGGCTGCTTTCGGCTCAGAGACTCCACGCTCGCGGAACAATCCGCCTGCCCGCGCCGAGCGCGCCAGCGACTCCACGGACGGCTGCGAATTCGACGCACCCACAACGCTAACCCGAACGCACGCCGCGGGTCTATTGCAGCGCTTCGGTCGTTCGACGACGCGCGGCTGCAACCCGTCGGCGGGGTTCTCTCGTGGCGTGCGGTCCGGCGGAGTAACACTATCTGCCGTGCATGGTGCGGTCAAACCGACGCTCCAATGACGGTGTCCGCCGCGACGCGGACGGGCGGCGCCCTCGCACGGTGCTCGGCGGCCGCTAGAATGGGTTACACGGCACAATCGAGGGAGACGGAACATGATCATGCGGCGATTGCGATACACTGCGCTGGCGGCGACGGCGGGCGGGTTGCTGCTCCAGAGCGGTTGCTCGGTCACGGACGCGGTGCTTCAGACCATCGGACTGGCGTTCAGCATCGTCGACGTCTGGGTCTGATGCCGACCGTTTGAGTCGAAGCCGCGACCGCGTCGGTTCGCGCGGCGGCGGTGCCATCGCGCCCGCCCGGATCCGCATAACTTGGGGAGGGACGCGTGGCGCGCTGGCTGATCAAGGCCGATCCGCACGAGTATGGCGCCCGCGAGCTGGAGCGCGACCGGCGCACGCGCTGGGACGGCGTGAGCAACGCGCTCGCGCTGCGGCACATTCGCGCGATGCGGCCCGGCGATGAACTGCTCTTGTACCACACCGCGGACGAGAAGGCCGTCGTCGCGCGGGCCCGGGTGGCGTCGGTCGGCTGCCCTGACCCCACCGACCCCGCCGGAAAACGCGCGGTCGTCGACGTTGAGTTCGTCGGCTGGCTCGCGACGCCGATCCCGCTTGCGAGCCTCAGGGGCGACCCCGCGTTCGCGTCGTTCGACCTTTTGCGGAACAGCCGGCTGTCGGTGATGCCCATTCCAAACGCGATTTGGGATCGCCTCGTCGGCGCCACGGGTCACGCGGGTTCAGCGGCCGGGGGGTCGTCGCGCCCGACCGAGAGCGGCGCTGACGCGCCCACGCCAGCCCGCGCGGGGACACTCGGCCGGCGCCGCTCAGGCGCCACGCGCCGCCCGCGCCACGAGAGCCCCTCGGTGTCGCGGAAACGCTGAACGCCGGGCGGTGTTCCCGGTCGCGCAGCGGAGCGCGTCAGCCCGCCGCGTCCGAGCGCCATGACGATCGCTGACATGCCGACCGACGCTTTGCAGCCCCGCCCCGTACCCCTGCCGCGCTGGCATCGGCTCGATCCGCGCGATGCGCTGCTCGCCGCGACGCGACCCCTCGCGCAGTGCGTGAACATCCCGGCGACCGAGCTTGCCGAGCGCGCGCATGAATTGCCGCCGCGCGACGAAGTCGTCTGCGTATCATCGATCGACGCCATGGCCGCCGCGCGGGCCGTGGACTGGCTTCGCGCCAGCGGGCGGGCGGCGATTCTGGCGCCGGATGCGACGTTTCCGGGTAATGACGCTGCAACCGGCGCGGCCGGCGAAGGACCGGTGGGCGGCCGACTGTGGGAGCCGACTGCGTTTCTGGTGGAGGCGGTCGCGGCGTTGCCGCCCGGCGACGCCCTGGAGCTGGCGTGCGGTACGGGTCGCGACGCCGTGTACCTCGCGAGCATGGGCTGGCGCGTGACCGCGGTCGATGTGCTGCCCGATGCGCTCGATCGCGGCCGCTCCCTGGAACAGCGTTATTCGCGCGGCGCGCCCATCGAGTGGCGCTGCGCTGACCTGGAGCGTGGCGCGCCGCCGTTTGCCGATCGCGCATTCGATCTGATCACGGCGTTTCGCTTTCTGCATCGGCCGCTCTTCGCGCGGCTCGCCGAACACCTGCGCCCGGCCGGCAGCATCGTCCTGGAGACATTCACGACGGAACACCGCGCGCGACACGGCAAGCCGGCGCGCGACGCGTTTGTGCTCGCGCCCGGTGAGCTGCTGTCGCTTGTGCCGGGACTGACCGTCGCGCATTTCTCCGAGGCGTGGCGCGGCTCAAGCCATACGGCGCGGCTCTGGGCCCGGGCGTGAGTGCGAAACCGCCGCACCCGATGGTTGAGCGTGCCGCACACGCCGTCTTCACGCCGACGGCGTCAGAGTTGGCAACCGGAGTTGGAGCGCCGCGCCGCGCCCGGGATCGCCGCGGGATCAAGAGAAGAAAACAGAAGGAACGCCTGGGCGTAACGCGTGCTCCGGGCAGCCCGCTGGGCGGCACGAAGCCTCGCGGATGGCCGGCTAGCGGGCGCGGCGCTGCGATTCACGTCCCGCCGTGAACCGGCAGCGTTCGGGCTGTGTGGTCGCGGGCGCCCGCACAAACCACCCGCGCTCCGCGGCACGTCCAGAACCCGCGGCGTGTGACGAGGGGGCTGATGTGCCGGGCGCGCGCCCCCAGTTTTGATTTGACGGGCGTGCGCCGCGGTTCTGATTTGACCGCCGTGTGCCGCAGCTCTACCTCCGCGTGCCGCCTTCCGCGATAATCGCGCGCTCGGAGACCCGCATGACCGCGCGCCCGTTCGACACCATCCGCACCCGCTTCGCACCGTCGCCCACCGGCTACCTGCACATCGGCGGGGCGCGCACCGCGCTGTTCAACTACCTGCTCGCGCGGCGGCTCGGCGGCAAGTTTGTGTTGCGGATCGAGGACACCGACCAGACTCGCAACATCGCCGGCGCGGAGACCAAGCTGTTCGAAGACCTGCGCTGGCTCGGGCTGCAATGGGACGAGGGGCCCGAGGTCGGCGGACCGTTCGGGCCGTATCACCAAAGCCGGCGGCTGGAGGCGTATCACGCCGTCGCGCGGCAACTGATCGACGCGGGGCACGCGTATTACGCGATGGACACCGACGCGGAGCTCGCCGCGCTGCGCGACGCCGCCCGACGCGAGAAGCGCAACTTCCGCTATCCTCGCCCCGCGCGCTTTCCCACGCACGACGAAGCCGAAGCCGCGCGCCGCGCCGCCCGCCCGGTCGTGGTGCGGCTCAAGACGCCGGAGCAGCCGTTCGTCGTTCGCGATCTGATTCTCGGCGACGTGACGATTGCGGCGGGCGAGGTGGACGACTTCGTGCTGCTCAAGAGCGACACATGGCCGACGTACCATTTCGCCGTCGTTGTCGACGACGAGCAGATGCGCATTACGCACGTGCTTCGTGGGCAGGAACATCTGATCAACACGCCGAAGCACATGGCCCTGCAACAGGCCCTTGGCTATCACACGCCCCAATACGCGCACCTGCCGATCATCATGAACATGGACGGCAGCAAGATGAGCAAGCGCGAAAAGGGCCGCGCCGTGCTCGCCGCGTTCGAGGCGGCCGCGAGCACCGGCGCGCTCGACCCGCACGGCGCGGTCCGCATCGCCGGCGTCGACCCACCGCTGTTCGACGCCTGGCGCCGCGGCGACACGCAGCTCGAAGGCGCCGCGCTCTACCGGCTCGCACAGGCGCTCGGCGTGCAGCCGCCGGAGATCGAGATCCACGACTTCCGTCAGAGCGGCTATTTGCCGGAAGTGATCGTCAATTTCATCGCGTTGCTGGGCTGGTCGGCGGGCGACGACCGCGAGAAGTTCACGCTCGCGGAGCTGGTGGAGTCGTTCGACGTCGCGCGCGTCGGCAAGACCAACGCCCGTTTCGACCGCGCCAAGCTGCTGAACTTCAACACGACCGCGGCGGCCGCCGCCCCGCTGGAGCGCAACCTCGCGGGCTTGAAGGACTTTCTCGGCGCCAACGAGAGCAGCCCGCTCGCGGCCCTGACGGACGACGAGCTGCGGCGGCTCATCACCATGAACGCGGGCTTTCGAACGTATCGCGACATCGAGACCAAGTGCGCACCGCTGATCGCGCCCGACGACGCGATCCGCTACCCGCCCAAGGCGGTGCAGGACCACTGGCTCAAATCCGACGGCGCGGGGCTGCGCGTGCTCCGCGATCTCGAACCGCTGCTTCGCCAAGCCCCCGAGTGGCGTGCGGCGGCGCTGGAAGCGCTGCTGCGCGCCTATGGCGAACGACGCGGAGTCGCGCTCGGCAAGGTCGCGCAGCCGCTTCGCGTGGCGCTGACCGGCACGACGATCAGTCCACCGATTTTCGAATCGCTGGAGCTGCTGGGCCGAGACCGCACGTTGATGCGGATCGGACGCGCGCTCGCGCACGCGGCGGCGGTGTCGGCGGCATGAGTTGCAGGGCGCACGGCGGTGTCGACCGCAGGTGTCATACCGCGCGCGGCCGGCGCGGAAGCAGGTGTTGCACAGTGCGCGGTGGTCGGGCTCGCGGCCGGTGCAGCACATTTCGCGATGCACTTCGGCATGTGTACATCGCGATGCGCGCCGACGTGGCGTTCGGGCCGCAGGCCTGAGGGTCCGTAGCCGGGCGTGAAGCGCACCGCCACGCATGGGCTTCGCCGAGCGACCGCGAACTCGACGCGGGCCGAAGGGCTGAGAGGCGCCGACCACGAACAAGGACCGCGTTAATGATCCGTCCACGAACGATTTCGATCTGGGTCGGCTTGCTGGCGCTCACGCTCGCAGGATGTCGCGGCGCCGTGGTCGGCAAATGGAGCCTGGAGCGCGCCCGACCCAACCGGGAAGTCTTCGCGATCGACGCCGCCGAGTTTCGGTCCGACGGTTCCTACCAGGCGACGACCACCATCGAAGGTCGCACCCAGCACGAGCACGGGGCGTTTCGATTCAATGGCTTCACGCTGACGCTTCGGCCGGAAGGCGGCGGGCAGCGGGCGTATGAGGCGACGGTCGGGCCGCGGCGCATGGAACTGCGCGCGAAGGACAAGCAGCACGTCGTGCTGCGCCGCGAACGGTAGGATGATGCCGCACACCGCGGCGTCGCCCGGCGTGTGGATCACGGGGATCGACGCGTGACGGGCGACGGGGCGTGTCGCTTCGCTCGACACGCTGCGGACGTGCAGGCCTCGGGACTGCTCGCCGCTTCCCGCTCTCCCGTTCGACGCGCCAGAGGGCGAGCGACCGCAGCAGCGCAGCCGTCCACTCGCTGGTGCGTCGTCCACGTGAATCGCGACACGCAATTCCGCGGCGCGCCGTGCAACGAACGTCCGCGCGGGCCAAAGCCCGCGGCTCATGGGCACGCCGTCACCGCCAATTCACGGTCACCGCCCCGGATGACCGGCTGAAGTCCATGCTCATTCCCAGATCGATAATCACGGTCGCATTCTGAAACTCTCTTCGCACCACCGGGGGCGAACCGCTGATGGTGTAGTCGCCGAGCGCCGGTCCGAAGCGTTCCGGCCACTCCGCCCAATCGGGGATGTCCTCGAAGAACGGTCTCGCGACGAACAGCGAATCTCCGGGCCGGCGGATGCACATCGCCATTGCCGCCAGCACGCGCTGCTCCGCCAGCCGCCGCTCGCGGTTGTAGACGATCGGCGTGTCGGCGGCCCAGAACGTGATGTGCAACCCCGCGCTCAGCCACTGCCGATAGACGTTGATCTCGATGACGACGCGCTCGCGCTGTCCGCGCACCTGCTGAAAGTGGAACGGCTGCTCGAAGGTGACGCCGTTCACCGCGGTCTGAAAGATGTCGGCGTCGCGGCCGTTGAGGTAATAGGGGACGGCGGCGAGGTTGGCGACGGTCTTGATGCCGCCTTCGTTCAGGCGCGTGGTGATGCTCCGCAGGAACTCGCAGACCTGGTCCCAGGTCGCAAGCGTGCCGCCCGTGTGCGGGTGGCGGTTGTTGTCGAGGTAGACCGCCGGCGTGCGGCGCGTGAGCACTTCCTGGACGATCAGATCGCTGAACAACGCCCGCGCGTTCGGGTTGCGCAGGTCGACCGTCGCCTCGTGGTTCACCCAGTCGTACGGATCGACGTGGTAGTACGACGGCACCTGGTTGTAGTCGATCCGCTCGTGCGGATAGACGTACCAGTGCTCCGGCAGGCGCGTGTCGCCGGCCGAGATGTAACACATCGGCACCGCGCCGGGGTTCTCCGCCGCCAGCGCCGCCAGCACCTGTTCATACAACAGCGCCGGCGCGGGCTGACCCGCCTCCAGATTCACCTGCACGGAGTACACGATCGGGGTCGTCGCCCACCGCTCGGGGTGATAGCCCCACGGTGTCGCGAGGCCCGGAATCGCGTATTGCTGCAAGCTGTTGAGCGCGTCGACGCGGAGATCGGACGCCGGCCACGGCGGCACCGGTCCGCCGCCGGTCACGCCGCCGCGATCGACCAGCACTTCGACGTCGATGCTCTGTCCGTTGTCGCCGACGAGGTGCAGCGCCGCCTGGTGCTGGCCCGGTCCGAGCGCGTCGCGATTCACGGTCGCGCGCAGGATCTCGATGTCGCCTTCGCTCACGCCGCTGGCGGGGCTGACGCCGACCCATGGCTGATCGGGCGTGATCGTCCATGCGACTTCGCCGGTTCCGACATTGCGGAGTGTGAAGCTCAGCGCGGTACCGGTGATCCCGAAGTTCAGCACGCTGGTGCTGACGACCAGCTCGGGCGCGCCGGGCGGGTCGCTGCTGCCGCTGACGCTCATGTGCAGCGCGACGGTGTGCGACTGGCCGTTGTCGGCCCGCACGACGAGCGACGAGTTGTAGTCGCCGGCGGCGAGCCCGCTGCGCGACGCGAGCACGTTGACGGTGACATAGTTTCCAACGCTCTCGCCGCTGCTGACCGTCGGCGCGAACCAGGGGCTCTGCGATTGCACGGTGAACGACATCGCGCCGTCGCCGGCGTTGCGCACGAGCATCGCAAGGCTGCGCTGCCGCGTGCCGAAATTCAGCGCGGTGTGGCTCACGTAGAGCTGCGGCGCGTTCTCGTCGCCGCCGGTGCTCGCGTCGTCGACGGTCATCGCGACGCGGACGACCGCCTCGTGGTCGCCGGCACGCACGACGACGGCGCCGCTGTGGGCGCCCGGCGCCAGCCCGACGCGGCTGACGTGGACGCGGACGGTCTGATACGAGCCCGCGCTGAAGCCGTCGGCGCCCTGAAGCGTGATCCACGGCTGGTTCGCGGTCGAGGTGAACGCCAGCCCGCCGGGTGTGGTCACGCGCACCAGGAAGCTGCGTGTCTCGCTCGCCGCGCCGAAATCGAGCGCCGCGGGCGAGACCCGCAAAGGCGACGCGTCGGTAGTCGTGGTGCCGCCAGCGCCGACGGGCACGTTGAACTGCGCGGTGATGAAGACGGGCGCCAGGCCGGCGCCGGCCACCGTCAGCGTGCCGGAGTAGTTACCCGCCGGAAGCTCGGCGCGGTCGACGGAGAGCTGCACCGGCGCCGTGCCGCCGGCGGGCACGACACCTGAAGCGACGTCCACGCTCGCCCACGCTGGCAGCGCTTGCAGTTCGTACGCGACGTCGGCATCGCCGGCGTTCTGGATTTCGAACGGCTGTTGAAGCCCCGTCGCGCCGAAGTCGAGTGTGCCGGGCTCGACGCGCAAGACGCCGTTCGTGTTGACGCCGGTGCTCGTGCCCGCGACCTGGGTTCCGCCGGGGGGCGTGAACACGTCGAGTCCGCCGGCGCCGTCGCCGACGTTGCCCGCGTTCTGTCCGCAGCCGCCCGAGAACAACACCGCCGCCGCGGCAATCACGGTCGCCAGCTCCGCCGCCCGCCGGCCGACCGCCCGCCGGCCCCCGTCACGTCGCAAGCACATCGCAGCCTCCCCGCCGAGACAGCGCCAGCGCCGCACCGCGGCCCGTGCGCTTCACTCCGTGCAGGGAGGGTCAGAAAGATGAGAAGATGGGTCAAATAGGCGGACGCGGACGTGCCGGGATCGCATTTGCGACCCCGCGCGAACCCGTTCGCTGCGCCCGGATTATCGGGGCCGACGCGATCGCTCGCCGTTTCGTCCGATCACGCGCGGCCGACGCGGGGAAACTCCCGATGCGCAACGTGCCGCCGAGATGCCGCCGCGCCGACTCCGGCGCGCTCGTCACGGGAAGTTCGGCGGCTGCGTCTCGTCGCCGTTACCCCCATCGTCCTCCGGCGTCGGAAGATCGTCGGGTTCGTCCTCGCCGCCTTCGCGCGGCGTCGCGTCGCCGCCGCCGAGCGCGGGATCCGAGTTGGCGGCGTGGCCGATCGCAAGGAACAGGATCGCCTGCGGGCGCTGTCCGTCGGCCAGTTGCGCCAGGTGGTTCATCACGGTGACCAAAGGCTGCTTGCCCGCGGCGCGCAGGTCGACGCCGGCGTTGACGAACGGACGAAGCGGGTGCGCGGGCGCAACCTTGCCCTGCCGGTAGAACACGAAGATGCGGTTGTGCGGGACGCCGCGCGCGACGAGACGCGAGACAGCCGCGACCGCCTGTTCCTTGTCGTGTCGATTCGGTGTTCCGCCGGCATAGATGAACACGGCGACGCGTTCGCCGTTCAGAATTCGTTCGGAAATCAGCGCGTCGATGCCGTTCGTGGACCGGTAGCTGGGTTGCTCGAAACCGATCGGCTCGTTGATGCGCGGCGGGTTGGGGCAGGGCCACGGACCGAACGGGTCGTTCGTCGCCGCTTTGAATGCTCGACGCCGGCCGGAGTTCAGGATCGGCGGCAGCTCGTCGATGAACGTCCACGCCCAGTCCTTGCCGTTTCCTCCCGCGCTCGGGTAGCGCGCCTTGCGGTTGAAGTGGCACGCGGCGGTCATGGTCTGCGTGCCCCCCAATGCGTTCAGTTCGTCGAAGAACCCGCCGCTGAAGCAGCACGCGAAGCCCCACTCGATCGGCAGGTCGTTGTCGATGAACGGCATCGCGAGCATGGCCAGCTCCTCGTCCGTCGTCACCAGTCGCGGAATCGGCGGCATGTCGCCGTTGTACGCCGCCAGCGCCGCGTGATGGGGCTGAATGCCCGGCATCATCGGGTCGCCGTCGTGCGTGCTCTGGTCGTACTCGCCGCCGGGCTCCCAGGTCAGCAACTTGCGCGGCAGCGGGGGTGGCGCCGGCGGCCCAGGGGGACAGCCTGCGTTCACCATGCAAACGACGAACGGATCGATATCGAAGTTGTTGACCGTGCCGTCGCCGTTGATGTCGTTTGCGCACGCCAGGTCACACGTGGGAAAGACCAGTCCGTATCCAGCCGGATCGATCAGGGCGAGCACAAACGCGTCGATGTCGAAGTTGTTGACGGCTCCGTCGCAGTTCGCGTCTCCGAGCACGTGCCCACCACACGGCGGGTCGCCGGGTCGCGCCCACATCGACCAGGCCGTTTCCGTGTTCACAAAGTGGCACAACGCCGCGCTGCTGATGTTGCTCAGCAGCGGCAGCATCCTGCACTCGTGCGTCTCAAGGATGCCGTCGGCCGGCGCGTCGTCGTACCAGGCGGTGGTGCTGGGTGGATCATTCGGGTCTGGGGGGTGGCCTGCCCGCAACTCGCAAAGCGACGCATCGGCCGGATCGTCGCGAAAACCCCAGAGCATCGGGCCGGCCGAGGTCGGGTTTGTGAACGTCAGCGGCGGACCGATGTCGACCGCCTGCGCAAAAACAAACCGATACGCACCGTCGCCATCCGCCGGAAACGTCGCGCTCGGCGGTGCGTCGATCAGGCGCGTGCCGAGTATGTAGTATCCACCGATCGGCGGCACGACGCCGAAGTCGAACACCGCCTGCCAAAGCAGACCCGACGCCGGCATCGATCCCGGGCTGCACGCGAAGTCGAAGCTGTCGAACATCTGGAAGATGACAAACAAGTGCTCCCCAAAGACCGGCGGACGCCAGCTCATGTAGCTGAGCAGCGAGTCGACCGGCTGGCCCGCCGCGCCCGGCGATACACGAAAATCCTCCACGCCGTTAAACATGTTGTAACCCGCGCCGAACCAATAGCGCGTGTCGGGCGTCCCGCCGGTAACGCACTCGCCGCCCTGGCCCGCACCGCTCAGAGGATCGATCTGCGCCGCGTCGAATACGAGAACGCCGTCGCTTTCCAGACCCGCGATGCCGCCGCCGACCGGCGTCCAGTCGCCCAGCGCGTTGCCTGCGGCATCCAGGTAGAGTACGGCGTGCGGCGCGAGGGTCTGACCGCTCCAGTTCGCCGTTTGAAGCTGCGGATCGGCAGAGGCCATCGATGTCAGCGCGGCGAACACGAATGAGCCCATCAGAGTAATCGGTCGCATAGTCTGGACCTCTTGCGGTTTATCGCTGCTCACGGGCTCGCACCATACGAGCGCGATGGCCCAATCGTGCGCTGGACTTCATTCGGCGGCGCGATCCACGGAAACGCCGCCGGCGAGCACGAATTCGGCGGACCGGGGAATCCGACGTGCGATGTGGCAACCCAAGTCGGCCCGAGCGACTGAGCGAGTCACGTCCACGGTCAATCGGCCGTCGCGACGCGCCGAGATTGAGCGAACCCAAGTATAGCCCATGGTCTGCGGGCCGCAAACGACTCGTTGGTCTGATAACGCACACGCGCCGCGCGCGTCCGCGCAGGGCGGGCTAACCCACCAACACCCGTGCGAACCCCGCGATGTCGAAGTTGGTCAGCGCGCCGTCGCCATCGAAATCGCCCGCGGCGATCGGATCGACATTCGGATACTGCGTCGCGAACGCCACCGGATCGACCAGTGCGAGCACGAACGCGTCGATGTCGAAGTTGTCGACGATGCCGTCGCCGTTGAGGTCGCCGGGCAGGTCGATCGCGACGCTCCACAGCCCGCGCCCCTGCGTCGCGGCGGTCAGGCGCGCCCGCGCGGGTTCGAGGACGAGATCCACGACGCACGCGTTCGGCAGCCCGGCGCCAAACCGACGCCACGTCCGCCCGTCGTCGATCGAGCGATACACGCCCGCCTCGGCGCCCGCATAGAGCATCGCCAGCGGCGCCCGCGCGTCGATGGCCAGCACGTTCACGGGCATGTCCGGCAAGTCGCCGTCGAGCGATTCCCAGTTCGCGCCGCCATCGCGCGAGCGCCGCACCTGGTCGACGTTGAAGGCGCCCACGGCGAGATAGACGGTGAGCGGCTCGTGCGGGTGGACGATGATCTCGCGCGTCACGCGCGGCCAGCCGGGCACATCGGTCGCGACAGTCTGAAACTGGCCGCCGCCGTTGTCCGACCGGAGCACGCGACCGTCGTTGGTGGCGGCGTAGGTGACGTTCGTGTTCGACGGCGCGATCGCGAGCGCTTGAATCGCGCCCGTACCGCCGGTCAGGTCGCCGCTGAGCAGCGACCACGCGTTCGCGCCCGTCAGCGAGCGATAAACGCGCTGTGTGCCATAGAGCATGCGGTTGGACACGACCGGGTCGATGAGAAACGGGGGATGAAAGCAGTTGCGGTCGGTGTCGACGATCCCGCTGGCGGCGGAGTTGATCATGCCGCCGTCGTCGAGCGTGCGATACAGATTACCTGTGCCCTGAAAACAGAGGAAGAAGCGAGCCGGGTTGTTGGCATCGATCTGCGTCCAGCCCCCGTCGCCGCCAAAGATCTGCGACCAGAGCCCGGTGTCGGAGCGCCGGCGCACGGTGCCGTTGTCCTGCAAGCCGCCGAGATACCCGCCGGTATCGAGCGGGTGCGGCGAGACGCCGGCGTAGAACTGGGTCGTGCCGAGGCGGTTGTTTCGCGCGATCCAGCTGTTGCCCAGGTCCGCGCTGCGATGAACGCCGCCGTCGTTGCCGCAGAGCAGCCGCCCCGCCGCGTCGAACGCCAGCGCGTGCACGTCGACATGCGGCGGCGTGACGATCGTGAACGTCGGGGCCACAAGGTCGTAGCGCAGCAGATTGAGCCCGCCGACGAACACGGTGTTCGAGTCGGTGGGCGAGAAATGCACGACCGACAGATACCAGCCATAGGTCGCTTGCAGGTCGGCGGGGAACGGCAGCAGGCTCCAGGTCGCGCCCGCGTTGTCGGACAGATACACGCCGCGCGTGCTCGCGCCGCCGCCGAATGCGTCGGCCGGCCGCGTGAGGAGCGCGACGAGGCGCGCCGGTTGGGTGGGCGCGAGCGCGAGGCTGATGCGTCCGACGACGTCGACGGGCAGACCGGTGGTGAGCTTGGTCCACGAGTCGCCGCCGTCGGCGGTGCGGTAGATGCCGTTGTCGGTGTCGCCGAAGATGTGTCCGATTGCTGCGTAGAGCACGCCGGGCTGGGTCGGATCGATCACGAGGTCGGTCGCGGCCAGGTTGGGCAGTCCTTGGACGAGCTGCGTCCACGTTTCGCCGCGGTCGAGCGATCGAAACACGCCGACCGGTCCGTTGCCTTGCGGATGCCCCTTCGCTGCCGCAAGTTCGGGAAACCCGCCGGCCCGCGCGACCGCCGCGTAAACCACGTTTGAATCGGCAGGGCTCACGACGATCGTCGAGATGCAGCGGCCCGCGAAATCCGCTTCCCCCAGATGCTGCCATGACGCGCCCGCATCGGTCGATCTGTAGAGTCCGAGCCCAAAGCGGCTGTGGTTGGCGTAATGCGCCTCGCCGGTGCCTGCGTAGATCACGTTCTCGTTCGCGGGATCGAGCGCCAGCGCGCCGATCGCCGTCGTGGGCAGGTGGTCGGTGAGCGGCGTCCAGCTTACGCCTGCGTCGTCGCTGCGCCAAACGCCGCCGTCAGCGCCCGCCGCATAGTACCGATTCGCATTCGCCGGCGACGCGACGACCGCGGACACGCGCCCGGCGTATTGCACATTCGCGACCGGCGCCGGGCCGAGTTCCTGCCAATCGGCCGCCGCAGCCGCCACAGCGCCGAGCGACGCGATGAAGCACCCCGCCACCGCGCTACGGCACCGCCGGGACGCGATGCAGCGCACGAATGCGGCGAGGTCGCGGCCCGGCGCGGAGCCGCGGTCGTTTGCCGGCGCAACCGTGCACCGCCCTGCGGCGCCACGCACCACTCGCACGCGGTCCGCGAAAACGCGCGTCGCGCGGCGTCCTCCCGAAGCTGCGTCGCCGCTCATCGCCCATTCCCCCGCTCGGCAATCTCAAACGTCACCGTGCCGCTGTGCAGCACCCAGTCGGCGTCGGGGTCGTCTTTCACCGGCGTTGCGTGATGACACTCGATGCGCCAGACGCCGGCCTGGGACAGCTTGAACCGTGCGATGCCGCCGACGTCGGTCGTCAGCTCCTGCGCGGCGCCGCCGTCCGGCGTCGCGCGCAGTTTCACGCCGCGCCCGCCGGCGACATACACCCGCACGGGCACGTCGCTGCGGACCGCGAGCGCATGGGGATCGGCCATCCAGCGAATCTCGACCGCCTGCCCGGTCTTGCTCATGACAACGCCAGCGGGCTCCGGCGGCGCGGCACCGCGCGCCGCGCCGGTTCGGTCCAGATCAGGCCCGCGCTGCGATGGTCCCGCCCCCGCAGCGGGCGATTCGCCGCCGCGCGCCTCCATCGCTTCGACGACGCGCACGTGTGTCTTGAGACTCTCCACGCGCCGCACGCGCACCGCGTCGGCATCCGCGGGCGCTTCATGTCCCGGCACGCGTGTCGCGGTCTGCAATTCGTCGATGAGTTCCGCGGATGTGGCCGTCCGCTCCCTTAGGAATCGGGCAAATTCGCGGCGCGGCACGCGCTCGACGACCGGTTTCAGGTCCAGGCCGATCATCGCGAGGCCGGCCTGCTCGATCGACAACTCGGTCGCGCTCTGCGCGTCGTCCGCAGCCGCCGCCCCTGCGCGACGCTCAGCGCCCCCGCGACCGGCGACCGCCGGCGCCGCGTCGCGGTTGAGCTGGAAGCCGCTGCCACGCACAAACAACCAGTGCACGCGCGCCGCCGGCCAGGTGCTCGCCGCCGGCCGGCCGTCGACCAGCCGCTCGATCCGTACGAGGAACGGCTTCGCCGCCGTCACCTCCGCTGCCTCGGGCCGCAGAAAGCGCGCGTCTTGCGCGCGCGCCGGCGCGGCCAGCAGGAGCCAGACCGCCAGCGCATTCGTCGTGCCGAGCCGGATCGCCTCCGTCCTCTTTCCCGGCGCGCGTTGTCTGCTCATCGCGATTCACCCACTCATGGTTGCTGCGCCCGCCGCCCATTACCACCGGACGTGACGCGCTGCGCGCCGACGACAACGGGCGCCTTCCATAGTATCGACTCGAAGCGCGATCTCCCAAAGCGACCCGCCGTGCGGACCGCGCGGCGACCGCGAGCCTCGACTCCGTGCGAGTCCGCTCGCGGGCAAGAAAACAGGTGTGTGAGCGTGACCATCGGAGCGCGAATCGACAACCGACATGCCAAAGCCGGCACGCCGACCGCGAAGCGGCAGCATCGGTTCCACCGGCGAGCTTGCACCCCCGGCGATCGCTACGGACAAGCGCCGTTCACGAGACACGCGACGAACGGGTCGATGTCGAAGTTGTTGACGACGCCGTCGCGATTCACGTCGCACGCGCAGAAATACCCGCACGAGTACTGCGCCGCCCACGCCGACTCGCCGCCCGCCAGCGCGAGCACGAACGCATCGATGTCAAAGTTGTCCACGTCGCCATCACAGTCGGCGTCGCCGCGCCGGTCGACCGTCTCCGCCGGAACCGCCGCGCGCACCCGGACCGCGTCGGGATCGCCCGCGTCCCCGGCCTTGAACAAGCCGACGTCGACCAGGCCGTCAACCGGTGCGGCGTCGCACACGAAACGGAAGTTGTAGAGGGTGCCCCAGCGCAGCGCATTGCCCGACACGCTCTCGCGCGCCGGCCCGCGCCATGTCGCCGCTCCGGCCACACGCGCAAACGCCCAGTCGGTTCCGTCGAAGTCGAGGTTGCCAGGCCCGTCGCCGCTGTGGTAGTCCACGTCGTGGAAGCCGTAGCTGTCGATCGCGACGCATGGCGACGTCGGAACGGAGAACGAATTCGCCGCTCGATCCGAATTCTGGTTGTACAGCGCATATTCGTAGTCAAAGCGCCCGCCGGCCAGCGGCGTGACCTTGTACGCCAGGATCATCCGCGCCGCGTGCGGGCCGACCTCGGGCACGTCGATTTCAACCTCGGACACGCCGGGATCGGCGTCCTGCCAGGCGTAGATCGCGGCGCGCTGCCGCTGCGTTGACTCGCTGAGCGAGAAACTCCACGCCGTCCCGCTCCCGGCGACCGTCAAACGCCGGTGCGAGGCATTGTTCTTACCGTTGCCGTCCGCGGCGTCGTCGGGCGCGATGCAGACCTGCTCGCCGTAATACCGGATGCGATCGCCGTTGCCGCTGTGAGCGGGTTCGAGTTCGCCGATCGCGACCCGGATGCGCCGCGCGGTCGAGCCGCTCCACGCGGGGTTGGCCGGCGGATAGGGGAATACGCCGGTGTGTGGATTGACCTGCCACTTCGGACCGAGGCCGCTCTGCGTCCCGCCGCGACTGGCCGTCGAAGGATCGGTGCAGTTCACCCCCAGGTGCGTCCCGTCGGTCGGCTGACAATCGGTGCAAGGGCCCAGCGTGCTGAGCGCGAAGAATGCGTGCTTCAGCCAGCTCTGACCGAGCTGCTCGAAGCGGCTGACGCCGTCGACGACGCGGTACCGAAACAGGTTGCCGCCGTTCACGGGGTGCTGGTTCGTGAAGGCGAACCAGTTCACCCACGTTGAACCCACATTGCTCAGGTCTGCGCCGAGCGCGAGGGCTTCGTATTCGCCGTCGGCGCTGTAGTTCGCCACGCCGCTGATCTCACCCACAATCAGGTCCGGTCCGACGCGGCCACCGCATTCGACCGGCGGATCTTCGGCGTGCGCCGTCGCGGCGGCCACGAGGAGAATCGTCAACGGAGCCGAAAGCACGGACGCAACCCGCATGGATCCTCTCCTTTGCTCCACATTCCAGCGTTGCCGCCAGTCTAGCGGTGCGCCGCGGCGTACCTGCGAAAATCTTGCCCGCGAAAATCGCGGAACCGGCGGGCGCCGGGCGGTACGGCGACGGCGCGCCCTACGGACAGTTTCCGGCCAGCAAGCACTCCACGAACGGCTCGATATCGAAGTTGCTCACGACGCCGTCGCGGTTCACGTCGCACGCACAGTCGTACCCGCATGCGTATTGCGTCGCCCACGCCGCCTCGCCGCCCGCGAGCGCCAGCACGAACGCGTCGATGTCGAAGCTGTCGATCGCGCCGTCGCAGTTCGCGTCGCCGCGGCGGTCTGCGGCGTCCGCCGGAACCGCCGCGTCGCCGGCGACGAAATCCGCGTCGCCCGCGTCCCCCGGCTTGAACAGCCGCACGCTGACAAGCCCATCGGTTGGAGGCGCGTCACACACGAATCGGAAGTTGTACAGCGTGGCCCAGCGCAGCGCATTGCCCGTGGCATTCGCTCGCTCCGGACCGTTCCACGTCGCGCGGCCGGCGAAGTGCGCGAATGGCCAATCGGTTCCATCGAAGTTCACATCGCCGGGCCCGTCGCCGCCGTGATAGTCCACATCGTGAAAACCGTGGCTCGTGATGGCGACACAAGGCGCCACCGGCACGGAAAACCAGTTCGCCGAGCGGTCGGAATTCTGGTTGTAGAGCGCGTACTCGTAGTCGTACAACCCGCCGGCCAGCGGCGTCACCTTATTGGCCAGGACCATGCGGGCCGAACGCGGACCGACCTCGGGCACGTCGAATTCGACTTCGCGCACCTCGGGATCGATGTCCTGCCAAGCGTAGATCGCCGCGCGCTGGGTTTCCGTAGCGCCGTTGAACGAGAACGACCACGTCGACCCGCTCCCCGACACGTTGATCGGCTTGTGCGACGCATTGTTGTTCGCGTTGTCGGCGGCGGCGTCATCCGCGGCGACGCAAAACGCCTCGCTGTAATACCGAATCGTCCCGCCGTTCGTATTGTCGGCGACTTGCAGGTCGCTGATCGCGACGCGCAGCCGGCGGGCCGTCGATCCCGACCACGGCGGATTCGCCGGGGGATACGGAAACGCGCCGCTGTGAGCATTGATTTGCCAGCGCGGTGAGAGCGAGGTTTGAACGCCGAAACTGTCGGAAGTGTTCGGGTCGGAGCAGCCGACGCCGAGATGCGTCCCATCGGTCGGCTGACAGGTGCAGCAGATATCTCTGCTCAGCGCGCTGAATTCGTGGCGCAGCCAACTCATGCCAACGTGCTCAAATCGCCCGACGCCGTTGGTCACGCGATACCGGTACAGGTTGTTTCCCTCGACTGGATGCCGGTTGGTCGATCCGAAAAAATCGGCCCACACGGTCCCGACATTGCAAGTTTCGAAACCGATCGCCAGGGCTTCGTACCCGCCGTCGCTGGAGTAGTTCGACGGCCCGTTCAGGTAACCGATGATCAAGTCCGGCCCGGGCCGGCCCCGGCACGGCACGGGCGGGTCTTCGGCGCGAACGGAGGCTGCATTTTGCACAAGGGTCGTCAAGAAAGCCAAGGAAGTGCGTGATTTGAACACCGACCGCTCCCGCGGATCCGACTTCCCGCATCCGTAGTTTAGTGGCACGCGGGCTTGCCGCCGCCGAAATCGCACGCGCATCATCGCGTGCATGCACGCGGAGCCGATCGCGGCCGAACCCGCCGAGCGGTGATTTCTGTGGAAAATCGCGGCAAGTTACCTTAATGCGGCAACCGAGCCCCCGACGCCTTGACCAAGCGGCGCCGGGGGCTCGGTTTGAAGTTCAACCAATCGCGGCTTGCCGACTCGTCGGGCGCGATGTCGTCGCGTCGCCCGCGGAGCGCTCGCTCAGTTCTTCTTCGCCGCCTCCAGGAAGCCCGCGAGCTTCCGCGCCCGCACGGGGTGCTGGAGCTTGCGGATCGCCTTCGCCTCGACCTGGCGCACGCGCTCGCGCGTCACTTTGAAGATGCGGCCGACCTCTTCGAGCGTGTAGGTGTACCCGTCGCCGATGCCGTAACGCAGCTTGATGATCTCGCGCTCGCGGTACGTGAGCGTCTTGAGCACGGCCTCGATGCGGTCCTTGAGCATCTCGCTGCTGGCGGTCGAGACCGGGCTTTCCACCGAGTCGTCCTCGATGAAATCGCCGAAGTAGCTGTCCTCGCTCTCGCCGACCGGGCGGTCGAGCGAGATCGGGTGGCGGCTGATCTTCATCACCCGCCGCGCCTCGCTCACCGGCATCTTCGCCTCGATCGCGATTTCTTCGATCGTCGGCTCGCGGCCGAGATCCTGGAGCAGCTTGCGGCTGATGTTCCGCAGCTTGCTCATGGTCTCGATCATGTGAACGGGAATGCGAATCGTGCGGGCGTGGTCGGCGATGGCGCGGGTGATGGCCTGGCGAATCCACCATGTCGCGTACGTGCTGAATTTGTAGCCGCGGCGATACTCGTACTTGTCCACCGCGCGCATCAGGCCGGTGTTGCCTTCCTGGATGATGTCGAGGAAGCTCAGGCCGCGATTACGGTATTTCTTGGCGATGCTGACGACGAGCCGCAGGTTACCGCCGGCGAGCTTGCGCTTCGCATCTTCATACTCGTTGAACACCTTGCGGGCGTTATTGACGCGGCTGCGGAGATCCTCGGGAAACTCCATCGTCAGGTCGATGAGGCCTTCGATCTCCTCCTTCATCACTTCGACGTCGTCGGCGGGCAGCACCTTGCCGCGGCGCGCCAGCTCGCTCGTCACGCTCTCGATCTTCTCGGTCATCGCACGCATCTTCCGCATCAGCGGCGTGATGCGGCTGGTGCGCAGCGGCAGCTCTTCGAGCAGCGTCACGGCGCGGCGGCGGCGCGAGGTCATCCGCTCGACCGCGGTCTTGCGGGCGCCGACCGGCGACTTCGCGTCGCGGATCAGCTTCCAGTCGGCGTGGTTCAGTTCGATCAGCTTGCGAACCGTCCCAAGATTCGCGGGCAAACGCCGCACGATCGCGCTCTTGCCCATTGACTCGTTCGTCGAGATCTTCATCGTGCGGTCGAACGGCATGCGCCCGTCGGCGACCGCCTGCATCATGTCCACCGCCGCCTGCATGCAGAAGTCGTTCTCGAGCACCTTCCGCCGATACGCCATCCGCGTCAGTTCGATCTTCTTGGCGAGCGAAATCTCCTCTTCGCGCGTCAGCAGCGGGATTTCGCCCATCTGCGTCAGGTACATCCGCACCGGATCGTCGATCCGCCGCGCGCTCGCTTCCACCAGCTCCTCGGGCGCGACCTCTTCGACGGCATCGTCGTCCGCATCGGTCGCGGAACCCTTCTTCCGCTTGCTCGCGCGAAGCTTGTCCGCCTCAATCTCGTCGATCATCTGAATGCCGTGCTGCTCGATGCGATTCAGGACGCTTTCGAGCTTTTCCGGCGAAACGGCCTCGTCGGGCAGCGTCTCGTTCAATTCCTCCCACGTCAGGTAGCCCCGCGCCCGGGCCTGTTCGATGAGCTGATTGACGATCTGCTCGATCGGGTCGAATTCGGCTGTCACCACTGGCGGCATCCACGCACTCCCTAACGCTGCACCACGCAGCTCGCCCACGATCCGCGGACCCCGCTTCGGTCGCGGCCTCGTCGGGCCCGTTGTGATTTCCCCGTCATGTCGCCACACCTGCTGCTCGACGACTCGCGCCGAGCACCCGCCGTTCTGTCGTACGACGGCGACGTCGCGCGGGACTCGCCCCGCGCGTGGCCTGCCACGATCCCCTTCACCAGCAATCCACACGAAGTCGTTCGGTCTCGCCCGGTGGTGCATCGCAGCGCACGCGGGCGCCCTGCGCCATCCGGCAAGCTCAGTTTCGCCCACCCGTCGATCCGCCGCGCAGCTCGATCGGCAACAAGCCGTTCTGCCGCCGCGCCGCGTCCAGCAGCGCTTCGAACGCGGACGCGCGCTGCGGCTCGCCGTCGCTTCCGCGGAGCGCCGCGCGCCAGCCGCCGATCCGCAGCACGTCGGTCTCCGATGCGACGCGGTCGAGGGCCGCGACAAACCCCTCTTCGGTCGGCACCACGCCGCGAACAGCGGTGAACCCGCGCCCGACGAGTTCGCACGTCAACGCGTCATCGCATTGCGCCAGCACTTCTTCCTTCGTAAAGCCGCCGGCGTTCTGCCATAAGTCGCGGCAGATTTCGTTCAGCCGATCCCACGCCTCGCACGCCCCCGCGACCCCGACCAGACGCTCCGCAGCGCGGTCGAACACCTGCGGCGAGGTGATCATCCAGCCGAACAATTCCTCCACGGCGCCCACCAGCCCGGCCGGCAAGCCGCGAACCGATTCGTCGTAACTCGACCGCTCGTCAATCGGCAGCGCATCGTTGTGCGCCACCTGTGGGCGCGCCGCGGCGCGCGAGCGCGACAAGTGATCGTAGATCGCATCCGCGGGCACACCGAGCAGGCTGCTCACTCGACCGGCGAGCAGGCCGAGCTCGAGCGGATCGATCCCGCCGGCAGCGCCGACGCCGGCAAGAAACTCCAGGAACGCGTCGGCCGCCAGCCGCCGGGCGCGGACCTCCGGCCCGGCAAGGTTTTGTATGACCGTCGACCACTTGAATTCTAGCGCGTCGACCGCATTTCGCAGCTTGTCCGAAAACAAGGCGGCGCCGCCATTTACGACGCAATCCGCGGGATCCTCGCCGGGTCTGAGAACCACCACGCGAACCTCGACGCGATTCCGCAACGCCGTCTCCAGCGCCCGATCCGCCGCCTTCACCCCCGCCTGATCCGCGTCGAAACAAAGATAAACCCGCTCGGTCAGGGGCTTCAACACTTTCACATGCGCGTCCGTCAGCGCCGTCCCGAGCGTGGCAACCGTGTTCGGAAAGCCGTGCTGGTGCAGCAGTACGGCATCCGTGTAGCCTTCCACAACGATGACGCCGGCGGCGTCGGTGATCGATTCGCGTGCCTGGTCGAGCGCGAACAGAATCCGCGACTTGCTGAACAGCGGCGTCTCGGGTGAGTTCAGGTATTTCGCCGGATCGTCACCCAGCGTCCGCCCGCCAAACGCGACCACACGACCATGACCGTCGCTGATGGGGAACATCAGGCGGTTACGAAACCGATCGTAGACCTTTCCACTCGGATTGCGGCCGATCAATCCCGCCTGTTCCGCCAGGTCGAGCGAAAACCCCGCGTGCACCAGCGCGCCCGCCAACTCGTCCCAGCGGTCGGGGGCAAACCCCAGACCAAACCGCTCGATTGACTCTTCGCTCAGGCCGCGCCGCCGGGCGTAGTCGAGCGCCGCACGGCCGCCGTCGGCATCGCGCAGGCAGCGTTGAAAGCGCAGGCGGGCCCAGTCGAGTACCTGCCGCAATTGATCCCGGCCGGGCCCGCGCGGGCCGCCGCGTTCGTCCTCGAGCGTCGCGATCCCGGCGCGCTGCGCGAGGACGGCGACCGCGTCGCGAAACTCCAGCCGATCACGGAGCTGGACGAACTTGATCACGTCGCCCCCCGCGCCGCACGAGAAGCACTTGAAGATCTGCTTGGTCGGGCTGACGTACATCGACGGGTTATGGTCTGCGTGAAAGGGACACAGACCGATGAAGTCCTTGCCCTTGCGGGTCAGCCGCACCCGTTCTCCCACAACATCGATCAGGTCGACAGATTCTAAGACCTTCTCTTTTAAAGACTTGCGCATCACGATGAACCACGGATAGGGAACACGGCCAACGCCGACGTGACCCGCCGTCGGCCGCTCGCTGTCCGCGCTGTTTGCTGGGGTTTTTCCAGAATTAAAGGGTAGCCGCGCTTTTGCCGAAGGTCAATTTTCCGCGTGGGAAACATCGATTTCGCGCGAAACCGCGCAACCCCAAGTCAGTCAAGTACATCCAGTCCCAACTCTCACCCACTGAAAGCCTTTGCGTCGCACGCTTCCACGCCGTCCCGTGCCGACCGCCAGCACCCGGTACGCGGCCCCGCTGCCGCAACAACCGCTCACGCCCTCACGAAATCTCACCGCTTCCGCCGCCGCCCGGCGTCTCGATCACGAGCGCTTCGCCGGGCTGGATGTCGAATGCGATGTTCCCCGGAAGCGGTTCCAGATCCCCAGCTGCTCGCCGCAGCCAGTTCGCACCGGCGCGTCCTGCGCCGCCCCCGGCGAGCCCGTAGGGCGGAATCGTCCGCCGTTGCGTCAAAAGGGACACGCGCAGCGGCGCCAGGAACTCGATCTCGCGCACCAGCCCGTCGCCGCCGCGCCAGCGTCCCGCCCCGCCGGAGCCGCGCCGGATCGCGAGCTGTCGCACGCGCACGGGATAGCGCTCTTCCAGCACCTCGACGTCCGTGAGGCGCGTGTTGGTCATGTGGGTGTGAACGGCGTCGGCCCCATCGAATCCCGGGCCCGCGCCGCCGCCGCCCGCGAGCGTCTCGTAGTAACCGAACGTGGCATCACCGAACGACACGTTGTTCATCGTCCCCTGGCTGGCCGCCACGACGCCGAACGCGCCGAGCACCACATCGACGATCCGTTGCGAAGTCTCGACGTTGCCACCCGCGACCGCGGGGCATCGCGCCGGGTTTGCATGCAGCGGCGGATTCAACAAGCACTCGGGCAGCACGATGCGCACGGCGCGTGCCACGCCGGCATTGAGCGAAAGGTCTTCGGCGGCCAGGCAGCGTACGCAATAGAGCACCGCGCTGCGCACGATCGCGGGCGTTGCGTTGAGATTTCCCGTGAGCACGCCGCCGGTGTCGGCGAAGTCGAACGTCGCCGTCCCGTCGGCCAGCGTCAGTCGCAGCGTGATCGGCGTCCCGTCATCGAGGTAGTCGACGAAGCGCCGCGCGCCTGCGCCGAGTCGCCGCAGCGCTGTGCGGGCGCGGCGCTCCGCGTCGGCGAGCAGTTGCTGAAGATCGGCCTGGAGCGTGTGCGCAGCGCGGGAATGCGAAAGGGCGCGCAGCCGCGCGACGCCGGCCTGATTCGCGGCGAGCTGGGCGCGCAGATCGGCGATGTTCTGCTCCGGTGCGCGCGAGGGGTGGGGCCCGCGGGTCAGCGCGGCGTGCAGTTCGGCCTCGCGAAAATGCCCGGCCCCATCCACGAGTTCCAGCGCGTCCAGAAGCACGCCTTCGTCCGCGAGCGACCTGCTGGCGGCGGGCATCGAGCCCGGCGCGATCCCGCCGATCTCCGCGTGATGCGCCCGGTTCGCGACGAAGAAGCGCGGCGCACCGTCCGCGTCCAGCACCGGCGTCACGACGGTGACATCCGGCAGGTGGCTGCCGCCGCGATACGGGTGGTTCGTCGCGAACGACGCGCCGGAGCGGATCCGCTCCGGGCCGACATCCGCGACGAGGCGGCGCACGCAGTCCTCCATCGCGCCGATGTGCACGGGGATATGCGCCGCATGCGCCACCAGCTCGGCCTGAGCCGAATACACCGCGCACGAGTAGTCGAGCCGCTCCTTCACGTTGGTCGAGAGCGCGGTTCGGCGCAGCGCGGCGCCCATCTCCTCGGCGACCGAATCGAGCGCGCCGCGCAGCAACTGAAGCTCGATCGGATCGCTCGCGCCGACGTCGGGCGCCGGGCGCGTCTCGGCCGCCGGCGTCGCGTCGGCATCGACGTGTTTGAGAACCAGTGCGCCGGTGGATCGCACTTCCGCGCACCACCCCGCCTCGACCACCACCGTGCTGTTCGCATCCACGATCAACGCCGGCCCGGGGATCGCGGAGCCTGTTCGCAGTGCGTCGCGAACCGACACGACGGCGTCGATCCACGCGGAGTCCAGGAAGACGCGCGCGCGTTGAGCGGGGTCAGCGGGCTCGTCGCCGGCCCGCGCCGCGGGGGCGGTCAGACGCTCGCTTTCCAAGACCAGCGTCTCCTGTTCCGGCGCGGCGCTCGCCGCCGCCACCTCGCACCGCACCGCGCGAACCTCCACCGCGCGCCCGCGATGCGCGAAGCCATAAACGCGTTCATGCGCCGCTTCAAACGCGGCCCGCCACTCGCCGTCCGCCGGCTCGTCGATCACCAGCGGTTCGTCCTGACCCACATAGCGCAGCTCGAGCCGCCGCCGACAGACGAGGCTCGCGCCGGGCGGGGCCTCCGCGCGCAACACGTCGCGCAGCGACGCTTCGAGCGCCCGCGACTCGCGCCGCACCCGCTCCAGGGTCGCGTCATCGAGACGCGCTCCGATGTCGCACGCCGCGAACCGCGCAATCTCCGCCGCCCCCACGCCATACGCGCTCAACAGACTCGCGCACGGATGAATCACGATCGCTCGCATGCCGAGCGCGCCGGCGACCGCACACGCGTGCTGCCCGGCGGCCCCGCCGAAACTCACCAACGGATACGCCCGCGGGTCGTAGCCGCGCCGGACCGACGCCTGGCGGATCGCGGTCGTCATGTGCGCGTTGGCGATCGCGACATAGCCGGCGGCCAACTCCTCTCTGCGATAGACGCGCGCGACCGCGCCGGCGATCCGCGCGATCTGCTCGTCGATGCGCCGTTCCGCTGCCGGCCGATCGAGCGGAAACGGAAACCGCGCGGCGTCGATCCGTCCGAGGAGCAGGTTGCAGTCGGTGATGCACAACGGTCCGCCGCGCCCGTAGCACGCGGGGCCCGGGTCGGCGCCGGCGCTGCGCGGGCCGACGGTCGGCTGCGCGCCGTCGAAGTCGCAGATCGAGCCGCCGCCCGCCGCCACGGTCTCGATCGCGATCATGTCGCCCAAGACGCGCGTGCTGCCGCCGGTCGCGCGATCCTCGATGTGCAGCTCGCCGCGGCGCTCGAACCGGCCGTCGAAGCGGCTGACGTCGGTGCTGGTGCCGCCCATGTCGAAGCCGATCGCGCGCTCGAAGCCCGCCGCCCGCGCGGCGCGCGCCGCGCCCACCGCGCCGCCGGCGGGGCCCGAGAGCAGGCTGTCTTTTGCCAC
>JBFXAM010000046.1:0-33288 GCA_050184295.1 Phycisphaerae bacterium | reverse complement strand
TTGTAACCGCGTGGCCCTCGCTGCGCGTCATCGTCTATCTCGTCTGGGGGGGGGGGCGGGCGTATCTGGGCGCCGGGCGGTCCGTTCTCGTGCGGGTGGTCGTGGGCCGTGGGGGGGTGCGGGTCGTGTTTTCGCCGCGGCTGGACTTCGGGCGGATGGAGACGCGCCTCGCGGTCGTCGACGCCGGCATCGTCGTGGAGGGGCTGGTCGATTCGCTCGCGTTGTATTCGCCTGGAATTGCGTGGAAGGTCTATGACGAAGGCCGCCACCAGACCGCGGTCGCGGAGTTCGACGCATCCGACAAGCCGGTCGTGTTCGAGCTGCGCTACGGCACCGCGAGCCTTGCGCCCGCGCCGCAGCCGGAGCCGGTTCGGCGCGAGCGAACGGCGCGGTCCTGGTCCGGGTGGGCGGCGGCGCTGACGCTTCCGGCGCTGGCGCGCGAGCACGTGCTGCGCAGCGCGCTCGTGCTCAAGGCGCTCACCTACGGCCCCAGCGGTGCGATCGTCGCCGCCGCAACCACGAGTCTGCCCGAGCACTTCGGCGGCGTGCGCAATTGGGATTATCGCTTCTGCTGGCCGCGCGACGCGGCGATGGCGGCGACGGCGCTGCTGCGGCTCGGCGCGATGGGGCCGGGGGTGAAACTGCTTGACTGGGTGCTGGACATTCTCGAACACTGCGAGCCCGACGCGCTGCTGAGTCCGATCTACACCGTGAGCGGCGCCCATCTCGGCCCGGAAGGCGAGATCGGATCGCTGTCCGGGTATCGCGGAAGCCGGCCGGTCCGCGTCGGCAACGCCGCCGCACAGCAGGTGCAGCTCGACACGCTGGGGCCGCTCGTGGAGCTCGTGGCGCGGCTTGCGGACGGCGGCGCGACCCTCTCCGCCGAACACTGGCGCCTGGTCGAGACGATGGCCGCCGCCGTGCGCAGACGCTGGCGCGAGCCGGATCATGGGATCTGGGAGGTGCGCCGCCCGCGGCGGCAGCACGTACATTCCAAGGTGATGTGCTGGCTGGCGCTCGACCGCGCGCTGCACGTCGCGCGCTATCTCGGCCGCAGTCGCCCCGACTGGGCGCAGCTGCGCGACGAGATCGCGGCGGACGTGCTCGAACGCGGCTGGAACGCCGAACAGCGTGCGTTTGTCGCGACCTACGAAGGCGCGGAGCCGGATGCCGCGGCGCTCTGGGTGGGATTGAGCGGTTTGCTGGATGCGGGCGATCCGCGGTTTGTCAGCACGGTCGACTGTGTGGAGCGTCAACTGCGCGAACGCGGCACGGTGTTTCGCTATCGCTACGACGACGGCTTGCCGGGTCGCGAGGGCGGCTTCCATCTGTGCACGGCGTGGTTGATCGAGGCGTTCGTGCGGATCGGGCGGCGCGACGCCGCGTATGAGCTGTTCGATCGATACCTCGCATGCGCCGGCCCGACCGGACTGCTGGCGGAAGAGGTCGATCCGCACTCGGGCGCCGCGCTCGGGAACTTCCCGCAGGCGTACGCGCACGTCGGGCTCATCGACGCGGCGCTGGCGCTCGATCAGGCAGCGGAGTAGTTCGCCGGGCGCCGACGAGCCAGCGCCCGCGCACGCACATCAGCCCGCGACGCCGGACGTGCCGCGCCACGCGCGGTTCTCGTGTGGCATGGCGCGGCGGCGCGCTACGGTAGAGGCGGGCCGTCCGAGCTCCACGCCGGGTCGGTCGCTTCGACGTTCGCGCTGGCGCCGAGCGTGCCGACGGCGCCGTTCGTCAGTCCGTTGGCGAGCGACTGTCCGGCGCCGTCGTTGAGCGGCCAGGCGCCGAGCAGATCGGCGGGCGCGCCGCGGACGCGCGTGGAGCGCGCGGCCGCGACTTCGGCGGCGGTTCGCGCCACCGACCACAGCCGCACTTCGGCCGCCTTGCCGCGGAAACCGTTGCCCACGGTCAGCCCGCCGGCGGCGATGCTGCTCGATGTCACGAAGACCCCGAGCGGCTGGCCGTCGAGATAAATCACGCCCGCGCCGGCGGCGCCCACGGTGACGGCGACATGGCGCCACTGTCCGGCGAGTGCGCCCGCGGTCGCGTCGAAAGTCGCGCCCGCGAGTTGCAGGCGCAGTTGCGACGAGGCCGGCAGCACGCTGATCACCAGCGCGCCCTGCCCCACGTTCAGCAGCGCGCCGCCGTCCGCATCCGCATTGAACCACGCCTCGACCGTGAAGTTCGTGAGGGTCTGCGCGCCGGCGAGCGGCAGCGTCGCGAATTGCGTCCCGTTGAATTGCAGGGAGGGCGGCGCGCCGCCGACCATGATGGTCGTCTCGGCGGTCGCCTCGACGCCGCCGCCGGTCACCACGCGCAGCCCAACCGTGAATGTGCCGTTGCGCGTGTAGACGTGGAGCGGGGCGGGGTTGCGCGCGGCGCTCCCGTCGCCGAAGGTCCAGAAGTAATCGAGAATCGTGTCGTCGGGGGCGCTGCTCGAGCGGCCGTCGAAGCGCACGGTGAGCGGAGCGCGGCCGCTGGCAACGTCGGCGGAAATGCGGGCCGTGGGCGCGGCGCCCCGGACGCGCACTTCGATCGTGGTCGTCGCTTCGTTGCCGGCGTCGTCCTTCACGGTGAGCGAGATGATGTAGCGTCCGGGCGCGACGAACGTGTGGTTGGCGTCCGTCGTCGTCGCGGTCGCCTGGCCCGCGAAGTCCCAGCGAACGCTCGTGATCGCGCCGGCGGTCGACGTGGACGAGCCGGCCGACACCGCCACCGGCAGCGGCGCGGGGCCCGTGCTCGCCGACAGGCCGATGCGCGCGACGATCGGCGAACTGTCATCGGGTGGCTGCGGGCAACCGCCCGCGACGAACAGTACGGCGATCGACGACGCCATGAAAACAACAACGCCAGGTCGGTTCGGACTCATCGAGTGATCTCGGACAAGGTTTGCGGCTGCGGTCATTCTCGGGTCGGGCGCAACGCGGCAAGCGGCTGCGGGCGATGTCGACCTCCCGGGCCCGGTACTTCGCGGCGCGATCCCACCGCGGCCTCGGCGGATTATACGTCCGACGCGGGTGTCCCCGCGCCCCGGCCGAACCCGGCCACCGCGGCGCGCGCGATGTCGCGACCGCCGACGGGATCGCGCGCCGTGCGGCTGACCACGACTGGATCGGCGCGCGACCGCCGCCTACGATCGCCGACATGTTCACACAACCCCCGGTGGCGCGCTGCAACGACGCGCACCCTCAATTCCCGATCCAGCACTCGCGTCGACGCGGATGCGCCGCGTTGCGATCTCGCAGCCGACGATGGACGCACCGCCTCGCTGCAGTCGCGACGGCGCTCTGCGGTTCCGCCGGCGCCGGCGGCGACGGGTTCTCGCTCGGTGTGGCGGCGGGCGACGTGCGCGATTCGTCGGTCATCCTTTGGACACGTGCCGACGAGCCCGGCATGGTGCGTGTCGAGGTGGCGCTCGACGAGGCGTTCGCAGCACTCATCGCGGTCGGCGAGCAGGAAGCCGGCGCCGTGACGGATCAGACGGTGAAGTTTGACGTGACGGGACTCGCGCCCGCGACGCGCTATGTGTATCGGTTCACACGCGTCGCCGACGCGGATCAGCAGAGCCGCGTCGGGCGGTTTCGCACCGCGGCGTCTGCGAGCAGCGCGGCGCCCCTGCGGCTCATCTTCAGCGGCGACTCGAATTATGCCTTCGCGCCGTTCGCGGCCTTCGGCGCCGCAGCGCGCGAGGACGCCGACCTGTTCGTTTGGTTCGGCGACGTCATCTATTCCGATGTGCCCGCCGGCGGGCTGGGCGCGGCGCGCACGCTCGGCGAGTATCGCGCGCGCTATCGCCAGTTGTTGGGCGACCCGCAGGTGCAGGAACTGCTCGCACGCATGGCGGTGCTCGTCGGATGGGACGATCACGAAGTCGCCAACGACTACGCCGGCGCCGATCCGGCGCTGCCGCGCGAACAGCGCGATGCGGCGTACCAGGCCTTCTTCGAGTATCTGCCGATTCGCCCGCAGGGCATCGGCGCCGATCCCTTCCGCACGTATCGGCGTTTTCAGTTCGGCGCGAACCTGGAGATGTTCCTCGTCGACGAGCGGCAGTATCGCGAGCCGTCGGCGGAGGAATTCTGCGGCGGAAATCCCGACCCGTTCGGCGTCGTGTTGGGTCCGCTTTCGCGCGACGGCGCTTGCATCGCGGCGCTCTCGAAGCCGCGGACGATGCTGGGCGGCGAGCAGTTCGCGTGGCTGACCCGCGCGCTTGCGACATCGACCGCCGCGACCAAGCTGGTCGTCAACAACGTGCCGGTGTCGTACGTCGGCGTGTTGCCGTACGACCGCTGGGACGGTTATGACCTGGAGCGCCGCGCGCTGCTGCGGTTCATCGACGACGCGGGGCTCGGCGGCGTGGCGTTTCTGACCACCGACATCCACGCGAACGCGTACAACCCCGACGTGTTGCGGTTCTTCCGCGAGAATCGCGGCGACTATCGCCTCCGCGGCGCGACCCGCGTGCCCGAGCTGATTGTCGGGCCGATCGGCAACGCGACCGCGGCCCAGACGCTGTTCGGGATCGCCGAAGCCGTGGAGCGCGGCGCCAGCGGCGGCGCGCAAGCGGGAGCCGGCGGCGACGGCGTTTCCGCGCTGGTCGACGGGGCGATCGACTTCTATCTCGCGGCGTTGAAGCGCACGAACCGGCTCGCATTCATCGAGCCCGATCGCGTGAGCTACGCGGTGATCGAAGTCGACGCCGACGGCGCGACGCGCTTCGCGTTTCGCGGCTACGACCCGCGCGACGCGGCTCGCGGCGCGGACGCCGTGACGACGTTTTTCGAAGGCGCGATCGACGCGCCGTCGCCGCTCGCGCCGGCGTGCGGGCCGTTGCCATGCGGGCTGCCGCTGCTGGGGGCGGCAGGTTTCGTGCCGGCGGCGCGCTGGTTTGTGCGGCGCAACTCGCCACGCGCGCGGTCGTAGGGCCGCGACGCGCGACGCGTGCCTGCGATCGGGGGGACCGTCGGCGTCTCTCCAGTGCGGTCTGAGGACTTCGCACCGGAGAGACGCCGATGCTCCGCGTGCCTGCGATGACCGGCACGGGTCAAGGCGCTGCGCTAGCTTCCCCGCCGCGAGCGCCGGCTGGGCTTCGGCGCCGCCTGCGTCGGCGCGGGGCGCGTGGGCGCGCCGGGTGCGACCTCGATCGCCAGCGCGGGATGAATGACCCAGTTGCCGAAGATGTTCGAGAAGTTCACATACAGCGTCCGCGCGCTGGCGGCGGTGTCTGCTGGAACGGTCAGCGTCAGCCGGTCGCGCAGCAGGTCGGCCGAGAATTCGACGGGCTTGTCGTCGAGCTTCACGACGATCGAATCGGCGAGGACTTTGACCTTTTCCTGGCCCCAGCCGCCGCGCCCGCTCAGCCCGTCGTCGAGTGCGATCACGATCTTCTCTCCGGGCCGCACGCGCCCCTCGGCGGGTTCGAGCACGCGGACGCGCGGCAACCCGGCCTGCGCCCAACGGGCGAGCCCGAGGAAGAGCCCGTAGGCCTCGCGCCGGTTGTAGACCGGATCCTTCAAGCGCTGCTCTTCGAGCGGATTGCTGTGAAACGACGACTCGACCAGCACCGCGGGCACGCGCGCGTGACGCAGCACGGCGAGGCCGCCGTCGGCGTAGAGCAGCTCGTCGCTGAGGATCGGACATTCGAGCTGGTTTTCGAGTCGCAGGGCGTCGTTGAGCCCGGTGAGCAGGTAGCGGGCGGCGGCGAGGCTGGCCTTGCTCTGGTCCGGCGACTTGTGATACCAGAGCGACGAGAAGTTCGTCGTCGTCGTATCCGACGCGTTGTGGTGCAACGAGATGAACAGGTCGGCGCGGTGCTGGTTGGCGACCGCGGCGCGGGCGCGGAGATCCTCGGCGTCCGTGAGATCGAGCGAGCGATCCTCCTCGCGCGTGAGGACCACCGTGGCCCCCGCCGCGGTGAGGAACTCGCGCAGGTAGAGCGCGACATTGAGATTTGCAGTGGCTTCGCGCAGCCCGGTCGGACCGCGCTTGAAATTCGGCGACTTGCCCTTGAGGTTCTGCCCGACGTGACCCGGGTCGAGCACGACCGTCGCACCCGCCAGGAAGCGCGCGTAGGCCGGCACCGGAAACGTCGGGTCGGGCAGATCGCTCCACGAATAGCCGGTGGCCGGCGTGGCCAGCGGATCGGCGACGGGGCGCGCGAGCGGCACGGCGGGCGTCGCTGTGCGGGCGCGCAATGACCAACCGAACACGCCGCCGGCGGCGAACATGCCGATCAACCCGCCGACCAGCCACACGTAGTTGACCGTGCGCCGAACGCCCGCGCGATTCTGCCTCAGGCGGTGCATGCGCGCTCGCACGGCGCGGGCCCGGCCGGGCTGACGCCTTCGGATTTTCGCCCGCTCCGCGATTCTCGTCCCGTCCATGGGTTCTCGCCTGCGCTGGGATCATGACCGGCGCCGCGTCCGCGGGTCCGCCGACGCGCGCCTGCCGCCCGAATCGAGCAGACCATCTTAGCCATTTCATCGGTGCGGCTGTCGTCCAATTCACAGTCGGCAACGTTCTCAAGGTGGAACACGGACAGGCGGGCCGCGGCGTGGCGGCGTGAAACGCCTGATAACCGAGCGCTCGATTACACCGCGGAGGACTGGAGATGCTTCAGTCGATCACAGGATTGCGTACCGTCTGTCTGGTCGCGGCGACGCCGCTCGCGCTTGCGGCGCTCGTGGGCTGCCTGGAGCGGAAGGAAACGATCACGGTGCGCCCGAACGGCGCCGTGCGAATCGAGATGCGCATTCAGGGCGAACCGCAGGATGTGTTCACGGGCGATCAAATGCCCGATCTGCGGACCGGTTGGCGCGTCGATGACGAGACGGTGACGAAGGATGACGGCAAGCAGGAGTTCCGGCGCGTCGCGACCCTCGACTTGCCCGCGGGGAGCGCGCTGCCGACGTCGTTCGCGCCGCAGGACGACGCGAATCACGAGACCGCGTTGCAGTTTCCGACCGACGTGCGCGTCGAGCGCCGTGCGGACGGCACCTTCTATCACTTCAAGCGCGTCTACCAGCCGCGCGAGCAGGCGCGGTTTGAGTATCTCAAGAGCGCGCTCCAGGAAGCCGGCGTGTTCAAGGCCGCCGAGGGCAAGGATCTCGCCGAGCTGAGCACTGACGAGCTGAGCGACCTGGTGCGGGCGCTGCGGACGATCGAAGCCAGCAAGCACGCCCAGTTCGTCCAGCTCGCGGTGGATACCGTGGGCGAGAAATGGCCGGGCCATTTCGAGCTGCTGCTGCGCGCCGCCGTGACGCGCCACTTCGAGGGCGCCGAGGTCGCGCCGGTCGTCGCGCTGCTCCAGCAGCCCGGGGGTGAAGCGCGCGACCGCCAGATCGATGAGTTCGGCCGCCGCCTCACAACCGACGCCCGCGACGTGCTCCGCCGAACGCTCATGGACCTGGGCGCGCCCAGGCGGCAGATCGAGCAGTTCTTCGCCGCGTACGATCTGGAGCAGGCCCGCCGAGCCGTGACCGAGGATATCGGCGACGAGACGTTCGAAGTGCGCGTCGCGTTGCCGGGAAAGCTGATCGCGCACGACGGCGACCTGGTCGAAGACGGCGCCGTCGTCTGGAAGTTTCCGGGCAAGGCGCTCTACGATCGTCCCCAGACGCTGACTGCGCTGAGCCGCGTCGGGCCGAACGCCGAACGCGCCGCGGAACGCTGATGCCGCCGTCCGTCGAGCGATGGACGCCCGCGCCGGCTTCGGGGCGGGACGACGGAGCCGCGCCGCGGCGGCGCGCGGTCCGGGCGGCCGGCTGGGGCCGGCGCACGTCGCGGTCGCGAGGAACGCACGACTTGCCGGCATGCACCGCCGACCACCGCGCCGATGTCGAGCGCTGCTTTGCGGCGCACCGGGCGCGTGTGTATCGCTGGGCGTTCGGCCTGTGCGGGCGGCACGACGACGCGCTCGACGCGCTGCAGGACGTATTCGTCCGCCTGCTGCATGCGGGCGTGCGATTCGAAAGCGACGGGGCCGCGCGGGCGTGGCTGCGGCGGGCGACGTCGTCCGTGATCATCGACCGCTGGCGTTCGGCGCGGGAGCGCGTGCGGCGGGAGCGGGCGGTCGCGCTCGAACGATTCGGGGAGGCGCAGACGCCGGCCACGCCGGGCGCGGCGGACGAAGCGGCGATCGTGCGGGCGGCGATCGCGGCGTTGAGCGAGCAGCAGCGGCTCGTGTTGCTGGCGAAGTGTTTCGACGAGTGCTCGTTCGGCGAAGTGGCCGCGGAGCTGGGCATCGCGGTTTCGACCGCGAAAACGCATTACCTGCGGGCCCTCGACGCGATCCGCGCGCGGCTCGCGCCCGGGGTTTCGGAGACGCACTCATGACCTGTGAAGAGCTTCACGAGCACCTGGCTGACCTGGTCGCGGGCGAGTCGCTCGGCGGGCACGAAGCCGCGGCGCGGGCACACCTGGCGCATTGTGCCTTGTGCGCGGCGCGGGTCGCGGCGCTGCGCGACGCGGAGCGCGCGGTGCGCGGCACGGCGCCGGCGTGGAGGGAAGCGGAGCGCGTGGCGCCCGCATGGCACGATGTCGAGCGCACCGCGCCGTTACGCGGGGCGGCGCTGCGCAGCGCGAATCGCGCCGCGGCGGTGGTGGGGGAGGCCGCGGCCGATTTCGACACACACCGGGTTCGCGTCGGTCGCGCGGGCGCCCCCGGGCGGCAGCAGGCGCGGGTGCTCTGGGCGCGCGGACTGGCGCGCGCCGCCGCCGTCGTGCTGATCGCGGCGGGTTTGCAGGCGCTCTGGAGTGCTGCGGGCTCGGGGTCGCACGCACCCGTGTCTCCGCCTACCGCGGGCGGCGCTGTGGCGCGCGCCGGAGCAAGCTGGTCGGTCATGCTGAGCCGGCGGGCGATCGACACGCTGCGTTCGAGCGACGATCTTGAGACGACCGTTCGTGCGCCACTTGCGGCGGCGGCGCGGAGATTTCCCGATTCGCCCACGTTGAGCTGGTCGTTGCTGGCGCTTGCAAAGCGGTAGCACGCGCCGCGGGGACGCCGTCGGCGGCGACGTCAGGCGCCGAGGTCGCGCAGCGCGTCGTTCCAGTTCGTGAACCGCAGGGCGCGGTCGTCGATCCACACGTCGGCGATCGGCTTGCCCATGTGGATCGCGTCATACTGCATGCCGTGGTCGTCGAGCCACTGCTTGGTCGCGCGATACTCAGGCCATCCCCGACCGGTGTAGACAATCACGGTGTGTCCGGCGGCCTTGAGCTGCGCGAGGGCGTCTCGCGCGCCGTCGAGCGGCTGGGCGAGGGCGCGCTCGAAGGTGCGCTCCTCGGTGCAGATCACGCCGTCCATGTCCACCATGATCGTCTTGGCGCGAGCCATGTGATTCTCCGTCGACGCGTTCCGGCTTGCCGCGCGGACAGCGCAGCCGGCCCCGGCGATGGTCGCTATAATCCCGCCGGATTCGTTGGAAATCGAGAGCGCAGAGCCGAGCACATGATTATCACGATCGACGGGCCGGCAGGCTCAGGGAAAAGCACCGTGGCGCGAAAGGTGGCGGCCCGGCTGGGGATCCCCTACCTCGACACGGGCGCGATGTACCGGGTCGTGACGCTCGCGGCGCTTGAGGACGGCGTCGACCTGACCGACGACGACGCCCTGACGCGCTTGGCGGCGGGCGACGAATACCGGCTCGACCTGGGGCCGACGCACATTCGCGTCACGCTCCGCGGGCATGACGTCACCGAGGAGATCCGCGGCACGCGCGTCAGCGACCACGCCCGCTACATCGCCGCGTCGCCGGGCGTACGGCGTGTGCTCGTCGAGAAGCAGCGCAAGATCGGCCAGCGGCTCGGCACCATGGTGACGGAGGGGCGCGATCAGGGCAGCGTCGCTTTCCCCGACGCCGACGCACGCTTCTTCATGGACGCGGCGCCCGAGAAGCGGGCGGAGCGGCGTTATCACGAGCTGATCGCCGACGGCGAGGACGTGACCTACGAGGACGTGCTGCAAAAGGTGATCGACCGCGACCGCACGGACGCGGAGCGGGCGGTCGCGCCGATGGTTGTGCCGGAAGGGGCGATCTTCATCGACAGCACGCACCATTCGATCCACGAAGTGGTCGACCAGATCGTCAGGCACCTGGTCGATCGCGGGCTGGTCGATCCGCAGACGCTCGCGGCCGGTCGCGATTCGCACGCCGCGCTCTGACCGCCGCGCTCGTTCGGTTCGACGGGGCCTCGTCGCCGCGGGGCTGCTCGGCCCCCGCGCTTTTCGCGAGACGACATGACGATCGCTTCGAACGCGCTGGCCGGTTCGCTCGCCGACACCGGCAGTGGAGTCGCGGCGCGGGCGTCGCGCCGCGCGGGCGCGTTGGAGCCGGTGCCCGGCGTGCGCTGGTGGTGGCGGTTGTGCCGCCTGCCTTGCCGCTGGTTTTTCGTGCTCTATCTGCGCGGGCGCGTATTCGAGCGGCGGCACGTGCCGGGCAGCGGCGGCGGGCTGCTGATCGCGAATCACCAGAGCTTTCTCGACCCCGTCTTGGCGGCGCTGGCGCTGCATCGCGAGGCGCACTTCATGGCCCGGCACACGCTGTTCCAAGGCGGGCGTTTCGATCGCCTGATCCGCTCGCTGAACGCATTCCCCGTGAAGCGCGGCACCGCCGACATGGCGGCGATCAAGGAGTCGCTGCGCATTCTGCGCGCCGGCGGTCTGCTCGTCGCGTTCCCCGAGGCCACGCGCACGCGCGACGGCTCGATCGCGCCGATGCAGCCCGGCGTGGTGTTGCTCGCCCGCAAGACCGGCGTGCCGCTCATCCCCACGCTCATCCTCGGCGCGTTCGACGCCTGGCCGCGGCACTCGCCGCTCCCGCTGCCCGGCTGCGTGTATGTCGCGTACGGCGAGCCGCTGACGCCCGCTGACCTTGCGGGTCTGAGCGACGAGGAGGCGATGACGATCGTGCGGCAGCGGATCCTCGACCTGCTGGCGACCTACGCGCCGCTCCGGTCGCGGGCGCTCGGCGCGCGCTGACACCGCACCTCACGGGCGAAAGCGCGCCACACATCCGGGCGTCTCCTCCACTTCCACGCACGCCAGCCGCGCCGGTGTGCTGAACTCCGCCGCCAGCCGCTCGGCGATGTGCCGCGCGACGTTCTCCGCGGACGGGTTGCGCGTCGCGAACGCGGGCAGCTCGTTCAGGTGGCGGTCGTGCAGCGCGGCGAGGATGGCGTCGAGCGCGGGCTTGAGGCGCGTGAAATCGACCAGCACTTCCATTTCGTCGAGTTGCGGGCCGGCATAAGTGATCGTCGCGCGCCAGTTGTGCCCGTGCAGACGCTCCAGCCCCCCGTCGGGCATTCGCAACTGGTGCGCCGCCGCGAACCAGCCCGACACACTCACTTCAAACGTGTTCACGGCGCAGGCGCTCCGGGCGAGGACGCGGCGCCGTCCGGCCGAACGGCGGCATCGGTCGGCGCGGCGGCGCCGGCGGGTGCGACAATGCGGGTCGCCGGGGTCGGCCCGGCAGCGCCCGCGGGTGCCGGGTCCGCGCGGGCGGACTCGCGCGAGTCGCTGTCATCGGCGGCCGTCGGTGCGGCGGGCGCGGCGCGGACGTTGGCCGCGAGTTCGTCGAGATCTCCGGTGTGTCGGCGGCGAAACGCCGCGAGCTCGTGCGGCGCGGGCTCGGCCCACGCGCCGCCGCGGACGCGCGTCTCGTCATTGCAGTTGGCCGCGATCGAGACATGCCAGCGCCGCGCGTGCAGGAGGTCTCGCCGGCACGTGACGACGCCATCGATCAGCACAGCCTTGCCGGCGAAGCGTCCGACCTTCTGGATGAGGAATCCGCGGGCGGCGTCGCTGCGCTCCGGAGCAATCACGGATTCGCCGGGCTGGGCCGGCAGGTCGAGAAAGAGCAGGAAGTCGCGCGGCCCGTCGGCGGAGCCCGGGAGGGGGAACGCGAGCAGGAATTCGCGTCGGCCGTCCGCGTCGTCGCAGAACGCCGTCGTGCTGGTCAACTGGAGCTGCCGCTGTGCGGGGGGCGCGAAGTCCTGCTCGAGCGTCAGCTCATTCCGGCCGGCGCAGCCAGCGACGAGTGCTGCGCACACGCAGGCCGGTCCGACGGTTCGCACGATCTGCAACGCCGTCACGCGTGACCCCGGAAGAGTTGTACACCGCGCGGACGCGGCGCGGTCGCATTGCGGATTCGGTGGCCCGCGGGAGCGGACGCGACGTCAGTCTGCCGCGTTCCGCCGGCATTCGCAAGGGCCGCGTGACACCGTGCCCGCGGCGGAACGCGGGATGCAGCTCAGATGGGGTTGTGCGAACCGTTCGTTGACACGAGCACGCGGGTTGAGCGCCGGCGCGGGGCGTGCATCCGGGGGGTTGGACGGTGACGTCGCGATTACGGTCGTCGCGACGCTCGTCGGCGACCGCCGGAACGGAGACCTCGGGGCCTTCCGGGTCATCGACCCGCTCCGTCGGGCCGCAGCATTACAGCCCTGAGCGAGACGCGCCTCGCGCTCTCGCGCTCCAGCTGCCGGCAGGCGTGCCCGCGCTCTTGACGCGTTTGCAGGATTAACGCAGAATCGACGACTCGGTCGCGGGTGCGCGCTCATGGTGCGCCCGGCGACGCGCCGCCGGGTCTGCGGTCTGATCCGCCGGCGGCCGGCGGCAGCCCCAGGCAAGGGGTCGCGGCTTGAAGTGGCGCACGAAGTGGAACACGGCGCGCGGCCGTGCGATCCCGTCGCGATTTTCGAGTTGTCACGAAACCAGACGAGCTTGCGGATCAAGCCGAGGAGGCGTTGTCAGTGATTCCCTCACCCCGGATCGAGAAGTCGGCGTGGATGACGGGCGTCGTCGCGCTTGCGCTGGCGGGCTGTGCGGCGTTCCTGTCGGTTGATGCGTTCGGACAGACGGCCGACCCTGCACCCGCCGCCCACGAGAGTACGCACAAACCCGGCGGCGAGGCCAATCTGATCCTGCCGGATCTGAAGAACCAGACGGTGAAGATGACCTTTCTCGGTCTCAGCGGACACAACCTGCTGCTTGGCGGTCTGGGGGTCTGCGTGCTGGGGCTGCTCTTCGGCGCCGCGACGTACGGCCGGCTGAAGGCGCTGCCCGTGCACCAGTCCATGCGCGAGATCTCCGAACTCATCTACGAAACGTGCAAGGCCTATCTCATTCAGCAGGGGAAGTTCCTGCTGATTCTTTGGGTCTTCATCACCGCCGCCGTGCTGGCCTACTACGGCTGGTTGGCGCCGCACCCGACCGCCAGCGGCGCGATGGGCACCGGATTTCCCGCGTACAAGCTCGCGATCATTGTTTTCTTCAGCCTCGTTGGCATGGCCGGCAGCTACGGCGTCGCGTGGTTCGGCATCCGCGTGAACACGTTCGCCAACAGCCGGACGGCGTTTGCGAGCCTGAAGGGCAAGCCGTTTCCGTGCTACAGCATTCCGCTGAAGGCGGGCATGTCGATCGGCATGGCGCTGATCAGCGTCGAGCTGCTGATCATGCTCATCATCCTGCTGTTCGTGCCGAGCGACCTCGCGGGCCCGTGCTTCATCGGCTTCGCGATCGGCGAGTCGCTGGGGGCCGCGGCGCTGCGGATCGCCGGCGGCATCTTCACCAAGATCGCCGACATCGGCTCCGACCTGATGAAGATCGTTTTCAAGATCAAGGAAGACGACGCCCGCAATCCCGGCGTGATCGCCGACTGCACCGGCGACAACGCCGGCGACTCGGTCGGTCCCTCGGCGGACGGATTCGAGACCTACGGCGTGACGGGCGTCGCGCTGATCAGTTTCATCCTGCTGGCGATCGCGAACCCGGTCGTGCAGGTGCAGTTGCTGGTGTGGATTTTCGCGATGCGCGTCATCATGGTGATCGCCAGCGGCGTGTCCTACCAGGTCAACGAGTTCTTCGCGACCGCCAAGTACGGCAATGCCGACAATATGAATTTCGAGGCGCCGCTGACGTCGCTCGTGTGGCTGACGTCGTTCGTCTCGATCGGGTTGACCTACGCCGCCTCGTACGTGCTGATCCCCAGCATCGCCGGCGACACCACGCTGTGGTGGAAGCTGTCGACCGTGATCACCTGCGGCACGCTCGCGGGCGCGATCATTCCCGAGCTGGTGAAGATCTTCACGTCGACCGGTTCGCAGCACACGCGTGAAGTCGTCACCAGCTCCGAGCAGGGCGGCGCCTCGCTCAACATCCTCTCGGGGCTCGTCGCGGGCAACTTCAGCGCGTACTGGCTGGGAATCGTCATCATCCTGCTCATGGGCGGCGCCTACGCGGTCAGCACCTTCGGTTTCGACCAGATCATGATCGCACCCGCGGTGTTCGCTTTCGGCCTGGTGGCGTTCGGGTTCCTCGGCATGGGCCCGGTGACGATCGCGGTCGATTCGTACGGTCCCGTGACCGACAACGCCCAGAGCGTCTATGAGCTCTCGACCATCGAGCAGCTTCCCGGCATTCGCGAGGACTTGCAGAAAAACTTCGGCTTCGCACCCAACTTCGATCGCTCAAAACACCTGCTCGAGGAAAACGACGGCGCCGGAAACACCTTCAAGGCCACCGCCAAGCCGGTACTCATCGGCACCGCGGTCGTCGGCGCCACGACCATGATCTTCTCCATCATCATGGTGCTCACCAACGGGCTTCAGCCGGCCTTCGTCACCAACCTCTCGATCATGCACGCCCCGTTCCTGCTCGGCCTCATCGCCGGCGGCGCGATGATCTACTGGTTCACGGGCGCCAGCACCCAGGCCGTCACCACCGGCGCGTATCGCGCGGTGGAGTTCATCAAGGCCAACATCAAGCTCGAAGGCGCCACCAAGGCCAGCGTGGAGGACAGCCGCAAGGTGGTCACCATCTGCACCGAGTACGCGCAGAAGGGCATGTTCAACATCTTCCTGTGCGTCTTCTTCGGCACGCTCGCGTTCGCGTTCGTCGAGCCGTTCTTCTTCATCGGCTACCTCGTCTCGATCGCGCTGTTTGGGTTGTTCCAGGCCATCTTCATGGCCAACGCCGGCGGCTCCTGGGACAACGCCAAGAAAATCGTCGAGACCGAACTCAAGAAGAAGGGCACGCCGCTGCACGACGCGACGGTCGTCGGCGACACCGTCGGCGATCCGTTCAAGGACACGAGCTCCGTGGCGATGAACCCCGTCATCAAGTTCACGACGCTCTTCGGGCTGCTCGCGGTCGAACTCGCGATCCACCTAAAGACCCGCAACGACCTGACCGGCACATTTACGCACAGCAACATCACCGCCGGGCTCGCCGTCGCGTTCTTCCTGGTGTCCGCGGTGTTCGTGTGGCGAAGCTTCTATGCGATGCGGATCGGCGGCGCCCAGGGCGCGTCGGCGCACCGCTAGAGTGTGATCCACGAACGTCCAGCGCCGCTGAGCCGCGGGCTTCGGCCTGCGCGGACGAGTGTCATCGAGCGCGCCGCCCGATCGACACGTGCGATATCGGACCGGTCCGCGGACGTCCGGCCGCGATCGAGCGAGCGGAAGTCTCGTCCGCGTCGGCAGACGTCCGGCGTGATCTCGCGCGAAAACCGCACGAGTGGCCGTCCGTCACGGCAACCGACCGCCAGCACGGCGGCGTGGCGAGGAATTGAGGGGAAGTTGGGCGTCGAGCGATGTTTGAAATTCGGTCGAGGTTGGACCAACCTGCCCGGCGCCACCCGTCGGAGCCGCACAACCCTCGGCAGCGGCCGCGACCACGTCCCGCGCGCAGGCGTCTCGCGGCGTCAGCCCCAGCGCCCGCCAGGAAGTCACGGTCGCGTGCCGGTGTTCTGCGGCAGGCCGAATTCCTGCACCCAGTACAGGCCATAGGTTCCGCCGGCTCGGACGGCGATGCCGATCTCGATGAAGCGTTCGTCGAGAATATTGGCGCGGTGCCCGGGGCTGTTCATCCAGTCGAGCACGACCTGCTCGGGCGAGGTCTGCCCGGCGGCGAGGTTTTCGCCGATGACGTAGTAGTTGTAGCGGAACTCGCTGGCGCGCTGCGCGAGCGTGCTGCCGGTGACCGGGCTCACGTGGGCGAAGAACCCGTCCTGGATCATCTCGCAGGCGTATTGCTCGGCCTGGTTCTCGAGCGTGTCGCTCCGCGAAAGCGTCGGCAGGCCGCGGTTCGAGCGTTCGCGATTCACCAGGCGGAGCACTTCGGCCTTCCAGGTGGCGGCGCTGAGCGGTTCGCCGCAGGCGGGAAAGCGGGCGGTGAGGTCGTCGGACGCGGTTCCGCCGCCGGTCGCGGTCGAGCTTCCGCCGATCGCGGACCCGCCGGCAGTGGTGGTTGGGGCTCCGGTGGTGTTGAATCCGGTGTCGGAGCGGCCGACCGCGTCAAATTCGCTGGTGGGAATGAGCCCCGCGGTCGGGCAGCCGCCCGGGAGCAGGAGCGAAAAAAGCGCGAGTGCGAGAGAGCAGCCGAAGGTGCGCATCCGAGCCTCCTGGGACCGTGGTCGGCAATTCGCCCTGCTCCCCCCAAACGAGCAGTGCTGATCGTACACCGCGAAACCGGTGAAGCCAAGCTCTTGATGCGACTCTTTGTCCTACCCATACTCTTAGGGGCGCAAGGCGCGGGCCCGCGCGATTACAGGAGCCGAGACATGCCTCACGGGCGTTCAGTGTTTCTCGCGGCAGCCGCCTTTCCGTTTCTTCTCATGCAGATCAACTTATCGGGCTGCCTCCCCGGCACGGGTACGGGCGGCGGTGGCGGGCTCTCCTTCAACCTGCCGCCGACCATCGTGCTGAGCGCAGACGTGACGCGCGGCGTCGCGCCGCTCGTGGTGCGCTTCAGTTCCGCCGGCAGCACCGACGACGGGCTGATCATCGATCGCGTCTGGGATTTCGGCGACGGCCAGACGAGCCGCGAGATCGCCCCCACGCACACTTTCACCGCGACCGGGACTTATCGCGTGGCGCTCACGCTTCGCGACGACGCCAACCAGACCTCGACCCGCACCGTGACGATCTTTGTCACGCAGGAGCCGATCGCGATCATCCGCGTCGATCGCACGGCGGCGGAGTCGGCGCCGGCGATCTTCAACTTCGATGCGACCCAGTCGTTCGACCCCGACGGCGAGATCGAGAGCTACCAGTGGGACTTCGGGGACGGCTCGCGCGAGCTGCTGCCGGTCGTCGCGCACACGTTTGCAAGTCCCGGCACGTTCCGGACGCGGCTTACGATCACGGACAACACCGGCGTGACCAGCCAGGCGGAGCAGATCATCGAGGTGGGCATCCGCCGCCCGACGATTCAGTTCCGCTCGCCATCGGCGGAGATCAACAACCTGGTCGTGTCGCCGGATTCGCCGCTCTGGGTCAGCGTGGTGTTCGACGTCACCGCCGGCACGCCGCGAATGCTCGCGGCGGGTCTCGACGGCGATGCCGATCCGTGCGACGCCAAGGCGGTCCGCTACAACGTGAGCAGCGGCGCGTTGCAAGGCGAGTTCCTCGGTCACGCGGGGCGCGTCCGGGCGGCCGTCTGGACGCCCGACGGGGCCTCGATCCTCACGGCCAGCGATGACCAGACCCTGCGGCTCTACAACGCTTCGACCGGCGAAGTCCGGCAGTCGTACGGCGGCAACACGGCGATCGTCACGTCCGCGGCGGTCTCGCCGGACGGCACGCTGTTCGTCTGCGGGCTCGGCGACGGCGGCGTGTTGGTGCGCAACACGTCGACGGGCGCCGTGCTTCGCGAGTTCCGCGTGCACACGCAGGCGGTGAACGCGGTCGCGTTCTCGCCCAATGGCACGCAAGTGCTCTCGGGCAGCGACGACGCCACCGCGACGCTCTACAGCGTCGCGGGCGGAAACGTCGTGCGGACGTTCGTCGGGCACGCGTTCGGCGTGACCGCGGTCGCATTCTCCCCGCGCGACGCGACGCTGGTGCTGACCGGCAGCGTGGACCAGACCGCCAGGCTGTGGGACGCGACCAACGGCGTGAACATCGCGACGTTCGGCCCGCAGTTCACGAGCGGTCAGTTGGTCAGTGGGCACGCCAACAGCGTCTCGGGCGTCGCGATCTCCCCGGACGGCACGCTGGTCGCGACCGCGAGCGACGACCGCACCGCCAAACTTTGGAACATCACCGGCGGAACCGAGATTCGCACCCTGACCGGTCACACCAATCGGCTCAGCTCCGTCGCGTTCTCGCCGGACGGCACGCTGCTGGCGACCGGCGGGTTCGACGGCACGGTCCGTTTATGGACGGTGGCCACCGGCGCCCAGCTGCGCTCGCTGGCGCCCTGCACGTCGCCGATCGCGTCGGTCGCGTTCTCGCCGGACGGCGCCAGCCTGGCGGTTGGCGTGCTGGCGCGCAACGACATCAAGCTCGACACGAATCCCCGCCAGGGCAACGACCTGAACCTCACGGTGCCGACCGCGCTCGACCTGCGCAGCGTGAATCCCGGCACCTACTTCCTCTGGTCGGAAGTGCAGACCGACCGAACCACGCCGGTGCGCACCTACGCGACCACGACCATCAACGTCGTCGCGCCGTTCACGGCGTCGATCGACAACTTCACGCCGCGGATTCCGCTGCTCGGCGACCGGGCCGCGGTCGTGGTCGCGCCGACGAACCAGCGGCAGATCTTCGACCTGGGTCCGCTGGCGGCGGGCGACCGGCTCTTCGTGAGCCTGCTGACGACGCCGGGCTATCGACAGGTGTTTCAGGATTCGTTCTACAGCGTGCTGTTGCTCGACTCGGACCGCAAGGCGATCGCGTGGTACCAGGATTCGTTCATCCTGCTGACGCCCGAGACCAAGGTGACGATCGGCCACAACAGTCAGAACCACTTCGTGGTGGTCGACAGCGGCGACGGGGTGAGCGTGCGCGTGCAGCGCGGCGCGGGCGCCACGCAGCGCCAGCAGCGCGTGCTGCTCGATTTCGTCGGCGGCCAGGGCATCCGCATCGCGGACCAGCCGGCCCGCAACATCGCGCCGTTCGACGCGGCGGCGCTGGGCTTTCCGCCCGCCGACACCGCGATCATGAAGAGCCGCATCCTCGACACCGTGCGGGCGCTGTACACGAATTGGAATGTGGCGATCACGACCACCGACCAACCGCCGCCGGAGGCGCCGTTCCAGCGCGTCTACTTCGGCGGGGCCGCGACGTTCGACGGGTTTTACGGCATAGCCGACTACATCGACATCCGCAACGACACGCTCACGGGCGCCGCCGTCATCTCGACGGAAGCGATCCGCGCCGCCTTTCCGATGCTCACCTCGACGGATCTCGCGACGTACATCGGCGAGACCGCGGCGCACGAGATCGGGCACCTGCTGGGCCTGCGGCACGTCGACAACCCCAACGACGTGATGCATTATGTCGCGCTCGATGCGGGCATCCCGATCAGTTTCACGAGCTCGCCGCTCTTCGGCGGAGAGCAGTACAACACGCAGATCGGGTTCCAGGACGTGCCTCAGCTGCTGGACGAATTGGTCGGCCCGCGACCCTAATCGCCGGCACGTAACGCAAACTCTGTCCGATACTTGGGCGCGGCCGGGCAATTGCCCGGCTGCGTCGTTTCCCGCGCGGCGCGCCAGACGGCGCGGCGCCGCTCCGGTCCCGTAGAAACACGTCTGCCCTGCACGCTTCCCTCGCTTGTATCGGTCCGACGGATTGCAACTGGCGGTCCGCGCGGTAGAATCGTGGAATTGCGTGACTCGGGTTTCGCTTTCGGCAAGTCTCCGGAGCGCGGGGAAACGGCAGCCGGCACCGCCGCAAGGACGCGTCCATGGCCAAAGTCACGATCGAAGACATCAGCCGGCAGACCGGCCTCTCGCGAGGCACGGTTTCGCGGGCGCTGAACGACCGCCCGGACATCAGTTCGCAGACCAAACAGCGCGTCCTCGACGCGTGCCGAAAGCTCAACTACATCCCCAGCCACGCCGCTCGCACGCTTGCCACCGGCCGCAATTTCGCCTGCGTCACGCTCCTCGACAACCTCTCGACACCGCTCAACCTCGCGTTCCTGCACGGCGTCGTGCATCACGCCGAGGCCACCCATCAGGTGGTTTATCCGCTGGAGCTCGAAGCCGACCCCGGCGCCGCCGCGGACCGACTGAATCGCTTTTCCGCCGACCGCATCGACACGATTCTGGTGGCTTGTCCGCTGGCGTTGGAGGTGACGGCGGCGCTGCGAACGGCGGTGGGCGCGCGTCCGGTCGTGTCCTGCTATCCGCTGGAAGATTTGGCGTGCGACGTGATCGCGCCCGACTACGCCGAATCGGGGCGCCTGGTCGCGCGGCGGTTGCTGCGCGAGGGATCGCGTTCGATTCTTTACGTGCATCGCAATCGCTTTCTCGGCGCGTCCGAGCGCCGCGCCGGCTTCGAGGCGATCGTGCATGAGCATGGAGTCGACGTGTCCCGAGCGGTGCTCGCGGTGGATGCGCACGTGTCGGCGAGCGCACTGGTCGAGGCTTTGCGTGGGCGGCTTGAGGGGTTGAGCGGCATCGGCGCGTCCGACGACGCGCTCGCGCTGAGCGTCATGCTTGCGTGCCGGCAGCTTGGTTTCGCGCCCGGCGTCGACATTGCCGTCATGGGTCAGGGCAACGACGCACTGGCCGCCGAGGTCGCGCCGGCGCTCACGACGGTCGACTATTCCGGCGCGGAGATCGGCCAGCGCGCGATCGAAACCGCGACGCAGCGACTCACGAAGGCGCGGGCCGACGCGTTTCAGTCGGTGCAGGTAGCGCCGCAACTGATCGAACGCGACTCGACGCGCGCCGTTCGGACCTGACACGCCGCATCTTGCCGTCGAGTAATCGCCGGGATGACCTTCCCGCCCGCTGTTCCGCCTATAATGCTTTTGTGCATCGGAGGTTGCGTTGATTGCGGGCGCGCTGGTGGCCGGCCGGTGAGCTTGACGCCTGCGCGGGTATTCCGATACAGTCCCCGGGGCGATTGTCGATCCGCGCTGCACGCGGGCGCGGCGGCAGCGGTCGGCGGCGCGCGGGAAACGGCGTCGTCGGTGTCCCGCGTGCGCCCGCGGGCAGAGGAGAGCTTTCGATGCAGGTGACAGTCTCCGGGCGGCACATGGGTGTTCCCGACGCGTTGAAGGAGTACTGCACCGAGAAGGCCCAGAAGCTCGTGCGGTTTTACGATCGCATCCAGTCGATCGAGGTCGTGCTCGACGGGCAGAACGGGAAGCACACGGCCAAGATGATCGTGCACGCCGACCGGTCGGATCCATTCATTGCGAACGAGACTCACGACGACATTTACGCGGCGGTCGACATTCTGCTCGAAGAGGTCGAGGCGCAGATCCGTCGACACAAGGAGAAGCTCCGCAATCGCAAGCACCCGAGCTCGTGACCCACGCGACGCCGCGGAGAGCGACATGAAACTGCGCGATCTGGTTCCGCGAAACGCAATCGTGGCCGAGTGCACGGGAACCGATCGCAACGGCGTGATTCGCGAGTTGGTCGAGGCGCTCGCGTCGGCCGGTGCGATTGCGGCGGCGGATGTGGACGGGATCGTGCGCTCGATCATCGCCCGGGAGCGCACCCGCGGAACAACCGGATTCGGGCGCGGCGTTGCCGCCCCGCACGCGAAGATCGAGGGTTTGTCGCGCGTCGTGGCCGCCGTGGGGCGGAGCAACACGGGCATCGACTTCTCGTCCTTGGACGGCGAGCCGGTGTTCGCGGTGTTTTTGATCCTGAGTCCTGCGGACCAGGCGGAAGAACACCTGCGGGCGATGGATCTGGTGTTTCGGCATTTGCAGCAGGAGAAGTTCCGCAAGTTCCTTCGCCAAGCGACCAGTGCGGAGGCGGTTTTCGAGTTGCTTCGTGAGGCGGACGAAAAACTGCTGGCGTCCTGAACGCTCGTCCGTCGCGCCAGCGCGGCGGACCAAGGGCCATCCGTGTGGCGGTCGAACGAGAAGTCGTGATCCCGAACAAGGAAGGGATGCACTTTCGGCCGATCATGCAGTTTGTGGACATCGCGTCCCGCTTCGCCGCCGACATCAAGGTGGTGAACGGCGAGCGGCAGGCGGACGGCCGGAGCCCGATGGAGCTCCTGATGCTGGTCGCGACGCAGGGGACGCGGTTGCGGGTCGTTGCGGACGGCGAGGATTCGGACGCCGCCCTCGACGCGCTGGCGAAACTGATCGAAGACGGATTCGGGGAAACCATCGAGCCCGGGTAGCGACGGACGCTGCCGGGGCCGGGACCACGCGAAAGACGCTGACTTGAGCCGGCCCGCGGCTTCCGATCGCGGCCGGCGACGCGGGCAATCCCGCGCGGCCATGATTCAGAAGAAAGGCATCAACGCATCGCCCGGCGTGGCGATCGGCCCGGCGCTGGTTCTCGATACGGAAGAGTATCGCATTCCGCGCCGGCTGGTCGACCGTGCTCAAACCGCCTCGCAGGTCCGAACTCTCGTCGCGGCGCTCGAGGCGTCGCGGCAGGAAGTCGCCGAGCTGCGGGTCGCGGTGGCGCGCAAGCTGGGCGAGAACACGTCCCGCATCTTCGACTTTCACGAAGCGTGCATCTCGGACGAGCGGCTGCGCAAAGCGGTCGTCGAGCAGATCGAGAAGAACCAATACACCGCCGCCTATGCGTTCAGCCAGGAGATGAACCGCCGCCAGCGCGAGTTCCGCGCGCTGAGCGATCCGTACTTTCGCGAGCGCGTCCGCGACCTGTTCGACATCGAGAAGCGCGTCCTGCGGCACATCCTCGGCCGCGAGCGCGAGGACATCACGCGCCTGACCGAGCCGGTCATCATCGTCGCCAACGACATCACGCCGTCGCAGGCCGTCACGCTCGATCGCCAGCACATTCTCGGCTTCGCGCTCGACGAGGGCGGGCAAACCTCGCACATGGCGATCATCGCCCGCAAGTACGGCATTCCCGCGGTGGTCGCGCTGAACGACATCACGAGCGACATCACCGGCGGACAAATGCTCGTCGTCGACGGCACGCACGGGATCGTGATCGCCGACCCGGACGAGCGAACCGTCGAGCGCTATCGCGGGATCGAGCGCCAGAATCGCGAAGCGGAGCTCGGGTTGCGCTCGCTTCGCGACCTGCCGGCGGTGACGACCGACGGCGTGCGGCTGACGCTCATGTCGAACATCGAGCTGCCGGAGGACGCCGCCCTCGCGGTGCAGGCGGGCGCCGAAGGCGTCGGGCTCTATCGCACGGAGTTTCTGTTTCTGGCCAAGGACCGTTTGCCGAGCGAGGACGAGCAGTACGCGTCGTTGCGGACGGCGGTCGAGCATCTGGCCGGGCGGCCGATCACGATCCGCACGATGGATCTCGGGGCGGACAAGATCAGCACATTTGCCGGCCCGCAGCACGATCACAACCCCGACCTCGGGTTGCGGTCGCTGCGTTACTGCCTCCAGCATCTCGACCTGTTCAAGACGCATCTGCGCGCGATCCTGCGGGCGAGCGCGCACGGCGACGTGCGGATCATGTTCCCGATGATCACGACGATCATCGAGCTGCGCCAGGCGAAGGCCACGCTCGCCGACGTGATGGAGGATCTCGACGAGGAGGACATCCCGTTCCGGCGCGACGTGCCGGTGGGAATCATGATCGAGACGCCGTCCGCGGCCATGATGGCGGCGACGCTGGCGCGCGAGGTGCGCTTCTTCAGCATCGGGACGAACGACCTGACGCAGTACGTGCTCGCGGTCGATCGCGCCAACGAGCGCGTCGCGCACCTCTACCAGCCGCACAACCCCGCGGTCCTGCGGCTGATCCGGCACGTCGTGTTGGCGGCGGCGCGGGCGGGGATCGAGGTGGAGTTGTGCGGGGAGATGGCCGGCATGCCCATCTACACGATGCTCCTCACGGGGCTGGGGCTGCGGCATTTTTCGATGGCGGCCAAGGACATGGGCGAAGTGAAGCGGATCGTCCGTTCGACGACGATCGAGCAGTGTCACCGCGTCGCGCGTGCAGCGGTGCGCTTCGACAACGACCGGCAGGTGATGAACTTTCTGCGCGACGAGCTGCGCGGGTTGATCGAGTCGGAAGACGAGGATCACGAGGATCAGGCGGCTTAGTGTGACCACCTTGGAAACGCCCGAACGACAAGCTCCGTCGCGCGAGATCGCGCCTTCCGCGCCCGAGGTGCGGATCGCGGTTGCCGCCCGCTACAGCGTGCTCGGCGACTTGCGCTTTCTGGCGCACCACGACGAGCTGCGGATGCTGTCGCGGGCGCTGGTGCGGGCGCGCTGGCCGCTGTGGTTTTCGCGCGGTTTCAACCCCAAGCCGCGCCTCTCGCTGCCGGTTCCGCGGAGCGTGGGAATGGAGTCCACGTGCCAGTTCGCGGTGTTGGCGCTGCGCGAAGACGCGCCGTGTGCGGAACTCTCTGAGCGGCTGGCCGCGGTGCTGCCCACGGGCGCGCCGCTGCACGAAGTGCTGAATCCCGCGCCGGCGTGGCTCCGCACGCCGCGCGCCGCCGCCTACGAGGTGACGCTGCCGCCGCAGGCGGTGGACGGCCTCGACGGCGCGATCGCCGAACTCCTGGCGCGCCCGGAGTTGCACGTGGAGCGCACGTTTGGGCCGAAGAAGCCCCCGCGGCGGATCGAAATCCGCCGCTTTGTCGAGGAATTGACGCTCGCCGACGGCGTACTGCGCATGGTCCTGCGTTATTCGCAGGACAGCACGGCCCGCCCGGCCGAGATTCTGACCGCATTGGCCCTCGGTCCGCTGGAGCACCTCGTTGTGCGGCGGGTCGCGTTGGCCTGGAACGAACATCCCGCGGGCGCACACGCGCCGCGGAACAGCCACGAAGGAAATTCTCTTGGGTAAGAAAATCAAAAGCAGTACGGCAAAGCCGCGTCGCAGGAAGCCGCAGCGCGCCGCCGCGGCGATCGACGCGGACGCGCTCGCGACCTCGAAACCCGAAGCGGTCGAGTTGACGGTGGCGTTGCCCGGCGAGGTCGGCGCAACAAAGCCGCCGCGCGGCCGGCGCGGGGGTCGCGGCCGGCGCGGTCGCGGGGACGCCGCCGAGCCCGCGGTCGTCGCCACGCCGGTTGAATCGGCGGCGACCAACGGCCCGGTGGCGGCATCGGCGGGTCGCGAGGCGCGCGCCGATGTGCAGCCGGCGGCACAGATCGAACAATCTGGCAACGCGGTGGTGATTCGGTTCCCACCGGCCGCGCCGCGACCGGCGGCGCGGGCCGCGCCGGCCGCGTCGCCGACGGTTGCACCGCTGCCGCCGATCGCCGCGCCTCCGAGCGTTGAGCCCGTGCGGCCCGGCGAACCGCTCCGAGCGCCGGCGGCTTCACGATTCGAGTCGGCGCCCCACCCGGACGCGCCGGCGCGTCCGGCCGAAGAACCGGGCCGCGGCGCCGATGAGCCGGGTCGCGGCGGGCGTGGTCGCGGCGGGCGTGGTCGGGGCGGGCGCGACGACCGGCGTGGGCCGCGGCGCGACGGCCCGCGCGTCGATCCGCCGGCGCGCGGCGAGACGTCGCGTCCGGTTCAGCCGCCGACCGGGCCAACCCCCGGCGAGTCCGGCGGCTTGTCGGAAAGCGAGCAACGCCTGTCGCCGAGCCAGAAGCGTCGGCTGCGACGCAAGCGTCGTCAGCAAATGATGCGCGAACACGGCGAGGGTGCGTCGGGAGCGCGCGGCGGCGCGCGGCCGGACGAGCCGCGGGGCGACGCGGACCCGCTGGGGCCTTCTCGGACTTTGCACGGCGACGAGGTGGAGGCCAGCGACGACCTGGCGGACCTGCTCGACGACGATCGGGTTGAGAGCGTGAAACTGGCGGACGACGCGCGCGGCACAGGGGCGGTCGAAATCGACACCGTCGGCGACTTCGCGGCACCCGCGGTGATCGAGGACGAGGAGCTGGAAGAGCTGGTCGAGGCGCGCGAAGCGATCGACCCGCTCGAGCCGGACGAAGCGCCGCCCACGGTCGAACGCGCCGGGCGCGGTCGCGGCGGGCGTGGACGGGGCCGCGAGCGCGACCGCGCGCAGCGCGGGCGGCATGGCCGCCGTCGCTGGCGCGATGACGACAACGAAGCCGCCCCAACGCCGGCGGTTGCCTACGACTCGGTGGAGCTTGACGAACCATCGACCACGCCGGAGTCGCTCCAGGACGTGATCGAGGAAATCGCGGCGACGGGCGGCGAAGAGGAGGAGGCGGCGCCGCCGACGACCGGCACGCGCGAGATGATCATCAACGTGGTGCAGCGCGAGGAGTCGCGCATCGCGATCCTCCACGAGGGCAAGCTCGAGGAGATCTACCTCGAACGCGCCAGCGCCGAGAACCACGTGGGCAACATCTACAAGGGCATCATCACCAACGTCGAGCCCAGCATCCAGGCCGCGTTTGTCGACTTCGGCCTGGGCAAGAACGGCTTCCTGCACATCAGCGATCTGCACCCGCGCTACTTCCCGAACGGCGGCAGCGCCACCGAAAACGTCGGTCGCAAGCTGCCGCGCCGCCAGCGCCCGCCGATTCAGCGCTGCCTGCGTCGCGGCCAGGAGCTGTTTGTCCAGATCAACAAGGAGGGCATCGGCACCAAGGGTCCGACGCTGACGACCTACCTGAGCATCCCGGGACGCTTCCTCGTCATGATGCCAGGCATGGCCCGGCTCGGCGTGTCGCGCAAGATCGAGGACGACGACCTGCGCCGGACGTTGCGCGAGCAACTCGATCACCTTGAGTTGCCGGATGACATGGGGTTCATCGCGCGAACGGCGGCGATGGGCCGCACCAAGCGCGAGCTGCAAAGCGATCTGCATTATCTCACGCGGCTGTGGCGGGCGGTCGAGAAGCGCATGCAGGAGCACGCAGCGCCGTGCGAGCTCTATCGCGAATCCGATCTCGTCATCCGCACGATTCGCGACGTCTACTCGCACGACATCCGCCGCATCATCGTCGACGACGCCGAGATCGCCGAGCGCGCCCGGCAGTTCCTCTCGATCTTCAGTCCGCGCTCGCGCGACCTGGTGGTCGAGTACCAGGCGCCCGAGCCGATCTTCCACAAGTACGGCATCGAGAGCGAGCTGGAGAAGCTGCACTCGCGCGTCGTGCCGCTGTCGAGCGGGGGTTCGCTCGTGATCGACCAGACCGAGGCGCTGGTCGCGATCGACGTGAACAGCGGGAAGTTCCGCACCGAGGATGACGCGGAGACCACGGCCTTCAAGATCAACCTGGAGGCGGCGGACGAGATCGCGCGGCAGTTGCGGCTGCGCGACCTGGGCGGCGTGATCATCTGCGACTTCATCGATTTGCGGGAGGACCGCCACCGGCGCGAGGTCGAGCGACGGCTGATCAAGAACCTCAAGCAGCACAAGGAGCGCGCCAAGCTGCTGCGGATGAGCGCGTTCGGCATCATCGAGATGACGCGGCAGCGGCAGCGGGCGAGCCTGACGCGCAGCGTCTACCAGACGTGCCAGCACTGCCGCGGAACCGGCATCGTGAAGACCACCGAATCGGTGGTGCTGGATGTCATGCGCCAGTTGCAGTTCGCGATGACGCGCGAGCACATCCGCAACGTCGAAGTCGTGGTGTCGAGCGAGGTCGCCAACCTGCTCCAGAACCGCAAGCGCGCCGTGCTCCACGAATTCGAGACGCGCAACCGTCGCAACATCCACATCAAGCCGGACCCGATCTTCGGGCTCGACCAGGTGCAGATGAACTGCTACGACACGCGCGGCCGGCTCGTGCCCGCCGGGTAGTGCCGGTCGTCGTCCGCGAAGCGGTCGGCCCGCGGCGCACCCGCGCGCCGCGGGCCGCCGCGCAGCGCCCCCGGCACGCTTGATTCGCGCGTTGCTTCGCGCCCGCGCCGCGCGGGCCGCGCTGCACAGGAGTCGCCAGCATGTCCGCGTACAATCTCGGCGAAGCGCTTCCGAAACTCGTCGACCGCATCGTCGCAAGCTACCGCGCCGATCCGCGCACGCAGCACATCGACAAGCGCTATCTGCCGTCGACCGCCGCGATCGTCCACATCTGCGACCTGCTGCTCGAGCTGACGTATCCCGGCTATTTCGGCCGCCGCCTGCTCACCCGGCACAACATCGCGTATCACGTCGGCGACCTGCTGCCGCGCCTCTGGGAGGCGCTCGCGGACCAGGTCCAGCAGTGCATCTGCCACGAGCGTGAGGAGCGCGGCGACCTGCCGGCGGAATCCAAGAACCCATGCCGCGAGATGGCAGAGTCGTTGGCGACGCAGTTCGTCGAGTTGATCTCCGACGTTCGCGAGCGACTCGCCGACGACGTGCAGGCCGCCTACGACGGCGATCCCGCCGCCACGGGAACGCCCGAGATCATCCTGTCGTATCCCGGTGTTCTCGCGGTCACGATCTACCGCTACGCGCATGAGCTGCACACGCTCGGCGTTCCGCTCATGCCGCGCATGATGTCCGAGCACGCCCACCGAACCACGGGGATCGACATTCACCCCGGCGCCACCATCGGGCGCAGCTTCTTCATCGATCACGGCACGGGCGCCGTGATCGGCGAGACGAGCGTGATCGGCGACAACGTCAAGCTCTACCAGGGCGTCACGTTGGGCGCGCTCTCGTTCCCCAAGGACGCGCGCGGCCGGGTGATTCGCGGCACCAAGCGCCACCCCACGCTCGGAAACTCGGTCACGATCTATGCGAATGCGGCGGTGCTGGGCGGCGAAACGCGGGTCGGTGATCGCTGCGTGGTGGGCGGGTCGGTGTTTCTGGCACACAGCGTCGAGCCGGGACACATGGTCTCGATCACGCCGCCGATCCTGAAGGTCCGCGCGCCGCGCGTCCCGTCCAAGCTCTACGACGGCGTCGAGCCGAGCTGGGACATCTAGTCCGTACGGATGGCCGATGACAAGAGCCGGGCTGATTCTGCGGGCAGCCGCGGTCGTGCTGGCGCCCATTCATGCACTCGCGGATGCGTGGCTGCGGGTGAACCAGGTCGGCTATTTGCCGGACGATTCCAAAGTCGCCATTCTGTCCAGTGAGCACCCGCTCGCGGGCCCGTTCCGCGTGGGCACGTTCACGGCGGACATCGGTTCTGACACCGGTGCGTGGGGGCCCTTTCGGCACAATTATCGCTTGGACTTTTCGAGGCTGCGGACGCCGGGGCGCTATGTGGTCGAGTTTGAACGGCTGCGCTCGCCGGAGTTCCGGATCGGCGCGGATACTTACAACGACTGCGCCGCCCGACTCATGGATTTCGTGCGACTCCAGCGCTGCGGCGCGAATCCCGTCACCGGCCGCGATTGTCACCAACAGGATGCGATCGATGTCGACAGCCGCGAGCGCGTCGACCTGACCGGCGGCTGGCATGATGCCGCCGATCGGATCAAGCACATGCTCACGACCTCGTACTGTGTGGCGGCGCTGTTCCTGGCCGGAGAAACCGCGGAGGCACGCTACGGCGCCGACCTGCTGATCAAGATCCACCCGCGGCCGAACACGATCTACCTTCAGGTCGGCGATGATCGAGACCATCTGCCCCCGGAGAAGCTCTGGCACGACGACCAGAGCGACTATGGGTGGGGCCCGGGTGGTCCGCGCGCGGCCTGGCCAGCCACGGGGCGACCGCAGGGCTCGGCTACTCTCCCGCCGGCGCGAGCCAGCGACGCCGGCCCGACCGGCGTCGGCCCCCAGCGCTATCAGAACGAATCCTCCGGACTGGCGAATCTGGCCGGGCGCACGGCCGCAGCCCTCGCGCTGGCGGGTGACGTGGAGCGCGCCGCATCGGCGTATCGCCTGGCGCGGCGCTTGCCGGGGTGTGCGATGTCGGCGCCGGTACGGGCGCCGTACTACTACCGCGAGAGCGATTACTTCGATGACCTCGAATGGGGGGCGATCGAGCTCTACATCGCCACGCGAAACGCCGATTACCTACGCCAAGCGGGCGACTATGCCGCGCGGGCCGGCGAAAGTGCGTGGATGGGCCGGGGACGCCACGGCCACTACGAATTTTTTCCGTATGTGAACCTGGCGCACTGGCGTCTGCACGCACACGCGGACGAGTCCACGCGCGGCGCGCTCGCCGGCTATTACCGCGCGGGACTCGAGCGCGTGCGGGAGCGGGCGCTGGCCAATGCGTATCGGCTGGGAACGCCGCTGGTGTGGTGTTCGACGAATGACGTCATTGCGTTCGCGACGCAAGCGCTGCTTTATGAGCGCATGTCCGGTGACCCGCGGTTTCGCGAGCTCGCGACCGAGGCGCGCGACTGGATCTTCGGCCGCAATCCCTGGGGCGTTTCGTTCGTGGTCGGCGTTCCAGTCGCGGGGGATGCCGTCCGCCGCCCGCATCACCTGTTCTGGAAACTCGAAGGCAAGCTGCCGGTGGGCGGGCTGGTCGACGGGCCGGTGTACCGCGACATCAACGAAGGGCTAAAGTTCACGCCGTGGGGCGCGGATCGCCTGGCGCGCTTTCAGTCCGACGTGGGCGTCTACCACGATGTGTTCGAGGATTTTTCGACCAACGAGCCCATACTTGACGGCACGGTGGCGCTGCGGCTGCTCTTGGCGCTGGGGACGGATTCCGACCGGAAGTAGCGACGTGCGATCCGGCCGTTCACACGCGTGGGCGCATCCGCTCGGACGTGGTGCGGTCGCAAACCTGGCGCGGGGGCACGCTGCGCAGCGCCGCACCGGCCATTGGCCGGGCGATCGAATGCCGCAATCGGCACGGTCGCTCGGCCGCACCGCCTGGAGGATCGTGGGACGGCGCCATTGGCGGGCGCCTATCCTGATCGCCCGCTGCGGCGCGGACCGCGATTGTCGCCGGCGTTGCCGGGGTTCGCCGCGTTGCCCGGCGGCGGTCGCGGCGCCTCGGGGGCGGGCTCCGCCTCGGCGAGTGCGGGCGATGGCGCGATCGATGGCAGCTTCGCGAGCAGTCCTTCGTTAGCCTGCATCAACACGCGATCACCCGCGGAAAGACCCGATACGACTTCCACCAGCGTCGTGCTCGCCCGGCCGACTTTCACTTCCTGCGGCTCGGGCGCACCGCCGCGCAGAACGAACACGAACGTGCGCGAGCCGCGGGCGAAGACGCTCTGGACGGGGACCGCGAGGACGTTCGCGACGTCCTCGACGAGGATACGGATTTCCGCGGAGTCGCCGGGCGAGATCGGCGCGTTGGTCTCGTCGAGCAGGATCTCGGTGGCGTGCTCCTTGAGATCGGGGTTGAGCCAGCGGTGGGCCGAGTCGGCGAACTGCGTGATTTTGGCAATTGTTCCGTTAAACGTCTTTCCGGGCACCGCCGGCACGGTCACGATGCAGCGCAGCCCCTCGCGAACCTTGTGGCGGTCGGCCTCGTGAATGCGCGTGCTGACAACCATCTGCGTGGTGTCCGGCAGCATGATGAGCGTCTGGCCTTCGTAGACTTTTTCGCCGGCGGCGATGCGGCTGCTGTTGGAGCGCCAATTCCCTTCGTCCGCGGGATACTGCACGACGCCGTCGGCGGGCGCGTAGATCTTGCAGCGTTCGACCGCGCGCCGGACGCGGCCGATGCGGGTCTCGCGCACGCCGAGCTGGGCCCGGGCGGCCTCTTCCTTGGCGACGGCCTGTTTTTCGCGTGAATCGGAGCGGGCTTTCTCGCGTTCGAGCTCCTGCTCGGCCTGCTCCACGGCGGAGGTGCGGAGCTTCTCGGCCTTCGGACGGTCGTATTCGAGCAGGATGCGCTTGGTGAGCTGGTTCATCTCCAGCGCGAGCTGGGTCTTTTGTAGGTCGAACTCGAGCTCTTCGAGCTTCGACGGCGTGACAAAGCCCTTCTCGGCGAGGGCCTTGTTCTTGCGCAGCTCGTCCTTCTTGCGCGTGATGTCGAGCTGGGTCTGCTGGATGTCGATGTCCGCGGACTTCAGCGCCTTCTCGTAGTCGCCTTTGAGATACTGCTCGAGGTCGAGTCTTGCGACTTCCAGGTCGATCTCGGCTTTCTTGATCTTGCTCGCGTTCTCGTTGCGCGTGATGGCGAGTTCCTGCGTTGCCGCCTCCAGGTCCGTGCGCGCTTTGCGCAGCTCGATCTCCTCGGTCTCCAGCTTCTCCACGAGCTGGTCCGACGCGAGCTCGACGAGCAGGTCGCCTTTCGCAACGCGCGTGCTCTCCGGCACCACGAACAGCAGCGTGCTCTGACCCTCGACTTCGCACTTCACGTCGACCGACTTCTTGGGCTTCAGCTCGCCGTTTTCGGTCAGCACGATGTTGAGCGTGACGGGCTGCACCTCGTGCACTCCGCCGCTCCAGCCGGCGCGCGTCAGGAAACGATCGAAGAAGCTGTTGCTGCCCAAGAGCGCCAGCGGGACGAGCGCGACCAGCAAGACCGCGCTCAGGATCATCCAGCGGCGCGCGCGTCCGCGCTCGCCGTTCTGCGTCGCCGCCGCACCATATCGCGGAGCGGCGGTAAGGGGTGCTGTGCCGGCCATGCGTCGCGCCTCCCTGTTCTAATCGGATGGGGCGCCATCCCGCCGAACGAGCGAACTGGGCGCATCCAAGACCACGACCGGCGTTCGCCGATCGTCCCGCAACTCTATTCTAGCGTCCCGTCGGCCCCGTGACCGCAAGAAGATCATCGGCCGGTTCGGCGTGCGAACTCCCGGCGGCAGGCCGGCGCGGGCGTCGTCCGCATCGCCCGCGTCGAACGGTCGCGGCGATCGGACTCGCCGCTTGGCGCGGCGGGTTCGGATGGCGCCGCGGTCCGACCGGGCGAATGGCGCCGCGCGTTACTGCGGCAGCGCGGATTCGACCTTCAGCGCGCGGACGAGAAACGCCCAGCGGTCGGCGGTCTCCTCGATGATCTTGGCGGTCGGCTTTCCTGCGCCGTGACCGGCCTTGGTCTCCACACGAATCAGGAACGGATTGGGCCCCGCCGCCGCGGACTGCGCTGTTGCGGTGTACTTGAAGCTGTGGCTCGGCACGACGCGGTCGTCGTGGTCGGCGGTGATCACCATGGTCGCGGGAAAGCGCGTGCCCGGTTTGATGTTGTGCAGCGGACTGTAGCTGCGCAGCACCTTGAACATCTCGGGATCGTCCGGGCTGCCGTAGTCGCTCGTCCACGCCCACCCGATGGTGAACTTGTGAAAGCGGAGCATGTCCATCACGCCGACCATCGGCAGCGCGGCGCCGAACAGGTCGGGGCGCTGGTTGATGACCGCGCCGACCAGCAAGCCGCCGTTGCTGCCGCCGCCGACCGCGAGCTTGTCGGGCCGCGTGTACTTGTTGGCCACGAGCCACTCGCCGGCGGCAATGAAGTCATCAAAGCAGTTCTGTTTGTTCTTGAGCCGACCGGCGTCGTGCCACTCCTTGCCATACTCGCCGCCGCCTCGGATACACGCGACCGCGTACACGCCGCCGAGCTCCATCCACACGACGTTGCTGACCGAAAACGCCGGCGTCAGCGGAATGTTGAACCCGCCGTACGCGTACAGG
>JBFXAM010000045.1:0-34182 GCA_050184295.1 Phycisphaerae bacterium | reverse complement strand
GAAAACACGGCCGCCGAGCGCCAGACCGCGCTGCGGATCACGGTCGTAACCGCCGCCGAGAGCGACGACGCCGCGACCGCGTCGTTCTGGAGCGACGTGCTGGCGCTGCTGATGGAGTAGCCGGCCCTTTGTCGCCGTGATTGCCCACACCCGCATCACGCACCGACCATGCTTCCGCTACACGAGATTCACCGGCTGGAAGCCGGTCACCGGCTGGAAGCCGGTGATACGGGCGCGGCGCGATCGTTGTACTCTCGACAGGGCGCCGAGCGCGGCGCGGGCAGCACAAGCCGCGGCTGTCCGCGCTCTGGAGCGCCCCGCTCAGAACGATGCGCCGGTGTCAAACCCGTTCGGTGCGAGCTGCTCCGTGACGAGCTTCTGCTCGCGCTTCTCGACCTGTAGCGTCCGGTTGATCACGTTGATCCCGCCCTTGTGCGGGCCGATGGCCGAGTCGGCTTCGCGGCGGATGAGATCGCGCATGTAGACGCCTTGCGCAAACGACTCCTCCATCGCGTCGCGGATCGGGTCTCCGGTAAGTTGCATGCGGAAGTTCTTGAGCATGCGCCCATCGAGAAACCCGAAGTGCTCGATGTTGTAGCGGTTGCTGGGATCGCGCCGGCCGTTGGGCTGGTTGGCGGCGGCTTCGCGATAGGTGTAGCGAAGCTCGCCGCCTTCGCGCGGCCAGCCCAGCCGCGCCGACGGACACAAGAACACCTTGGGATCCTGTCCCATATGCACGGGCATGAGCACATTGGGGAGCGACATCGGCCACCGGTTGCGGTCGAACGGGTCGAGCTCCGCGTCGGGCCAGCACGGCCGGCCATAGCCCGGCGCGCTGCTTCCGCTCCGCGGCGCGCAGCCGATGCCATTGGTCATCGGACTCTCTACGTAGGGCACGCGGCCTTCGCAGTCGGTCCAGTAGTTATAGATTCCAACCGCCACCTGCCGCAGGTTTGATTGACAGACCGTCGCCTTGGCCTGTTCGCGCGCGGCGGAGAGCGCCGGCACGAGGATCGCAAGCAGCAGCGAGACGATCGCCACGACGACCAGCAGCTCGATGAGCGTAAACGCGCGTCGCGTCATGGGTGCGCTCCTACGGGGCGTCGATCAGACAGGCAACAAAACCGTCGATGTCGAAGTTATTGACCGCGCCGTCGCCATTCGTGTCGCCCGCGCAGACCAGGGCGCAATCCGGAAACGCGACGGCGTAGGCGTTCGGATCGGTAAGCCCGAGCACAAACGCGTCGATGTCAAAGTTGTTGACCAGGCCGTCGCAATTGAGATCGCAGGCCAGCGCCCCGGCGCAGGGATCGGCCGCCGCGATGATGACGGCGTCGTAGCTCACCGAGTCGAGATAGACCGGGTCATTGCTGTTGTTGATCCCAAACCCGGCCGCCTCCAGATACACAAAACGCGGGGAATTCGCCGGCACGCGGGGCGCGACGACGGCGTCGAGATAGGCGCCCAGGTCGCCGCCGAAGTCCGTTAGCGCCAGCCCGCCGTTGCCCGCGACGGTGAAGTTGTCGCGCGGCTGTCCCGCGAAGGTGGCGGTGTCGCGGATCGTGGCGACGCCGCCCGCAAGCCCGTTGGCGGTGTTGAACATGTTGCCGGTCTGCGACGTATCGACGAGCGGCCACAGCGTCGAGCCCAGCCCCTGCCCGGCCAGCGTCGGGAACACGCCGCCGGCGCCGCGCTCCACCAGCCAGCCGCGGAACGTGCCCAGGAACTGGAACGTGCCCAGGTCCGCGGCGGTCGCGGAGTTCGGGTCGATCGTGTCTTCCCAGAGCTCATAGCCGAGATTCGCGACGCGATGGACGCCGACAAGTGTGCCGCTGGCGCCCGTAAACGGCGTGAGCGCGCCGACGCGGGTGTCGATCCCGGGGTTGATTGCGGCGCCCGGGGTGCACACGTCGAGGCACGTCGTCGGGGTGTTGGGCATCGTGAGCAGAATTGTCGCGATGGCCGGTCCGACGTTCGGGCCGCCCTCATTCGTGCCCGTCACGTCGACGTTCACGAGGCCGATCGTGCCGGCGCCGGTGTCGACGTCGAGATCAATAAAGCTGTCGAGGGTCGCGAGCGCGACCGGGGTCTGGCCCGAGACGGGCACGAGGCTGCGAACGCCGTTCCCCGCGTCGCCGTCGAGATCGAGCCGTGGTCCACCGAGAAACTCGATTCCCATGAACGGCAGGTTGCCGGAAGGCCCGAGCGGCACGCTGCCGCGCCGGAAGAGGAAGCTGAGCGAGCCGAACTCGTTGGGATCGAACAAAGGCGGGCCGCCGGTGCCGACGTAGCTCACCGTGCCGCCGACGTCGGCGGTTCCGGCAAGGCGGTCGCCGTCGGCGAAGGAGCCGGGCACGCCGGGCCCCGGCGACGGCGCGACGCTGCGCGCGACGCCGGGGTAAAGCCGGGCGTCGACGCCGGTCAGCAGTACGTATTTCTCCGCGGCCGCGGCCGTGGTCGTGATCGTGAGCAGTGCGGCGAATGCGATTGTGCGAACGAGCATGTTTCCCTCTCTGCTATTTGCGGGGTCGAGCCGGCGCCGCGCGTCGCAACGTGCCGCGGCGAAGCGACGTGCCGTCGCCCGATCCGCCGCACGGGTTGCTTCCATAATGGGCGAATGCGCCGAGGCGCGCCGCCGCTCGACTAAACACAGTCCGTTTCGAAGGTACGCGAACTACGACAGGCAGCGAGGGGCGCGCGGCGGCGCGCGATCGACCACGGCAGGATGCGCCAGCATGAGGAAGCGAGGCGGAAGCAGGGTTTGTCGGACCACGTCGAAGGCCCGCGCCAAGCGTGCGCGCGTGAACACGCGAATCGCGCGGGTGCGCACGCCATCGAGCCGCGCGCCGCGCCCGCGACGCGCCGCAGCGGTCAGGGCCGCGAGTCCGCTGACGGCGAGCAGGCCTTGCCAACCGAGGGCTTCGTTGAGCAGCGGTGCGGCGTGGTCAATGACGCCCGCATGGAGCAGCGCGACCCCGACCGCGACGGCGAACCAGACGCGCGGGTCGCGTGGCAGCCGCAGCCACGGCAGATCGAGGAGTTTGAGGACGAAAACGAACTGCGTGAGCGTGACGAGCAGAATACGGAGCCAGTCGACGGGGCCCTCGCCGGACAGCAGCGGCCAGCAGGCGCGAAGCCAGAGCGGTGCATGGGCGGCCAGCATCGTCAGCCACGCAGCGCCGGCAAGCAGCCGAACGAGCGGGCGGGACGCGGACCGATTTGGAAGGGCGCGTGTTCGCATGGTCCTTGCGGTCATAGTCCTTGCAATCAGCGTGCCACGACCGCAACTGCATTCAGAAACCTATCCGGAACGGCGCGAAAATCCAGCCCATCCGCCGATTTCTGGCGAAGATTACACGTGTGCGAAACGACTCGGGCGTCGCGAAACGCGGGCTGGCGACCCGGTCGGTTCGTGAATCCAGCCCGCGACGCGACTTGCGACGACGTGTCGAACCGCACCGAACGGGACCGGTTTCCCGGCGACGCAGCCCGCGAATTGGTCCGAGCGGCGGTCCAACTGCGCGGTTTCCCCCAATGGCCTGTGGAATTTCACCCACCCACGTCGCGGAGATTGGTTTCGATCAGCCCCAGCCGTTCGCGCGCTTCCACCAGCTTGGCGCGCTCCTGCTCGACGACTGCGGCCGGGGCCCGAGCGACGAAGTCTTGGTTGGCGAGCTTGTTTTCGATCCGGTCCGCGTGCGCTGCCAGCTCGGCGAGCTCCTTTTGGAGCCGGCGACGCTCCAATTCCAGATCGACCAGCCCCGCCGCCGGCACGTACACCTCCATGCCGGGGAGAACCTTGCTGAGCGAATCCGGCGGCTTCGGTTGGTTCGACGAAACCTGAAGCGCATCGACCTGCCCGAGGCGCTGGATCATCGGCGTGCGGCTGAGCAGGAAAGGCGCGAGACCGGCGTCGGCGCGGACGAATGCCGTCGGCAGCGTGCGGAGCGCCGGCTGCTTGGCGGCGGCGCGGGTCGTGTTCACGCTCGTGCGGATGTCGCGCAGGGCGCGGATCGCGTCCTGTAACGCCGCCACCTCGCGCTCCACGCGCGTCTCGCGCGCCCACGCGCTCGCGTCGGGCCAGTGCGCGGTGATCAGGGCGTCTTCCGCGGCGACGATCTGCGTCACTCCGCGCCGCGGCGCGATTGCGTTCAGTCGCCGCCAGAGCTCCTCCGTGATGAACGGCGTGACCGGGTGCAACAGGCGCAACGTCTGATCGAGCAGCCACGCAAGCACCTGGCGGGCCGTATCGGCGGCGGCGTCCGTCGCCGGCGCCGGGCGGCCCGACGCATCGAGCTCATGCGAGTACAGCCGCGGCTTGGCCAGCTCGATGTACCAGTCGCATAGATCGTTCCAGAAGAAGCCGTACACCGCGGCGACGACCTCGCCAAACTGGTATCGCGCCACGCGACGATCGACATCTGCAATCGTCGCGCTGAGGCGCGAGAGAATCCAGTGGTCCTCGAACGTGAGATCGTCGGGGGCGAGCGCGCGGGGCGCAGGTTGCATTGTGCCGCGCCCCGGCTGCGGCGCGTTCGTCCTGCCGCCTTCGACGCCATTGCCTGACCCCGCCTCCAGGTTCGGCAGGATGAAGCCCGTCGCGGCCTGCCAGAGCTTGTTGCAGAAGTTGCGCCCGAGCTCGAATTTCTCGCTCGTGTTCGCCGTTCGCCCGTCCGGCAGCTTCGCCGGCTTGACGGGCATGCGGATGTCCTGCGTCTCGGTCGCGAGCTGCGTCATCGTGAACCGCAGCGCGTCCGTGCCATACAGCTCGATGATGTCGAGCGGGTCGACGCCATTCCCCAGCGACTTGCTCATCGTCCGGCCCTGGCCGTCCTGAATCGTCGGATTGATGTAGACATGGCGGAACGGCACGCGGCCGGTGAGATAGAGCGAAGTCGCGACCATGCGCACAACCCAGAGCGTGATGATCCCGCGGCCGGTGCAGAGCACGTCGGTCGGGAAAAAGTACTCGTAGTCGCGGCGCGACGGGAACCCGGAACCCGCGACCGGCGATCGACTTCGCGCGGCGGCGCCCGCCGGCGTCGCGGGCGGGCGACGAACGTCGGCGGCGACCGCGCTCGGTTCTCCGTTCGCGGTTGCCGGCTGATGCGGCCAGCCCAGCGTGCTGAACGGCCAGAGCGACGAGCTGAACCACGTGTCGAGCACGTCGGGGTCACGTTCGAAGCCGTCGGACTCGATCCGCCGCTGAAACGCGCGCAGCGACGCGTCCGCGACGCGCTCCGGGTCGTCGCGCAGACAAATTTCGAGTCGAACGGATGATGCGCCGGACAGCTCCGCGGGCAGCTCCGCGCCGCCCGACGCGCTGTCCGCTGTGACGCGCGTTGCGGCGCCGTCAGCGCTCGTCACGCGAATCGACGCGAGCGGAAGCGCCTCCCCGCCGAGCCGTTCGATCACGGCCGCCGCACCGGCGCCCGGCAAGCTGCGCGCCCAGACGGGGATCCGGTGCCCCCACCACAACTGCCGGCTGATGCACCAGTCGCGCTTCTCGCCGAGCCAGTCGAGATACGTGTCGGCGTAGCGCGCCGGGTGAAACTGCACGCGCCCGTCGCGCACCGCCTCGAGCGCCGGCTCCGCCAGCGCCGCCATCCGCACAAACCACTGCTCGCTGATCATCGGCTCGATCGGCGTCTTGCTGCGGTCGCTGTGGCCGATCTCGGTGACGTAGTCCTCGACGCCGTCGAGCAACCCGAGCGCCTCGAAGTCAGCAACCACCTGCTTGCGGGCTTTCTCCTTCGGCAAGCCGACATAGTCGAATCCGTGCCGCACGGCGTCGGTCGGATCGATCCGGCGCGGCGCATCGCCGCCTGCGCCCGTCGCGGCCGCTGCAACCGGCTCCCGGTTCGCGATTCCCAGCTCCGCGCCGGCGCTCCGCCCGTTCGCATTGATCTTCCCGTCCAGCGTCAGGATGTTGATCAATGGGAGCTTCTGTCGCTGGCCGCAGGCGTAGTCGTTCGGGTCGTGCCCGGGGGTGACCTTCACGCAACCCGTGCCGAATTCCCGCTTCACGAGAATGTCGTCGCCGATGATCGGAATCGGGCGGTGCATCAGCGGGAGCAGACAATACGATCCGATGAGCGACCGGTAGCGCTCGTCGTCCGGATGCACCGCCACCGCCGTGTCGCCGAGCAGGGTCTCCGGCCGCGTTGTCGCAACGACGAGATAGTCGACGCCGACGCGCGCGTCGGGCGCCGCCGCACGACGCAGCGCCCGCTCGATCTCCGCCGGCGTGAGTGCGGGCAGCTCGTACGACCGGTCGCGGCACGCGCGCGCGCGCCCATCCCCGCCGTCACCGCACCGTCCCTCGATCCCGTTTGCCCTCTCCGCGCCGCTCGGTCCACTCGTCCCTTCGCTCCGACCGTTGAGCAACGGATATCGCAGCCGCCAGAGATGCCCCTTCACGGTCTCGTGGACGATTTCGTCGTCGGCGACCGCGGTCTGAAGCTGCGCGTCCCAGTTCACCAGCCGCGGCCCGCGGAAAATGAGCCCATCGTCAAACAGGCGGTAAAACGTCTCGTACACCGCTTTGGCGCACGGCTCGTCGAGCGTGAAGCGCGTCCGGTCCCAGTCCGCGGAGACGCCGATCCTGCGAAGCTGCTCGAGAATGCGCCCGCCGTACTGCTCCTTCCATTCCCAGATGCGGCGCACGAGTCCCTCGCGGCCGATCTCGTGGCGGGTCTTGTTCTCCTTCTCGCGCAGCTGCTTCTCTACGACGGCCTGCGTCGCGATGCCCGCGTGATCGATGCCGGGCATGTAGAGCGCGTTGCGCCCGCGCATGCGGTAATACCGAACGAGCACATCCTGCAACACAAACATCGCATGTCCGAGGTGAAGCGCCCCGGTGACGTTCGGCGGCGGCATCATGACGACATACGGCTGGCGCTGTCCGTCGGGCATTGCGCGGAAGCCGCCGGCCTGTTCCCAAAACTGGTACACGCCCGCTTCGATCGCATGCGGGTCGTATCCGCCGCTGCTCATGGGTGCTCCCAACCGGTGGATCACCGCGCCGCTTCGCCCCTGCATCGGATCCCGCGCGCGGCGCGTCGCCGCGGGGTCGGCGTGCGGCGGGAACGGGTGGCGCACACCCGCTCGCGCTGCGCGCCCGCCGCGGAGGCACGATGACGCGCGTCCGCGCGGGCCGCCTGGGTGCGAAGCCCGGCCGCGCGAACTGCCGCGCGCGGTCTACCAGCGATCCGACAGATGATTGTCGCGCAGCGCGACAGGCGGGGCAAGGATTTCGGCCAGCACGATGCCCATCGCGATCTGCTGCGGCGAGCGCGCGATGTCCGCGAGCTGATCGCGGTTACGCCAAGAGCGCGGCGCGGCGGAACGAGCGGCCTGCGGCGCGTGAATGTCGACGAGCATGGGCGTCGCGGACGACTCTCCGGCGGGCGGTTCGGCGCCGCGGGCCGCCGTGCGGCTCGCCTCGGCGCGCGCCAGCGAGCCGGGCCCGGAACGGGATCGGTCGTAGCCGGCGGGCGTTGCGCGCGGGCGCTCCGGCGCGGCGGGGCGCGTTGCGGACGACGCGGGGCGCGCGGGTGCCGGGCGCTGTGCGGTGGGTCGCGGCGTACGCGGGGCGGGCGCCGGACGCGCCGGGGGCGGTTCGAACACAGTCGCGCCGCGATCTTCCGCGCGTGTGGGCGGCGCCGGGCGCGCCGGGGGCTGGCGTGGCCGCGTGCGGTCGCGACGCAACACCGGGCCCGTCTGCTCGGGCTCCTTGTCCTTTTTCAGTTTTCCGGCGATGTGCATGATGACGTAGATCACCGCGAGCAGGATGCCCCCGATCCAGCGGTAATCGTCCTGCGCCGGCGACTGGCCCAACAGCAGGCACGCGGTTTCGATCACCCATCACTCCCGGTTGTGGTTCACACGCCGGACCATCCACACGCATCCGCCTCGCACCGACGGGCCGCCGATGCTCCTGGTACGGGCAGGCGAGGTCTTTCGAGGCGCCGCGTTCGGGTCGTCGGTCACGCGGTTTGCATCACAAGGAAGGGTGGGGCCGGATGCCCGCCCCATCCATGCTGCACCCCGTTCGGACCGACCACGCTAGCCCTGCGGCTTGTCGCCGCCCGCGTGCGACGAGCCGGGGCCGGCGATTCGCTCGCGCATCGTGGTGTCGGACTGGATGTTTCGCATCCGGTAGAAGTCCATCACACCGAGGTTGCCGCTGCGGAACGACTCGGCGATCGCCTTGGGAATCTCGGCTTCTGCGAGCACCACCATCGCCCGATTGGCCTCGACCTGGGCGCGGTTCTCCTGCTCCTGGGCGATCGCCATCGCGCGACGCTTCTCGGCTTCGGCCTGGAAGCGTTTCTTGTCGGCCTCGGCCTGGTCGGCCTGCAACTGGGCGCCAATGTTGGCGCCGACATCCACGTCGGCGATGTCGATCGACAGAATCTGAAACGCCGTGCCCGAGTCGAGCCCCTTGGCGAGCACGGCCTTGGAGATTTTGTCCGGGTTCTCGAGCACGTCGTTGTGCGTGTTCGCCGAGCCGATCGCGGAGACGATGCCCTCGCCGACGCGGGCGATGACGGTCTCTTCAGTGGCGCCGCCGACGAGCCGGTCGATCGCGGTGCGGACCGTGACGCGCGCTTTGACCTTGAGCTGAATGCCGTTTTTCGCGACCGCGTCGATCGTGGTTCGGCCGGAGACCGGATTCGGGCAATCGATGACCTTCGGATTCACGCTGGTGTTGACGGCGTCGACGATGTCGCGGCCGGCGAGGTCGATGGCACAGGCAGTCCGCAGGTCGAGCGGAATGTTGGCGCGCTGCGCCGCAATGAGGGCGCGGACGACGTTGGGGATGCGGCCGCGCGACTGATAGTGCGAAACCAGATCCTCGGTCGTGATGTGCTTCAGCCCGGCTTTCCACGCCTGGATCTTGGTGTCGACGATCACGGCGCCGTTGATCTTGGCCAGCCACATCCCGATCAGCTCGCCGAAGCTGATCCGCGTGCCGTTGGCGAGCGCCTGGATGTAGATGCGGCCGAAGTTGCCGAAGATCCACACGAAAACCAGGACGATCAGCGCGCCGAAGAACAGCAGCGCGTACATCACATAATCGACCGGGCTTGCCGCGAGAAGCATCATGTTGGCCTCGTCAGTCGCCGTGCTGCTGGGAGCCGCGGCGGTCAGTGTAGTCCGAACGGGGTCGTTCCGCAGGTGCCCGTCGCGCTAGTCCTGGGCCAGCGGGCGCACCACGATCTGCGCGCCGACGCGCTTGATCACCTGCACCTTTGTGCCGACTTCGACGTATTCACCCTGACTGGCGGCCTCGACCACTTCCTGGCCGAAGCGCACCTTGCCGCCGCTGCGCAGCGGCGAGATCACCACGCCCACGTCGCCGACCTGCGCGACGCCGTCGAAGGGATCCAGCAACGCCGCCCCGGACGCGTCGGGATTCTCCAGCACGAGCCGCCGCGCGACCGGCAGGTGCGGCAGATAGCGCATCAGAAACAGGATGCCCGCGACCGCGGCCATCAAACTGCTCGTCACTACGATCACGCCGGTGCGAATCGACGTCCACAAGGTCTCGCGATCCGGGAGCGTGAACAGCGGCGCGTCGGGCAGGCGCGGCACAAACGTGCCCACCAGCGCGACCAAGACCGCGAGCCCGCCGAGAACCCCCGCCACGCCGAAGCCCGGCAGCACGAACACCTCCACCAGCACCAGCGCGACGCCGACAATCAGCAGCACCGCCGGCCAGAAGTTGGCCAGCCCGGCGGCGTACGGCGCGCCGACGAACACGACCAGCGCGACCAGAGCCGTGATGCCCGGCAGGATCAGCCCCGGATGATTGAACTCGATGTATCCGCCGATCACCGCGATCGCGAGCAGAATCCCACGGATCAGCGGGCTGTTCAGCCACAGCACGAACTTTTCCCAGCTCGTCACGTCGCGGACCGGCGGCGGGCCGGAAAGCCCGAGTCCGCCGGCCAGCTCCACGGCGTCGGCCGCCAGGCCTCGCGCGAGCCCGTACGCGACCGCCTCGCTCTGCGAGAGCGTCAGCAGTGCTTCCTTGGAGTCGATCGGCTGGACGGCTTTCACCTCCGTCTTGCTGATCGGGTCGACGTAGCTTTCCACCAACTTCCACTGCTTCTCGCCGTCCGCGTCGTCGATGCGCGACCGCTTCTCGTCCGCGTTGACGAACTCGCGCGCGCGCGACTCGACGTTCTCAATCCACCACACCTCCTCGCCGAGCGTCACCATCGCGCGGAGCAGCAGCGGGTCGTAGCCGTTCCGGGCGGCCGAATCGCGGAATTCCTGCAACACCGGGCTCTCGGCCTTGGCGCGTTCCGTCGCCGGAAGCTCCTGCAAGCCGCCGGCGGGGTTAAGCAGGATCGGCGCGCAATCGCCAATCGACGACGCCGAGCTCATCCAGATTTCGCGACACGTGACCGAGATCATCGCGCCAGCGCTCAGCGCCTGGTGATGAACCCACGCGACGGTGCGCACGTCGGCCGGTACACTTTTGATCGAGCGGCAGATGCCGAGCGCGCTGGTCACCGCGCCGCCGGGCGTGTCCATTTCAAAGATGATGGTCTTGACGCCCTCGGCGAGCGCCGCGTCGACGCGTCGCGCGACGGTGGCGGCGAGGATGTCGTCGATCACGCCGCGGATCGGAACGATGATCGCCGGGCCGCGCGCCGGGCCCGCGGACGGTTCGCTGGCGGAGAGCGGCGCGGTGATCGTGATGAGCGCCGCGAGTGCGATCGCAAGTGCCGGGCCGCACGGCGCGCACGCGTTGCGGACGCGGCCCGCGCGGGTCGCGTCGCGCAACCGGGATACTGGTCGATCGAATCGCGGATGCGACATCGGACTCCTCCCCGCGCCGGGTGCCGGTTCGCCGCGCGGACAACCCTCGCGGCGGCTCCCTGACTTATTCTCGCTCACGTTTGCGGTTCCGACCATTAGAAAACCGCAACCGATTTCCAGCGGCGTTGCGGCTGTCCCGGCGGTTGCGGGGCGCGCCGGACGCTGAAACCGGGCCTCGCCGGGCGCAACGGTTTGCAGAGCCGCGCCGCAGCGTCAGCGCAAAAGTATATCCCGGGCGGCGCTGGCGGCGGCGGGTAGCGCGTCGGCGATGCGATCGTAGTCGAGCCTCTCCGGCGTTCGCCGCTGGTGCGGGTCGTCGAGCCCGGCGCGTTCGGCGCTGCGGAGCGGCACGTTTCGCGAATCACTCATGGCGAGCCGGCGCTCGACCTCGGCGCTGACCAGGAAATCGACCAGGCGCTTTGCGTCCGGTTCGTGCGGCGCGGCTGCGATCAGCGCGACGGTGCACGGGATCCATAACGCCGGCAGGTCGTCGGCCAGCGCCGGATACACCAGGTCAACCGGCTGACCGCGCCGCTGCGCGACCCAGACGTCGTCGGTGTCGGTCATGCCGACGGCGGCGGCTTCGCCGTTGACGAGCGCGACCACCTGTGCGTTGCCGTCGGCGATGCGTGCGGCATGCGACCGCAACGACTCGAGAAACGCCCGGCCGGCGGACTCGCCGTGATACGCGAAGAGCGCCGCGAGATGGCCGCGCGTCGTGCCGAACTGCGGATTCGCGATCGCGAGGCGCGGCGCCCACTCGGGCGCGCCGAAGTCGAGCCAGCGGGTCGGGAGCGCTTCTGCGCGCCAGCGATCCGTTCGATAAACCGCGACGCGCGCCCGCGCCGTGCTGCACGTCCACATATGCGTCGAGCTTCTCCATTCGGCGGGCAGGTCCGCGGCCGCCGGGCTTTCGTACGCGGCCAGCACACCGCGCCGTGCCAGCTCGATCGTTCCGAAAACCTCGCTCGACCACCACACGTCGCAGCGTGGGTGCGCCGCTTCTCGTTCGAGCCGCCGGACCAGTCCGGTGGTCTTACCGGCTTCGCTGTCATAGACCGCTTCGACGCGGACGCGCGTGCGGCGCGAGAATTCCTGCAGGATTTCCTGCGCGAATTGCTGATCGACCGACGTGTACACGACTACCACGGGTTGGCGTTCGCAACCGGCGGCGAGCAGCGCGCCGAGCAGCAGCGCTGGCCAGAAAACTCCATGAAATCCAGCCTTCTCACACACTGTTCCACCTCGCGATCGCGCGCCCGGCCGATCGCCCCGAAGCGGCCCGCCGCCGCCGCGGATCGCCGACCGGCAAAAAACCGCCCGGCAGAATTCAACCGCCGCGCAAGACGTTCCGATACGAACCCTTGAACCGCGTATCCGGTTCCGCCACGAACGAAACAGCAAGCACAGGGAGAGCACGAATGCCGACATCGAGAACGACTTCGCGTTTCAGCCGCCGCGGCAGCACCGCCGGCAGCAGCTCGCGCTCCTGGACCAGCAGCCGCTTCGGCGGGTCGAACCGCTGGTCGGGATTCGGCGCGAGCAGCAGCAGCAGCGCGCGTGGCACCTCGTACAGCCCCGCGCAGTTCAACAACATCGTGACCGACTGCGAGCAGCGCATCGGATCGTACCGCAACATCTCCGCGCAGTGCACCGGCCCGGGGCGCATCACCACGTTCAGCCCGACGACGGCGAACAAGTTCCTGCGCCTCGTGGATAACGGCACGCTGGTCTATCGCTTCAGCAATCCCGAGTTCTGCCGCTTCTTCGGCCAGCAGCTCGGCGCCGCCAGCACGCCGATCGCGTTCCGCACGCTCCGCCAGAAGTTTGGCGCCGGCATCAAGGCCGTGTCGCGCGGGCGCAACAACTGCTGGCTCGTCGCCGCGAGCGAGTCGGTCAGCGGTCGTCCGTTCCGCAATTACACCTGGAAGTAACCAGGCTTTGGCGGCGCACGGCGCACCGACCACACGGTCGGTGCGCGGTCGCCCGCTGCTTGGTGGATTCAACGCCGCGCGTCGCGACGGGCGCCGCAACCGCTCCCGGCAAATGGCCAGTCGAACCCCACGGGGCGACCGAAGCCAATCGCACGAGACGGAGTCGCGAGCGAACCGCCAACACGCGAACCAACACACGACAGCGTCGAACGGGGACGACCCCGCGGTCGGATCCGACAGACGTACGAAACACACGGCTTGCTGATTCGTCGAGCGCGGCCCGTCGCCCCGAGGTGACGGGCCGCCGGCACGTCCACGCCACGCTAGAATTGTAAATCCGGTTCACACATCCTCAGCCGCGACGCCCCGTGAAGCGACACGCGGGCTGCTTGTGGCAGGCGCACTTCACCGGCCGCCGCGACTCAACCCTCCGGAGGTGCGATCATGTTCCCGTCCTGGCCGCGCAAATGGGTGCCAGCGGCACTCGCGCTGTTCGGTGCCGTGCCCGGCGCCGCCGATCCGACCACGATCGACTTTGACAACCTGGCGGTCGGAACCGTGGTCACAACGCAATACGCGGGTGCGACGTTCTCCGCTCAACCGCAGAGCTGCGGCGGGAGTCCAACCGTGAATTGCGTCATCGTCACGCCGTCCGGGGGCACGTCGTCTGGAACCCGGGCGCTCACGCTCACGACCGGCTGTCCGGACTTCAGTCCGGATTACATCCGCGTCGTGTTCGATGAAGGCCACGCGGACGTCAGTTTTACGCTCGGGAATACGGCGGGAACGTTCAACGTCCGCGGCTACACAACGACGGCCGGCGGCGCGGCGGTAATCAGCCAGAACATCGTGCTGACAGGCGCCGGGTTCCTGGGCGTCCATCGGCTCGTGCGCCTGTCGCGGCCGGGCGCCGACCTGCGGCGGATCGAGATCGACGAGGTCAACGACAACTTCGAGATCATCGACGATCTCACCTTTGACTGCCCCGACAGCACGCCGCCGATCGCGGAGATCACCGGCCCCGACGCGCTGGCATGCTTCTGCTACGGCGGTTCGATCAGCGGTAGCGCGAACGACCCGGACGGTTCACTCGCGTCGTGGCGACTGGAGCGGCAGGCCGTCGGCGCCACCACCTGGACGCTCATCAGTGTCTCCAGCACGCCCGTGATTGACGCCCTCCTTTCGAACTGGTTCCCCGCCTCTTCGGCAACCGAGGGGTACTACCTGCTGCGGCTGCGCGTGACCAACGCGTGCGGCCTGGAGAGCATCGACGAAACGGTGGTGTGGCTCGACCGTGGGTTCAACAACTTCGAAGTGCGGCGACCGACGAGCGGGCAGGTGCTCGGCGGCCTCGTCGTCGTGGACGGCACGGCGTGGGATCATTGCTCCGGCACGCTGGCGGTCGAGCGGCGCCCCGCCGGCGGCGGCGCGTTTGCCCCGCTCACCAACGTCAGCCCGCCGTGGGTGCTCAACGATCCGCTGGGTTCGTGGAACACGCGCGCGGGGGTCAGCGACGGCGATTACGAAATTCGCACGAGCGTGACCGACGGCTGCGTGGGCAGCGCGTCGATCACGCGCACCGTGACGATCGACAACACGCTTCCGACGGCGCAGCTCGCGGCGCCGGTTCGCTGCGCGTTCGTCGACGGAAACGTGGTCGTCATGGGAACGGCCAACGACGCCAATCTCGCCGGCTGGTCGCTCGAATACGCCGGCGGCGACGTCGTCGGCTGGGCGCCGATCGCCAGCAGCAGTACACCCGTGATCAACGGTGTGCTCGGCACCTGGAACACCGCCGGCCTGCGGCGCTGCGCCTATGTCCTGCGGCTCGTGGTCACGGACCGAGCATTGCTCGACGACAACGGCGCGCTGCACAACCAGCGCCAGGCAACGCTCGGCGTAAACCTCGGCCAACTAGGCGACATGAACTGCGACGGGCTCGTCAACAACTTCGACATCGATCCGTTCGTCGCGTGCATCCTCGCGGGCGGCAACTGCGAGTGTCCGTAACGCCACCGGCCGTTGCGTACACACGTCCCGCTCGTCCCCAAAGCCGGCAACCGCGGGTGACCGAAACGGCGCTCGCGCGCTGCTCGCACGGGGGGGTGCTGTGTGCCGCGGCTCATCGGAACCCGCCGCGCCAAGCGGCGGGCGCGGAGCGGCGGGACCATCCGTCGTGGCGGCTCCGTGCTGGGCGCCGGCGACTCCGATTCGCACGCGCCGGCGAAGTGCGTCGGCGCGCGCGGGTCAGATTCGTTTCTGCTTGTTTCGGACACTTCAGGTCGCTAATATCGAGGTGGGTCGAGCAGGCGCCGCGCGCGTTGGTCGCCGCGGTCGCCGGTCAATTCGCAAGTATCCAAAACGTTGCTCGCCGGCCTTCCGCGCGATGGGTTCGCGCTGGGAGGGCAGCGCGCCCGAGGAGCACCTCATGCGCCGCCTGTGCTGCGCCGCCCTCGTCGCGGCGGGGTTCCTGTCACTCCCCAATCCGGCCAGCGCCTACATCCGCGGCGACGTGAACTGCGACGGCCGGACCGACAATTTCGACATCGACGCATTCGTGCTCGCGCTGACCGATCCGGACGCCTACGCCGTCCGCTACCCGGGGTGCAGCCGGCTCTGCACCGCGGATGTGAACGCCGACGGCGTCGTCAATCTCTTCGACATCGACCCGTTCATCGCGCTGCTGAATGCCAATAACGCCGGCACGCCCGTTCTGGAGATTGCGATCTGCATCGACCTCGACGCCGACAACGATCGCAGCGGCGACATCGAAGGAACCGCCGACGAGGACGCCATCGAAGCGACGTCCGCGGCACTGGTGCTGGCGAATCGCGACAACGACAACACCGGCGGGCCGCCGGGCATGACCGATCTCGATATCGATTGTCTCGACGACGGGGCGCGCGGCACGGTTGACGGCGCCGCCGACGTCGACGACCTCGCGGTGCTTGTCATCCGCAAGCTCGGACCGCTTCCCGGCGGCACCACCGTCACGCTCGTCATCGAGCGCCATGACGGCGGCGCCATGACGCCCGCGGGCCACGAACGCATTCGTATCTTCGACGATCGCACCGTTACCGGCGTCGAGCAGGCCGGTCCGGTCCAAGGCGATACCTGGACGCTCGGCGCTGCCGAACTCGTGCTGCTGCGCGATCAAGACCTTACGCTCGGCGTCGAGGGCATCGAGTACGCCTGGTTCGCGAAGATTCACCTGATCGTCGAGCGCGCCGCAGCCGAGGTCGGCCGCGACACCGTGCTCTTTCAGGTCGCGCCCTTTCTGCTGTTGCCGAATAACTGCGAGGTGACCCGGGCGGTGCTGGTGCCGCAGTCGGCGGCATACGAGGCCGCGTTCACCGGCGCGATCGACGTGCCGACACAGATTCTCGTTGATCCCACGCCGCCGCCGCCACCACCTCCGCCGCCGCCGCCGCCGGGGCCCTTCCCCGATCGCTGGGCGCAGGACGAATGGGAGATCGGATACAGCAGCGTGCCGGCCGCCGGCGGCGGGCAGCGCACGATGACGGTGATCCTCGGAATGCCGCGCTTCCGCGGACTCGACGACCGCGTGATGGATGAGTTCGTTCATCCGCTGTCCAACGTCGGCTACTACGTCCCGGTCGGGCCCGGCGACATCACGCCGCCCGCCGACCCCGCCGCAATCTCGCTCGGCTACGGCGGGAATCTCGAATGCTCCGGCCCCGTGACCGTGCTGGGTGTGGATTACAACGTGGGTCGGATGATCTTCGGCGACGACGACCGCGACATCCGACGCATGGAGCCGAAGCTGAGGGCGTTTCTCGAACGACAAAAGTCGCCGCTTTCCGCGGGCGCCGTGCAGGCACCGGTCGTGCTGTACACGGCGTGGCTGGGCGTCGGACACGTCGACGAGGTGATGTGCATCGTGCCGATGCCCGCGACGGCGGATCGGCGCGACTTTCGGGTGTTCGTCGCGGATCCGGCCACGGCGATCGCGCTGCTCGTGGCCCGGCAGGGCGTCGGCAAAGGCGCCTACCGCGTGATGGGCGGCTGGGGCGCGGGCTATGACCTGACGATCGACCGCTTCCTCACGCCGGCGGGCGCCGGCGGGCCCGGCTATCACGAATTCAACGTCGCGCTTCAGCCGACGCTGACCGAGATTCGCGACACGCTTAAGACCGAGTTGAATCTCGCCGACGCGGACGTCGTGAAGATTCCCGCCCTCTTCGTCACGCCGAAACTGCTCGCGGACGAGGCCGCCGGGCCGGTGCCGAAGCTGATCCCGTATCCGTCGAACCCCGGCTCCGGCTCGATTCCCTATGTTCCGAGCAGCGACGTCGATCCCGAGCTGAGTCCGCACGACGCCGCGTGGTGGTACCTGCAATTCACCACCAGCACCGACTTCACCGTGTTCTACGCCGACATGTTCCTGGGCACGCCCGCGTTCGAAGGCGCCGGCGACACCAGCAGCGGCTACGCGGGACCGCTCGGCGTGTTGAATCTCCCGCCGGCGCGGTTCGCCGGCGGCGGCTTTTTGCCCGGTGATCGCTTCCGGCTCGCCGTCGTCAAGCCGCTCGCGCCCGGCGCAAACCGCGCGATGGCGTGGTTCCCCGGGATGGTGAACGCACAGTTCGGCAACACGAACGCCGTCGTGCCCGATCCGTTCGGGCCGCGCGGCGCGCACCTGCGCTTTGGCGCTGTCAACGCGGCTGGCCTGAACGCCGGCGGCGCTGCCAGTTCGGTGACCGTGACGATCAACGGCGTCACACGGACAATCAATCCGGGAGCGGGGGACACACCCGCGATGGTCGCGGCCGCGATGGCCGCCGATCTGAACGCGAACGGCTTCGAAGCCGGAGTCGCCCCCGCAGTTCCTAACGCGGTTGCGGTCGCGCTCGTCGGCGGTTTGCCGCCTCTGCCGCCGGGATTCGCCTTCAACACCGACGACACTGCGCTCATGGTGGCGGGAAACGTCGATCTCGACTCGTTCCAGACAGCGTACCAGGGTGCGGCGGGGGGCACGGGCCTGACGGTGAACTTCATCGACGACTTCATCGACTATCACGTGCAGCACGGTGAGGTGCATTGCGGATCGAACCGTTTCAGCCGGCCATATGCCGAGGCCGGCGCATTGTGGTGGGAATTCGACGACGAGTGAGCCGCGGGGCCGCGTCGGACGATCCGCGCGTCTGCGCGGCGCGGAGTTCTCGCCGGCGCGGGTGGCGCACATGCGCGATGCTCACTGCACCGCCGCGCCCAGCCGGGACGCCGATGCTGCCCGGATCAGATATGCGCGGTGATCCGCGGGCCGCTCCAGTAGAATCTCGGCGTCTCGGGCCCTGACACCACCACCCACGGAGGACGCCGATGCTCCTGACCACAACGTCGCACCTCGACGGCAAGCAGATCGTCGAATACCGCGGCATCGTTACCGGCGAAGCCATCCTCGGCGCCAATCTCTTCAAGGACATCTTCGCCAATATCCGCGACATCGTCGGCGGACGCAGCGCCGCGTACGAACGCGAACTGGCCAAGGCCCGCCGTATCGCGCTCGACGAGATGGCGGAACAGGCGCGCGAGCTCGGCGCGAACGGCGTGATCGGCATCGATCTCGACTATGAGGTCGTCGGGCAAGGGATGCTGATGGTGACGGCCGCCGGAACCGCCGTCAGCTACCGGTGAGCACGCCGCGCGGCGCGCACGCGCCGGCGACCGCCGACGGCCGGCGGGAAACCCGGGCCGGCGACAGCGAAGGTGGAGTGCTGAATGCCGAACGCAGAACGACGCATCCCGAACGATGAGGTCAAAAGGATGCGTGATGAACGAAGCGCGCAGCCCGACGATTGCCTCGTGCACAGGCAGGTCCGGCCCGCGACGCGGCCCGATGCCCTGGCGGGATCAGCCGACACAGCGGTCCTTGTCGCGAGCCCGCGTGCGGCCTGCCCGCGCTCGGATTCACGGCCGCCGCGCGCCGCGGGGAGCCGCCCATGAGCGTCGATGCTCTCGACATTGGCCCGCCGGCGGGCGAATCGGAAGTGCGCGAGTTCGCCGACATTGTGTTTCAGTCGTTCAATGGCTTCGGCAAGCCGCCGTCGCGCATCGACCAGTGGTTCGAGCACGTCGGCGTTTCGAATCTGCGTCTGGCGCGCAGCGGCGGGCGCGTCGCGGCCGGGCTGGGACTCATGGGCTTCGGGCAGTACTTCGGCGGGCGCAGCGTCTCGTCGATGGGCATCACCGCCGTCGCCGTCGCGCCGGCCGACCGCGGGCGTGGGATCGGGGCGGCGATGATGCGGCGCGTCCTGCTCGAAGTCGCCGCGGAAGGCTATGCCCTTTCCGTGCTCTATCCGTCGACGTGGACGCTCTATCGTGCCGCCGGCTACGAACCCGCCGGCCACACCATCAGCTATCGCTTCGATCTGAAAAATCTCGGCGTACGCGACACGCGCGGAGCCCTTCGGCCCGTCGCGCTTGCCGACGCCGATGCCCTCAACACGCTGCACGCCGCCCGCGCCGGCGGCGGCGCCGGCAACGTGGATCGTACGCCGCGCGAGTGGCGCCGCCTGTTTCGCGAGTTCGAGGAGCGCGTGTATGCGTACGGCGTGTCGGCGGAGGAGTCCGGCCCGCTCGAGGGCTACGTGATTCTGAACCAGTCGTCGCCGCCGGGGCGCGGGGTCTTTGAGTTGAAGCTGCGCGACTTCGTCGCCGCCACGCCGACGGCCGCCCGGCGGCTGCTCGGCTTCTTCGGGCAGCACAGCACGATGGCGACGCACGTGTGCTACGAAGCCGGCCCGGCTTCTGCGCCGATGATGCTGGCCCGCGAGGGTTTCGCCGAAGTCGTCGGCTGGTCGCGCTGGATGGTGCGCGTGCTTGACGCGCCGCAGGCGATCGCGCAGCGCGGCTTCGCACCCGGCGTGCGCGTCGACGCGTCGATCGAACTGCACGACGATCTGCTCAAGCGCAATCACGGGCGCTTTACGCTGCACGTCGCCGATGGGCACGGCGAGCTGCGCCCCGGCGGCGCGGGACGGGTGCGCGCCGACATCCGCGGGCTCGCGCCGCTGTACACCGGCTACCTTTCCGCCGAGGAGTTGCAGACGACCGGCCTGCTCGCCGGTCCGGCGGAGGAACTCGCGGCGCTGAGCGCGGCGTTCGCGGGCCCAGCGCCGTGGATGAATGACCGGTTCTGAGTTCCGGTGGCGACCCGCAGCCGGCGCCCCGGCGCGTCAGACCATGAGCCCCATGCGCGCCGCCTGGTGCTCCAGCGCCGCGATGCGCTTCTCGGTCGGCGGGTGCGTGCTGAACAGCGACGCCATCGCCTGGCCCGCCGACAGCGGCTCCATGATGAACAGGCTGTTGAATGCGGGGTTGACCTCGGTCGGGATCCGCTCGTTCAGCCCCTGCAAGCGGCGCAGCCCGTCCGCCAGGGCGCGCGGGTCTTCGGTGAGCTGTCCCGCATACGCGTCCGCCGCGTACTCGCGCGAGCGCGAGATCGCCATCTGGATCAGGGCCGCCGCGATGGGCGCGAGGATGACGGCGACCAGCGCTCCGATCGCGCCGAGCGGATTCTGATTGTCGCTCCCGCGATGTCCGCTGAACATCAGCATGTAACCCGCGAAGCTGATCACGCCGCCGAGGATCGCGGCCACGGTCGTGATCAGCACGTCGCGATGCTTGATGTGCGCCAGCTCGTGTGCGAGCACACCTTCGATCTCGCGCTTCGGGAAGTGCCGCAGCATGCCTTGCGTCAGCGCGACCGCGGAATGGCGCGGGCTGCGCCCCGTCGCGAACGCATTCGGCGCCTCCTGTGGACAGACGTAGACGCGCGGAGTCGGCAGGCCGGCGCGCTCGGCGAGGCGCTCGACCGTATCGACCAGCCAGGGCGCGTCGGCGCGCGTCACTTCCTGCGCGTGCATCGACGCGAGCGCGATCTTGTCGGAGAAGAAGAACGCGACCAGATTGCCCGCGCCGCCAAACAGCAGCCCGATCAGCATCCCCTGCGGGCCGCCCACAAAGTGCCCCACCAGCATGCACAGCCCGATCAGCAGGCCCAGCAGCGCGGCGGTCTTCACGTGATTGAATATTGGCATAATCGTTCACTCGCTCCTGCACAATCGCCTGCGGCGACGACGCGCGCCGTCCGCCGCTCGTTTCTGTGGACGGCCCGGACGCGGGACGCCTGTCATTCGAGAACTCGCCGCTTTCTGGAATCGGTCGCGACGGCCCGCGCTATTGTAGATTCGCCCGCGCGTTTGCGGGACACCCGCCCGCCGCCGGCGGCGCAGGATTTGCCGCGCGGCGACCGGCGGCTTCGTGGGCCCTGCCCACGGGGCGGCGATTCAGTTCCCACCGGCGTCGGAGCTCGTCGCCGACCCGCCGCGCTACGCGATCTGCCGCGCGGCTGACCGCGACCTCGACGTCGACGTCCGTCGCCTCCACGACGACGCGGCCGCGCGGCGTTAAGCGCGCTTCCAGTAAACACCGCTTGTCCACGCCGCCACGCGCGCCGTTCAGGTCGGCAACCCGGACGCGCACGCCGCGGATGCGGGCGGCGAAGCGCGAGAGCGCGAAGCGAACGCGACGGTCGATCTGTTCGCGGACCCGCGCGGAGAGTCGGGTCGATGGGTTCTGAATCTGCACCAGCATGAACGGCTCCCTTCCGGGCGCGGTGGCCGACGCGCCAAGCCCGCACCGGTCGCACCACGGCCGGCCCGGGGCGCATCGGTGCTGCGCTCCTGCAAGAGCCTAGCGCTCGGCGCTTCATTCGACCAATGGAATCGAGAACCGCAGTGGATCGCGGCAGTCTGAGATTCCCGCAGTGCGGGCGGCGCTCCGGGCGGCGTTGCTCCCGTGTCGCGCCGCGCCGCCGGTCCGTCGACTCGCAGCGCGCCCGGGCGCGCGCCTGCGGCGCTACGCGGGCGCCGCCGCCGCGATTTCCGTCAGCGCGTCGGCTGCGAAATCGACATCCGCCGGCGTCGTGAACGGTCCGAACGACAGGCGCGTGGTTCCGCCGCGGCGGAGCGTACCGATCGTCTGGTGCGCGAGCGGTGCGCAGTGCAGCCCGCTGCGCGTCAACAGACCGAAGCGCTCTTCGAGCAGTGCCGAGAGTTCCGCGGGCTCGTAGCCCTCGACGCGCACGCTGAACACGCCGACGCGCTGTTCCGCCGAACGCGGGCCATAAAAGTGCAAGTGTTCGTGCCGCGAGAGGCGCTCGATCATCCGCTCGCAGAGATCGCGTTCGTGTCGGCGAACGTCCACCACGCCGCGCGCCTGCAACCACTCGACCGCGGCACGCAGTCCGGCGAGCCCGACGAGGTTGTGGCTGCCCGCCTCGAGGCGGTCGGGAAGCGCGTCGGGTTGCTGCGGTTGCTCGCTCGCGGAGCCGGTGCCGCCTTCGCGCACGGTCTGGAGCGCCGCCGCCGCCCGTTCCGCGATCACGAGCACACCGGTGCCGAGCGGCCCCAGCAACCCTTTGTGTCCCGAGCACGCCAGCAGATCGACCGGACTGCGCGTCAGGTCGAGCGGAAGGTGTCCGGCGGACTGGGCCGCGTCGATCAGCAGGAGCACTTCGCGCTCGCGGCACAGGCTTGCGACCGCGTCGAGCGGCTGAATCGCTCCGGTCACGTTGCTCGCATGATTGAGCGCCACCAGCCGCGTGTTGGACTGAAGCGCGCGGACGAGTTCGTCGACGTTGATCCGCGTCGTCTCGGGATCGGCGTCGATCGCCGTGAATGTCACGCCGCGCTGGACGCGCAGCGCGTGCAGCGGGCGCAGCACCGAGTTGTGCTCCATCGCCGTCGTGACGACGTGATCGCCGGGGCGCAACACGCCCTTCAGCGCGAGGTTCAGCGCGTCCGTGCCGTTCAGCCCGAACACGACCTGATCGCCCGGCGCGCCGCCGAAGAAGCGCTTGACGACCGCCCGACATTCATCGAGCACGCGCCCCGCCGCCAACGCCTCGCGATAGGCGCCGCGCCCCGCACTGGCTGCATTGTCGCGCAGCGCCGCGCACGCCGCCTCGACCACGTCCGGCGGTTTGGGAAAACTGGTGGCGGCGTTGTCGAAATAGCGCCGCGCGGGTTCGCCCACATCCATCGCGCGCCTCCGGCGCGGCACGATTCCGCTACGCGCCGCGCGAATCTGCGGGCCGATCCGACTCCCGCCGGATCAACGCTCCGAGGTGCAGCCGCAGCACCACTTGCGGCGGCAGCCGGCGGCCCGTGTAAAACCCGACCGGGCAATCCGCTCCCACGCAGAGCACCGGCTCGCCGTCGACTTCGAGCTCGTAGACGCCGAAGCGCTGTTCCTCGCAGCGAAAGAGCGCGAGCAGGCGTGGCTCGCCGACGCGGGCGCGCGGATTGAAGTTCTGCGCGATGGCGCGCAGCGCGCCGCGGGCCGGCGCGGGTTCCTCCTGTGGATCGACGCGCGACACGCGCATGCCGAGCATGAAGCGCGTGCCGACGTGCAGGCTGTAGGCTTCGTCCGGCGATAGTCCGTAGGCCGGGAAATAGTTCGGCTCGGTGCGCCCGACGACGACAAAGTGCTCATCGTTGTCGGCAGCGCAGGCAGCGGTCGCGTTGGCGGGCGCCAGCCGGAAGCGAAAGAGCGTCGTCGCGCCTTCGCCGTCCAGCGTCGGCTCATCGAACGTGCCCACGTGGGCAAGCTCGGTCGGAGCGCGCTCGCGCAGCTCGCGCGACAGGTACTCGCGCGCCGCCCGCTCGTGCTCGGCCGAGGTCGGCGGAGTCATGCCTGAAGTGTAGCCGAGATTCTCTCGCGCGCGACGAGAGACGCGCCGCGACTCGACCCGCGCGCGGCGCCTGCCGCGGCAGTGATTTGCGCGACGTCTGGCTCCGAACGCGAGACACCCCGCCGGCGCCGAGGCGCCAAACCGGGGTGTCCCGATTCACCTGTCGCGGCGACTTGCGTCGGCTCGCGATGACTCGAAGATTCAGCGTCCGCGCTGACTAGCGACGGCGGCGCAGCGCGAGCGCGCCTAGCCCGAGCAGTGCGAGGCCCGCGGGCTCGGGAACGTCGTTCGTCTTGATGTGCAGGCCGGTGTTCGCGATCGGCGTCCCGCCGAAGTTGAACGACGCCCCGCCGAGAGTCACATTGTAGAGGTTGTCGGTGCTCGACCCGACCGCGTTCGGCGAGCGGGTCTGGTAGCCCGCGTTGGCTGTGGTAAAGCCGCCGGTGCCGGTCAGGGTGTTAACTTGCAGGCTCATGTAGACGCCGCTGGTTGGGATGATGATGCCGATCCCCTCGAGCGCGCCGTCGGCGAACTGCAAGCGCGAGCTTGCACCCGGCGCGAGGTTGAGCGCCGGGAGGTTTGCGTTGAAGCCGCCGATGAAGTTCCCATCGTCGAGCCGATAGAAGCGCACCGCCATCTGCCCGCCGGTGAGCGCGGACCCTGCGGGTCCGTTCGCGTTCGCGATGTTGAAGCCGCAGTTCGACAGCAGGCCGACGCCCGCCGGCATCCCCGCCGGAAAGGTGAGATCGTCCGCGATCTCGTCGGTGCCGGCGACGAACAGCGACCGCAGAACGGTCGGCGGCGCCGTCCAGTTGTCATACACCGTCGTCACCGCCGCGATGCCGCCACCGGTGTCCGCGGTTTCGCCGTATGCGCTCAGCTGCGCCTGAACGACCGGCAGCTGTGATGCCGCAACCGACGACAGCGGACGTGCCGACGCCGCACTTGCGGTGATCAGCGCGACCCCGCTGACCAGCAGACTCGTTCGACCAAACGTCCTCATGTTTCCCTCACTCCTCCAACGAAAAGAGTTGAACCGATGTTGCCTTGAACCCGGTTCGGCGCGTCCCGCACGCACCGATCGGCCGCGCCTCGCGTCGGCTCTCCAGGCCGCGCGCCGGTGATTCGGTCGAAGCTTCGCGAACCGACGCTTCCAAGCTCGCGGTCGCGCGTCCGAATCGTCTACCGTTCAGCAGAGGTGAACCGCGCAGAAAAACGGCCTCCTCCTCTCCACAAGGCCGCATAATAGCCCTCCGTAACCGCGTAAGTCAATTTTTTGTGAGCGCGCCGCAGAGATTCCGGCGCGTGCCGATCCGCGAAAGTCTGATTATTGTTCGTTAGGTCCTATAACCAATCGAAGATGTGCAATACGCGGCACACTCAACAGGCTTTTTCGGCACCTCCGCACCCCGCCCTGCGCGGCACGTCTCACGCCTCCGCCTTTTCGCACACCGTGAGCGCTGCGCGAACGACGTCCGGCTCCGTTGGAAGCACGAAGTTCGCCGCCGGCCCGAGCGGCGTATACGTGTCGACGCCCGTGAGGCGCGAAGCGCGCACCTCGCCGCCGCAACGTTCGAGCAGCAGGGCGAGAATGGCCTCGCTCACGCCGCCGCTGTGGCGCCCCTCGTCGACCACGAGCACGCGCCCCGTCGCGCTGCACTGCTCGAGGATGAACGACTCGTTCAGCGGGCTGAGCCAGCGCAGGTCGACGACGCGCGCGTGAAGCCCGTGCTGCTCGCGCAGCGTCTTCGCCGCCCGCAACGACATGTACACACCGTTGCCGAACGTGAGAATCGTCAGCTCGCTTGCGTCCGGTTCGTACACCGCGCCTTCCCCAAGCGCGATCGTTTCGTGCGGCGGCGGATAGTGCGAAAGCCAAAGACCGTCGCCGGCCGCGTGCAGATCCTTGGTCATGTAGAGCGCGATCGGCTCGAGAAACGCCACGACGCGCCCGTCGACCTTGGCCAATGCGGCACAGGTCCGCAGCATCTTCGCCGCGTCGTCCCCCCGCGCGGGCGCCGCGACGATTAGCGAAGGGATGTCGCGCAGCGCCGCGATGCTGTTGTCGTTGTGAAAGTGTCCGCCGAAGCCTTTCTGATAGCCGAGCGACTGGATGCGCACGACCATCGGATTCGGGAACTGCCCGTTCGAAAAGAACTGCGACGAGCACGCCTCGCCGCGCAGTTGGTCGATCGCGTTGTGCACGTACGCGAGATACTGAATCTCGGGGAAAGGCAGCAGCCCGAAATGTCCCGCGCCGATCGCCATGCCGAGGATGCTGGTTTCGTCGAGGAGCGTGTTGAACACGCGACCCAGCCCGAAACGCCCGGACAGCCCCGCCGTCACGTAATAAACGCCGCCGCGCGCCGCCACGTCCTCGCCGAAGATCATCATCTCGCCATATTTCGCGAGCAGGTCGCGCAGCGCCCAGTTGATCAACACTGCCAGGTGGCGCGGCGGCTGATTCTCGGGCAGGCGCGGCTTGTCGCTCGTCTTGAGGAAACCCGGCGTGCTGTCGAGCGCGAAGGCATGCAAGCGGGCTTCGTCGGTCGGACGCCGCACCGCCTCGCGCTGCACCGCGTGGGCGTGATACGGCGCGAGCGGCGCGATGATCTCGGCGGCGCTGGTCAGCCGCGGCGCGTCGCCGATCTCGTCCGCCTGCCGCTTCACGCGGGCGCGCGTGTCTTCGTAGAGCGCGAGAATCTCGTCGGCGGTCATGAAGCCCGCGTCGAGCATGATCCGCGCGCTGCCGAGCAGCGGGTCGCGCGCCTCGTCGGCCTCGATCTGCGCGAGCGTGTGATACTCCGTTTCGGGATCCGTACCCGCATGGCCGAGCAGGCGCACGACCTGCATGTGCAGGAACGCGGGCTTTCGCTGCGTGCGGACGAATGCCGCCGCTTCGGTCGCGACGCGAAGTGCGTCGACCAGGTCGAGTCCGTTGGCGCGAAAATAGCGCAGCCCCGGCCGCTGCGAGAAATTCGCCTCGATCCAACTTGGCGCCGTGTGCACCGAAATGCCGATCCCGTTGTCCTCGCACACGAACAGAACCGGCGCCGGCAACCGCTGGAAAGCCGCGTACGAGCACAGATTGAACGCGCCCTGCGCGACACTGTGATTCGTCGTCGCGTCGCCAAAATTGCAGAGCACGATGCTGTCGGCCGGCACCTCGCCGTGCGCACCGAGCACGGGCGGCGCGTGCAGTCGCTTCGCCCGTTCCAGCGCCAACGCCGCGCCCACCGCGCGCGGCAGGTGGCTGGCGATCGTGCTCGTCTGTGGCGGCACGGCGAGCGGCGCGCTGCCCCAGACTTTGTGTCGCCCGCCGGAGATCGGGTCGAGACGACTCGCCATGAAGCTCAGGAGCGTGTCGCGGATCGCGTCCACTTCGGGGCGCTGCCGGGCGCGCTCGACCATCAGCGCGCCGCTGCGATAGTGCAGAAACGCCGGATCGCTGAACCGCAGCGTCCGGCCGAGAACGGCGTTGCCTTCGTGCCCGGAGCTGCCGATCGTGTAGAAGCCGCGGTTCTGCTTGCGCAGCTCGCGGGCCATGAGATCGAGGTGGCGACTGACGATCTGTGATTCAAAGAGCTCCCGCAGCACCGCCCCCGTGACCGCCACGTCGCGATAGATCGGCTCGTCGGGCGAGCGCCGCGGTTGCATGCCGCAGCTCGCCGCGTACTGTTGACAGAAGGCGACGAGATTTCGATCGACAACTTCGGCACGATTGAGCGTGAAGGCAGGGGCGGCCACGTCGGAGCTCCGGGAATTACGACGATCACGGCGGCAGTTTCGCGGGGAGTTCGACGCGCCGCACGAACGCGCCAGTATAGCGGTCGAGTCCGGACGCTGCCCATGTCGCGGATCGCGGACCGGCGCGCACATCCCGCCGAGGCGCGACGAATCTGGACCCTGCACTCGCGACGCCGTCGGCCTTGCGCGTCGTCGCCGCCGCGAGGCCGGGTGCGTTCGAACACCCGTGGTCATCGCGTGTGAACTTACTCCGCCTGCGGCCGGGGGCTAGACTGGGGTGTGAGATGGCCGTTTCCGAACCCCCGCCGCTGAATCCCACCGAGCCGCCGGAGGAAATCCGTCGCCGGCTTGCCTGGCCCGATGACAAGCTCCGGGCCGAGTGCGTTGTGCACACGCACCGCACCGGCGGTCCCGGCGGGCAGCACCGCAACAAGACCGAGTCCGCCGTGCGCCTTCATCACCGCCCGAGTGGGTTGATCGTCACCGGCGAAGAGCGGCGCTCGCAGCACCAGAACGCCGCCAACGCGCTGCATCGTCTCCGCGAATCGATCGCCACGTACTTTCGCGCACCGCTTCCGGCGGCGCTCGCGTGGCCCCCCAGCGTGCGGATTCACGCGGGTCGGCTAAAGGTAAGCCCCGAGAATCCCGGCTACTTCGAAGTTGTCGGCCTCGCGCTCGACGCGCTGGTTGCGCTTCGCGGCGTGCCGCAGGATGCCGCCCGCTATCTCGGGGTGAGCACAACCAGTTACGTGCGATTCCTGGCGGGAGAACCGCGCATCTGGCAGGAAGCGAATCGTCTGCGGCGGGAATTCGGGTTGATCCCGCTAAAGGCGAATGCCTGAGCGCTGCGCCTGGGCGGCTTTCGCGCTGCCTGGCGGCACCGCGCCTTTTGCTCTGCGGCGCGTGGGAATATAGTTCAGAAGTATTGGTGCGGATCAGAGCGCGGCGTTCGGAAGGCTGTGAGTGCGTGGTTGCTGGGGTGGTCAGACTCGACCACGAGCGGAAGTTAAGTTCGAGGCGGCCGCCGCAGCGCAGCCGACATCGCGGCTACACGAGTCTGAGTCGCTGGGCGCGCCGCGCGGCGGACGGGGTTCGCGCGCCAGGCAGGGATAGGAACGAGCCGAGCTTCGGGAGCGCCGACGAGCCATGAACGTACCGCGGTTTCTGCGCCGGCTATTTCGCGCCCCGTTCGATGGGCTGCGCCATTTTGGCGTGGTTGAACCCGGGGTGTTGTATCGCTGCGGGCAGCCGCGGCCGGATGAATTATCGGACCTTATTCAAAAGTACGGGCTTCGCACCGTCGTCAGTCTCCGCGGCTCGCGTGACGAAACCGATCCCGATTCGTGGGAAGCCGGGGAGCGTGCGGTTTGCGACGCCGCTGGCGTCGAGTTCATCACCATCCCCTGCAACCACAAGTCCCCGCCGACGATCGAACAGGCCCGCCGGTTCCTCGCCATCTGCGACGCGCAAGACCGCCGCCCCGTGCTCGTCCACTGCCGGCTGGGACAGCAGCGAACGCTGCTGTTCTGCGCGATTTATCGCCACGCAAGAAGTGGGCAAAGCGCCCCGGACGCCGTTCGTGAAATGGACGAGTTGGGTTTCGATATCCGCCACCGGCGCCATCAGCGGTTGCTGGCTTCGTTCTACGACATCTCGGCCGCACTCGCCTCCAAGCCCGCGACCCGATGATGGCCGCGGGCGCGGGTTCCTGTCCGGCGAGTCCCGATCCGGGGCGACCGGTCCGTGCTTATGCCGCGAGAACCGAGTCGACGCCGGAACTGCCGTCGCACGCGTTTCACGTGAAACAGCCGCACGCGTCACGTTCGTGACGACGTCGATGCGCGGGGTGTGCGAATTTGACAAGCCAGCTAACCGGCGCTAACTTCCGCGGCGCGCGGCGATCCCGCCGGCGGAATCGCGGCCACACCTGAACCAAGCAACGCGGGAGTACTCGGTCATGTCGAAACCAACTTCGCGCCTCGGTCGGGGGCTGAGCACGCTGATTCCCGCGCGCCACGCGGCAACCTCGCCAACTACGAGCGAATCAGGACCAGGCGCGACGCGGAGCGAAGGTGTGCGGCTGATCTCAATCGCCGATATCAAGCCGAACCCGCTCCAACCCAGATCAGAGTTCGGCGAGCCCGCGTTGGAGGCCCTCGCCGCGTCGATCCGAGCAAGCGGGATCTTGCAGCCGGTCTTGGCCAGGCCCGTGGCGACCGGCGGGTTTGAGCTCGTCGCGGGCGAGCGGCGCTGGCGGGCGGCGCAGCGCGCGGGGCTCGCGCACATTCCAGCCATCGTGCGTGTTGTCTCCGATCACGAGTCGCTTGAGCTTGCACTGATCGAGAACCTCCAGCGCGAGGACTTGGGTCCGCTGGAGCGCGCCCGCGCGTATCAGCAATACATCGAGAGCTTCCGTTGCACCGCCGACGAACTCGCGGGCCGCATCAGCGAGAGCCGCGCGAATGTCACGAACTACCTGCGTCTGCTCCGCTTGCCTGCGGAGATCCAGGATATGCTTCGCGCGGGAGCGCTCGGAATGGGACACGCGCGCGCAATCGCGGCGTTGGCCGACCCGGCGCGGCAACTGGCTATCGCGCGGCTGGCGTCGCGGCGCGGCCTGGCGGTTCGGCAGGTGGAGGCGCTTGCGAAGCGAGAGGGCGAGGAACGCGCGTCGGACCGTGAAGCAGTGCACGGAGCAAGAGCCGATGGCGATCGCCACCTGGCCAGCGTGGAGGAGTCGTTGTCGCGGGCGCTGGGCGTGCCGGTTCGGCTGGTGGTCGGGCGTGGCAAGAACCGGGGCAAGGTGATCATCACGTACCGTTCGCTGGAGGAGTTTGACCGCATTTCGGAGCGGCTCACCGGGAGATCGTCGCTCGACTGACGTGGAATTCCGCGCTTGTTTCACGTGAAACGTGCTGTCGATTCGAGCGGCGTATGGATCGGAGCGGAACGTCCGCGCGCAAAGCGCCGTGGCGACCCGCCAGCAATGTCGCCGCCGCGGACGTGAGCCGAGATCGCATATAGTCCGATAACTAAAGAGGGAGGCGGCGCACGAGGCCAATCGGGCGGTCCTCTGCCGAAGTGAATCGCTCAGGATCGGCGCCGCGAAGGACCGGCGTGTGTGCCTCCGCGCGCAATCGCGCGGCTGGGCGCGACGCGCGGCGCCGCGGCCCGCGATCGTCGCGCGCCGCGGTGCGCGTCGATATAGAATGTCTATAAACCCGCTCTCCGAGCGCTGGGTCGCCCATGGTGCAGGTCGGCGAGTCCGGCGGCCAGCGCCAAGTCGTGGGCGGCTATACTCGTCGGCGTAAACAAGGACCCACCCGCCGCGCGCAACCGGATCCGCGACGCATGAACGCCCACGCAGCGCACGTAGTCTACGAGTCCAAGAAATTCCGAATCGAGCGCCAGACTCGCCGAGCAGGCCCCGACGCGCCGCCTGTGACCCACGACGTCATCGTGCACCCGGGAGCCGCCGTGATCCTCCCGCTGCTCGCGGACGGGCGCGTCGTGCTGATCCGCAACGAGCGTCTTGCGGCGGGCGGCGAGCTGCTCGAGCTGCCCGCGGGCACGCTGGAACCGCCCGAAACGCCGGCCGCGTGTGCCGCCCGCGAGCTGGCGGAGGAAACCGGCTATCGCGCGGAGCGTTGGGAGCCGCTGCTCGCGTTCTTCTCAGCGCCTGGGTTCTGCAGCGAATACCTGCACGTGTTCCTGGCGACCGAGCTGACCGCGGGTGCCCAGCAGTTGCGCGCGGACGAGCGCATCCGGACCTGCCTGCTCGCGTATGATGAGGCATTGAACGCGATCCGCGAACGACAGATTCGCGACGCCAAGACGATCGCGGCGCTGCTGTACTACGACCGCTTTGCGCGGACGCGAGGAAACGCGTAATGGACTTTCTCGGCGGATCGGTGTGGATCGGGCGCGTGTTCGGGATCAACGTGCGCCCGCACATGCTCTTTCTGATCTGGATGGGCTTTCGGCTGCTGAACGCCGGCGCCGGCTGGCAATCTTCGCTGCTGTTCATCGGCACGCTGTTTGGAATCGTCCTCTTGCACGAATTCGGACACTGTTTCGGCGCGCGCGCGGTCGGCGGCTGGGCGGAGGAGGTGCTGCTATGGCCGCTCGGCGGGCTGGCGTTCGCACACGCGCCGATGACGCCCTGGGCGCAATTCGTCACGGTGGCGGCGGGGCCCGCGGTGAACGTCGTGCTGTGCGCCATCAGCGCCATCGTGCTCATCGCGACGACCGGCGACCCGGGGGTCGTGTCGGTGAATCCGCTCGTCGGCTTCAGCGGACAGGTGCCGACTCTCTGGCAGGCGTACCTGGGGCTGTTCTACGATCTCAACCTCTGGCTGTTCTGCTTCAACATGCTGCCGATCTTTCCGATGGACGGCGGGCAACTGCTGCGGACCTTCCTGTGGCCTTCGATGGGCCTGTCGCGCGCCACCATGATCACCGCCCAGCTCGGGCTGCTCGGCGCGATCCTGTTCGGCGTGTGGGGAATCCAGCGACAAAGCATGATCCTCGTCGCGATCGCGATCTTCGGCGGCATCACCTGCTGGCAGCACTACCAAGCGGCGCGCTTCGGACATCTCCGCGAGGATTTCACGCCGCGCGTCGCGCGCCCCCGGCGGCGCGGCGGCGGCTTCTGGGCGGCGCTCTTCGGCCCCAAGGCGCGCATTCGCTATCCCGAAGACGCGGGCCCGATCGAGCTGCCGCGCGCCGCGCCGCGCCCGACGGCGCGCGAGGAGGCGATCGATGACGTGGATCGGATTCTGAAGAAGGTCTCCGAGCAGGGCATCCAGTCGCTCAGCTACGTCGAACGGCAGGCCCTGGAGCGCGCCACGCGGGAACGGCGCGAGCGCGGCTCCGTGTAGCGTGTTCGCGCGGCGCGCCGCCGTCGCGTTGAGGAGTTCGCGCGCATGAGCTCCGCGACTGTGGACGCGATTGTCGCCGCCTTGCGCGCCGCGCGCCGCCTGTGCGTGCTGACGGGCGCGGGCATGTCGGCGGAGTCCGGCGTGGAGACGTTTCGCGACGCCGGCGGGTTGTGGTCGAAGTTCGACCCCGACGAACTCGCCACCCCCGAGGCCTTTCGCCGCGACCCCGTGAAAGTGTGGGCGTGGTACCGCGCGCGGCGGGCGCAGTTGCGCGCGGTGGAGCCGCACGAGGGACATCGCGTGCTGGCGCGGTGGGAGTCGCGGATCCCGGATTACACGCTCGTGACGCAGAACGTGGACGGGCTTCACCAGCGCGCCGGCTCGCGAAGGATCGTCTGTCTGCACGGCCGGCTCGACGTGGCGCGCTGCACGGCGTGTCTCGGGCAGGTGGTGGGGCTCGACGATCTCGGCGAAGACCCGCGCTGCGCTGCGTGCGGCGCGCGGCTACGGCCCGCGGTCGTGTGGTTCAATGAGCTCCTGCCGCCGGATGCGCTCGGCGCGGCGAGCGCGGCGGCCGCGCGCTGCGATGTGATGCTGGTGGTCGGCACGAGCGGCGTGGTGCAGCCGGCCGCGGCGCTGCCGCTCGACGCCCGGGCGCACGGGGCGACGGTGGTCGAGATCAACCCGAACGCGACCGCGATCAGCGGCGACGCGACGATCTGTTTCCGCACGACGAGCCGCGACGGCTTGAGCGCGATCGACGCGGCGTGGGATTGACGGCGCGGGAGCCGGGAGCAGCCGCGCAACCGCCGCGGCGCGTGCGATCGCACGGCTCGCGGGCGCGCCCGTTGCGCGAGCGGAACTCGCAAGGCGCGGCAGTCAACGCGACCGGGGATTAAGCGCGTGCGCGATCGGGCGTTGAACACTTCGACCGCCGACTGGCAATTCTGGATCGACGTCGGTGGGACGTTTACGGACTGCCTCGCGCGGCGTCCGGATGGCGCGATCGCCGCGCACAAGTTGCTGAGCACCGGCGTCTATGCCGGCGCGGTCGGCCCGGGTTCGTCGGTCGGCGAGATCGTCGACCCGCGGCGTCGCGGCGATCCCGACGGGTTCCTGGTTGGATTCACGCTGCGTCTCGCGCGGTCTGGCGCGGGCGACGCTTCGAGGTCGGTGCGCGTGGTCGCGTTCGATGCGGCGCGGGGCGCGCTGCGCGTGGCCCCGGCGCTCCCGGCGCCGCCGCCGATCGGCGCGCCCTACGAGCTGTCGTGCGGGCTGGAGGCGCCGGTGGTGGGCATCCGTCGGCTGCTGGCGCGCCCGCTGAGCGAACCGCTCGGCGCGGTGCGCGTGCGTCTGGGAACGACGCGCGGCACAAACGCGCTGCTGGAGCGGCGCGTCGCGACGACGGCGCTCGCGACCACGCGCGGGTTCGCCGACATCCTGCGCGTCGGCGATCAGTCGCGGCCGAAGCTCTTCGATCTGCATGTCCGCAAGCCGGCACCGTTGTATCGCGCCGTGGTGGAGATCGACGAGCGCGTCGACGCGGCGGGGCGCGTGCTTCGCGCGCTCGACGAGGCGTCGGCGCGCGAATCGCTGCGCGCCGCGCGCGACGCCGGGGCCGAGGCGCTCGCGGTGTGCCTCTTGAACAGCTATCGCAACGCGGAACACGAACAGCGCGTCGCGGCGCTGGCGCGCGATGCGGGGTTTCCGCACGTCTCGGTCTCGTCGCAGCTCGCGCCGTTGCAGCGCATCGTGCCGCGCGCGGAGACGACCGTCGTCGACGCGGCGCTATCCCCGGTCGTGCGCGACTACGTCGAGCGCCTGCGAACCCAGATGCCGGACGCCACGCTGCACCTGATGACCAGCGCGGGTGCGTTGGTCGCGGCGGAACGCTTCGTGGCAAAAGACAGCCTGCTCTCGGGGCCCGCCGGCGGCGCGGTGGGCGCGGCGCGCGCCGCGCGGGCGGCGGGCTTCGAGCGCGCGATCGGCTTCGACATGGGCGGCACCAGCACCGACGTCAGCCGCTTCGACGGCCGGTTCGAGCGCCGCAGATCGGAAGAGCGTC
>JBFXAM010000044.1:0-34398 GCA_050184295.1 Phycisphaerae bacterium | reverse complement strand
GCAGTGCGTCTAGCTTTGCGGCAAAGCCCAGCTCGTTGAGGAAATCGAGGATCGGTCCCGCCTTCTCCGCGTACGCCGCCTGCCACGCCGACTGGTATTCCGCCAGCGCCGCGTCCTGCTCCTCCATTGTGCTTGCCAGCGTTAACGCGTCGGTCGCCGGCTCGGCAACGTCGTCCGTTGCAACGAAGATCATCACGGCCAGCGGCCGCTCGTCCCTTCGGTTCGCGAGCTGCTCGGCCAGCTCGGCGTCGAGCTTCCCGAACCTCTCCAACTCGGCCGCCGACTCGCGCGCCGCGAGCTCGGCCGCGTCCAGCGCCTGCCCGGACTCATCGACCAGCAGGCCGTGAATCCGCCCGTCGGCGTCGCTCAGGAATTTCAGCCCGTACCCGCAAATGAACTGGAGCGGATAGCGCGCCGTCGAGGATCCGACCACGCTCAGTTCTGTCGCGTCCACCTCCAGCCGCTCGGCCAGGACGCCGGCCGCGACGTGCTCGAGAGCCGCGAGCGTCTGCTGCTCGCGCGCCGCACCGTCGTCAATACCGCCACCGTCCGCGGCGCCCTGATCCGCGGCGGCGCGCGTCACGCCGAGCAGCGCCAGCCCACTCGCCACAATCGCCGCGGCGCGCGGCGCCCGCGTCAAACTTCGAAATGCCATGGGAACACTCCTGAGAATGCATCGGCGCCCGGGCATGCTGCCGCGAACGCGCAGCCCGGCGGTCGCCTTGCCCGAGAGCCGGGTAGCTGCCCGCGTTTGGACGGCGGTTCGTGGCAACGTGAGCCGCTCCGACGACCGCCTTCTGACGCACGTTGCGGCAGATGGACCCGGCGATCGCGGGCGGCTCCGGCTGGAAGCCGACAGCGAAGAGAGTGCAAGTCGGCGTTGCGACTCACGGGCGCGGTGGCATCCGGCTCGAGGTTACGCGTCCGTGCGCGGTAACGAGCCTGGTCGTGGCAACGCGAGAGTTTAGATTCTGACTGCCCGGCGTTGACAGCCGCACGCCGCGAGATAAACTGCCTTGCTCGCGATTCGACGCGGCGGGCAGCGCTTGCCGCGGTTTTTAAGCCGTGAACGCAGAATCGGCGAGCCAACACGCGAGCGCGGACCGCGTGCGAGCCTTTCCGGCAGCCGGCGTGGGTCGAGTCGTTCGGCCGGTATGTTGGTGGCCGTAAGGATAGGCAGCGGGCTCGTAGCTCAGTTGGTTAGAGCGCGTCCCTGATAAGGACGAGGTCACAGGTTCGACTCCTGTCGGGCCCATCGGTTGCCGGTGCGTGCGCGCCCGGCGGCAGAACTGACAGACGAATGAACGATTTTTCGACGGTCGCGCTGATCGCGGTCGCACTGATCGTCGCGTGGAGCATGTGGATGCGGACGCGCGGCGGCGGGGGCTGAGGCTCCGGCAGATGCGGCTAGGCGTGTCCTGGCCAACGAGCGACCGGGGCCGTAGCTCAACTGGGAGAGCGCCGCCTTTGCAAGGCGGAGGTTGCCGGTTCGATCCCGGTCGGCTCCAGTGAGCGTCAGGCAGAAATTTTTCCGGAGCCCCTTGCGGCGGCTGCGGATTGATGTACGATACGAAGTTCCCCGTGAGGGAGCCGCGAGGCTTCGCGGAGCGGGGAAATCCGGGTGCGCGGGCGACCGCGGGCCTGGTTTTGAGTGGTCTTTGACAAGTGAATCGGGGAATGCGGTAGATGAACCGTGACGCGGACGCTGTCCGCCGCTCGGTCCGGGGCCTAGTCCGGACGTGCGGACCGACGGATGGCGTTCGCTCGTGAGACGAGAACCGAGTTGTAATGCGAGTTCAAGTAATCTCGCGAGGTACGGCTTGATCACAGCGCATCATAAAGGTGGTCAAGCAACTAAGAGCGTACGGTGGATGCCTTGGCGTGCAGAGGCGATGAAGGACGTTGTAGGCTGCGAAAAGCTCCGGGGAGCGGCCAAACACGCTTTGATCCGGAGATCTCCGAATGGGGCAACCCGGCCGTGCTGCGCAAGCGGACACGGCCACTCTCGGCTGAATGTATAGGCCGACGAGAGCGAACCCGGGGAACTGATACATCTCAGTACCCGGAGGAGCAGATATCAACCGAAACTCCGTCAGTAGCGGCGAGCGAACGCGGATGAGCCCATGAGCTGTCGGAAGTCGAGCCGAATGGTCTGGAAAGGCCGACCACAGAAGGTGACAGTCCTGTAGGCGGCAAGCGACCGGCAGCGATCGAGTAGGTCGGGGCTCGTGAAACCCTGACTGAAGATGGGGGGACCACCCTCCAAGGCTAAGTACTCCTGCACGACCGATAGTGAACCAGTAAGGCGACTGAAAGGTGAAAAGCACCCCTGCTAGGGGAGTAAAAAGTACCTGAAACCGTATGCTTACAAGCTGTAGGAGGCCGATGCCGCGCAAGCGGCCGGCTGACTGCGTACCTTTTGCTTAATGGACCGGCGACTTATCGTATGCGGCAAGGCTAAGCCCTTCCGGGGCGGAGCCGTAGCGAAAGCGAGTCTGAATAGGGCGCACAGTCGCATGTGATAGACCCGAACCCACGTGATCTACCCATGGGCAGGTTGAAGGGAGGGTAAAACCTCCTGGAGGACCGAAGCCGTGAACGTTGAAAAGTTCTGGCATGACCTGTGGGGAGGAGTAAAAGTCTAATCAAACGTGGAGATATCTGGTTCTCCCCGAAATGTCTTTTGGGACAGCCTCGGGCCACTACGCCGCGGGGGTAGAGCTACTGAATGAAATGAGGGACCTACCCGGTTACCTCCTTCAATCAAACTCCGAATACCGCGGCGACTATCCCGGGAGTGAGTACACGTGCGCTAACGTTCGTGCACGAGAGGGAAACAACCCAGACCGCCAGCTAAGGTCCCAAAGTCCGGCTCAGTGACTAAGGATGTTCGTTTTCCGAGACAGCCAGGATGTTGGCTTAGAAGCAGCCACCATTTAAAAAGTGCGTAATAGCTTACTGGTCGAGAAGACGAGCGCCGATAATGATCGGGACTAAGCCGGACGCCGAAGCTGCGGGCGCGCAAGCGCAGTAGGGGAGCGTACCACAGGAGAAACAAGCCATACCGTAAGGAGTGGTGTCGGCCTGTGGTAGTGAGAATGCCGGTATGAGTAACGATAAAGCGGGTGAGAATCCCGCTCGCCGTAAGCCCAAGGATTCCTGGGGAAGGTAATTCCGCCCAGGGTTAGTCGGAACCTAAGCCGAGGCTGAAAGGCGTAGGCGATGGCGAGCAGGTTAATATTCCTGCACTCCGTAAGGCGGTTGAAGCAGCGCTGACGTTGCTGTGGAGCGTGGCCCACTACGAGAATAGAGGGTGCCCGCAAGGGCGAGGCCGATCTGTTGCCGAAGCACGCAAAACAGCAACCGAGAAAAGGCGTTGTGGACGTGTTGCGGATCCGTACCAAAACTGACACAGGTGGGCGAGGAGCGTATCCTAACGGCGCTCGAGAGAACGGTCCTTAAGGAACTAGGCAATTTAACCCCGTAACTTCGGGAAAAGGGGTCCCTCTCCCTTCGGGGAAGGGCGCAGAGAAACGGCTCTGGGAACTGTTTATCAAAAACACAGGTCTGTGCTAACTCGTACAGAGGATGTATACAGACTGACGCGTGCTCGGTGCCGGAATGTTAAGGAAGCCGGTCAGCGCAAGCGAAGCTGGCGACCGAAGCACCGGTAAACGGCGGCCGTAACTATGACGGTCCTAAGGTAGCGAAGTTCCTTGTCGGGTAAGTTCCGACGCGCATGAACCGCGTAATCACTGGAGTAGTGTCTCAAGGACCGACTCGGTGAAATTGAAGTCGCGGTGAAGATACCGTGTACCCGCAGCAAGACGGAAAGACCCCGTGAACCTTCACTGCAACCTGGTATTGGCACCGGGTATCGCATGCGTAGGATAGGTGGGAGGCTTTGATCCGCCGGTTCCGGCCGGCGGGGAGCCAACGTTGAAATACCACCCTTGTGCTATTCGTTGCCTAACCCCGTCCCGTGAATCCGGGCGGGGGACAGTGCTAGGCGGGCAGTTTGACTGGGGCGGTCTCCTCCCAAAGAGTAACGGAGGAGTACAAAGGTCGGCTCAGCACGGTTGGCAATCGTGCGGCGAGTGCAAGGGCACAAGCCGGCTTAACTGTGAGACTCACAGGTCGAACAGATGCGAAAGCAGGTCCTAGTGATCCGGTGGTCCCGAGTGGAAGGGCCATCGCTCATCGGATAAAAGGTACTCCGGGGATAACAGGCTGATGACTCCTGAGCGTCCATAGCGGCGGAGTCGTTTGGCACCTCGATGTCGGCCCATCACATCCTGGGGCTGTAGGCGGTCCCAAGGGTTCGGCTGTTCGCCGATTAAAGTGGTACGCGAGCTGGGTTCAGACCGGCGTGAGCCAGGTCGGTCCCTATCTGCTGTGGGCGTGCGAGTCTTGAGGGGCCATCTCCCTAGTACGAGAGGATTGGGCGGTACATGCCTCTGGTGTACCTGTTGTCGCGCTAGCGGCACGGCAGGGTAGCTAAGCATGGAATGGATAAACGCTGAAAGCATCTAAGCGTGAAGCCGTCCCCAAGATCAGGACTCGTTGCTCCCTTCGGGTTGAGCGAAAGATCCCTGGTAGACCACCAGGTTGATAGGCCGGATGTGTAAGGGCAGAAATGCCTTCAGCTTACCGGTACTAACGATCGAAAGCTTGGCCACTTTTATGATTCGCTGGATGCGAATCACTGTTTCCGCCGTACCTCACGGCTTCGTCGAAGCATTCCCCGATTCAATCCCTCTTCCGCAGAGAAAATCCGCGGCCGCCCCCCTTTGGCGCACCGCGGCTCACGAATCTGCCGGTGAACATGCGTGCGGGGAAACACCTGATCCCATTCCGAACTCAGTAGTTAAGCCCGTGCGGCCGATGGTAGTCCTGATCGGGCAAGAGTAGGTGATCGCCGGCAGTAATTAAACCAGGCCCGGCGTCGCGCCCAACGCGACGCCGGGCCTGCTCATTTTTCCGGTCCGACCGTCGGCCACCGAACCGCGCGAACCTAGAGCGCGATCCGCACCTTGCCCTGACGCCACTCTTTCGCCAGCTCCGTGAATTCCGCGACCATCTCCGCCAGGCGCCGGAACGCTAGAACGCTCGCCTCATAGAGTCGATCGTCGCGCAGCAGCTTGCCGAGCGTGCCGTCGCCGCGGTTCAGCAACGCCGTCGTCTCCTGCATGCTGTCGAACACGCCGCCGGCCTTGTGCAGCCCATCGACCGTCGCGCGCCCGACGCGCCCCACTTCCTCGTCCAGCTTCGCCAGCGTGTCCTGGCCTTTCACGAGGAGCAGGTTCAGTTCCGTGGCGGCCAGTTTCGCGTCGTTGGCCGCCGTCCGGATGTCCGCCATCGCCAGCTTGCCGTCCGCGCTCATCGCCGACGCGTTCTCCAGCGTCGTGCGTAGATGGCTGTGAACTGCCGGATCGCCGAGGACCGTATTGAAGTGCTTCAGCGTCGCGTCCAGGCGAACAGCAGCGCTCGACAAGTTGCCGGTCGGGCCGCCGGGCCGGTCGACCTCATCGGGTGTGCGCTGTACGAGCATGAGGTGCAAATCGTCGAGTACGGGCGTCAGCGATTTGGCCGCGTCCGCGATCTGGCTGGCCATGCGATTGATCGTGTCGACCGTCTCTGGCGGGATCATCGATTCCATCGCTGTGGCGCTAACGCCTTCGAGCTGCGCGCCGGCCGCCAGCCGCGGCTGGTCGAGCGGCCCCGGGATAATCTCGATCGGCGGACGCCCTTGTCCAAAGCCGGGCTCGATGGTCTGCGCTCGGCTTCCCTGGTGAAGCTCGTATTGTCGGCCGATCGCGAGCGAAACGCGCACGCCGCCGCCGAATCGGGTCGGGTCGACGAAGTCGATGCCGGTGACGCGTCCGACCTCCTTGCCGTGGACGGTGACCAGCGTGCCCGCGCGCAGCCCTGGGGCCTTCGGAAAGAGGACGTGGATCGGATAGGTCGCGCCGGCGCCGACCCACGCAGGCATGCGTCCGAACAGGACGATGATCGCGATCAGCGCCGCGGCGCCGCCAAGCACGAACAAACCGACCAGAAAGTTCCGGCGCAATTCGCCCATGACGGGTGCTCCCAAAGGCGTCGAAGCGGAACGGACCCGCGCCGCGGGCGCGGCGCCGCGTTGTCCCGCGCCGGGGAGCATACTACACTAAGGAGTGCGCGGCTCGGGGCTGTGTCCGCGCCCGGGGCCGACGTTCGAGCCCGGGGCGGCACGCGAGCCGGCGACCGGGCGGGATGCCGCGCCGGCGGTTCCGTCGCGATCCGCGACGCGGTTCCGCCGGCCGTGCCGAAGGAGTTCCGCGTGAGCACAAGCTACCAGGGCAAGCGCATTCTCGTCGTCGACGACGATCCTGACATCCTGACCGCGATCACGACCGGATTGTCTGACACCGGCGCGACCATTCAGACCGCCAGCGACGGCAACGCCGCCGTCACCCTGGCCGAGGAAAACGACCCCGACCTGGTCATCCTCGACATCATGCTCCCTCAAAAGAGCGGCTTCCTGGTGCTCGAGAAGCTGCGCCAGAACAAGCCCCGCGGCAGCAAGCCGCGCGTCATCATGATCACCGGCAACCAGGGTAAGCGGCACAAGCAATACGCCGAGGCGCTCGGCGTCGACGAGTACTTGAACAAGCCGTTCCGCATGGAGCGGCTGCTCGAAGTCACCGAGAAGCTGCTTACGAAATAGCGGCGCACAGCCGATCGGCGGGGCGGAGGACCGGACCGCATGGGGGTCGTCACACCGGCGGCGTGGCTCGCTTCCTATCGCCGCAATCTGAAAGGTGCGCTGCACGCGGCGAGCGCCGACGGGTTTCGCGCGGTGCACGCGCGCGCTTCGCGTGACGCGGTTGATCCGCCCGAATTCGGCGGCACGGCGCGCCGCCATCTCAGGCACTATCTCGACGGATTGGGACTGCGACTCGACGGTTTGGCGAGCGAAACCGCCGGCCTCGGCCTTGCCGATCCGCACACTGGTGAGGAACGCCTCGATGCGCTCCGGCAGGCGCTCGAGCTGTGCGCCGCAATCGGCGTCCGGAACGCGAGCGTGTCGGTCGGCGGCCTCGGCGATTCCTCGCACGAGGCGCGGGCACGCGAAAGCCTCGCCCAGGCCGCGGCGCTTGCTGACCGCTATCGCGTCCGTGTCGCGATCCGTGGCGCGACGGAGGATCCGACACAGTTGGCCTGCGAAGTGCGGCGCACGGGCTGCGAATGGCTCGGCGTCGCGCTCGACACCGCGAGCGCCGCCGCGCCCAGCGAGTTCATCTCCGCGTGCGGCGACGCCCTCGGCGCGGTGTATCTGCGCGATGCGCGGCGGGTGGGCACGGGGTTCGAAGAGACGGATTTCGGGCAAGGCGACGTGGACTTCCGGCGCGTGCTCGCCGAATTGGAGGCGGCCGGGTTCGCCGGTCCGCGCGTCATTCGCCGCGACGCGGAGCGCCTCCGCGTTGACGCGCTGCGGACGGGGCGCGAATATATTGCCGCCTTCGGCGCCGCCCAGGGACGGCCTTGACGGGCTTCGCAGCGGCGGAGCGGCGGCGGCCGCCACAAACGACCTTCAGGAGCCGGCATGATGTTGCCCCTTGCGATCGTACTGCTGCTTCAGACCGCGGCGCCCGCCGTGGCGCAACCGGCGGCCACGCAGCCCGCCGCGGGCGCGGAGCCCGCGAAGGAAGTGATCGATCGGGCCCAGGGTCCGATGCGCGCCGAACTGATGGCGTTGCAGGAGACGCGCCGTTGGTTCAAAGAGCCGCCGCAGGGCGCGCCGACCACGTCGGACCTCGCGTTTCAGCTCCGCATCGTCGGCGACAAGATGCTCGACATCGTGCGCATCGGCCGCCCCATGTTCACGTCCGTGATCGACGAGACCGGTAAGGAGCTGGTCAAGCCCGACGCCTACACCGAGGAACAGAAAGCCGAAACGTTCCGCACGCGCGGCACGCCGGAGCAGATCCGCGAGAACGGTCTGCTGATGAGCGGACGCGTCGAGGCCTCCACGCGCAGCGCCAAGATGCTCAAGTCGGTCCGCGGGACCGTGAAGGCGTTGATGGCCAGCACGTCCGAGGAAATCCCGATCAAGAACGTGCTTCAGACCCGCGGCAAGAATGTCGAGCACGCGCGCCTCGCGGAGCTCGGAATCGTCGTCACCATGCTCCCCCCGGGCAATCCCGCCAACATGGCGTCCACGCCCGGCATGGTCGCGATCGAGTACACCGGCAAGGGCGATTTGGTCAAGGAGGCGGCGTTCTTCGACGGCTGGATGACGCGCATCCGCACGAGCGCCCGAAACGCCGCCACCAACGAAGGCAAGCCGTGCTTCGTGTACCAATTGCCCGAGGACAAGCTCAACGACGATCTCCAGGTCGTGCTCACCGTCTGGCCGGAGCTGATCGACTCGCCGATCGCAATCGAATGGACCGACGTCACGCTGCCGTAGGAGTCGCGGCCGGCGCGGGCGTCGGGTCGTGCGCGCTGACCGGCGCGGCACGTCCGCGACGAACCGGTCGCGCCCGGCGAGCGTAGGGGCCCTATGACCCACGAGCCCGCCGCGACCACCGCTGCCGGCGACGCGGCGGGCCCCGCACACCCATCGCCCGGTGCGTCCGACGCCGCCGCGCCGACCCGCCGCGCGGGTCGTTCGCTCCGAAAAAACGTCGGTTTCGCGCTCGTCGGCACGGGTGTGTTTAATGCCTGTCGCTTCGGCGTCGCGGTGCTGCTCGCGAAGTTCGCGACGCCGGCGATTCTCGGGCAGTACAACTACAGCCTCGCGCTCGTCTCCCCGGTCGTGCTCTTTTGCCAGATGCACCTGCGCGCCACGCTCGTCTCCGACGCGCGCGGCGACTTCACCTTCGGCACTTACAGCAAGCTGCGCCAGATCGGCATGTCGCTCGCGGCGCTCGTCGTGCTCCTGATCGCGGGCGTCGTGAGCTGGAGCGAGTCGCGCATCGCGTTTGTCGCGATCCTCGCGTTCGTCGGCGTCGAGAAAATCTGGAGCTCGACCAGCGAACTCGCGTGGGCGATGTACCAGAAGCGCGAACGCGTCGATCTGGTCGCGCGTGCGAACATCCTCCAAGGCGTCGCGATGCTGACGCCCTTCGCCGTCTTCGTCCCGCTCTACGCCTGGCTCGTGCGCAGCGGCACGCTCGCCGCCGAGCGCCTGGCGGACGGCGCCGCGTTCGCCGTCGCGAGCTACGCGATCGGCTATTTCCTGATCTACTGGCTGCACGACCGCCCGCAGGTCACGAATCAGCCCGACTGCGATCCGCGCTGGGATTGGGCCGGCGTCCAACGTCTCGCCGTGCAAGTGTTTCCGCTCGGCCTGATCCTCATGATCATCAACCTGTGCGAGACGGTCCCGCGCGCGATTCTGAAGCACGAGTCCGACGGGGAGCAGGCGCTCGGCTACTTCGGCGCGCTGACCTATATCACGCTCGCCGCCAACCTGCTGCTGATCCAGGTCGGCATCGCCGCCAGCAATCGCCTTGCGCTTTATCACCATACGAATTTTCCGGCGTTCGTCCGGCTCACGGTCAAGCTCGTGATCATGACGGCCGCGGTCGCCGGTGGAACCTACCTGGCGACGTGGTTGTTCGGTGAGTGGCTGCTGCGCGTGCTGTATCGCCCCGACTATGCCGCCTATCACCGCGAGTTCATGATCCTCGTCTTCGGCCAGTGCGTCAGCATGCTCGCGAGCATGTTCGGCATCGTGACATTCCAGATGCGGCGCTTCTGGATGCAGTTCGCTATCCACGTCGCGGTGCTCGCCACGTCGATCATCGCGGCGCTGGTGCTGATTCCGGGGAATCCCCGGCCGGTCGAGGGCGCCGCGTGGTCGGTGGTCATCCGTAATGTCGTGCACACGGCGCTCTACGGGGTCGCGCTGTTCTGGGGCATCCGCGATCGCAGCCGGGCGATCGATGCGGCGCCGCCACCCGCGGCGGGGTGATCGGGGCGCCGCGCAGAACGCGCGCGCCCCGCGCGCCGGGCCCGCCGCTTGACGCGGCAGGATCCGACGGCGGCGCGGAAGTGGATATACTCCGGCGCGGCGGCGACCGCTGCCGCCTGGGCCGTCGCGGGTGCATGCCGCGCTGCGCGGTCGCCGATAAGAAAGGCGGAGGCGCCGACCGCGGCGCAAGCATTGCGCGTGGTTCGCCCGCCGGCGCAGGTGCATTCGACAGCGCCGGCTGCGTTGCGGGCGCCGTCATCAGGCACGAACGCCCGCATCGCGGGCGCTCGGAGATCGTCGGAGCATCATGGCCGAACAGGTTCTGCGACCGGGTTTCGCCTTGCCGCGCGCCGCCTCCGCGCCGCGCACGCGCAGCTCGTTTGTCGAGAACCTGATTATCACCATCATCGCCGTGCTCGTAACGACCGCGCTGTTCGTGGCGCTGGCGCCGGGCTGTCGGCATCCGTTCGTGCTGCCGCTCAGCGCGTGCGGGGTGATCGTCGGGATCGACGTCGTCCGCTGGGTGCGCGGCCAGCTCGATACGTTCGATCCCAAAGCGCTCATCAGCATGCTGATGCTGCACTCGACCTACTTTGCGCCGCTGCTGCACCAGGCGTGGGAGGCCTACACCAAGGACTGGGCCGCCCAGATCACGGACGGTTATCCGAGCTACTTCGCGACTTACGGCTGGGTCTCGCTGATGGGCGTCTGTGCCTACCAGCTCTTCCAGCGCTTCGCGTTCCGTCGCGCGCGTCCCTCGCCGACCCAGTGGATCATCGACGACGGACGCTTCGGCTCGGCGCTCGCGCTGGCGATCGGCGTCAGCATGGTGGCCGCGGTGGTCGTGATCACGAAGTTCGGCGGCCTGCGACGCGAGGAGCACCAGCAACTGCTCGCGCTCGGCTCCGGGCTTCAGCATCTCAGCTGGCTGCTCATGCTCAGCGACCCTCTGCCGATTCTGCTCTCCATGGCCGGCGTGCGCATGCTCACCGATCCCCGCCGCCAGAAGTCGATGTTCACCGTCATCCTGCTCATCGTCGGGATGGCCGCCCTCGCGTTCGCCTTCCTCGGCCTGCGCGGCAGCCGCAGCGCCTTCATGTACCTGCTCGTCATCGTCGCCGGCATGGCCCATTACCGCATTCGCCGCATCACGGTCCCGTGGGCGCTCGGCGGCGGGCTGATCCTGATCGTGTTTGTCTACTACTACGGGTTTTTCAAACGGCTGGGCGCGATGGGCGCCGACGCGGTCGGAAGCACCGTCGCGGCGATCGGCAGCGCCGAGCAGCGCCGCTATCTCGAGCAGCGCACCGGCAACACCATGGCCACGACGTTGCTCGGCGACATGTCGCGGGCCGAGATGCAGACCTTCATGCTCTACCGCCTCGACGCGCACGGCGACCGCTATGAGTACCGCTGGGGCCGCACCTACCTGCGTTCGGCCATCATGATCATCCCGCGCGCCATCTGGTACGAAAAAGGCCCCGGCAAGAACGAAGCCGGCACCGACCTGCAATATGGGCAAGGCATCTCGCTCGATCCCAAGCGCCTCTCCACACGCGTCTACGGCCTCGCCGGCGAAGCGATCCTCAACTTCGGACTGCTTGGCGTCCCGCTCGCCTTCGCCGCCTATGGTGCGGTGCTCGGCTGGTATCGCCGCAAGGTCGCGAGCTGGCGCTTCGGCGACGCGCGCTACTTCCTGGCGCCGCTCTTCATGATCATCGCGATGGCGGCGTACATCGGCGACTCGGACAACGTCATGTATTCGCTGCTCAAGAACGGCACGATCCCGATCGCCGTCGTCGTGCTCAGCGTGAACCGCGCCCGCCTTGCGCCCGCCGCCGCGCCCGTGCGCGCATGAGAGGATTCGCCGCGTGTCCGGACTGACGCAAATGGTGCGCGGATTTCTTCGCGTCGCGGTGCGGCCCGCGCCCGTGCGTCTGCCGCTGCTCGGCATCACGCGGCTCGGACTGCTGCCCAAGAAAGTCTGGCAGCGGTTCCCTGTCCAGCACGCGTTTGCGCTCGCCGTGCCCGGCGGCGGCCGCATCGTCTACGCCGCGACCGTCAACGACCACATCGGCCGCTTCCTCTACTGGCGCGGGCTGCACGCGTACGAGCCCGAGACGATGGGCGTCTGGATGCACCTCGCCCGCCGGGCCCGCGTCGTGCTCGATGTCGGCGCCAATACCGGCGTGTTCAGCCTGCTCGCGTGCGCGGTGAACCCCGCGGCGCGTGTCGTCGCGTTCGAACCGGTCCCGCAGGTTCGCGCCAAGCTGCTGGAGAACATCCGCCGCAATGGTTGGGAAGAGCGCTGCACCGTCCGCTCCGAGGCGGTCTCCGACTTCGAGGGCCAGACGCAGTTCCACATTCCCTTCGGCGACATGCCCACCTCCGCGAGCATGAACACCGACGGCTTTCGCGGCTGGAAAGGCGAGGTTGTGCAGGTGGCTGTCACGCCGCTCGACACGCTGTTCGCCGACGCACCGGTCGATCTCGTAAAAATCGACGTCGAGGGCTTCGAGGACAAGGTGTTGCTGGGCATGCGCGGCGTATTGGCGCGCTGCCGCCCGGCCCTGATTGTCGAGTGCAATCCGGACGGCCCGATCGCCGCGATCGAGTCCGTGCTGCGCGAGTTCGACTATCGCTTCTTTCAACTCCGTGCCGGCGAGCCGCGCCGCCGTGACGGCATCATCGCCGACGCCGGCGTGCACTACCGCAATTATCTGTGCATCGGGCAGGACGACTGGCGGGCGTTCACGCCCCGCGGGGACTGAGAATGCCCCCGTGCGCTGCGTGCCGCATGCTCGTCGACGGCCGCTGCGACGCGGAGCGCCGCGCCGCCGACGTGCTCGGGCGCTCGCTGCCGCCGGCGCCGCTCGGCGCGTGCATGCTCCCAATCGTGGAGGAATACCTGGAGCTGATCGCACCGGGCATGCAGGTGCTCGAGATCGGCTGCGGGTCGTGGGACTGGATTCGGCGGCGCTGCGAAGCCGTCGGCGCGCACTACGAAGCGATCGACGTGCAGCGCGAGTATTTCGGCCGCCCGACCATCGCCACGCGCTTCGAAAACCTCGCCCAGCTCTCGTTCGAGAGCGACCGCTTCGATCTCGTCATCGGCAACCAGACGCTGCACCTCTGGAGCGAGCACGGCTGCACGGTGCGCTGGGGGCTGGCGCAGTGCTTCCGCGCGTGCAAGCCCGCCGGCCGTGTGCTCATGAACGTGCCGATCCATTACCAGGGGCCGCGGGCGTTCATGCTCGGCGACCTCGCGGCAATCCGCGCCTTCTTCGCGCCGTTCTCCGCCACGATCGAGTTGCATCCCTGGGCCGAACCGTCCGCCCCCCGCCCGGCGCACTTCCCGCATCCCGGCTATTCCGCGCTGCGCGAGCGGCCGGCGTACATGCTCGATATCCGCGCGACGAAGGACCGCCCACCGCCGCGGCGCGTCTCGAATTTTGGCGCGGTGCGGGGGCAGCTCGCGAAGTTGCTTCATCACCCGTGGTCGTACACGGTCTATCGCGTGTCTCGCGCGATGAGGCGGCGACTCTGAGCGCTCGATTCAGACGCGGGTCGGACGATTGGCCCAACACGCCGCGCGTCTCACGCACGAAACGTTTTGCGAAACTCACCCAACGTCCGCCCGACAAACCCCAGCGACGCTGCGTACTCAAACAGGTCTTCCAGATCCTCGTACAGCCGCTCGATGCTCCGCGCGCTTCGAAACGTCGGGCTGCCGCCGGGCATCAGCTCCGAGCTGTGCAGCATGAACTCGGCATACTGCCGCCCCTCGTCGCGCGCCGCCGCGACTATCCGCCGCAGCGCTCCGCCGTTGCGTCCGTTCGGCCGCAGCCATTCGTACTCAGGCGCCAGCCGCCGCGCCAGCCGCGCCGCGGGCGGCACGACGCGCCCGACGGTCCGCAGAAACCCCGCGAACGGCGCCGCGTCGTTCGGCACAATCGTCATCGGCACTTCGAGCAGCGGCGAGCCTCCCGCGCGCCGAATGTCCTGCGGATCGAGAAAATACGCCGCCTCGGGGAAGCCCCGATAGTCCGTCCCCCCCGCGCCGTCCGGCGCGCCGCGCTGCGCCGCCCACGAAACGTGCGGCGTCACGGAGCAGTCGGTGAGATAGCCGTGCTCGATCAGGAGGCGCGCGTAGGTCTCGTTGAGCGCCCAGCGTCCGGCGCGGTGGCTGCACATGGGCCGCTCGAAGCGCTCCGCGAGCGTCTCGGTGAGCACGCGCACCTTCTCGCGCATCACGGGCTCGGGATACTCGATCAGGTAGGGGAGGTGCGCAAAGTCATCGCTTGTTCGCGGCGCGAGCGGCGGCGAGTTCCACGCGTGCAGATGCATGCCGACCTCGGCGGCGTCGCGGCGGAGCGCGTCGCGCGCGAACTCCGCGAACACCGGCGACTCCACCATCTCCCAATTCGTCAGCCACGTCGGCTTCAGCCCGAATCGCTCACACAACGTCTGAAAGCGCGGCAGGAACGCGGCGTTGCGCGTCGTGATCTCCCGCGGCGCAGACCACAAATCGTCGCCTTCGGTGTCGATCGTGATCAAAAACGCGGGCTGCGCCGCGGGAGCGCCGGCATCCCCGTCTCCCGCAGCCGCGCGTGGAGCACGAACGGCAGTCTGGCGGGGTTCGTTGCGTGCGGGCATGAGAGACTCGCCGCAGGCGCGAGAAAGTCGAGTGAAACGAGGCCGACGGGGCTCGAACCCGCAACCTCCGCCGTGACAGGGCGGCGCTCTGAACCAATTGAGCTACGGCCCCAACCGCAGGCCGCGAGGCAGCCCCCGCGACCACAGTCGAGACGGGGCATTTTACGCGAATCGCGGGGCGTGTCAAAGGTCCGGAATCGCGCGCCGCCCCGGCTCCGAAAAACGCGCGCGTTTCGCGAACGGCGCCACCACCGACGATCGGACCCGCCGCGAAACCCGCGCACGAAGCCGGCGGAAGTCACGCCGTGCGCGGCGCTATTCGATAGTTCCCGTGTGCGCGTCGCCGGACAGCTGCGCGGGACAATCCCGCGTCGCGGGGCGAGCGTCGGCTTCGCGACGGTCGGTCGCGGCCAGGGGGGGCGATGGAAAACAACCGTATCCGAGTGCTGATCGTCGACGACAGCGCGCTCGTGCGCGGGCTGGTGCGCAACGCGCTCGTGCTCCACCCGCGGATCGAGGTGGTTGGTTTTGCCGCCGACGGCGAAGAAGCCCTTCAACGCATCCGCGACCTCGAGCCCGACGTCGTCACGCTCGACACCGAAATGCCGCGCCTCGACGGCCTTGGCGTGCTCGACGGCGTGTCGCCCGACGCGCGCACCGCGTTTGTGCTCGTCACCTCGCTCACCCACGCCAGCGCGAGCCGCGCTTTCGATGCGCTCGAGCACGGCGCGTACAACTACGTCGCGCGCCCGCGGCCGGGGGCCGTGGGAGAGCTACTGAAGTTCAAGGCCCGCCTGCATCGGGTCGTCGTCGCGGCCGCGAAATCGCGTGGCAAACGGGGGCTGCCGACGATCCAGCCGGTCCGGTATGAGTCGCAGGCTGCCCCGGATTGCGCCGGCGACGCGGTGGTTGCGATCGGCAGCGGGTGTGGCGGCCCGCAGAGTCTGCGCGCGCTGCTGCCGGCGTTCCCGAAGGACTTCGCGCCGATCGTCGTCGCCCAGCACATGCCGCCGGAATTCACCGGCGCGTTCGTCCAGCGCGTCGCGAGCGGCGCCGCCATGCTCGTGCGAGAAGCCGTCCACCACGAACGCCTGCGGCGCGGGACGATCTACGTCGCGCCCGGCGGCTACCATCTCCGCGTTCAACGCCGCGGCGGCGAGCTCTGCACCGAGCTGTCGAGCGGGCCGCGCATCAGCGGCCACTGCCCATCGATCGACGTCCTGTTCTCGTCCCTGGCGAACGCCTGCGGGCCGGGCGTGGTCGGCGTGCTGATGACCGGGCTCGGTTCGGACGGGGCCGACGGGTTACTGCGACTCCACCGCGCGGGCGCGTGGACAATCGCGCAGGATCCCGAGAGCAGCCTCGCGACCGAGATGGCGACCGCGGCAACGGCCGCCGGCGGGGTTTGCGAGATCGCACCGCTCGACCAGATTCCCCGCGCCGTGGCACGTTCGCTCAGCCTCCCCGCGGCACGGCCCGCAGTCGTCTAAATCGTCGTCGATGATCTGAAGCGCTTGCGGAGCCGCGGGTTTCAGCCCGCGCGGACGCTCGCCATCTCCTGTGCCGCGGAATCGGCAGGCGCGGCCCCGATCCGCGGCGCAACGCCCAACCGGCACACCCGGCGCCGCGCGCTGGCCCGCCCGATCGCGGCCCGATAGAATGCGCGGCTCGGCGGTTTCGCCGCGCGGTTCCGCGCGAATCGTCGGGCCCGAGGTCGTCGCGCCGTTCGGCGCCGGGCGGCGCTGGTCAGCCTTTCCTGCGGCGGTGCGAATCACGACATGCGGCTCGTCGTTCTGGCGAATGACTCGCTCATCACGGAGGTGGCGTGCGGCCGCGATCCGACGTACATCGGTTCGCGCGACAACTGCCGCGTCTGGCTCAACGACACGCGCCTCGGCGCGCCACAGGCGGTCGTCTTCGCCGAGGGCGAGGACGAGTGGTTCGTGCAGCAGTTGCACCCGGAGCAGGCGGTCAGCCTGAACGGCGCGCCGCTGGCGGACCGCGCCCCGCTGCACGTCGGCGACGAACTCCGGATTAACGAGTTCACCATCCGCGTGTACCCGCCGCAAAGCGAAGGCGCCACCGCGGCGCCCACGCCGGGCACATCCGTCGCGCAGCTCCTCCGCTTCGCGCAGTCGACGCTGCCCGCCGGCGCTGTGGTCAAGAAGTCCGACGATCCGATCTACCTGCCCCAGCAGGTGCTCCCGCGCATCGGATCGCTCAACCTCCTGCTCTCCACGTGCATCACCGTCGAGCAGTTCATGAACGTGGCGCTGCACCACCTGCCGCAGAACTTCGCGGGCCAGCGTGCCTGGATCGGCGTCCGCCGCGTGAACTATGGACCGATGGAGTACGTCGAAGGTCGCATGACCTCCGGCCAAACCGCCGACCTGCCCGAATTCGCCGACAAGCTCAAGCCGCGTGTGCTTGATCGCGGCCAGTATCTGCTGATTCCGCAGTGGAGCGCGGAAGAGCGTTATTCGATCCTCGCCGGGCCGCTCGCCGGTCCCGAAGCGATCCTGGGAATGCTCTACGTCGACACGGGAGACGCGAACCGGCGCTTCGACGCGCACGATCTCGACCAGTTCATCGCGTTCGCGAATCTCTTTGCCATCCAGCTCGATGCGATTTTCAAGCAGATCGCCGAGACCCGCGCCGCAACGCTTGCCGGCGAAGTCAGCGTCGCCCACGAAATCCAGGCCCGCCTCACCCCGCGCAAGCTCCCGCAGTGGGACTCGCTTCAGTTCGGCGCGTTTCGCGAACCGGGCCGGGAGCGCACCGGTGACATCTACGATGTGGTCAAGCTCGCGAACAGCCAGGCCGCGATCATGGTCTCACAGACCAGCGCGTCGGGGGCGCTGCCGAGCATGCTCATGTCGCAGACGCACGCCGCGTTCCGCGTCACCGCGATGCACCAGTCTGGACCGCACGTCTTTCTACGCTCGCTCAACCACCTGCAATACGACGGCGTCGGCGATCGCACGGTGGATTGCTTCATGGCCCTCATCGACCCCGCCACCGGCGCCATCAAATACAGCATCGCCGGTCCACTCGGCGCGTACATCGTCGGCAATCGCGGCGAGGAGCGACGGCTCGGCGGACCCGACGCCGGGCCCTCCGTCGGCGCCAACAAGAGCTACGCGTACAACCTGCTCAGCGAGCAACTCGAACCGCAGGAGACACTCGTCGTTTTTACGCGCGGCGTCACCACTGCGGGGAATCGCCGGAACGAGGTTTTCGGCGAGGAACGGTTCATCAACATCCTCTGCGACGGCTTCGGCCAGCTCGCGAGCAAGCTCCTCAAGGAGATGCTCGACGACCTGCGCAGCTTTACGGAAGGCGGTCTTCAGCCGGACGACATTACCGTCCTGATGGCCCATCGCGTCTAACGGGCCCCCCGGATTCGTTCCGCGGGGATTCGCGCAAAGCTCACGTCCGCAAGCAGGTACCGAAAAAATGTAGCGCGCGCACGCAATCCCGTTGCGTTTGTGTGCCGGGTCGGGCTATCTTCGTTTCGGGAACGGTTCTACGGGATCGGGAGCGGGGACGGCGATTATCGAAGGTGTGTCCGGCGGCTTCGGTGCCGCGGAAAGCCGGCGTTTCGCACCATGAGTCGGAAGCAAGCCAGCGGAGGGCGAGTCGGCCTTGCGGTCGCTGCCCTCCGCTGAGCGCGTAGCGGAACACCGCCTATCGATGGGGAGCCAGGCGATGTCCCTAAAAAAAAGAGAGAGGATCACCCTGACGGACGATCCTCCCCTTTTCCTTGTCCGTTCTCCCTTCCTCTTGGCTCCCGAAAAAGGAGGGACAAGTTCGTGTTACGTGCTTCTGGCTCCCACAGAAGCAGTCCCACTTGCAGCCTATACTAGGTCTCGCCACCCGTAGTTTTCCACCTCTGCCCCGCCGATTTTCAGAGATTTTTCTAAGTCTCGCTCTTATCACACGTTGAAGACCCGGAATCGCTCCCAAAACTCGCTGCGTCTTGCACCGGACTCTGCGCTCCGCTGCCGCGCTGCACTCAGGTATGCCGCGGGCGATTCGTGATTGGCCGCGATCGCCGAGCTGACGGCGAACGGCGGAGCAAACCCATTGGTTTCGATCTGGGTGGGGGGACGCGGTCGGTGGAGCGGCGGCGTGGAGAAACGCCGCGGCCTGACCCACACCCACCGCTCCCACCGTCACGGCGCCGAGGACCGGTCGTCGTGAAGGTCTTGCGGGAGCAGCAGCGCCTTGTTGCTGCGCTGGGTGCCGGTCAGGCCGCGGTCTGCTGAGTCGTGCCGGAGAGTTCGTCGATGATCGCGCGACTGTTCTTTTCCGTCCGCGCGCTACGCGACGCGTGGCGCGGACGCTTGTGGCGCAAGATCAGCCGCCGCGAACACCGCGGACGCAGCGCGGGGAGGCGCAGCGTCGCGGTCGCATCGGCTGTGAAGGTCGCAGGCGAGACACCTTGGAATTCTCACGGTTCAGGACTCCGCGCGACGGCGAAAGCTACTTCTTGGTGGCTTTCTTCTTCGTCGCCTTCTTCTTCGTGCTCTTCTTCTTGGCGGCCTTCTTGGCCATGAGGTGAACCTCCAAACAGGGATACAGAAATCACGCCAACACTGGCGCTTTTACACGTTGATCCATCCGGACGCTGACGCGCTTGCTCACGCCCGGCTCCTCCATCGTGATCCCGTAGATCACGTCCGCATGCTGCATCGTCCGCTTGCTGTGCGTGATCACGATGAATTGAGACTGGTCGAGAAACTCTTCCACGACACTATTGAAGCGTTCAATGTTCGATTCATCAAGGGCCGCGTCCACTTCGTCCAGAATTGCGAAAGGCGACGGCCGGCTCCGGAACACCGCCAGCAGCAGCGCCACCGCCGTCAGTGTCTTCTCTCCGCCGCTCAACAACGAGATCGACTGTGGCTCTTTTCCCGGCGGACGCGCGATGATTTCGATCCCGCACTCCAGCGGCTTGGTCGGATCCTCGAGGATGATATCGGCTTTTCCCCCGCCGAAGAGTTTGCGGTACAGCTCCTGAAAATACTCGCGGATCGCGACGAACGCCGCTTGAAAGCGCGTCTGGGATTCCTGGTCGAGCTCGCCGATCAGCGCTTCGAGCCGCTCGATCGACGATTGCAGGTCGGCGCGTTGCGCCACCATGTGCTCGTAACGCGGCGCCAGCTCCTCCAACTCCGCGATCGCGTCGAGGTTTACGTGCCCAAGCCGCGCGATCCGGCCGCGCAAATCGTCGATCTCCGCCCGAATCGCGTCCCAGTCCTGGTCGGCGTGTTCGTAGGCGGCGTACAGCTCGACGAGGTCGAGCCCCAGGTCCTCGCGCGTGCGGGTCGCGAGCGTTTCCGTGCGCACCGCGATCTCGCGCAGCTCGGCGCGGTGCTCGTGCAACCGCTCGTCCAGTTCCTCGACGTCCGCCTGAAGCTCGCGCGACTGCACGCCGACCGCCTCCAGCGCGCCGCGCAGCGCCTGGCGCTGCTCGCGATGGGCGCTGGCGGCCGTCTGCCGCGCGTCACATTCCGCCGCCACGTCGATCTGCCGGGCGCGCGCCGACGCGCTTTCCGTTTGGGTGCTCTCGAGCTGCACGAGCGCGTCGGCCGCCTCGCGCTCGGCCTGGAGCTTGTTGCGCAGAAGCTCTTCCGCCTGCGCCCTGAGCTCGGCCAGCGCCTGTTCCGCCGCCGAACGGCGTTCGCCAGCCCGGCCGACGGCCACGCGCGCTTCGGTCAGCTCCTGCGCGAGGTGTGAAACGGTCGCGTCGATCTCCGCCAGTTCTTCGACCTGGACGCGGATCGCGTCCTCGCGGGCCTGCTGCTCCGCGTCCGCCGCGGCGCGCTCCGCCTGGAGCTGTTCGGCCCGCGCGCCAAGTTCGTCCATCGCGCGCTGCGCCGCGAGCGCGTCGGCGGCCAGCACGTCGCGCTCGCGCGCGAGACGGTCGGCTTCGTCGTCCAGCCGCGCGACCTCGGCCGCGCACTCGGCGTCCTGGCGTTGCAGGGCGCCGAGCGTCGCGAGCAATTCATTTCGCCGGACGCGCAGCGCGTCGGTGGTTTGCTCCAACTGATCGAGCGCGCCGAGCGTCTCGTGCAGGCGTGCGTCGAGCGCCTCCAGTTCGGCTTCCAGCGTGCGGATTTCGGCCTTTCGGCTGATGAGGCCCTGCGTGGCGCGGCCGCCGCCGAACCGCAGCCGCCCGTCGCCGCCGACCGCGGCGCCGTCGAGTGTGACGAAGACCGCGGAGTCTGGCGCGTGCGAGCCGAGCGCGAGGGCGCGCTCGACGGCGTCGACGATGACGACGCCGCCCAACAGGTGATCCGCGAGCGGCGCGAACTCCGGGGCGCACGAGACCCAGTCGCGCGCGTGGGCGACGAATCCCGGCGCGTCGTGGTGTCGCACCCACGCGTGGGCCGTGCTGAGTCGATCCAGCGCCAGCACCGCGACCGGGCCGGGCAAGTCGCCGCGCCGGCGCAGCTCGGCGAGAAACACGTGCGTGTCGCGCACGACGATGTGATTCTCGAACGTCGCGAGGAGCGGGTCGAGCAGTTGCACGCGCGGGTTATCGATCCGCACGCAGTCCGCGACCAGCCCGACGACCGAACCGTCGGACTGGGGCGTCGCGCGCCACGCCAGCACGGCCCGGGCCGCCTGATCGACGCCTTCGAGGCGCCGGTCCATGTCCGACAGCAGCTCCAGCCGCGAGAGCACGGCGCTGCGCTCTTCACGCTGCCGCGTGATGTGCTGGCGGCGCGTGGCGGCTTCGGCGGCGCGGCTCTCCGTCTCCGCGTCGAGCCGCGCGAGCTCATCGTCGCACTCGCGCCGCTGGACGCCGATCGCGGCGCGGCGATCCTCGGCGGCGGCGCGGCGTCGCAGGACGTCCGCGCGGTTTTCGGCAATCTGCCCGCTGCGCAGCTCGATCCGCTCGAACTGCTGGCGCGCGCGGCGCTGTGCTTCGGCGGCGTGAAACAGCTCGTTGTGAATGTGCGAGCAGCGCCGGACGGCGTCGAGGGCGGCGGCGCGCTCGGCCTCGAGCGTGCGGCGGACGGACTCGGCCCGGCGTTCCGTACCGCTGCGCGCGACGCGGAGCTCTTCGAGGCGGCGCTCGTGTGTTTCGATCTCGGCCAGCAGATCGCGCAGCCCGTCGTGTTCGGCGCCCACGCGCTGCTCGACGTCGGCGGCGCGGGCGGCGAGTTCCTGCGCGTGCGCGGCGCGGCGCTCGCGCAGCGCCAGCAGGTCGGTGATGCGACGCTCGTTCTGCGCGAGGCGCTCGGCGAGCGCGCTCGCCTCGCTTTGCAGCGCAAGCAATTCGCTCTCGACGATGCGGAGCAATTCGTCGACGCCTTGTTGTTCGTGCTGCAGCTCGCTGGAACGCGCGTCGCACGCCGCCAGCGCGACGCGCTTCGCGTGCGCCCGTTCGCTCAATAGTTCCGCGGCCGACTCGTGACCGTGGCGCGACTGCTCGAACTGGTGATACTCGGCGAGCGCGAATGCGGAGCGCAGCTCGCGCAGCCGGCCGTCGAGCTGTTGGTAGTTGCGGGCCTTGCCGGCCGCGAGCTTCACGCTCCGCAGCCGTTTCTCCAACTCGTCGACCAGGTCGTTGAGGCGCAGCAGGTTGTTCTGGGTGCGTTCGAGCTTGCGCTGCGCCTCGGTGCGCCGGACCTTGTAGCGGCTGATGCCGGCGGCTTCTTCGAAGATCTCGCGGCGCTCGACGGGGCTGGCCTGGAGCAGCACGTCGACGCGGCCCTGCTCGATGACGCTGTACGCGTCGACGCCGACGCCCGTGTCGAGGAACAGGTCGCGAATGTCCTTCAGCCGGCAGGAGTTTCCATTGATGCGATACTCGCTGTCGCCGCTGGCGAACAGCATGCGCGTGACCGCGACCTCGTCCTGGTCGCTGCTGAGGAAGTGCGAGCGGTTGTCGAACGTGAGTTCGACCTCGGCGCAGACCGCCGGCCTTCGCGAGCGCGAGCCGGAGAAGATCACGTCCGCCATGCGCGTCCCGCGCAGGCTACGCGCGGATTGTTCGCCGAGCACCCAGCGAAGCGCGTCGAGCACGTTGCTCTTGCCGCAGCCGTTCGGTCCGACGATGGACGTGATTCCCGGCCCGAACTCGAAGGTGGTCCGGTCGGCGAAGCTCTTGAAGCCGTTGAGCGTGATGCGCTTCAAATACACAGCCGACGGACCCCGGGTAGGGAGCGAACGGGGCGTGACGAGCGTTCGCCACCCCTCTACATGTTGTATTGAGGGTGTGAAGATACCACAAGAGTTTTTCGGACGCAACGAAAAAGCGCGCGACCTCGCATGCGCGGGACGGGAACCGCGTCGAGCCGCTGTTGCACGCAATCCTTGTACGCGCTCGAATTCCGAGCCGGGCGGGACCGCGGTGACCGCGCGGCACGGCGGTGCGCAACTCAATCTCGGACGGGCGGTTGTGGCGGCCGCCGGCGGTGTCGAACGGGAGTGCTGCTCGTTTTATTGGATATTTTCCAAGCGCAATTTGACCTGCCGATTCGGGCCTGCCTAGAAGCTTGCGTCGTCTGCGGGTGAGTGGCACCCAACGGAACAATCTGGTCCCGGGAGGCGGGAAGCACCTCCGTATCGTCCACAAGTCCTCAAAGAGGGAGAGTACGAATCATGAAAAAGTTCCTTATCGTTCTCGCTGGTCTGGCTCTGACGACGGGCGCTGCGAACGCCGCCGATCTGCGCCTGTTCTTCTCGAGCGATGACCCGTTCGCGGGCACCGGCCGCACGCCGCCGACGCTGCCCGGCAACGTCGCGGGCGCCGCGGGCATGGCCCTGAACAGCCCGACGGTCAGCAACCCGGTTCTGACGAACGCCGGCGGCCGCCTCCACATGTGGGGCACGGGCACGCTGGGCGATCCCGATCCGAACGTTTGGAACGGCGTCGCGATCAACATCGTGATCGCCGGCCCGGCGACCATCACCGGCGGCGGCGGCCTGAACATCACGTCGCCGACGCTGCTCCGCCGCTGGGAAACCGGCTCGGATCTCACCCCGCCGACGTTCAACTTCATCGCGGTCACCCGCGCCGGTCTCCAGCTGCCGCCGATCGGCGACGGCTTCGATGATGGCGCCGATTCGGTTTACCTCGGCTACGTGGACGTGATCGGTGGCGGCGCTGGCGCCAGCGAGCTGCGTTTCCAGGTTGGCAACGCGGGTATCAGCCGCTCGGGCGGCGATGTCAACACCGACATGGTGTTCTTCGGCGCTGACAACCAGGGCCTGCGCGGCGACGCGTTCGGTCAGACCAGCACCGAAGCGGATGCGACGATTCAGGCGATTCCTGAGCCGGCGGGCCTGCTGCTGCTGGGCCTCGCGGGTCTGGCGCTCCGCCGCCGCGTGTAGTCGCACGTCGACCAGCGAAGTAACGATCGAGAACTGAAACCGGTGTCAGGCACGAGCCTGGCACCGGTTTCTTTGTTTGTTCCCGAGTCGCGACTCGAAGGCTGCGGCGCGTTGCACGAACGGCCGGGAGGAGCGGTCGCCGATCCGCGTTTAACCCTTCTGTGGCGACTGAGTTAGGCGATCGCGGGATGGCCTGGCACGGGGCTGCCGCCGCGCGGCCGGTCTCGGAACCGATATCGCTACGCCCGGAAACGCGGGCGAGTCCAGTGCGATCTGGATTTTTTCTGTTGCAATGGATACGGGGTAGGGGTATAACGGTCCCTGTTGGAGTGAGGGTGAGTGGCACCCAAGTCAGATCTGGTCCCAGGAGGAGGAAGGACCTCCACACCGAGAGTCCTCATTGAGGGAGAGAAATTCTATGAAGAAGTTTCTTGGCGTTCTTGCTGGTCTGGCCCTGACGGCTGGCGCTGCTCAGGCGGCGAATCTGACGCTGTTCTTCAGCGCCGATGACCCGTTCGCGGGCACCGGTCGCGTTTCGCCGACCCTCCCGGGCGGCGTGGCGGTTGCCGCTGCGGCGACACCGCTGAACAGCCCGACCGTCGGCAACCCGTCGATTCCGGGCGGTCGTCTGCACATGTGGGTCACCGGCGATGCCGGCGATCCGGATCCGAACGTTTGGAACGGCATCGCGTTCAACGTCCTGATCAGTGGCCCGGCCACGATCACGGGCGGCGGCGGTCTCAACATCACGAGCGGCTCGCCGACGTTTATTCGTCGCTGGGAGACCGGCTCGGATCTGACGCCCCCGACGTTCAACTTCGTCGCCGTGACGCGCACCGGCGCCCAGTTCCCGCCGCTCGTTGACGGCTGGGATGATGGCGTTGACGCCGTCTACATGGGCTACCTCGATTTCGCCGCCAACAACGGCACCAGCGAAGTCAAGTTCCAGGTCGGCAACTCGGGTATCACCCGCGCCGGCGGCAGCGTTCTGGTCGACGACGTCAACTTCGGCGCCGGCGATGCGGCGCTGCGCGGCAATCAGTTCGGCGAAGTTTCGACCCTGGCGGATGCCACCATCACGCCGGAGCCGACGAGCCTGCTGCTGCTGGGTCTCGCCGGTCTGGCTCTCCGTCGCCGCTAAGTCGACGAAGAGTTCAGTCGCGACACCACACACGACTCACCAAGAAGCCGGGCCTCCACCCGGCTTCTCTCTTTTTCTCCCCCAACCGAAACGCACTTCGATCCGCGAAGCCACGTCGCCGACCTGCTCACGCCAACGTCGCATCTCCTTTGTGCGCCGTGTCGAGCCGCGATCGCGCCTGCGGCAACACGCACTCCGTTCCACGCTGAGGCTGGCGCCCGCGGGGAATTGAACCCGCGCGTCCTCGGCGTGTGACGCGGCGCCATTCGTGGCCGCGTCGTTCTTCAGGCGAATCCCCGAATTGCTGTCGGAGGCGCGCTCCGCGAGACTCGAACCCGCGGCGCATTGGCGCGCCGCACCGAGCGCGTCAGCGGACCGACCCCGGCGCTCCAGCCGGAAGAGTGCGAGCGGACCATGTCCGAATTCGAGGCGAATGCGACGATCAATGAAGCCAGCTACGCGGTCAATACGCTCAGCCTCGTCGAGTACCTGATCCCCGAGGCGGTCGAGTCCGTGGACGTGGGGGGCGCCAAGCTCCTGCGTCTCAAGGAAGACAGCTACTTCCTCGTGTGGCCGCCAAACCTCTTCGCGTTTACGAGCATGTTCTTCAGCGTTACGGGGTCGTACGCTCTGGTGACGCAGGACTGGCCGCCGCGGGAGTTCAAATCCCCGTCCTGGCGCGAACGCGTCGGGAGTATCACCGACGAGTGGGTGCGCGCGCTGCGGCAGCCGCGCATCCAGCGACACGTGCTGTATTCAGCCGATCCCGCGGGTTGGCGAGCGTTGCGAACGACGGTGCCCGACGAAGTCCAGGCTTGTTGGCAGCGCGTGACTGAAAAAATGGAGCCGCCACGCGTCGGCAACGTCGAGGACATCTGGATCGCACATCAGCCCGTCTTTCGCGATTTGATGACGCTGCACGCGGTGGCCGACAGCGTCTGCGTGGGTTGGGGCATCCGCACGCTGCCGGAGAGCCGACAAGCGCGGCTTGCGGCGGGATGGGCGCGCGAACTGCTGAGCGAGTTTGGAACGCTCGCGACGATTCACCCGGCGCGGGCCCGCGTTCTGCCGAAGCGTCACACGCCGCAGGTCGGGATTACGCTCCGGTCCGTGTCGTCAAACCTGGCACTGCATCGGTCATCGGCACTGGCGAAGTGGCTGACGGAGGGGCCGCACCTCTTTCCCGCTCCGATTGGGCCGGCGTGCCCGCGCGACGCCGCCGCCGCCGACTGTGCGGCGATCGCAGACCCCCGGGCGGTGCGCTCGCTCGGCAGCCTGTCGTTGTTGCTGCTCCCCTGGCCGCTGGAAATGCGCGCTCGTGACTTCCGTGAAGTGACGAGCGGCGAGGCCGGTTCGGGCATGGAGCACGCCAGCGAAGCGACGCCCGCACCGCGCTTCTTCCGCTACGCGCCGGAGATCGTGGAGCGCGACGACGATCTTCGCACGCGGCTGCGGAGGGTCTTTGCGGAGGCCAACCGCGAGGTGGGCGGGATCGACCTGGCGATCCTGCCTGAAAGCGCCATCGATGGAAGCCAGCTCAAGGCGCTCGAAGCGGTGCTGCGCGAGAACGGCGTGCGGGCGTACATTGCGGGCGTACGCCGCCGACAGCGCGCCGACCTGAGGCCGGAGAACGGAAACTGGGTTTGCTTCGGGTACCAGCCCAACAGCGGCGGCGGCTTTGGACACGTTTGGCAGCCGAAGCACCATCGCTGGCGGCTGAACGACTGGCAGATCAAGAGCTACCAGTTGGGCGGACAATTGCACCCGCGCTACACCTGGTGGGAGGACACGCCCGTCCGGAACCGCGTCGTGAATTTCATCAATTTCGGGGACGAGATTACCGTCTGTCCGCTGATCTGTGAGGATCTCGCCCGGCAGGATCCGATCTCCGATCTGATTCGCGCGGTCGGTCCGTCTTTGGTCGTCGCGATCCTGATGGACGGGCCGCAACTTCGCAGTCGCTGGGCCGCGCGCTACGCGAGCGTGCTCGCGGACGATCCGGGCAGTTCGGTGCTGACGCTGACCGCAGCGGGGATGGTCGATCGCTACCGCGTGCCGGGCGTCGAACGGGCGGCGACGGCGCCGCGGGCGATCGCGCTCTGGTCCGACCGCACGCCGAACATGACCGAGATCATCCTCGACGCCGATGCCGAGGCCGTGATTCTGAATCTGGCCGTCACCGCGGAGAATGAGTTTACGCTCGACAGCCGCCAGGAAACGATCGGAACCTATACGCTGGGCCTCGGCGGCGTACACCAGGTGCGCTCGCGACCGGCGTGATCGCCGCCGGTCGTCGAGCGCCGCTCGGCGGCGCCCGCACCCGTCATCGATTCCCACGCGCGCTGACGACCGTCGCGCGGCGCTCCGTCGATCAAGCGTCCTCTCGGGGCGCGGGGGACAGCGCGGCGAGCTTCTGTTCGAGCGCTTCGCGCACCAGGCTGGGATCGGCCTTGCCCGCCGAGAGCTTCATCACCTGCCCGGTCAGGAATCCGCGCGCCGCGTGGAGCTTGCGCGGGTTTGCGAGGGCGTCGGCGACCGCCTGCGCGTTGGCGTGGATCGCCGCATCGACCCAACCCGCGATGGCGTCCGCGTCGCGTGTCTGGAGCAGGCCCAGCTCGGCGGCGAGCTGCGCCGGGGCCGGACGCCCGCGCGCGCCGTCTGCTTCGTTCGCGTTCGAGGCGTTCGCGCGCGCCACAAGCACCTCCGCGATCTGCGCCGCGGCGGTGGCGTTGATCCGCGCGTCGGCGACGAGCCGCGAGAGCTCCGCGATCTGCGTCGCGGAAACGCCGAGCGCGGCGATCGCGACGTTGCGCTGATTGGCGTGCATGAGCCAGAAGCTCAGAAAGTGCTTGCCGAGCGTGACGCGGTCGCCGCCGGCCGCCGCCGCCGCATCGAGCAGGTCGGCGGTTTCGAGATCGTCGACCAGCGCCGGGGCGTCTTTTTGCGGCAGCTTGTACTCGCAGATGAATCGTTCGGTGCGCGGAATGGGCAGTTCGGGCATGTGCTCGCGTACGTCCGCGACGGGTTCATCCGCAACGGTGAGCGGCACGAGGTCGGGATCGGGGAAGTAACGATAGTCGTGGGCTTCCTCCTTTTCGCGCTGCGCGACGGTGATGAGCCGCTCGTCGTCCCAGCCGCGGTTGCTCTTGTTCCCTACGGTCGCGACGGCCCCGCCGGCGCGCCACGCCTCGATCTGCCGCTGAAGCTCGTATTCGATCGCGCCGTGCAGCGCGCGGAACGAGTTGAGATTCTTCACCTCGACGATCGGCGTTCGGACGTCGTGCCCGTCGGTGCGGATGCGCAGGTTGACGTTCGGCTCGAAGCGCATCTGCCCCTTCTGCATGTTCGCTTCGCTCACGCCGAGGTAGCGAACGAGCCGCTGGAGCTGCGTGGCGAACTCGCGCGCGTCGTCGGCCGAGCGCAGGTCGGGCTCGGTGACGATCTCGAGCAGCGGCGTTCCGGCGCGATTCAGATCGACGGCGGTGCAGCCGGGCACGTCGTGCAGGTTCTTGCCGGCGTCCTCTTCGAGGTGAGCGCGGCGGATGCGGACGCGGCGAATCTCGTGGTCGAGCGGATACTCGACGAATCCCCCGGATGCGAGCGGCAGGTCATATTGGGAGATCTGGTAGTTCTTCGGCAGGTCGGGGTAATAGTAGCTCTTTCGGTCCCATTTCGTGAATGAAGCGACGCGGCTGTTGAGCGCGACGGCGGTGCGGATCGCGAGTTCGACCGCCCGGCGGTTGATGACGGGCAGGGCTCCGGGCAGCCCGAGGCAGGTCGGGCAGCAGCGCGAATTGGGCGCCGCGCCGAACTCAAGCGGGCAGCCGCAGAACATCTTCGTACGCGTGGCAAGCTGGACGTGCACCTCGAGCCCGATGATCGGAACGACGTCGAGTCCGTGAATCGTCGGCACGAGTTCGCTCTCCGAGCGCGGCCCGCTGTCGACCCACCGACAACGGCACCCCGCACGCGCCCAGTGTAACGAACCGACCGGCAGCGCGGCGAGATCGCATCTCGCCCGCCGCGCAGAAGGCGCAAAACCACTATCATGGATGCGCTGCGCACGAACCGGTGTCGCGGCGGTCGTCCTCCGCCGCGCGGCGCCGTTCGAGGGCGCTTGAGGAGCAATCCATGACCACGATGGAGAAGTTCGAAGCGCGACTCAAAGAAGGTCGCGTGTTTCCGCCGGCATCGTCATTCGCGCAGCGGGCGCACGTGGGCTCGCTGGCGGAATACGAGCGAATGCACCGCGCGTCGCTCGACGATCCGGAGGGCTTCTGGGCGGGCGTCGCGAAGGAGTTTCACTGGTTCCGACCTTGGAGCCGGGTGCTCGAGTGGAAACCGCCGCAGGCGAAGTGGTTCGTCGACGGACAAACCAACGTTGCTTACAACTGTCTCGACCGGCAGATCGAGCGGGGGCTGGGAAATCACACCGCGATCCTGTGGGAAGGCGAGCCGGGCGAGGTTCGCCGGATCAGCTTCGCCGAGCTCAAGCGTGAGGTGTGCCGCTGCTCGAACGCGCTCAAGGGTCTGGGCGTGAAGAAAGGCGACCGCGTCACGATCTACATGCCGATGATCCCGGAGCTGGCGATCGCGATGCTCGCGTGCGCGCGGATCGGCGCGGCGCACTCGGTGATCTTTGGCGGGTTCAGCGTGCAGGCGATCGTCGATCGCGTCGAGGACGCGCAGTCGCACGTGGTGATCACCGCCGACGCGGGCCACCGCCGCGGAAAGCTCGTGCCGCTGAAGCACAACGTCGACGAGGCGTGCGACAAGACCGACCTGATCCAGACGGTACTGGTCTGCCAGCGCGCGAAGAACGACGTGACCATGAAGCCCGGCCGCGATCACTGGTGGCACGAGCAACTGTCGCGCGCCGCCGACGACTGTCCCGCCGAGCCGTGCGACGCCGAGGACATGCTCTACCTGCTCTACACCAGCGGCTCGACCGGAAAGCCCAAGGGGATCCTGCACACGACCGGGGGGTATCTGGTGTACGCGGCGTACACCGCGAAACTGCTGTTCGACCTGAAGCCCGACGACGTGTTCTGGTGCAGCGCGGACATCGGCTGGGTGACGGGGCACACGTACATCGTGTACGGGATTCTGGCCAACGGCGTGACGTCGGTGATCTACGAGGGCGCACCAAATCACCCCGACTGGGAGCGCTTTTGGAGCATGATCGCGAAGCACAAAATCACGAAGTTCTACACCGCGCCGACGGCGATTCGCGCGTTCATGCGCGAGGGCCGCGAACACGTCGACAAGCACGACCTGTCGTCGCTGAAGCTGCTGGGCACGGTCGGCGAGCCGATCAATCCCGAGGCGTGGATGTGGTATCACGAGGTGGTCGGGCGCAAGCACTGTCCGATCGTCGACACGTGGTGGCAGACCGAAACGGGCGCCGCGATGATCGCACCGCTGCCCGGCGCGATTCCAACCAAGCCCGGGTCGGCCACGCGCCCGTTCTTTGGAATCGACGCCGCCATCATGGATCGCGATGGGACCGTGCAGCCGCCGAACGCGGGCGGTTTCCTCTGCATCCGCAAGCCCTGGCCGGGCATGCTGCGCGGGATCTACCGCGATCCCGAGCGGTTCAAGAAGCAGTATTGGAGCGAGATCGACGGCGTCTACTTCACCGGCGACAGCGCTCGCTGCGACGAGGACGGTTATTTTTGGATCATGGGGCGCGTCGACGACGTGATCAAGGTGTCCGGGCACCGGCTCGGCACGATGGAAGTCGAGTCGGCGATCGTCTCGCACCCCGCCGTGGCCGAGGCCGCCGTCGTCGGCATTCCGCACGAGCTCAAGGGCCAGGCGATTGCGGCGTTCGTCACGCTCAAGACAGGCCGCGAGGCGTCGGCCAAGCTGCACGACGAGATCGTCGCGCACGTCGCGACCCAGCTCGGCGCGCTCGCCAAGCCGGATCAGCTGCGCTTCACCGCGGCCGTGCCCAAGACGCGCAGCGGGAAGATCATGCGCCGGCTGCTCCGGGAAATCGCGACGACGGGCACCGTGAGCGGCGACACGACGACGCTCGAGGACTTCAGCGTGCTCGCAAAGCTGGCCGAAAAGGATGACGAAGCATGAAACGCGGCCGTTCGGCGAAGAAGTCGGTGCGATCCACATCTGCCAAAAAGTCCGTCACGCGGCCGGCATCCGCGGTCAAGCGCGCCAAGCCGGCCGCGCGGGCGGGCGCGAAGCCCGCGCCCCGCGCGAGCGCCGCGCCCCGCGCGGCGCCTCGGACCCGCGCCCCCGTCGCCAAGCCGCACGCGGCTGCCGTTCGCGGCGCGCTCGCGCCGACCTACGGCGGCATCGGCGACGCGGCCGTGCGAAAGGCGACCGGCAAGGGCTGGGACGACTGGCTGAAGGTGCTCGACCGCGCCGGCGGTGCGAAGATGGAGCATCCCGCGATCGCGCGGCTGTTGCATGAGAAGCACGGTGTCGGCGACTGGTGGAGCCAGATGGTCACGGTCGGCTACGAGCAGGCCCGCGGCCGGCGCCAGAAGCACGAAAAGCCCGACGGATTCTCGGTGAGCGCGAGCAAGACGATTGGTGCTCCGCTGCCCACGCTGTATCGCGCGTGGGAGGACTTGCAGACGCGCGGCCGGTGGCTCGCCGATCCGGCGTTCACGGTGCGCACCGCCACCACAAACAAGTCGATGCGGATCACCTGGGTCGACGGGCGCACGTCGGTGGACGTGAATCTCTACGCGAAAGGTCCGGACCGTGGACAGGTCACCGTGCAGCACGAGCGGCTGCCCGACGCGGCGGCGGGTGAACGGATGAAGGCGTACTGGGTGGAGCAGCTCGCCGCGCTTCAGGCGCTCCTCGAAAGCCCGCCACCGACGAAATAGCCAATGGGGTGTCCGCGGCGCGGATCACCCGGTCGGTGCTTTGGATCAGCGGAACGGCAGGTCGCGGTGCGATCGCGACCTGTCCTACCTGGTCGGGCGCGCCGTGTGTCCGTGTTCACTGCGGTGCGCGATGCCGGCGATTCTCGCGTCGGCATGGCGCGTGACCGGCGACCGTTGAATCGGGAAGCCCCCCGATGCGCGGATGTAGTGCCGCGAAAAAGAGCGATCATTCCACGGACCGAGCCGCGGCCTTCAGGCCGCGCGGAACCGCCCCGCGACAGGAATGTCGCGGCCCCAATACGCCGCGGTTCTAGTGAGGTACTACGCTAGGCGAGCGACGGTTTCGCCGCCGGCGCCGCGGCCGACTCGGCCGCCGGCTTCTGGGCGGCGAGCTTGCGACATGCGAGCAGATTCCAGATCAGCGACGCGAGCCACGTCGCCCCGACGATCCCCCACGCATATCCATCGTTCCCGAGCAGCCATTGCAGCGCGGCCGGCGCGAACATCTCCATCATCCCCGCGCACCCGAGTCCGAACAGGAACGTACCGCCGGTCGCCGCTGCGAGGGCGCGGGCCAGCCGCGGCGTGCGCCACGCGCAGAGCCCGCCGACGCAAAGTGCGGCGAAGAGCAGTCCGTAGAACGTGAGCTCGAAGCGCGGCGCGTGCGTGGAGAGGTAATTCCACAAGTGCGCGAAACGTTCGGAGAATGGAGGCGTCGCGCCGACGACGGCGCCCGCCGCGGGCAGGCTGACGACACGGCTGTCGGCGTCCAGCCCGTCGCTGGTGTAGTGCGCCAGGTGCGGGGCGAGGCCGAAGAGAGTGTAAGCGCCGATCGCGAGCGATGCGAAGAGCCCCATGGTGACGCCGGCGAGCACGATCCGGAACAGCACAAACCCGAGCGCCGCACCGCCGATCGCGGCAAGCGCGGCAGTGGGCCAGACCGGCGTTGCGAGCACGGGAGCCAGCGCATAGCCGCCGATGCCTCCCATGAGCAGCAGAACCGTCGCGAACAAACCGCGCGCCAGCCGCGCGCCGTGCAACATCAGGCCGCCGCCGAGCAGGGCGGCAACCAGCAGGCCGACGATCGGCGTCCAGGCCAGTTGGCTCGGCAAGTGCTGATTGAGCAGGTCCATGGACATGCGCCAATATTCGGCCAGCGTCGGTTGCATAGGTGATTCTACCCCGTCCTCGGGCCTCGGGTTGCCTTGACTTCGGTTGCGTGCCCAGCCCCGCGGGTTGCTGCCGGGAGCGCGCACCGTCGCGGCTCAGAGCGAGCGCAGCACGCCGCGCGGCGGGCGCAGGTCGATCTCGGTGCGCGACGGCAGTCGTCCGTGATCGGTGAACACTTTTCTAAGCAGCTCGAGCTTGTCGCGGGCTGCGGGCTCGATGTCGCCTTCGTCGCCGGGCGCGAGGCCCCACTGCACGACCGTCGGCGGGTCCGTCGTGCGCAGCCGAAGCTGGCCCTCGGCGGCATTCTCGCGGCGGCGCCAGTTGCCGACGTCAACCGAGCGGATCGACGCGCGGAGCGGCATCCGGTGGACGTCGAGCGCCTCCAGCGTTCGCACTAGCGCGAGTCCCGCGTGCAGATCCTCTGTCCCGTCGGGCGCGCCCCATGCGCGGCCTTCGAGCGGCGGCGCGTTGCGCACGCCGGTGATGATGAAATACTCGTGCGTACGGACATCGGCCAGCCGCGCGGGCGCCGTGGGCAGGCGGACGCCTTCGTCGTCGACGAGATAGAGGCGCTCCTGATGCTCGACGAGGGCGCGCGGTGTGCGGAACGACGCGTGGATCGCAATGACGCCGTTAGCCCGCTTCGCGACGCGTTGGACCCGCTGCACCCAGCCGCAGGTCTGCACGTTTGCGGCGAGTAGATCGCAAAGCGCCGGGTCGAAGAGGTCGGCATCGGGCGGCAACGCGGCGGCGGCGCGCACATCGTCGACGACCCAGCCGGCGGCGCGGGCCCAATCGGGAACGCCGATCAGTTCGAGCCGGCATGGGCTCTGCGCGGCGCGTTGGCGTGCGTGGGTGTCGAGTCGCGTGAGGCCGTAGGCGCCGCCGGCGAGGGTGGCGCACCAGAGCAGCGCGATTCCGGCGCGCCGCGCCGCGGCGCGGGACATGCGCGGTGCACCGCGGGCGTCGCTGCTCGTTCGTCGGCCCAGACCGTTCCTCATCCGTCGCGCTCCGCCATTCGAACCAGCCGGTCGCAAAGCTCCTCGAACGAAATCCCGATGCGCTGCGCGGCCTTGGGCACGAGCGAGTGGCTCGTGAAGCCGGGGAGCGTGTTCACCTCGAGAAACCAGGGTCGGCCCGCACGATCGACCATCCAGTCGATTCGCGCCAGGTGACGACAGCCGAACGCCAAAAAGATGGCGCGGCTCTGCGATTGCACCTGCTGGAGCAGGGCCGCGTCGTGTCCGGCGTCGAACAGG
>JBFXAM010000043.1:0-34412 GCA_050184295.1 Phycisphaerae bacterium | reverse complement strand
GACCGGGCGCTATCGCACGTACGCGGAGGCGAATGCGGCGCTGGGTGCGGTGCGGAATCGCTATCGGGATGCGATTCTGTGGCCGTGAGCGGCCGGCGCCGCGCCCGCGATCCCAACGCGTCCCGCCCTACGCCGACACCTCCCACGAATCGCCGCCGTTGAAGAGCTTTTGCAGGTCGGCGCCCCCCTGCTTGGCGCCCGCGACGCGCACCTGTTCGAGCAGCAACTCCTCGTAGACCGGCGCTTCGACGTCGCGGAACACGCCCATCGGCTCGGGATGCTGCGGATAGTGCATCTGCACGAGCATGAACGCGTGCGCCGGGCTCGCGGCGCGCTCGTCGTGAATCAGCAGGTCGTCCGCCGACACACCTTTGCCGAGCTCCACCACCTCCGGCGTGAGCCCGTTCAGGCGCACGCCTTTGTTGCGGTCCTTGCCGAAGATCAGCGGCTTGCCGTGCTCGAGAAAGACGAGATTGTCCTCCTTCGCATCGCGGCCGGTGGCGAACTCGAACGCCTTGTGGTTGTAGACATTGCAGTCCTGGTAAATCTCGATGAACGCGGCCCCGCGATGGGCGGCGGCGCGCTTCAGCACCTGCTGTTGGAACTTGCCGTCCACGTCGACACAGCGGGCGACGAACGTCGCACCCGCGCCCAGCACGACCGAGAGCGGGTGCATCGGGTTGTCGATCGAGCCCATCGGCGTCGACGCGGTGCGCTTGCCGAGTTCGCTCGTCGGCGAATACTGCCCCTTCGTCAATCCGTAGATGCGGTTATTGAAGAGCATGATCTTGAGCGAGACGTTGCGGCGGACCGCGTGGAGCAACTGGCCAAGGCCGATGCTCAGCCCGTCGCCGTCGCCGGTGATGACCCACACGTCGAGCTCGGGATTGGCGCACTTCACGCCCGTGGCGATGGCGGGCGCACGGCCGTGGATGCTGTGAAACCCGTATGTATTCATGTAGTACGGAAACCGGCTCGAACAGCCGATGCCCGAGACGAAGACCGTCTTTTCGCGCGGCGCGCCGAGTTCGGCAAGCGTCTTCTGCATCTGGAGCAGGATGCTGTAATCGCCGCAGCCGGGACACCAGCGGACTTCCTGGTCGCTCTTGAAGTCCTTGAAACTCAGCGGCGGGGTCGGGGCGGCGGTCATCGACGGCCTCCAAAGAACGGTTCGATCGCGGCGACGACTTCCTTCACGCGGAACGGCTTGCCCTGCACCTTGTGCAGGCCGTGCGCATCGATCGCGAATCGGCCGCGCAGGATCATCTGCAACTGCCCGAGATTCAGCTCGCACACGAGCACGTTGCGATAGCGTCTCAGCAGCTCGCCGACGCCATTGGGCAGCGGATTCAGCCAGCGGAGATGAAGGTGCGCGACGCCGGGGTGGTTCGCCTGGGCGCGCTCGACGGCCGTCCGCACGACGCCGTAGGCGCCGCCCCACGAGACGACGAGCAGGTCGCCGCTCGGCGGACCGAAAGCGGTCGCCTCGGGAATGTCGCGGGCGATGTTGGCGACCTTCTGCGCTCGCAGGCGGACCATGCGCTCGTGGTTGTCCGGATCGTAGCTGACCTCGCCTTGCCCGTCGCTCTTTTCAAGCCCGCCGAGGCGGTGCTCGAGCCCCGGCGTCCCCGGAATCGCCCAGGGACGCGAGCCGTGCTCGTCGCGACGATAAGGCGCATAGCTCGCGGCGTCGCTGGCGTGGCGCACCTCGATCGGCGCGAAACCGGCGGCATCGGGAATCTGCCAGGGCTCCGCGGAGTTGGCGGTGAAACCGTCGCTGAGCACGAAGACCGGCGTCATGTATTTGAGCGCGATGCGGACCGCTTCGAGCGCGGTGTAGAAGCAGTCGCCCGGCGAGGCCGCCGCCACCACCGGCGCGGGACACTCGCCGTTGCGGCCGAGCATGACCTGGAACAGGTCGGTCTGCTCGGGCTTGGTGGGCAGACCCGTGCTCGGGCCGCCGCGCTGCACGTCGATGATGACGCACGGCAGCTCGGTCATCACGGCGAGGCCGACCGCTTCCTGCTTGAGCGCGATGCCGGGGCCGGCGGACGCGGTGACGCCGATCGCGCCGGCGAACGCGGCGCCGATCGCCATGGTGATGGCGGCGATCTCGTCCTCGGCCTGCATCGTGCGGACGTCGAAGTGCTTGAGCCCCGAGAGCGTGTGCAGGATGTCACTGGCCGGCGTGATCGGATAGCTCGCGTACACGAGCGGCTTCTTCGCCAGCCGGGCGGCGGTCGCCAGTCCGATCGCCATGGCGGTGTTGCCGGTGATGTTGCGATAGCGGCCCGGAGGAAGCTTGGCGCGTTCGACCTCGTATCGGACGGCGAACATCTCCGCCGTCTCGCCGAAATTGAAGCCGGCTTTCAGCGCCCGGACGTTCGCGTCGGCGACCTGCGGGTTCTTGCTGAACTTCGTGGCGATCCACTTCAGCGTGGTGTCGAGCGGGCGGTCATAGAGCCAGTAGACCAGCCCCAATGCGTAGAAGTTCTTGCAGCGCTCCGCTTCCTTCGAACCCAGCCCGGTCGGCGCGACCGCATTGAGCGTGTGCTGCGTGATCGGCACGCCAAACACGCGATAGGCTGCGAGCTCGCCGTTCTCCAGCGGGTTCTCGACGTAGCGCGCCTTCGCGAGATTCGTGGCGGCGAACTCGTCGGTGTTGACGATCAGGATGCCGCCCTCGACCAGGTCGCGCAGGTTGGTCTTCAGCGCCGCGGGGTTCATCGCGATCAACGCGTCGATCTGGTCGCCGGGCGTGTGGATGTCCTGGCTGCTGAAGTTGATCTGGAACCCGGAGACGCCCGCCAGCGTGCCGGCGGGGGCGCGGATCTCGGCGGGAAAGTCAGGCAGCGTGCTCACGTCGTTGCCGAACACGGCCGACGTGCTCGTGAACTGTGTGCCGGCGATCTGCATCCCGTCGCCGGAGTCGCCCGCAAAACGAATGGTCGCTGAGGTCACGCGGCGGAGCGGTTTGGGACTGCCGCCGGTCACGGGGTCCGAGGTGATGGTGCTCATCCGCACGCTCACGTGCCGGGCACGCCGTCGGCGAAGGCTTGCGTGTCCCGGCGGGCCGCGGGGGGTGCAAACGGCATCGTGTTGACGTTCGCCGACGCCGACGTCACGCACGGGTCTGGTTCGACCGCTGCCTCCATTATAACGACGGTTGAAGGAATGCACGACGGCGCGCCCGCGTCACCCCGCCGCCAGGGGGGGCGTGCTTTCCGTGCGCGGTCGCGTCAGATTCGCGAGTAGCACCGGCTTCCAGCCGGTAAATCTGCGCACCCCGCACGCGCTCGTGGATCAGCATCGCGAGCAGTAGCACCGGCTTCCAGCCGGTGAATCTGCACATCCCGCGCGGTCCGCGCGCTCCGAGTCCGCCGCTTGGCGCGGCGGGTTCTGACGGCCAGCGAAATCGACCCCAATCGAGATTCATCGACATCGCCCAGGTCGCTAGTTCAGGCGCGCGCCGATGGACCGCGACGGCGCGACGTGCTAACCTCAGACACGCATGGGTGATGTTCGGCCGACGCGTTTCGGAGGCTCGCACATGCCCACCATCTCTCCGCGTTCCGGGTTCGCGATGCGCAGGCCGCAATCACGCTGAGCCAGGCCTGATGGGATCAGGGTTTCGCGAAACCACAGTCGTCGTCGATGCCCCGCGCTCCGCCACCCCCGTGTACACGCTGAACCCGTAGTGCGTCGAACATATACAGAGGTGCCATATGGTAGTTACTCTACTCATCCTCGGCGCTTTGGCCGGCCCGGGTTTCCCTTCTCACTCCATGCGCGTATGGTTCTCGACGACCGGTGTCCCGGACGGTGTCCCTATCGAGGGCACGCCGCCGGAGTACATTTCCCGGACAGACGGTGTGAACCCAACATTCGTCGCGAATGGCTCACTGACGTATCTCTACATCTGGGCTACGATGCTGAGGCCTGAGGCTCTCGTCACCGTGTCGACGCTGTCACTGGATGTCAACGTACACCCGGTGGTCGGTGACGTTACCTTGGTCGAACGGCAGTTCTACAACCCTGGCGGACCCTATGGCAGACGATGGAATCTTGTCGATCCCGGCGTACTGAGCCCTGGGCGTCTCGATGACGTGTACCTGCTCGCTATCAGCCGGCGTGGCCTGGACTCTTCAGAACCCGACGACATTCAGTTCGACCGGGCCAGCTTCTCCTGGCTGCTCGGTCGTGTCGGCTTCATCGCGGCGCCGGGCTCGCGCGCTGAGCTGTTCTTTGGCATCGGTAATCAAGGGTTCCTGTTCGTAAACGCACTGGGCAGCGACGCCGTCTACTTCGGCTGGGGCGATGCCTTCGTGCGCGCCTACGACTTCGGCCGGGAAAGCGCGCTGCCCGACGCGTTCATCGTCCCCGAACCCGGCGGCGCGAGCCTGCTGCTGCTGGCCGCCACCGCGGCCGCCCTCCGCTGGCGACGGTGACGCGCACCGGCCGGCGGCCCCGCTGCGCCGCCGCGGGGGCCGTCGGCACGGCGCTCGCCGACACCGACGGTGGGTGGAGCCGTTCGCCTCGCAGGCCGTTCGCACTCCCGCCCGCGACCGCGAACGTTGTGCGCGGCGCTGCGACCCCCTATCATCCGCCGCGGCGCTTTCGCCGCGCGAGTCGCGAGTCGCGCCTCCGCGCTGCCGCGCTTCCGGACCTGCAACCATGAACACCCCCACGCCGCGCTATCGACGACTGCTCCTCAAGGTCAGCGGCGAGGGGTTTTGTCCGCCGGGCGGGTTCGGCATTCATCGCGCCGAGCTCGACCGCGTCGCGGACGAGATCAACAGCATTCACAGCCTCGGCGTGCAGGTCGCGGTGGTGGTGGGCGGCGGGAATTTCCTGCGCGGGGCGCGTTTCGCGCACGACCTGGGCATCGAGCTCGCGACCGCCGACTACATGGGCATGCTCGCGACGGTGCTGAACGCGCTGGCGTTGCAGGAAGCGCTGGAACGGCAAGGCATCGCGACGCGCGTGCAAAGCGCGCTGACGATCTCGCGCGTCTGCGAGCAATTCATCCGCCGCCGCTGCGTGCGCCACCTCGAAAAGGACCGCGTCGTGATTCTCGCCGCCGGCACGGGAAACCCGCACGTAACGACCGATTCGTGCGCCGCGTTGCGCGCCGCCGAGCTGCGCTGCAACGCGCTGGTCAAAGCGACGAAGGTCGATGGCGTCTACGACAGCGACCCCAAGGTGAACCCCCAGGCGCGCCTCTATGAGCGCGTCACCTACAACCAGGTGATCGACGGCCGCCTGAAGGTCATGGACGTCAGTGCGATCGACGTCTGTCAGCAGCACCACGTCCCCATCGTCGTCATCAACCTCTTCAAACCCGGCACGCTCCGCCGCGTCGTTCTCGGCGAGGCGGTCGGCACCTACGTCGGCGAGTAGCCGCGCGATGGCCGCCGGAAAACTGGTCCGCGATCCGTATCAATGGTGGCTCTGGCTCAGCGGCCTGGTCGGCAGCCGCTACGACGGCCTGCGCCACTTCGCCGTCGTGGACGCCGGCGTTCTGCTCCGCTGCGGCCAGCCGCGCACCCGCGATCTCGACATCATCCGCGCCGCGCACGGGCTGCGGACGATCGTCTGCGCGCGCGGCGGCACGCGCCATCCCCTGCGCGGCCGCTGGTTCCGCAAGGAGCGCGCGTGGTGTTCGCAGCACGGCGTGCGTCTGGAGCACATGCCGTTCTCGGACAGCGCGGTTCCGCCTGCGGATGTATTCGAGCGGTTCCTGGCGATCGTCCGCGACCCGCAAAATCGTCCGGTTTTGGTGCACTGCGAGCAGGGGTTTCATCGCACAGGGATACTGTCGGCGGCGTACCGCATCGCCGAGCAGAAGTGGGATGTGCAGCGCGCGGTCGAGGAAATGACGACGCTGGGCTATGAAGTGCATCGCGACAAGCGCCGGCCGCTCTATGACGCGCTGCTGGCGTGGGCGGGGACAAGTCCGGGCGTCGCGCGCCGCTTCACTTGATCTCAACACACTTCGCGTGCGCTGTCAGACACCGCGCTATTCACATCGTTGAGCGAGTCGTTGCCGCGCATCGGCCGTGCCGCGCTTGGCGCGGAGATTCGCGCGGGCTTCTGACTTGGGACGCGTTAGACACGCGGCGAACGGTCGTCGGGCAGTCAGGACGGACCCATAACAGAGCAACAGCGCCTGTCGCCAACACGGCACAGGTTGGGGGCGATAAGATATCCAATCCGTGCGCATCCTCGGACCGATTATTGAACGCGCGAATACCGCGAGTCTTGTTTCGCGAATTGTGGCGCACGACTTGATCGCGATCGTCCGCGAGACTAATATCCCGTCATGCCGCTTCGTGGAGGGGCGGTCGGGGGAATTGAAGCCGATGGAGTCCTTCGTCACGCGAAGGACGTAGCTGGGGAGGATTCACGAAATGAACCGTCTTTTCGCCGGCGCCCTTGGCGCCGGCGCCGCGGCGCTCGCGCTGCACGCTTCCGTTGCGCGCGCCGATGTCACATTTTCCGCGTTCGGCGGCGACCTCGCGGCGTCCGCGCACTTCGCACAGAGCGGCGGCGACCTGGTGATCACGCTGACCAACACGTCACCAGTCGACGTCGACGCGCCGATGGACGTGCTGACCGCGCTATTCTTCGACGTGAACGGCCCGGCGCTTCTGCTGACGCCGATGAGCGGCGTGCTCGGCCCCGGCTCGACGGTACTTTTCGACGATCCGCCCCCGGGCGGCGTCGGCGGCGGCGAATGGGAGTATGAGGACAGCTTCGGCGCCCCAGCACCGCACGGCGCGCAGTATGGAATCAGCTCCGCCGGTTTCAGCCTCTTTGGCGGCGGCGTGATGTTTCCCGGCCCCAATCTCGATCCACCGCCCAACGTCGACGGGCTTAATTATGGAATCACCTCGGCCGGCGACAACCCACTGACTGGCAATGCCGCCGTGACCGGCGGAAACCCGCTGATTCAGAACCAGGTCGTCTTTACCCTCAGCGGCCTGCCGGACGGCTTTGACTTCGGGCGGATCAAGCGCGTGAACTTCCAGTATGGAACCGACCTGACCGAACCCAACATCCCCGAGCCGGTGTCGGCGTTGCTGCTGGGCCTCGGCGGGATGCTGGCGCTGCGCCGCCGCTAAGAGACCGGCGCACGAGCGGTATCCGAGCGTTGCGGCGACGCTCCCCAAGCGGCGTCGAAACCGGTTGAAGACCGGCGCCACCGTCTTTCTGCGGGCTGCTGCGCCCGAGGAGTCGCGGCGAGTCTCCTTTCCCTCAAAAACACACGTGGCGGTTCCGGTGTTCGGAGCCGCCGCGTGCATTTGTCTGGAGCGACGCAACTGCGCTCGGCGCGGCATCAGTCCCTCAACCGTGCCCCGAATATCGCCGCCGGGTCGATCTCGTCGCCGATCACTTCCCAAGTCACAACCCGCCGGCTCGAACCCGGCGCGGTGGGCGAAGTCGCGCGCGCCAGCTCAATTCTGCGGCCGTCGCGCGGCTGGTCAGCGACGTACCAAAGCCGCTCGCGGCCGTCGTCGGCGAAGTCGCGGCCCCAGAAGATGACCGTCTCGTCGCTGCCGTCGAGCCGCCGGACGTGGACAAAATCCCCGCGCTGAAGTTGGCGCGGGTCGGTCGTGTCAGCCGCGAGGTCGGCGAAGCGAAGCGCCGCCTGTGCGCGGCGGGTGGGTGCGTCGGCGCGGATGCCCGCAGGCATATCCGCGTCCGGCGCCGCCCGGTTGATGCCGCACCACGCAAATAAGAACGCCTGGAACTTTTCCGGCGGCCAGTCGTCAAACCATCGGCCGCGGAGTTCGGCGGCGAGCCTGGTGTGCTTCCAGAGTCCGTACGCGTCCAGGAAGAGCGGTAGGGACGGCGAACACGAAAGCACGTTGGGCCCGGCGGACGAGAGTAGCCGCTGGCCCGCGTATTCGACGAGCTGCATGTCGGAGCCGGGCGCGCTGGAAAGCGCCGTGCGGATCACCGCGTCGCGGAGCGTGCGGACGGGCGGCGGCGGCTCGTCGAGCGCGCGGCCTGGAATGTAAAGACCGACGTTGTTGGCGACCTGGCGCAGCGAGCCGGGCGCTCTTTGGCCGACCGGCGTGTTGAGCACGCGGTGCGCACCGCCGGCGGTCTCCGTGACGAGTGTGCTCGAACCTCCGCCGTCGAGATTGAGCGCGTCCCACGCACCGAGCGCTTCGAACAGGCACGCCACCTCGACGAGCGTCATGCCGGTGGCGGTCGCCGGCTGGCGGCCGTCGGCGACGACGATCCACAGCGTTTTCCCGTCGCGATCGGTTCCAACGGCAGTCCGCGGGTTGATGTTGCCGAAGTTGGAGTTGTGCTCCTTGTCGTTCACGGCGATCCGGCCGTCATCGAGAAGCATGCGGAAGCCGGGCACGACGTGCCACACGCCGTCGCGGTCGAGCGCCGGGCCTTTCAGCGCGAGCCGGCCGTCGCGCGAGATGTACATCGCGCCGTTGGACGCGTCGGCCTCCGAATAGACGCGCCCGTTCGTCGCGGCCAGGCCCGAGACGCTCATCGGGTCGCCGGTCTTCGGCCGAAACGGCGCGAACGCGCTGGCGTTGAACGCGAGCTGCACGCCGCGCTGTCGCGCGAAGTCGAGCGTCGTGGCGCAGCGGGTCTCGAACTTGGCCTCTTCGCCGGTGAAGACCGCGGGCTCGGTGACGGCGACGCGCACGCCGGGCGCGGACAGATCGACGCGTGCGATCCAGACGCGTTGCGGTTTGGGCGAGCCGTAGATGCGCAGCTCGATCTCGGCGGCGGGCGCGAAGCCGGCGAGCTTGGCGCGCTCGGCGGGCTGGTCGATCCAAGCGCGGGCGCGAGCCGCGGCGTCGGCGACCGACTCGCGCGGCTGGGTCGTCGCGGGGCGCGTGCTCGGTTGCGTTGCAGGCGCGTTGGCGGGCGCGGCCGCCGGTTGTGCCGCGGCAAGTGCTGCGCTCACAATGGCGGTAAGCACGCCAGGCAAGAGGAAGGATGGAATTTGCGCGGTTGCGGTCGGGGCAGGGTCGGTTGAGCGTCGCACGGGCGGCCTTTCATTGACGGCGGAGCGAGTCTGTGCCAACGACGGACGACGGCGGCGATTATCGCGAAGCACGCGCAATGGCGAAAGCACTGCCGCGCTCGGCGGCGCTCGATCTGCTGCGCGGTGCGGCGATTCTCGCGATGGTCGCGGCGGCGGCGCTGGCCCGCAGCCCGCTCAGCGTGGGGCCGCACCTGCCGGCGTGGATGCACCCGGCCCAGTTCCCGCCGCCGAATTATTCGTATGAGTGGGATCGTTGCGGCCTGACATGGGTGGACTTGATCGCACCGCTGTTTCTGTTCTGCATGGGTGCGGCGATCCCGATCTCGCTGGGCGCGCGCCTCGCCGCGGGCACGTCGACGATCCGGCTGGTCGGTCGAGTTCTGATCCGCGGCGCGGTGCTGCTGGCGATCGCGGTCTACCTGGGATGCTTGTCGCCGCCGGCGCTGAACCGCCCGCCGCGCGCGCTGGAGTGGGCCTTTGCGCTGGCGGCATTCGCGGCGTTGCTGCTGCTGCTCGCGCCGCTTCCCGGCGCGTGGTCGCGCACCGTGCACCGGTGCGTGCGATTCGCGGGGCTCTGCGCGGCGGCAAGCATACTGCTCGTGATCGCGCCCGCGCCCGCGAGCGGTCGGCGGCCGCCGCTGCCCGGCGACGACTACCTGATCGTCCTCGCGAACGTGTGGACGACCGCGGCGCTGCTTTGGCTCGCCACGCGCGGGCGGAAGTGGCTGCTGCTCATCGGCTTCGCCGCGACGCTCGCGCTTTGTCTCGGACACGAGCACTGGTGGCCGACGAAGTGGATGTGGCACTGGACGCGCGGCGACACGCCGGCGCTTGCGTTCGCATTCTTCGAGCCGCTGCTACCTTATCTTGCGCGCTATGCGCGGCTGGAGTATCAACAGTACTTGCTGATCGTGATTCCGGGCGTGATCGCGGGAGAAGTACTGCGCGCAGGACTCGCGGCCCGCGGGTCGTCGCATTGCGACGTAGCGCGCACCGGGCGGGACGGCGCTCCGCGCGTTGACACGATGCGTTTCGCCGGCGCCGCCTGCGCCGTACTGCTGATCGTGGGTGTTGTGATCGGCGTGCAGTCGCGCTGGGAGCCCGCAACGCTGGCGTTCGCGGTAGCCGGCGGCGGGCTGGGAGCCGCCTTGCTCGCGCGGATCGGCCGCCCGCAGACCCGCGATGACCGCCGGCGGTTCGCTGTGTTTGCTTGGGGTGGATTGTGGCTGATCGCGGGGCTGGCGCTCGATGCGTGGCTCGTCGGGGTGCGGCGCCTTGAACCCACACTGAGCTATCACCTGGTCAGCGCGGGACTCTGCACACTCGCGCTCTTCGCGTCCGCCGTGCTCGGCGAGGCGCCTTGGGCGCGGTGCGCTTCGAATCCGATCGCGGCGCTCGGACGATACGCGCTCTTGACCTATTGTGCGCTGCGCGGACCGGGAGCGCTGTTGCTGCAACTCGCGCGATAAATCCGTCGCGCTCGGCGCGTCTGCGGCGTCCGTGTCGATGCGCTGCCGGTTTCGGGTGCCGGAGGCGCCCCGCCGATCGCCTGATCAAGAGCGCGCCGCCGAGACCGTCTGGGCGAACGGCCCCCGATCCGCTCCTCCGCGCGCGCTCAAGCCTTCGGCGGCGCAACCGCGCCGTGCGACCGGCGCGCCGCGGCGGTGGAGGTCGCGCTTCTCGCGCGCGAAGGTTCTGCCGGCCCCGCAGCGCTGCCCACCGGCGACATTTCCGGCGGCGCGGGCCGTTCCGCCGCGCGCGTCACGGTGTGCGCATCGGCGTCGCCGTGCAAGGCTTCGAGGCAGCGCGTGAGAAGCGCCGTCCAGCCGGTTTGGTGCGACGCGCCGACGCCCCGGCCGGTGTCGCCGTCGAAATACTCATGAAACAGCACGAGGTCGCGCCAGTTCGGATCGTCGGCATACCGCTGCTCGCCGCCGTGGCAGGGGCGCGCGCCCGCCGCGTCCGGCACGAACAGGTTGGCCATGCGGCGGTAGAGTTGTTGCGCGACTTGTTGCAGCGTCAGCCGCCGCCCGGAGCCGGTCGGAAACTCGACGGTAAAGTCGTCGCCGTAGAAATGGTGATAGCGCTCCAGCGCTTCGATGAGCAGGTAGTTCATCGGGAACCAGATCGGCCCGCGCCAGTTGGAATTGCCGCCGAACATGCCCGTGTTCGAATCGCCGGGCACGTAGTCGACGCGGAGCGTTTCGGTCGGCGTCCGCAACACAAACGGGTGCTCGCGATGGGCGCGGGAAAGCGAGCGGACGCCGTTGGGCGCGAGCAGCTCGCGCTCGTCGAGCACGTAGCGGAGGAGTCGTTCGAGGCGCTCGCGCGAGGGGATCGCGAGCAGGTAATGGGCGTGGTTGACGCCGTGCTTTTCGCGTTCGAGATAGGAAATCTGGCTCGCGAGGTCGGGTCGGTTGCGGAGGAACCAGTCGGTGCGCTTCTTGAAGCCGGGGAGCTGGTCGATCACTTCGGATTCGAGAACTTCGACCGCGAAGAGCGGCACGAGGCCGACCATGGAGCGGATTCGCAGCGGCTCGGAGCGGCCGTTCTGGCGCAGGTGGTCGTAGTAGAAGCCATCCTCATCGTGCCAGAGGCCCGTGCCGCCGAAGCGGTTCATGGCGTCGACGATGGCGACGAAATGCTCGAAGAATTTGGACGCGACATCCTCGTACGCGGGGTTATCGCGGGCCAGTTCGAGCGCCATCGAGAGCATCGTCGCGCAGTAGAACGCCATCCACGCGGTGCCGTCGGCTTGTTCGAGGATGACGCCCGGGGGCAGCGCGCGCGAGCGGTCGAAGACGCCGATGTTGTCCATGCCGAGGAAGCCGCCGGCGAAGAGGTTGTTGCCTTGCGGATCCTTGCGGTTGACCCACCAGGTGAAATTGAGCATGAGCTTGTGAAAGCAGCGCTCCAGAAACGCGCGGTCGCGACCGCCGCGCGGTCCGGTCAGCTTGTACACGCGCCACACAGCCCACGCGTGCACCGGCGGATTCACGTCGCCGAGCGCGAACTCGTAGGCGGGAATCTGGCCGTTGGGGTGCATGTACCACTCGCGCAGAAAGAGCACGAGCTGGTCCTTGGCGAACTGCGGATCGACGCGCGCCATCGGCAGCATGTGAAACGCGAGGTCCCAGGCCGCGTACCAGGGATACTCCCACTTGTCGGGCATCGAGACGATGTCGCGGTGAAAGACGTGCGTCCACTCGCGGTTGCGGCCCGCAAGGCGCTCGGCCGGCGGCGTCGGCTGGGCGGGATCGCCGCGCAGCCAGTCGCGCACGACGTAGTGGAAGAACTGCTTGGTGAACAGCAGGCCGGCATACGACTGGCGCGCGACGCTGCGCTCCGCGGCGCTGAGACCGGCGGGCAATCGCTCGGCGTAGAACGCGTCTGCCTCCTGCTTGCGTTCTGCGAAGACGGCGTCGAACGCGCGCGGCTGTAGCGCCGCGGACGCCGCGTCGCCCGATGCTGAGCCTGTGGCGCCCCGCAGACGCAGGCGCAGCACAATCTCGCCCTGCGCCGGGACAGCGAGCACGTAGTGGGCGGCGGCCTTGGTGCCGCGCGGCTCGCGGCTGACGGCGTCGGCTCGGCCGGCGATCACGAAGTCGTGGAACGCGTCCTTGAACACGCGGCCGTCGGCGGCCTGCTGATAGAGGCGCGCGACGTTGGTTTCATTCTCAGTGAACAGCAACGTCGGCGGAGCGCCGTTCGGCCCGCGGCCGCACAAGAACTCCATCGATTCGAGCGTCGCGTGCCGGGTGAGGAGCCGATCGGCGGCGGCGCGCTCGATCCGCGGCTTGACTTCGCAGCCTTCGTGCGTGCAACCCCACGACCACGTGTTGCGGAACCAGAGCGTCGGAAGCACGTGCAGACGGGCTGGGTCGGGGCCGCGATTGGCGATCGTCAGGCGGATCAGCAGGTCGTCGGGGCCGGCCTTGGCGTATTCGCTGAAGACGTCGAAGTAGCGGTTCTCGGCGAACACGCCCGCGTCGGCCAGTTCGAACTCGCGCGCGTCGCGGCCGCGGGCGCGGTTTTCGGCAACCAGGCGCGCGTAGGGATACTCCGCCTGCGGGTACTTGTAGAGCGCGCGGGCATACGAATAGGTCGGCGTCGCGTCGAGATAGTAATAACACTCCTTCACGTCCTCGCCGTGATTGCCCTCGGGGCCGGTGAGCCCGAACAGTCGCTCCTTCAGAATCGGGTCGCGCTCGTTCCAGAGCGCGACGCCGAAGCAGAGTCGGCACTCGCGATCGGTGAATCCCAGCAAGCCGTCCTCGCCCCAGCGATAGGCGCGGCTGCGGGCATGGTCGTGGGGAAAGTAATTCCAGCAGTCGCCGTCGGCGGAGTAATCCTCGCGGACGGTTCCCCATTGGCGCTCCGAGAGATACGGTCCCCACCGCTGCCAGTTGGCGGTGCGGGTACGAGCCTGCTCCAGACGCTGGGTCTCTGCGGACATTCATGAGCTCCAATCAGGATCGGCCGGCGCGTGTCGACGCACCGTACTTCGGGCCACCGGCCTCCGGCCGGCCTCATGCAGTTCCAAACCTCCGCCTTCCAGGAGATCGGCCGCAAGCCGCTCCTCCGGAACAGAAGCGATTCGAGGTGCGCCTATTCTGCCTGTGTCAGCAGCACGGCGTGCCCGTCCGGGTCTCGAACCAGCCGGGACCGCTCCACGGGCCTCGCGCTCATGACCGTATGCCAATGCAACAGATCGTTCGGCCGCGCGTCGGCGGGGTAGTCGCGCCCGTCGACGGGCGAGAGATACTCGAGCAGTTCGACGCCCGGCCCCGCCGCGGCGCGGAGCGAGGTGATGCGCAATCGCGCGCCGAATACGTGGTTGAGCTGCTCCTGCTCGTAGCCGAAGTTCTCGCCTTCGCCAACGACTCTCAATCCGAGCGTGTCGCGATAAAAGCGAAGGCTGCGATCGGTGTCGGCGACCACAATCGCGGTGTGATCGATTCCGAGGAAGAGCGCGTCGCGGCTCTGCCAGCGCGAGTCGCCTTTCCCCGGCGGGAACTGGAGGATTTCGAGAAAGTGCCCGTCGGGGTCGCGGAAATAAAACGCGCGAATGCCGCCGGCGCCGGGGTTCCAGTCGGGGAGGCGCTGCGGCCCGCTCGATGCGTGCCGCACGCGGTGCTCACGCAGCCGGCGATAGGCCCCGTCCATGTCGCTGGTGACGATCGCGATGTGCTGGAACCAGCGGTCGTTGCCGCGCGTGTCGGCGGGGAACGGTCGTCCGGCGGCGCCGGCAAACTCGATGAGTTCGATCTCCTCTCCGCCGAGCCGCAGCCGGGCGCTGCGCACACTCGCGCTGCCGACGCCGTAGACTGCTTCGGCGTCGGGCGCGGCGGTCTCCATTCGGGATCCGACTCTGAACGAGAGCACGCCGGAGTAGAACTCGATCGAGCGCGACAGATCGGCCACCGTAATCGCAACGTGCGTGACGGCGCTAACGGGCGGCTGGCGGTCTCCGGCGTGGGCCGCCGAGCCCGCGAGCCACGCGGTCGCGACGACAACCAGCGCCCGGCATCGGCGCTTTTCGAAATCCACGCGCTTCCACATCGCGATTCGCTCCGAAGTGCTTGCGTATGCCGCATATCCGGTTCGGCGGAGTGCGACGCACGCGCGGCGCAAACGCGGCTCCGCGTTCCGTTGCTCAGCCCAGCCGTTCTCGCAGATGCGCGCCGACGCGCAGGGCGTTGGCCATGATCGTCAGGCTGGGGTTGACCGCACCGCTGGACGGGAAGAAGCTCGAATCGACGACGTAGAGGTTGTCGAGTTCGTGCGCCTTGCAGTTCACATCGAGAACGCTGGTGCGCGGGTCGCGTCCGAAACGCAGCGTGCCGTTCTGGTGACTTACGCCGCCGATGCCGAGCCGCAGGTGCAGGGTGGTCGGCGCGCGGCGGCCGCGGCGCTTTTCGACCTCAGCGAGGAGCCCGTCGAGTTTGCCGCGCAAGCGCTCGTAGGCCTCGGTGTTGTTGGGTGTGTATGCGACGCGGATGCCGCCACCCGACCGCAGCGTGATGCGATTCTCGGGGCTCGGAAGGTCTTCGGCGGTGATGAAAAAATCGATCGTGCGCGCCGCGATGTCCTCGACCGAGACGCCCGGCAGCTTGTCGGCCGCGAGCGAGCGCAGGGTTTCGTGGTCCGGCTTGCCCATCAGTTGGATCGTGCCAAGCGGAAACTCGCTGTCCGGCGCGCCGCGGTAGAAGTCGGTCAGCCCGAACGTCTTCTGAAACGCGGACGGGTTCGGCGTGTCGCAGACGGCGATGAACAGGCCGTTTTGATGACACATGTAGTTGCGGCCGACCTGCCCCGAGCCGTTCGCGAGGCCGTTCGGGTGGCGGTCGCTCGCCGAGCGCAGCATCAGCGCCGCCGAATTGATCGCACCGCACGCGACCACAACCACGTCGGCGCGAAGCGTGAGCACGTCGTCGCCGCGGCGCACCACCACGCCGGTCACTTCGCGGCCGCTTGCGTTGGTCAGCAGGCGCTCGGCGAACGCACCCGTCAGCAGGTCGACGTTGCGGTGCGCGAGCGCGGCGTTGACGCCTACGACGTGCGCGTCGGCCTTCACCTCCGTGAGATCCGGATATCCGTCGAAGGCACTGAGCCGATACTCGGGACCGGGGCGCGACGAATCGGGAAGCCGCAGGCCGATCGGGATCGGAAAGGGGCGCGCCCCCGCCGCCCGCAGGTCGTCAAACAGCTCCTGCATGCGCGGCTCGTGCGCGAGCGGCGGATGCGGATAAGGCGCGGACGCGGGCGGATCGCACGGGTCGAGTCCGCGCGTGCCGCGCACGGAGTAGATTTGCTCGGCGGCGGCGTAGTACGGCTCCAGCTCGTCGTACGCGATCGGCCATGCCGGCGAGACCCCGCCGAAGTGGCGCGCTTCGTCGAAGTCGCTTGTGCGGAGCCGCAGCAGCGCGGCGCCATAGACCTTGGTGTTTCCGCCGACCCAGTAGTGAGTGTACGGAGCAAAGGGCTGGTCCTCGCGGTCGTACCAGGTTTCGCGGGCGACATAGCGCCCGCGCGCGACGGCCTGCATATCCCAGTTCTCGCGCTCGCGCGGCAGAAACTCGCCGCGTTCCAGGAGCAGGATGCGTTTGCCGCTGGGCGCGAGGGCGCGAGCCAGCGTGCCCCCGCCGGCGCCGGTGCCGATGATGATCATGTCATACGAATCGGACGCGGGGGTCATAACGTCTCGCTGCCTGGGCGGACTCGGGAAGTCTTCGACGCAGTCTGGAACTTGGATGATGGGCCGGGGCGGCGGTTACCGCCGAAGTTGCGGCGACGACCGTCGGCGAAGTAAAACTCCGCCGTACCACGACGGCGGGTGGCGAAAGGCGCGCTCGCCTTGGCGCAGACCTGCAATCCCAGCCGCGCGGCAAACAACCGCGCGGACGCGGACGGTGCGACACGCGGCAGAACCGCTATTTTCAATTCCGCGGCGCGCCACGGCACAAACATCCGCGCGGGCTGAAGCCCGCGGCTCGACGGTGCGCTCCGCATTCATGGAGTACGATCCAGGACGCGTGCGAACCGCGCCGCTGTTACAACGAGAACAAAGATGTCGAACTGGTCATCGTCGATCCGCCGCGACCTGCACGAACAGAATCGCCTCTCGTGGAACGCCGCGACCGCGGCGCACAACAGTCACAAAGCCGATCAGGCCGGCTTCTTCCGCCGCGGCGGGGACACGCTCTTTCCCGAGGAGGTAGAGCTGCTTGGCGACCTCCGCGGCATGCGCGTGCTGCATCTGCAATGCAACGCCGGCCAGGACACGCTGAGTCTCGTGCAGCGTGGCGCCGTCGCCACGGGTGTCGACATCAGCGACGAGGCGATCGACTTCGCACAGCGGCTCTCGGCCGACAGCGGCGTGCCCGCGACCTTCGAACGCGCCGACGTGTACGATTGGCTGGCCGCGGCAGGAGCGATACCGGAGCCCCGTTTCGACATCGTCTTCAGCTCCTATGGCGCGCTGTGCTGGCTGAGCGACCCGCGTTCCTGGGCGCGCGGCGTCGCGAGCGTGCTGCGCCCCGGCGGGCGGCTGGTCGTGGTCGAATTCCATCCGGTGCTCATGATGTTCGAGTCGAACCTGACGCTCCGCTACTCCTACTTCGCCGGTCCGCCGATCGACTGGGCGGACGGTGTGCGCGACTATGTCGCGGTCTCGGACGTGGGCTTGACCGATAGCGGCTGGGTCGACGGCGTGCAGAACTTCCGCAATCCGCACCGCTGCCACGAGTTCCAATGGACGATCGCCGACATCCTCACCGCGGTCATCGACGCGGGCCTGCGCGTCGACGCCTTCCGCGAGTATCCCTATTCCAACGGCTGCCGCTTTCTCGACGAGCAGATTCGCGACGAGGAGCAGCGCTGGCGCCTGCCGCCGGAAATGCCCCAGGTGCCGCAGATGTTCGCGCTGGCGGCGCGGTGCGCATGAGAGGCGCCACGTGACCCGCACGCCGGTGAAGCGCGAAGCTCGTGCCGTCCCGCGCGCGCCGGGCGCCCGCGGCGCGCTGCCAGCCCTCGCGCTCCTCCTGCTCGCCACGGTCCCCTACTTCCCCGCGCTGCGTGCCGGCTTCATCTGGGACGACGACGAGTACGTGGTGAACAACGTCACGCTGCGCTCCGTGGATGGACTGCGGCGAATCTGGTTCGAGCTCGGCGCGACGCCCCAGTATTACCCGCTGGTGTTCACGACGTTCTGGGTCGAACACGCCGTGTGGGGACTTCATCCGGCCGGCTATCACGCGACCAACCTGGCGCTGCACGCGCTCGCGGCGTTGCTGTTGTGGCGCGTGCTCTTGCGGCTGGGTGTGCCGGGCGCGTGGCTCGCGGCGGCCCTGTTCGCGGTTCATCCGGTTCAGGCGGAGTCGGTCGCGTGGGTGACGGAGCGAAAAAACGTGCTGAGCGCGGCGCTCTACTTCGCGACCCTGCGTGCGTGGTTGCGGTTCGCGCCGTGGTTGACGGCGGGCAGCGCGTCGAACGGGCGGCGGGATCCCGCGGGGCACGGGTCGTCGCGCGCGGCTGCGTATGCACTTGCGCTGGCGCTGTTCATGGCTGCGTTGCTGAGCAAGACGATCACGTGCACGCTGCCCGCGGCGATCCTGCTGATCGCGTGGTGGCGCGCCGGGCGGATCGCGGCGCGCGACGCGTGGCCGACGCTGCCGTTGTTCGTCGCCGGCGCGGCGGCGGGTTTTGTCACGGTGTGGATGGAACTGCACAATCTCGCGGGGACCGGCGCGGGGGCGCGCGGCCCGGACTGGGACCTGTCGGCGACGCAGCGCGTGCTCGTCGCGGGGCGGGCGTTCTGGTTCTATCTCGGCAAACTCGCCTGGCCCGCCGAGCTCGTCTTTGTCTATCCGCGCTGGGACGTCGATCCGCGACAGCTTTGGCAGTGGACCTATCCGGCGGCACTCGTCGCGCTCGTGGCGACGCTCTGGTTCGCGCGGCGACGCATCGGCCGCGGACCGCTGGCCACGACGCTCTTTTTCGCGGGCACGCTGTTTCCGGCGCTCGGCTTTTTCAACGTGTACCCGTTCCGCTACTCATTCGTCGCGGATCACTTTCAGTATCTCGCCAGCGCGGGGCCGTTCGCGCTGGTGGCGGCGGTCGCGGTGCGCGCGCTACGCCGGGTGTCGAATGGCGCGGCGCACGCGACGAGTGGCGAGGGCAAGGGCGGCTCGGTCGGAGTGCGCGCGGCGGGGCGCGGCCTGGCCACGATCGGGCTCATCGCGCTCGCAACGCTCACATGGCGTCAGACGAACGTCCACCGCGACCTCGAGACGCTCTGGCGCGACACGATCGCGAAAAACCCCGCGGCGTGGATGGCACACGCCAACCTCGGCCTCGTGCTCGGTTCGCAGCGTCGTTTCGACGAGGCGCTCCACCACCACGAAGCCGCCGTCCGCCTGCGGCCCGGCGATCCGCAGTTGCACATCAACCGCGGCGCGGCGCTCGCCGCGCTCAATCGACTCGACGCCGCGATTGCTGCCTATCGCGACGCCCGCGCGCTCGACGCCGCGGAGCCCGCAGCGCACTTCAACCTCGGCAACGCCCTCGCGCGGCGCGGCGACCTGAGCGACGCGATCGCCGCATACCGGGAAGCGCTCCGGCTGAAGCCGGCATACGCCGAAGCCTTGAACAACCTCGCAGACGCGCTCACGCGGCGCGGTGGCGCCGGCGACGCAGCCGAGGCGGTCACACACCTGCGCGCGGCGCTGGAGCTGCGGCCGGACTATTGGACGGCGCGGTTCAACCTGGGCGCGATCTGTCTGGAGCAAGGGCGCGTCGACATTGCAGTCGAGCAGTTCGAGCGCGTCACACGGCTGCGGCCGGATTTCGGCTTGGCGTATGAGCGCTGGGGCGACGCGCTGGCGAAGAGCGGCCGACGAGGTGAGGCGGAGCGCGCCTATGAACGGGCGTACCAGCTCGGCGTCGACGAGGCCGCGGCGAAGCTCGCGCGCTTGCGACTCAACGCAGTGCCGCCGCCGTAGCACCAGCGTCGGGGTGGGGCGTTCGCGCCCGCCTTGCTTCGCTGGAGCACGAGCGGAAAGCCGCCACCCCTGGGAATCGTCAGGCGCCCGGGCGCGACGCGCGCGAGAGCCGCGCGGCGTTCCGGCCGCCGCCGCGCGCGAACGCCATCACGCTGCCCGCGAGAATCAGCACACTCATGCCGGGTTCGGGGATGACCAGCATCGCGGGTGTGTCGTGGGTCGCTGAAAACCAGGTGGCGGCCTGCGGCGGGCCGGACGCCAGCGCCGCCGCGTCGCGGATGTCCGCCGCCAGGCGCACGGGGGCGTGTGGTGCGTCCGCCGGAGGCTCGTTGGTGGACGCGAGCGCCGCGACGTCGAGCGTCGGCGGCGGGAACATCGTTTCCAGTCCGCCGAAAACGCCAGGACCAAACCGATTCAGCAGCGCCGGCCAGTCGACCGCGCCGCGGCCATCGACCAGCGGCGGCGCCACAATGGCCGGCGGCGGGTCGTGAATTGATTCGAGGCACTTGCGCGGAGCGCCGAGCGCCCGCGGCGACAGCGCGAGCAGTTCCATCGCGACTCCGAACGCGGCCGCCATCAACAGCGTACGAGCGCGCAGCATACGAATCCCCCTGCCGAGGTCCGGTCCCGATTCGCACGCCGCACGCGCGAGCGCGCGGTGCCGGCGGCGAAGGCATGCCGGTCCCCTTGGGGAACATTCCAAACGAGTCCGCGCAGGGCAAGCGAACGGACGCCGGGCCGATAACGAACGGAGCGGAATTCACGCACCGCGGCGCCCGTGCGATCGGACGACCGGGCGCGCGGACAATCGCGCACGCGCGGCGGCGACTATCCGGTTTGGTCGTCCGGCAGCGTGGCGAGCGCGGCGCGTGTCCGCCCGACCGACGCCAGCAGGCCGGCGGCGATGCCAAGAAAGATCACGCCCGAGCCGCCGGCGGAGACGAACGGCAACGAGATGCCCTTGGTCGGCAGCGCATGCGTGACCACGCCGACGTTGAACGCCGCCTGAAGACACAGCGCCAGCGTCAACCCGATCGCGAGCAGGCGGCCGAACGAGTCCGGCGCGAGCCGCGAAATGCGCCAGCCCTGCCAAAGCAGCAGGAGAAACACACCCACGATCGCCAGCGCCCCCGCGACGCCGAGCTCCTCGCAAATCGTCGCCAGGATGAAGTCGTTGTTGTCCTGCGGCAGATAGCCGTACTTCTGCACACCGGCGCCGAGCCCGCGCCCCCACCAGCCACCCGACCCGATCGCGAGCAGCGATTGCGTGACCTGATACGCCTTGCCGCGCGTGTCCTCGCTATGGATCAGGAACGCCTGGAGCCGCTCGACGCGGTACGGCTCCATCCAGAGCAGCGCGCCGGCGGCCAGCACGCCGATCAGGAACAAAGCGCCGAGGTGCGTGTAGCGCGCGCCGGCGGCGAGCAGGATGCAGAAGAGCACCGTGCCCATGAGCGCGGCGGTGCCGAAGTCCGCAATACCGGTGAGTCCGACGAGCAGTCCGCCGAGGCCGAGCGCCGGCAGAACAGCCTGCGCCAGTGGGAGCTTCGCGGGTCGCCGGCGGGCGTCGGCATTGCGGCCGGTGCGGCGCGGGGCCTGCGTCGCGAGCGCGCGGAGCGACGGTCGCGTGAGCAGCGCCGCGAGTCCCACGACGAGCGCGACCTTGGCAAACTCGGCCGGCTGAAAGCTGACCGACAGGCCGCCGACGTGGAAGCCGAGCGAGCGCTGCCCGCCGAGCCGGCTGGTGTTCTCGTCGGGCAGCACGAGCCCGGCGACGATGAGCAGGACCGCGAGACCGACGAGCGTGCCGGCGCGCCAGCCGTCGCGCGGGCCGCGCCACGCGAGCGTGCGGTAGTCGAGGTGCGCCGCCACGAGCATCGCGAGAAAGCCGACGAACGCGAAGATGCTCTGACGCAGCGGCGAGCCCCACCAGTTGTGCCACGAGAACTCCGAGCCGCGCAGCGTCACCGACGCGGAGTACACCATCGCAACCCCGACGGCCATCAACAGCCCGACCAGGAAAATGACGTTGCCGGCGGCGGACCACGCCCGGGCGGCGTCCGCGGCGGCGTCATCGCACACGGGGCTGGTGCGCGAAGCGCGCCGCGGCGCGTCGTGGAGCTGTGCGGAGAAAGTTGAGGACGCCGTCATCGTCACCTCAGCTTGAGCGTCGCGAGCCCGAAGGTCGCGAACAGGGCCGCGAGCAGCCAGAAGCGCATCACGACCTGGGTCTCCGACCACCCGCCGAGGTGGAAGTGGTGATGCAGCGGGGCGCAGCGAAAGAAGCGCTTTCCGCCGGTGCCTTTGTAATAGAAAATCTGGATCAGCACCGAGACGGCCTCGATCACGAAGACGCCGCCGACGATCAGCAGCATCAATTCCTGGCGCGTCACGATGGCGACATAGCCGATCAGCCCGCCGAGCGGAAGCGAGCCGGTGTCGCCCATGAAGACCTGGGCCGGGTAGCCGTTGTACCAGAGGAATCCCAGGCACGCGCCGACGATGGCGCCGCAGAGAATCGCGAGTTCGCCGGCGCCGCTGATGTGATAGAAGAGCAGCTGTTCCGAGAGCGCGGGGCTTCCGACGACATACGCGAGCACCATGAACGCGAGCGCCGTCAGCACGATGCAGCCGCTCGCCAGCCCGTCCATTCCGTCGGTCAGGTTCACGGCGTTCGACGTGCCCGCGATGACAATGACCGCGATCACCGCGAACACCGGCGCCGCGAGCGCGACGCCATAATAGTCGCCGATCTTCTCGCCTTTGTAGAACGGGATGCTGAGCACGTTGTAATAGGGACTGTAGCGCGTATCGACCGTGAAGAACCGGTCCTGCTCGGCCTTCGCCTGGCCGGTCTTGAGGATGAAGAACGCGAGCAGCGCCCCGAGCGCGATCTGAAAAACGAGCTTCTCCCACAGACGCAGACCGTCGCGGGTGCCGGCGCGGCGGTCCGCGGTCAGCTTCAGCCAGTCGTCGACGCCGCCGAGCAGTGCCAGCCACACGAGACACACCAGCGCCATGCGCACATAGAAGCTGCCGAGGTCGGCGAGCATCAAGACGGCGACGGCGATCGCGACGACGATCAGCAGTCCGCCCATGGTGGGCGTGTTCTTCTTGCCCTGCGTGAGCTTGTTGAGCGTCTCGTGGTCAAACTCGGGACGGTCGCCGATTTTCAGGCGGATCAGCGTGCGGATGACGCGCGGCCCGAGCAGCCACACCATCGCGAACGCGATCAGGATGGCGCAGACGCCTCGAAAGAGCGGGTCCGCGTAGGCATAGCCCGTGTTGCCGCCGGTCAGCCAGTGGAAGAAGTGATACAGCATCGGGTCAGGAACTCGTCGACGCCGCCGGGGCCGGCGTCAGCTTCGCCTTCAGCGGCTCGACCAGCGCCTCGAGCGCAACCGAGCGCGAGGCTTTCAGCAACACGACATCACCTTCGCACAGCCGAGCGGCGAGCACGGCGGCAGCCTCGACCGGCGTGGACACGCCGACCAGGGCCTCCGCCCCATCGACGCGGGCGCCGGCGATCCGGTCGTACATCCACGGGACGGCGTCGCCGACCAGCACGACCAGCTCAACCGGCGCCGCCGCGACTTGCCGGGCCAGCTCGTCGTGCAGCGCGACGGTCTGGTCGCCCAGCTCGCGCATCGCTCCAAGCACCAACACGCGGCGCCCGCGGCACGGATAGTCGGCAAGCATCGCCAGCGCCGCCGCGACGCTCGCCGGGTTGGCATTGTACGCGTCATTGATCAGCGTGACGCCGCCGGCGTGCAGGACCTCTGTGCGCATCGGCGGCGGGACGAAGGTCGCGAAGCGGGCCGCGATCTCCGCGCGCGAAACTCCCATGCGCTCCGCGATCGCGATCACGCCCGCCGCGTTCGACGCGTGGTGCGCGCCGGGCAGCGGCAGACGATACTCACCGCGGTCGCGCACGCGAAAGCGCAGCCACGGCGGCTCGTAGCGCACGTCGCTCACACGCGCGTCGGCGTGCGCCGCGAACCCGAACGTCGTCGCCGCCACACCCGCGCCGCGCAAGTGGGGTTCGACGAGCGGCGAATCGACGTTGGCAGCGACGAACCCGCCGGGGCGCAGCGTACGCAGTATCGAGCATTCCTCCGTCGCGACGCCGGCGAGATCGCGAAGGCCTTCGAGGTGTTCTTCGCCGATGCTCGTCAGGAGCGCGACGTCGGGCTGCGCGATCAGCCCCAGCGCTTCGATCTCGCCTGGCGCGTTCGTGCCGATCTCCACGACCAGGAACTCGTCGTCGTCCCTGGCCGAGAGCAGGGTGACCGGCACACCGATCGCGTTGTTAAAGCTCTTCGGCGAAGCGCGTCCGCGCCGCCGGCATGCCAGCACGTGCGCGAGCAGCTCCTTGGTGGTGGTCTTGCCGTTGCTGCCGATGACGGCGATGACCTGCGCCGCGAGGCGCACGCGGCGCCACGCCGCGAGCGCCGCGAGCGCCGCTTGGGGGTCGGCGACGTGCAGCAACGCGGGGCCGCACATGCCCTGCGCGGCCAGCGTATTGGCGACCACCGCCGCTGTCGTCCAGGAGACGACTGCGGCGCACGCCCCGCGACGCAGCGCGTCCGCGACGTACATGTGACCGTCGAAGTTCGGTCCCCGCAGCGCAAAGAACAGGTCGCCGGGGCCGGCCGTGCGCGAATCGGTGGAGACGCCGCCGACCGGCGTCCACTCCGCCCCCCACGGCGCCGCGGCGTGGATCGCGCTCGCAACGTCGGCCAGCGACCCGAGCGTCATGCCGGCGCCCCCGCGAGCGAAGCCCCGGCCGCGATCGCAACCGCCACGTCGTCGAACGGCAGCTTCTCCGTGCCGACGATCTGGTAGTTTTCGTGACCCTTGCCGGCAATGAGCACGACGTCGCCTTCTCTCGCACCCGCCAGCGCGGCGTGAATCGCCGCCCGACGGTCCGGTTCGACACACACGCGGCGGCGCGTCGCGGCGTCGAAGCCGGCGAGAATCTCGCGGATGATCGCGTCCGGATCCTCCGTCCGCGGATTGTCGCTGGTTACGAGAATTCCATCGGCGAACCGCCCGACCGCTTGCGCCATGCGCGGCCGCTTGGTTTTGTCGCGGTCGCCGCCGCAGCCGAACACGACGATCAGGCGACGGCGTGTGAGCGGCTTAAGCACGGCGAGGACGTTGAGGAGTGCGTCGTCGGTGTGCGCGTAGTCGACGAAGACGTCTGCGGGCAGTCCGACGGGGACGCGCTGCAGGCGACCCGGCACGTTGCGCACCGCGCGCAGGCCGCGCGCAATCGCCTCCAGCGGCAGGCCGGCACCCCACGCGAGCCCGGCAGCCGTCAGCGCGTTGTAGACGTTGTGCCGCCCCACCACGGCGTTTTCGAGCACGAGCTCCGTATCGCCGATCCGCAGGCGGTAGGTCGTCCCGCCGATCGACTCGCGCGCGATCGTCGCGCTGAGATCCGCCGGCCCGCGGAGCGAGAACTTCAACACGCGCGCCGCGGTCGCGCGGATCATGTGCTCGTGGTGCGCGTCGTCGCAATTCACCACCGCCGCCGCGCTCGCGGGCAACTGCTCGAACAGCCGCGCTTTGGCGTCGCGGTAATTCTCGAACGTGCCGTGATAGTCCAGATGATCGCCGGTCAGGTTCGTGAACGCTGCGGCGCGGAACGTGAGTCCGTCGGTGCGGCGCTGGTCCAGGGCGTGGCTGGAAACCTCCATCGCCGCGAACGCGGCCCCAGCGTCGCGGGCGGTGCGGAGATACTCCGCCAGTTGAAGCGGCCCGGGTGTGGTCATTTCAGCCGCGACGACGCGCGAACACAGGTCGTAATACACGGTGCCGATCAGCGCGCACTTGTGACCCGCCGCCTGCGCGATCGAGCGCACCATGATCGCCGTCGTGCTCTTGCCATTCGTGCCCGTGACGCCGAGCAGCAGCGGCGGGCCCGCGTCGAGCCCATGCCACCGCGCCGCGACGTGCGCCAGCATGCGCCGCGCGTCCGGCGTCGAGATCAGCGCCGAACGCTCGCTCGCGTCGAGCCCCTCGCCGACCACTGCCGCCGCACCGCGCGCCACCGCGTCGGCCACGAAACGACGACCATCGGCGCCAACGCCGCGGAGTGCGAAGAAGAGCGCGCCCGGCGTGACCCGCCGCGAATCTTCGCAGATCGCCGAGACACGGATGTCGCGCACGGCAGCGAGCGCGGGCTCGTCGACCAACCCACCGAGCAACTCCGTCAGCAGTCGGCCTTCGCTCATCCCGTCAGCTTCCTTCCTCCGCCGCGCCGCGTGCATGTCCGCGAGCGGCCGGCGAAACCCGTCGGGCGTGCGAGCCGCCGCGCCTTCGACCGCGCACGCCGGCGTCCCCTCAGTCGCGATCCGCGGCCGCCCGCGCGCTCAGGCTCGGCGGCAGCGGCATGTCGCGCTGCGGCGGGACGTGCATGTACGCGAGCACGTCGGCGATGATCTCGCGCGCTGCGGGCGCCGCGACCGTGCCGCCGTAGTACTTGCCGGCCGACGGGCGGTAGATCGACACGACCGCGACGACCCGTGGGTGATCCGACGGCGCGCCGCCGACGAATGAGCCGACATACTGTCCCGGGAGATAACCGAGCCGCGGGTCGGCGATCTCGGCGGTGCCGGTCTTGCCGAAGACCTGGTGGTCCTTCAGCGCCGCGTTCTTGCCGGTGCCCGAGATCACGGTCTGCGCGAGCGCCTTGAGGCGAAACTCCCGCGCGGTCTGTTCCGCGAGCACACGACGGACCGGAACGGGCGCCGAATCGTCGAACAAGGCGATCCCGTCGGGGCCGATGAGGCCGCGGACGATTCGCGGCCGGTAGAGTACGCCGCCGTTGCTGAACACGCTGAACGCGGTCGCGACCTGGATCGAAGTGACGCTGAGTTCCTGCCCGAACGGCACGGACTGCGTCGAGAACGGGCCCCAGACGGCGATGTCGCGGACCTTTCCGCTCGCCTCGCCGGGCAGCGTGATGCCGGTCGGATCGCCGAAGCCGAAGCTGCGAACATAGCGGTGCAGGCGCGGGTTGCCGCAGCGCGTGCCGAGCAGCGCCATGCCGATGTTGCTCGACTTGCTGATGATCTCCTCGAAGAGCAGCGCTCCGTAGGGATGCGTGTCGTGAATCGTGCGCCCGCCGAACACGCGCGTCGGGCCGTTGATCGCGAAGTTCTCGCCGATGCGGGTCAGGCCCTCTTCGAGCGCGAGCGACGCGACGAAGGGTTTGAAGATGCTGCCGGGCTCGAACTGGTCCGCAATCGCGCGGTTGCGCGTGCGCTCCAGGTCTGCGTCGCGCAGCTCGCCGCGCGCGCCGGGAAACGGATCGGCCGGATCGAAATCCGGCACGCTCGCCATCGCGAGTACTTCGCCGGTCTGCGGATCCATCACGACGCACGCGCCCCACGCAGCCTTGTGCGTCGTGACCGCGTCGCGCAGCCAGTGCTCCGCGCGCTGCTGAATGTACGCGTCGATCGTCAGCACCACGCTCGCGCCGTCGCGCGGCGGCGTATAGTCCTCGGCGTGCTGGCGGAGCTTGCGGCGGCGCACGTCGACGGTGTAACGGCGTTGCCCCGGTGTTCCCCGAAGCTGCTCTTCAAACGCGTGCTCGATCCCGGCGAGCCCCTTGTACTCGGCCCGCACGAAACCCAGCACCTGCGCCGCCAGCCGCCCGCACGGGTAGACGCGCTTCGGCTCGTATTGCACGCCGAACGCGCCGAGCTGACGCGTCTGGCGGACCAGGTTGAAGGCATCGAGCTCGCCGTTGGTGATTTCGCGTTTGATCCACAGGAATCGGCTGCCGCCCGGCTGTTCGTCGGTGGGCGTCTGGGCCCGGCGCAGGTCGCGCTCGAGTTGCGCCGCGTCGAGCCCGAGCACGGGCGCGACGCTGTAGCACGCGAAGCGCGGATCGTCGACGCACGAGGGATCCACATAGACCGACGGCAAGCGCGTGCTGCCGGCGAGCACGCGCCCGCGCGAATCGAGAATGTCGCCGCGCTGCGCGGGAATCACGAGCGTGGCTGTGCTCTGGCGGAGTTGGGTCTGACGAAGCGCCTCGCCTTCGGTGCGTTCGATGTAGACCAGGCGCGCCCCGCCACCGACCAGCATGAGACCGGCCAGCGTGAAGAGCAGGAGTCCGGAACGCATCCGTGCGCCGCCTTGGTTTGCCAGTTTCTCTTCGCGTCGCCGGTCGCACCTCGCGCGGCGCCGCGGCGCGTGCCTCGCGTGAGCTCGTTGGACGCGCTAATCGCGCCGCACGCGCGGCGGCGCCGGCTGCTCACGTGCCGCCGGCGGCTGGTTCGGATTCGATCGCGAGGCCGCTGCCGGCTTCGGCGTTGCCGCGGACCTCGCCGGGGCCGCCGGCTTGCTCGGGGCCGCTTCGCCGCGCAGGCGCAGCTCGCCCACGCGCGCCCGGATCAGCTCCGGGTTCCGCAGGCGCGTCAACTCCAGCTCCTGCTCACGAATCTGGTCGACCAGCGTGTCGGCTCGCGCGTCCAACTGCGCGATGTCGTGACCCAGCCGCGTGGTCTCCGCGCGGAGAATCACCACCGTGACCATCACGACGAGCAGCAGCGCGAGGGCGACAACGGTGCGGGTCAACGTCATGCCGAGAGCATCCTTACATCGCGTCGGCCAGCGTACCGTACGCCGACCCGGCGTTCAACGCTGCGCCACGCGGTCGCCGGCGGGAAGCCGCAGCTTCGCACCCGCCAGAACCCTGTTCGGGTCTTTCACGCCGTTGAGCCGGGCGATCTCACGCCAGCGCCGCGCGTCGTTCAGCTCGCGCGCCGCGATGCTCTTGAGCGAGTCGGCCGCCTTCACCGTGTACACGCGTGTCGCGGACTTCGCTTCTGCGGCGCCGGCCTTTCGATCTGATGCCGCGACCTTGCGCTCGGCCGGCGTCGGTTTCTTCGCCGTCAGGCTCCCGCGCGACGGTGCTGCGGCGCTCGCCACGCGACGTTCCTCCGTCTCGCCGGGGCGCATCCGCGGCGCCGCGGGCGAGCGCTTGCGCGGTTCCGCGGCTGGTGCGGCGCCTTCCCGGGCGGGCGCCTTGCGGGTGTCGTTCCGCTCTACTTCAGGCACACTTCGACCGGCATCCCGCTCGCGCGGCCCGGCGGCGGCGCGATCCGGCGGCGTGTCGTAGACGGTGTCCCGATTCGAGGCCATCGCGCGGCCGGTGGAAACCTCCGTCGCGCGGCTCGCGGGGGCCCGATCCGCCGCGGTGCGCGACGGCGCCCGGTCGGACGTGGCCGCCACATCGCGCGGCGGAACTGCGGAGGAGCTCGAGATCGGAATCACGATCTCTTCGCCGACGTAGATCCGGTCGGCGCGCCCGCCGAGCTGCGGATTCGCCGCCATCAGCAGCTTGACTCCGTCCTCGTCGCGCCCGCTCCACTCGCGACGCGCGATCGCCGCGAGCGAGTCGCCACGCTGAACCGTGTATCGCCTCTGGTTCGGCGGCGGCGCGACCGCGGGCGCTTCATCCGTTGGCGCGACGTTCGCAACCGCCATTGGCGGCGGCGCGTCGTTGCCGCGGGCGGGCGGCGGCGTCGACCGCGCAAGCTCAGGCGTCAGCGGTGTCGAAACCGGTGACGCGGACGTTGGATTTGCACCGGCCGGCGTACGCGCCGAATCTCCGAGCGCGGCGAGCGACGGCGGCAACCGGCGTTCGCCGATCGAATTCCGGTCGGGCGCATCGGACGCGTCCGATCCCGCTGCGGGTTGACGCGACGAGGCAAGGAACGGCGGCAGCGCGACGTGCTCCCGCGGCCGCTCGCTCACAACCGCGACCGGCGTTGCAACCGCGAGCGGTAGCGACTCCGCGGCGGACGGCATCCGCGGTGGCTCGACCGGACTCGGCCGTCGAAACAGACTCGCTCCCGGCGTCGCGGGCTGGGCCGATAAGGCGCCCCGCGGACTGCCGGGCGCCGCGCCGCCGGGTACGTGCAGCGGCGACGGCTCCTCGATCAGCGGGCGCCCCGCCCGGTTGACCAGCCAGCACATCCCGGTGATGAACCCGACGCTGATGACGAGCGCAAGCTTGACGTTGAGCGACATTCCTCACTCCCGCTCAGGCCGCCGAACCCAGCCGTTCGGCGACGCGGAGCTTCGCGCTGCGACTGCGCGGATTGGCGTGTCTTTCCGAAGCATCGGCGATCTCCGGACGCCGGGTGATTTCGGTCATCGTCCCGGCCCTTTCGGCGTCGCGGAGAAAGCGCTTCACGGTTCCGTCCTCGAGGCTGTGAAAACTAACTACGGCCAGGCGCCCGCCGGGCCGCAGGTGTTCCACGACGTGCCCGAGAAAGGCGGTCAGATTGTCGAGTTCGCGGTTGACGGCGACGCGCAATGCCTGGAACACGCGCGTCGCGGGCGCGATGCGTTCGCCGCCCCCGCGCCCCTCGGCGTGATACGCCGACTCGATGGCGCGCGCCAGCGCCGCGGTCGTCATGATGCGCGCGTCGTGGCGGACGTGACAGATGCGCTTGGCGATCTTGCGGCTCATGCCCTCGCCGCCGAATTCGTAGAACAGGTCGGCGAGTTCGCGCTCGTCGAGGCTGTTGACCAGGTCGAGCGCGGTGCGCTTCTGCCGCCGGTCGAAGCGCATGTCGAGCGGCCCCTCGCGGTCAAACGAAAAGCCGCGGGCCGCGTCCGCGAGCTGCGCGGAATTGACGCCCAGATCGAGCAGCATGTGGTCGACGAGCGGCGTGGGTTCTGCGGCGAGCACGGCCGGCACGTCGGCGTAGCTGGCGTGGATGCAGCGGACATGGTCCTGATGGGCTGCCAGTCTGTCGCGCGCGATCGCCAGCATGTCTTCGTCGATGTCCAGACCAAGGTAGCGCCCGCCGGGGAGAATCCGTGGCAGCAGTGCCAGCGCGTGGCCCCCGAGCCCCAGCGTGCCGTCCAGGATCACCTGTCCGGGTCTGGGGTCGAGCAATCGCAGGATCGGCGCCAAGAGCACCGGCGTGTGTTCGAGCGCAATGTCCGTCACGCTAAAAGGATATCGATTCAGGAACGACATGTCTGCCGCAGCGCGGCCGACCCGGTCGATGCGCCCGCGTTCATGCCGGAACGTGCCCGCGGCGCGCGGCGCTGTGCCCAGAGAAGCGGCGCGGGCCGATGCGTCCATCCGTGGACAAACCGACCCGCGGCCAGTATCTTCCACTCGCTGTCACGGTGGACAGCACTTGAGAAAAGGGGCGGCCGCCGCTCGTCATCCATGACTTGCGAACGGCCCGAGTCGAGACGGGCATCCACTCCCGCCTTTTTGGAGCGCGGCGACGTTCTGCTCATGAACGCAGCCTTCGGGCGAAGAAGGCTGATGCCGCTCCAGCTGTGAGGGGTCTCGGCGCAGAGCCTGCTTTGGGACTCCGCGCCGAGCCCCGGTCCTCGCAATCACCCAACCAGGGTTTCGAGACGAACTACTTGGCTTCCTGTGGCGCTGAGGTCGCATCGGCCTTCCCGGCCATGTGTCTCAGCTCGCTCAGCGCCTTGGCTCGATGCCGCGGGTACTCGGGCCACTTGGTCTTTTCGAAGGCCTCGAAGTCCGCACGGTTCCAGAGCTCCAGATGATCCTGCACGCCGATCAGCGTGACGTCCTTGCTCAGCCCCGCGCTCTCCAGCAGCCACTGCGGGATCAGCACGCGCCCCTGCGCGTCGGGATCGAGCAACACGGTCTGAGAACACTCGAACTGTCGCCACTCGTACGCTTCGTCGGACAGGCTCTCTTCATCCGGCCAGCGGCGTCGCAGCTCGTGAAAGTACCGGTCGGGGTAGATGGCCAGCGTGTGTGGCCGACGACCTGGCACTGCGTAAAGCCCGCGACCCTCGCTTTCAGGGTTCATCTGCGACCGCACCGCGAAGGGAACCGACAGGCGACACTTGCCGTCGATGGTCAGCGGATACGTGCCGAAGAAGAACATCTCGCGTGGGACCCGCTTTCATTCCACATGTCACCACTTCGTCCCACCAAATGGGAAATATACCCACCGTATCGGCACTATGCAAGGGAATCCGTGAAAAGTGGGGGATTTTTGGGACGAGAATTCGAGAAGCTGGGCAAAAAAGAGACGGGTATGCGTCCACAATCAATCTCGCACCCATGATGCTCCACGTCCGCCACACCGCGGGCCGAGCCGCCGCGCCCGGCGCCGGCGTTCGTCGTTCCGGCGCGCCCCGACCCGGGCGCCGTCAGCATGTTCGCGCGGCCCGCGGCGCAGCTAACGCCGCGGCGCGCGCCGCGGCAGCGCGACGCGTGTGCTCCGTTGGCGCGCGGCTCCGAGAAAACACGGCGACCACCACGCAGAGGCGCGCCGCGCGGAATCCGCGGCACACAAGCAGCTTTTTGGGACCCGGCGCACGTCGCTGCACCGGCAGCAGTCCGCGTTGATTGCCGATTTATGGAGGTATAGACTTCCAAGCGCAGGCCTGCGTACGCGTCGAGCGTCGCGCCGGCGACGCGCGCTTCTGGGGAGAACTGACAATGCGAGTTGACCGCCGTTCGCCGCGACCCGCGCTGCGCCACGTCTGGCTCGTCGGTTGTGTCGCGTTGTTGGTGGGTGCGGCCGGCTGCTTCCCGGAGGATTCGGCAAGCACGTCGTCAGCGGTCGACAAGGTCGCGCAGCACGCGGCGCCAGCGACGCTCGCGACGGGTGCGGTCGGCGATCGCCTGCGGCCGGGCTCCATCGCGGTGTACGAAGTCACCGTGCCCCCCGGCCAGACGCTGGAGATCGCGCTCACCGGCCCCGCCGACACGCGCCTCGATTTCCTGATGGTCGAGACGCCCGACGGGCGGATGTTCGACGGCGCGTTCAACGCAAGCAGCAAGTCGCGCGACGATCGTTTTCGCGTTGAGCGCGGACTCACCAGCACCGACACCGGCGTCCGCGTCCTGAGCAACGGCAACGCCGCCGGCGTGTGGCGCTTCAGCGTCGCGGGCTCGCGACCGAACGACCTCGTCGATCTGCGGCGCAGCGTGGAGCGCAAGAGCACCCTCGAGAACTTCTTTCTGCTGATGTACTTCCTTGCGGGCCCCGCGGACGGCAACCCGTTCGGCGGCGTCGCACAGGCGATCTTCCCCGCGATCGCGCGCGCGCGCCAGCCCATCGACATCCGTGTGAACGTCCGCATTCCCGCGGAAGCCGCCGACGATGGGTTGTTCGACGGCACGAATCCGCCGCCCGTCGGCGGCGACACGCCGACGGACGCGAGTGGCGGCGACTCGGGGGACGGCTCGGGCGGCGGGTCCGGCGGCGACGGCTCGGGCTCCGGCGACGGTTCCGGGGGCTCGGGATCCGGCGATGGCTCCGGCGACGGATCCGGCTCGGGTGATGGCTCCGGCGACGGATCGGGATCGGGCGACGGCTCCGGCGGCTCCGGCGATGGATCCGGCGGGGGCTCCGGAGACGGCTCCGGCGGCGGCACCAGCGCCCCCAGCGCGCTCACACTCGATCTCCTCGCGAAGACCGGCGACAGCGTCCCGGGACAGCCCGAGGCAGCGCGGTTCGTCTATTTCGGCAACCCCGTCAGCGACGGCAATGGCCGCATCGCATTCTGGGCGCGCTACTCCGGCGGTAACGGCGACGCGGGCCTGTTCGTTTATCACAACGGCGCGATCGTCAAGGTGATCGACGACAATCCAGCCGCAACGGGGACTGTGCCCAGCGGAGCCGCGAATGCGTTCTTCGGCGATGTGAACGTGCAGTTCGACGCCGGCGCGCCCGGACTGGCATGGGGCAGCAACGGCCGGCTGCTCTTCCTCTCGCCCGTCTCGCGCTCGCCGATCCCGATCGGCGTGTATCGCTGGCGGGCCAGCGACAGCAACCTGATTCGCGTCGCCGACATGGCGCAGCTCAGCGGCGTCTTCACGGACGACCTCGCGAACACGTTTTCGGCCGAGTTCTTTGTGCCGTGTCTCAGCGACGCCGGAACCGCGCTCTTCGCGACGCGGTACACCTACATTGGCGCCAACAACGCGCTGATCGTCGGCCGCACCGGAATCTTTACAAGCAACGGCACGGCGCTGTCGGTGGTCGCGGACAATCGGCTCAGCGATCCGGGCGACGTACCGGATCAGGGATCGGGCGTCAGCTTCGACACGTTCGAGCGGTTCACCACGCTGAACCCCAACGGCGACTTTCTCTTCCAGGCCACCCACGACGGCGACAGCGGCAATCGCGGCGTCTATCGCCTCCGCGGCTCCACGCTTTCGCGTATCGTCGACAACACACCCGGCCGAAGCTACACCGGCCTGCCCAGCGGCGTCATCATCGGCAGCGACAACGATCCCTACGGCGGGCTGGCCATCGGACCCGCCGGCGAGATTGCGATTCAGACGAAGATCACGGTGGGGAGCGAGACGCGCGACACCGTGATCTACTGGAACCGCACGCGCTGGCGCGAGCTGAAGGCCGCCAACGGAATGCCCGCGTCGAACCTGCTCTCCGGCGTCAACGGCAGCGGCAATTGCCTGTTCCTCGCCGACGGAAAACCCTATCTCGTGACCACGAGCGGTGATGACATCAACCTCACGGCAACGCTGCCGGTCGAGCTCCGCAACGCCAACATCCGCTGGGAGTCGTTCGGCGGCAGCATCAACAGCAGCGGGCGCGCGATCCTGCGCTACACGCGGCTCGACGACGCCGACATGCCGATCTCGGAGGGACTCGTGTACTGGAACGGAACGGCGCTACTGACCGTAGTCGATGCGGCGGCGAGCATTCCGTCGTCGACCCTGACGCGGCTGTTCTCGTTGCCGAGGGTCGAGTTCGACCGCCCGGGCCGCTCCGGAATGCTCAACGACCTCGATCAGGTGGCGCTGCGCATGGCGTCGCTCGGCGCGGACGGCCAGCCGAACACGAGCGACGACTTCCAGGCGGTGTATCGCGCTGTGGGCG
>JBFXAM010000042.1:0-36110 GCA_050184295.1 Phycisphaerae bacterium | reverse complement strand
TCGCCGGCGACGCCGCACGGCCCGAGCGCGTGCGCGCGTCGCCTTACATCGTCGCCGGGCCGCGCCTCGAAATGAGCGAGAGCGCCCGGACGATCCAGGTCGCCGGACGAAGCGAGCTGCGGTTCCGCTCCGCACGCGGCCTCCAAGGCGAACGCCGCTCGCGCGCGACGCCGGTCATCATCCGCGCCGACCGGCTCTTGCACATCGACGGCCAAGGCAACGTGGTGCGCTTCGTGGAAAACGTCGTGGCTCGCAGCGGCGACGACGAGCTCCGCGCCGATCAGCTCACCATCACGCTCGAGGACGTCGCCGCGCCGACCCCGTCGCGCCGCCCGCGCCCGCGCATGGATGCGTGGGACTTCGTCGTCGACGCGGCCCGTGCGCTCGCCCGCGGCGAAGCGCCGTCGCTGAGCACCGCCGCGCCGCAACGCACGACGCGGCCGGCCGACGGCGCGCGGGACTCGCTGCGCAAGGAAATCGTCCGCATCAAGGCTGAGAACGCCGTCGCGCAGAACGAGACGACCGAGCCCGGCGACGCCCAGCCGCTGATGCATTCGAGCCTCGCCGCCGCCGTCATGGACGTGGATGTGGTGCAGCGCGTGATCCGCACGAGCGGTCGCACGACGCTGCTCATGACCAACCGCCGCGTCAGCGAAGACGATTCGCCGGGGCGCGAGGCGCTGGGACTGCCGTCGGCGCTCGTCACGCGCGGCGCGAGCCAGACCGCGATGCAGTGCGACGGCGCGATGACCTACGTCTTCGGCGAATCCGGCCCGCAGCGCCAGGACGACGTGCTCTTCGAAGGCGGCGTCGTGCTCGTCCACAAGGCCGGCCGCGAAATGGTGAACATCGACCAGATGCTCCCGCAACTCGCCGGCGACCAGGACGCGCTGGCGCGCATGAAGAGCCGCAACGCCTATCTCGAATGCCGCCGCCTCGAAGTCGCCTTTCGCTCCGCCGCCAACGAGGCGGCCGCCGACGCCTCCGGGTTGTCCGCGCGAAGCAACCTGCGGCTCAACTGGCTCATGGCCAGCGGCGACGTCTACCTCCGCGACAAGCAGGGCACCGGTACACGCAGCGTCAACGCCGACTCCGTCGAGTTCGACCGCGCCCACGGCCTCGTCCGCGTCCTCGGCACCCCTTCGGTCGACGCCCGCGTGCAATTCGAGGATCCTGCCGCCGGACGCTTCGACCAGCCCGCGATCGGACCGCTCTTCATCATCGACCTTCAAGCGAACACCGTCCGCACCGACCGCGTCGAGGGCATCTTCCGTCGCGGCGGCGGGTGACGCCCCAACGTCCGTCCGCGGCGAATCGCCCCGCGCGGCATGCCCGCGAGCCGGGTTGACGCGCCATTGCGCGGGCTGGCACGCCGTCGCGAGGCGTCGACACGCGGATCGGGCCGCGCGCCATGCCGACGGCTCCAGCGCCGGCATGCCGAGCGAAAACCCGCGTGCGCCCGCGTTACGCAACCACCGGATATCGGCAGCCGGCTTTTTTCCTTCCGGCAGACGCCCACCTACGACTAGAATCGCGGCGGGTCTATTCGGGCGTTCGGAACGCTCGCGTCGCACCCGCGGCGCCCGCAAATCGTTTACCCCGCTTGGAGGTCGTCAGCGACATGTCACCCGCCATGCGCACTTGGCGCCGCGCCGCCACCCTCGTGTCTGCACCGCTCGCGATGCTCGCCGTCACGACGCTCGTCGTTTCGCCCGCCGCCGCGCAGAGCGCCTTCGTGAACTGGGAAACGCCGCACGTCCACCCGCTCGACCTCACGCCCGACGGTCAGACGCTGCTCGCCGTGAACACGGCAGACAACCGGCTCGAAGTGTTCTCGCTCGCCGGCGGCTACCCGCGCCACACGGCGTCCGTGCCCGTCGGGCTCGACCCCGTCTCGGTGCGCGCCCGCTCGAACGCCGAGGCCTGGGTCGCGAACCACGTTTCCGACAGCGTCAGCGTCGTCAGCCTCGCAACGCTGAACGTCATCGCGACGCTACGCACCGACGACGAGCCCTGCGACGTCGTCTTTGCCGGCACGCCCCAACGCGCCTTCGTCTCCTGCTCCGCGCCCAGCACGGTCCTGGTCTTCGACCCCGCCAACCTCGCCCTCGCGCCGACGCGCATCAACCTCCTCGGCGAAGACCCCCGCGCCCTCGCCGTCAACGCCGCCGGAACCGAGGTCTACATCGCCATCTTCGAATCCGGAAACCGCTCCACCATCCTCGGCGGCGGCAGCACGATCGGCGGCGGCTTTCCGCCCAACGTGGTCAACGATTCCGCGAGTCCCTACGTGAATCCCGGACAGCCGCTCCAGCTTGGCATCAACCCGCCCAACCCGCCGCCCAACGACGGCGTCAACTTCAAGCCGCCGCAGCGACCGGGAAATCCCCCGCCGCCGCGCGTCGGACTCATTGTGAAAAAAGACCCCGCCGGCCGCTGGATGGATGACAACAACCACGAGTGGACGAATCTCGTCAGCGGCCCCCTCGCGAACCGATCGGGCCGCCTCAGCGGGTGGGACCTCTACGACCACGACCTCGCCATCATCGACGTCGCCACGCTCGACGTACGCTACGCCACCGATTGCATGAACCTGTGCATGGCCCTCGCCGTCAATCCCGGCACCGGGCAGGTCACCGTCGTCGGCACCGACGCCAACAACGAAGTGCGCTACGAGCCCGTGCTCCAGGGTCGCTTCCTGCGCGTCAATCTCGCGCGCGTCATGCCTTCCGCGGTCCCCAGCACCCTCGCCGTCGTCGACCTCAACCCGCACCTGACCTACGGCACCGACGTCCCCTTTGTGCCCATCCCGCAGAACCAGCGCGATTGGTCGCTCGGCGACCCGCGCGGCATCGCCTGGAACGCGACCGGCACGCGCGGCTTCGTCACCGGCATGGGCTCGAACAACGTCATCGTCGTCAACAGCGACGGCGACCGCTTTGACACGACGCAGACGATTGACGTGGGCGAAGGCCCGACCGGCGTCGTGTTCGACGCCGCGCGCGACCGCGTCTATGTGCTCAACAAGTTTGACGCGTCGCTCTCCGTCATCGACGCCGCCAGCGAGGTCGCCGCCGGACCCGACGTGCCCTTTTACGACCCCACGCCGGCCGCGATCCGCACGGGCCGCAGACATCTCTACAACACCCACATCAATTCCGGCCTGGGACACATCGCGTGCGCGTCGTGCCACATCGACGCGGGCATGGACCGCCTCGGCTGGGACCTCGGCGACCCCGACGGCTCGGTGAAGACCTTCAACCAGAACTGCAACGCCGGCCTGCCTTTGGGGGGCGCCTGCGCCGACTGGCATCCCATGAAAGGGCCCATGACCACGCAGACGTTGAAGGACATCATCGGCAAAGAGCCGCACCACTGGCGCGGCGACCGCGACGGCCTCGAGGAGTTCGCGAACGCGTTCGCGGCCTTGCAGGGGCGCGACGCGCCGCTGCCCGCGCCCGAGATGCAGGAGTTCGAGAATTTCCTCGCCAGCATCCACTTTCCGCCCAACCCGTTCCGAAACTTCGACAACTCGCTCCCGACGAGCCTCCCGCTCCCGGGGCATTTCACGCCCGGGCGCTTCGCCCCGGCCGGCCAGCCGCTGCCAAACGGCAACGCCGTCACGGGCCTTTCGACGTATCGCACCGCCGGGCTCGACGGCGGATTGAACTGCGTCACGTGCCACACGCTCCCAACCGGCGCCGGAACGGACTACCGCTTCGGCGGCGCGAGCTACGTGCCGATCCCGCCGGGACCGAACGGCGAGCGCCACCTCGCGCTCGTCACCGTCGACGGCTCCACCAACATCAGCATCAAGATCCCGCAGACGCGGAACATGTACGACAAGGTCGGCTTTGAGCTGACGCAACTCCGCAACACCGCCGGCTTCGGGTACCTGCACGACGGCAGCGTCGATTCGCTCGCCCGCTTCGTCAGCGAGCCCGTCTTCAGCGTCAGTTCCGACCAGATGATCGCGAACCTCGTCGCCATGCAGCTCGCGTTCGCCGGCAGCGATCTCCCGCTCGGCTCGCCGACTTCGCTGCTGGAGCCGCCGGGCCCGCCCAGCCGCGACATGCACGCCGCCGTCGGCTGGCAGACCACGCTCGTCAGCGAAGCCACCGCGCCCGCGGCGCAGCTCACCCTCATCACCAACATGATTGCCCAGGCGCAGGCCAACCGCGTCGGCCTGGTCGTCAACGGCCTCTACCAAGGCGAAGCCCGCGGCTTCCGCTACAACATCGGCGGCACCTTCCAGTCCGACCGCGCCGCGCAGTCCCTCACGACCGCACAGCTCCGCGCCGCCGCCGCCCCGGGCGCCGAACTCACCTACACCGTCGTCCCGCGCGGCAGCGAGACGCGCATCGGCGTGGACCGCGACCTCGACGGCTACTTCGACCGCGACGAGCTCGACGAGTGCAGCGATCCCGCCGACGCCGCCAGCATCCCCGGCGGACCCGGCGTGACGCAGGTCGGCGACGCCAACTGCGACGGACTCGTAAACAACTTCGATATCGACGCCTTCGTTCTCGCGCTCACCGGCGGACAAACCGCCTGGGAGGCCGCGTTCTCCTGCAACTACCTGTGCGCCAACGACGCGAACGGCGACGGTGTCGTGAACAACTTCGACATCGATCCGTTCGTGGCGATTCTCGCCGGACCGTAGCCACCGCGACGCCCGGCCGGTTCGATGCGCCCAGCCGCCATCCACGCGCCCGGCTCAAACGCGCGGCAATCCGTACCCGCCGCGCCAAGCGGCGGGCCAGGAGCGGAAGGCGCCGCCCGGGGGGTCGGGCCCGGTGCTGGGCGCACCGGGATCGAGTTCGTGGCTGCACGTCGAGTGGCTTCGCGGCGTTTTTTTGCACCGCACGCGGTGGACACGCTTCGCGCCTCTCCGCAAGATTACGGCTCCGCCGGACACGCGCCCGTCGCGGCGGCGGTCACGGGACGGCAAGCGTTCGGCGACGGGAGCACCGCTGATGAATCGAACCTCACGCAAGGCCGGCGTCGCGGCGCTGGCCATCCTCTGCGTTTCGCTCGCCGGTTGTCCGGCGATTTTCAATCCCGGCGTGCTCACCGTCTCGCGCCTCAGTGACATCGAGAAGGACGGCGCGCTCGCGGCGGTCCGCACCGTCGAAGCCATGCTCCTCTCGCTCGTCGTCACGCAAACGATCGCCGACCTGCCCGCGCTCATCCCGCCCGACCCCTTCATGGGCGAATTCACGATCGGCGCCTGCCCGCAGATCACCGTCGACGTCGGCCCCGCCGGCCGCGGCGCGGTCGACGTCACCATCAACTTCGGCGCCGGCTGCCAGCCCGTGCCGGGGGTGCCGCTCACCGTCGCGGGCAACGCGACCGGTGTGCTCGACGCCAACTTGCCCGCTGTGCAACTCAACTTCAACGGCCTCACCGCCAACGGCGCAACACTCACCGGCGGCGTCGACGTCGTCTACTCGCGCGACGGCACCTTCGTCCGCATGACCGGCGGCTTTGACGTCCGCCAGTCGAGCGACGGCACGTCCTATGCCGCAACCGGCACCGGCGGCGGCGGGCTGGACCGCGCCACCTCCGTCGCGCGCCTGTCGAACTACGACGGCTGCATCGGCAACTCCACGGGAGAGTGGGATGCCAACGTCGCCGACGTGCAGGCGCTCGTCTCGGCCGGCGACGGCGCAACGCCGAACACCGGCTCCGTCACGCTCATGCGGTCCGACGCCCGCATGCTCCAGATCATCTTCGACGCCAACACGCCCGCCGAAGGGACGATCAAGATCAGCGTCGACGGCGGCGACTTCTTCGTCGCCAACATCGCCGACCTGCTGCCGTAACCCACGCGAAACATCGGAACCCTCCGCGCACCGCCCGCGATCAGAACCTGCGCGCGCCAAGCGGCGGACCCGAGCTTTGCAGGCTCGATGCGCCGAGCGCAATCCGCCGGACATCGCTCCGGGGGGGTGCGTGAGAGTCTTGGCGGGCGCGGAATTCCACCCCGATGGGGCCGCCCACACGGTCGCGCACGCCGGTGCTGGGCGCGCGGAGTCGGATCAGACGCGTGGTCCCCCGGGGGTTACACTACCCCGCATGTCGAAACGGACGCCGGACGAGACGATTCAAAGCTGGATCGAGCGCGACCTGGGCGCCGCCCTCGACGCCGACGAGCTTCCGCCGGCTTTCGAGGTCGATGACCTGCTCCAGCAGATGAGCGCCCTGCTCACCGCGCGACGCTGCCCCGTGCTTACCGGCGAACCCGGTGTCGGCAAGAGCGCCGTCATCACGGAGTTCATCCGCCGCGCGCGCCGAGAACCGTCCAACGCATTCGCCGACCGTCAGATGATCCAGATTTCGCTGACCCGCAACGCCAGCGCCGCCCGCGAAGGCGAGTTCGGCGCCGAATTCAAGCGCTTCGTGGAAGCCGTCACCGCCGCCCGCGGCCGCTATGGTCTCTACATCCGCGACCTGCACGCCGCCTATCGCTTCGACGTCGAGCCCCAGCTCCAGGCCCTCGCCTATGGGTTCGACGGCCCGATCCTCGCGGAGGCCGAGGAGCGCATGCTCCGCTCGCTCTTCGAGTACGCGCCGCAACTCGAACAACATTACGTCGCGCTGACGGTCGAAGAGCCTTCGCCCGAACGCATGCAGCGCCTGCTCGCCGCCTGGCGCGACGAATCGCACCGCCGCGCCCGCCGCTATCACGACGATGCCCTCGATCTGGCCTACACGCTCACCAGCCGCTTCCTCGGCCGAACGCGCATGCCGCGCGCCGCGATCGATTTTCTCGACCAGCTCGGCAGCCTCCAGCCGCCCGACTGCGAAGTCGGTCCCGAGCAGGTCATCGCGCGCTTCGGCGCCACGTTCCGCGTGCCGCGCGCCCTCATCGACCCGCGGACGTCGCTCGATCTCGAAGCGCTCGAATCGCGCTTCGCCCACGAGGTGCTCGGCCAGACCGAAGCCGTCCGGGCCATGGTGCGCCTGATCGGAATGGTCAAGGCCGGTCTCTCGGACGCCCGTCGACCTTTCGGCGTCTTCCTGTTTGTCGGCCCAACCGGCGTCGGCAAGACGCACGTCGCGCAGCTCCTTGCCGAATACCTCTTCGGCAGCCGCGAACGCCTGCTGCGCGTCAACATGGCTGACTACCCGGAGGAGCACGGCGCCGCGGCGCTCTTCGGCGCGTCCTGCGGCAACCTGACGGATCGGCGCGGAACGCTGACCAGCCGCGTGATGGGCGCGCCGTTCGCGGTGATCCTGCTCGACGAGTTCGAGAAGGCCCACCCCAAGGTGCATGACCGCTTTCTTCAGATGATGGACGAAGGCTGCTTCATCAACGGCGCCGGCGAGACCATCGGCGTGCGCTCCACCATCATCATCGCCACCTCAAACGCCGGCGCTGAGATCTATCGCGGCGAGACCTTCGGCTTTCGAAACGTCAGCGACCTCGCCGCGCGTGACCGCGAGCTCGACCGCGCCTTACAGCGGCACTTCCGCTTCGAATTCCTCAACCGCTTCGACCAGGTGGTGCACTTCCACCCGCTCTCGCGCGAACACATGCGCGCCGTGGCGCTGCGCGAGCTCGAACTGCTCAAACGCCGCAGCGGAATCCGCCAGCGCGGCCTGCGGCTCGAGATCGACGAATCGGTCGTCGACTGGCTCGCGGTCCACGGCTACGACGCCGACTATGGGGCCCGCTTTCTCAAGCGCACGGTCGAGCGCGACGTCACGACGGCGCTCGCGGACGCGATCGTCCGCCAGCAGCCGCCGGCGGGCGCGACGATCGAACTCACCGTTCGCGCCCACAAGGTGACGGCCCGCTGGGCGGAGCCGGCGGCGCCGCGCCGCGCCGACGTCACGCTCCCGATCGGCACCGTGCAGAGCGTGCGAACGCTGGATGCGGAGAGCCTGGGCGCCGAAGCCGACCGCCTGCTCGCCGGCGCGCAGGGTCGTCTCGCCGCGCTCGACCAGCGCCGCCGCGAGTACAGCGCGCTCGTCGAGCAGATGAATGACCCGGCGTTCTGGTCGCGGAGCGACGAGCGCGTCCCCGTGCTGGAGCGCTTTCGCGAACTCGACGTTGCCATCCAGACCGAGGAGCGCCTCGCCGAGCCGCTGCGCCGCCTCGCGGACCTGTGTGCCAGCGCGCCGGAGCGCCGGCGAGACGTGGAGCGCCTGGCGCGCGTGGTCGAGGCCGCGGCGGCGGCCTACCACGACTGGACGCGCCGCATCGCCGAAGAGGGGCCGAGCGCGGTCTGGCTGGTCATCAGCAACGTCGATCCGCTCGCGCCCGCGAGCGCGTGGCTCGAAGAACTCGTGGAGATGGAACTCGCCTGGTCGCGACGGGTGCACCTCGCGGCGAGCGTCGCGGCGTATGAACTTCGCGACAACGAACTCGCGCGCGCCGTGCTCGTTGTCGAAGGCCTCGGCGCGCTCGCATATCTCACGATGGAAGCCGGCGTCCACCGCCAGTGTCGCCACCCGATGGACGACGCCCGCGCCCTGGTCGAAATCGTCGCGCGGCAGCCGCACACCGCGTGCGGCGGCGCCGCCGTCGCGCGCCTCGCCCGACCGCGACGCGGCCGCTTCGATCTCACGCCCGCGTTTCGGGCGCGCGTCGAAGTCCCCAGCCGCGGCGTGATCTGCGAATGGCTCGGCGTCTCCGCCGCCGGCCTCGAACACGCCGTCGCAGACATCACGCGCGCCTGGGCCGCGCGCCCGGCGGAGCCCGCCCGCGTCGCACGCGTCTATAACGAGCACGGCGGCGGGGCGCGCGACCCGCGCACCGGCGTCAGCATGCCGCACCTGCGCGACGTGCTGCGCGGCGGGCTCGACAAGTTTCTCGAAGGCTTTCGGCGCATGAGTCCGTCGCCGGAAAATAGCATCGGCGCTCCGGTTGCGGCGCGCGGGGAAGCACGATGACGATCGACCTGCCGCGACTGCTAAGCGACTTTCCGCTGCTGCCCGGCCTGATCAAGGCGGACTACACCGACTTCGAGGTCGAGGAGATCCCGCTCTATCCCTTCGACGGCGCGGGAACGCATGTTTATTTCCTCGTCGAAAAAGTCGGGCTCAGCACCATGCAGGCCGCCGGTGAAATCGCTCAACGCCTCAACATCAGCCGCCGCGACATCGGCTACGCCGGCCTCAAGGACGCCCGCGCGGTCACGCGCCAGTGGCTGTCCGCCGAGCACGTCGACGAGGACGCCGTCCGCGGGCTCGAAGGCGCGCGCCTCCGCGTCGTCGAGGTGACGCGTCACCGCAACAAACTCAAGCTCGGGCATCTCAGGGGCAACCGCTTCCTCATCAAGGTCCGCCAGACGCAGCCCGATCGACTCGCCGAACTCCAGGACGCGCTTCAGACCCTGGTCCGCCGCGGCGTCCCCAACTACTTCGGTCCGCAGCGCTTCGGCTCGCGCGGCGACACGTGGATGTCCGGCCGCGCCATCGTCCGGGAGCAATACGACGAGGTCGTCGACCTCGTGCTCGGCCGACCGACCGAGCACGATCACGGCGACATCCGCCGCGCGCGAAAACTCTACGAACTCGGCCAATATGCCGAGGCCGCCCGGCTTTGGCCCGGAATGTTCCGCGACGAACGCCGCGCGCTGCACGCGCTCGCCAAGACCAACGGAAAGAAAAAACGGGCGTATCTCGCAATCGACGAGGTGACGCGCACCTTCTACGTTTCCGCCTATCAGTCCTACTTGTTCAACCGCGTCCTCGCACTGCGCCTGCCGCACGGCCTCGACCGCCTCATGCTCGGCGACCTGGCGACGCGACACGCCAACGACGCCGTCTTTCTCGTCGAAGACCCCGAGAAAGAACAGCCGCGCGCCGACGCATTCGAAATCAGCCCATCCGGGCCGCTCTTCGGCTATCGCACCAGCGAGCCGCAAGGCGAACCCGCGCGCATGGAGGCCGAGGTGCTCGCCGGCGAGGAGTTAACACGCGAGGCGTTTCGCCAGAAGTATCTACGCGTAAAAGGCGGCCGGCGGCCCCTCCGCTTTGCCATCGAGGACGCGGCCGCCAAGCTTGGCGCGGACGAACGCGGACCGTATCTTTCGCTCGCCTTTGCGCTGCCGCGCGGCTGCTACGCGACGGCCGTCTTGCGCGAGCTGTTCACGGCGCCGCAGGCAGCGGAAGAAGGACCGCATCCGGGCGAACCGGAACCTTGACTGAGCGGCTTCCGGCGGCAGCGAACGCACCGGGTTCAACCGGGGCGGCGGAGCGCCGAATCTTGACGACCCACGGAGAGACGATGCTGAGCTGGGATCACCTGCTGCGCGCACTCCGCGCGCAGCGCCCCGAGCTCTATCGCGCGTGGTTCGACGAGCTGGCCCCAGGAACGCTCGACAGCGGTACGCTCGAAATCCGCGTCCCGGACGCCGCCCGCGCCCAGTACCTTGACGAGCACTGCCGCGAACTTCTGATCCACACCGCGATGGAGCTTACCGGCCGACTCGTGACCATTCGCGTCGTCGGCCCCCAGGACGACGCCGGCGTCGTCGTCCCCGGCGGCGCCCCGCCGCTCACCGTCCTGCCGCTCAATCCGGATTACACCTTCGACGAGTTCGTGGTCGGAACCTCCAACCGCCTCGCGCACGCGGCCTGCCGCGCGATCTGCACCCAGCCGGGAACGCTTTACAACCCCGTGTTCATCCACGGCCCCTCCGGACTCGGCAAGACGCACCTGCTCCAGGCCGTTTGCGGCGAACTGCTCCAGACGCAGCTCCGCGTCGCGTACGTCTCGTGCGAGACGTTCGTGAACGACTACGTGCGCGCAATCGAGGGCGGCACGCTCCAGCAGTTCCGCGACTGGACCCGCTCCACCGACATCCTCGTCGTCGACGACATCCAGTTTCTCGCCAACCGCGAGTCGTGCCAGGAAGAGCTCTTTCACACGTTCAACGTGCTCTACCAGGCCCGCCGCCAGATCATCCTCTCCGCGGACTGCTCCCCAGCGGACATCCCCACGCTCCAGGACCGACTCAAGAGCCGCTTCAACTGGGGCCTGGTCGCCCAGATCGACCCGCCGAACCGTGAAACCCGCCACGCCATCCTTCAGAAGAAAGCCCGGCTGCGCGGCTGCGACGTCCCCGAGGATGTTCTGGATTTCGTCGCGGAACGCGTGGACGGCAACATCCGCCTGCTGGAGGGCGCACTCACCAAGCTGCTCTCCGCGTGTCAGGTCAACCAGTGGCCCACCGACCTCGAACACGCGCGCCAGATCTTCGAGGGCTATAACGGACAACACAGCAAGGCGCTCCTCGTCGACGACATCCTCCGCGTCGTCTCCGAGCACTTTAACGTTCGCCCTTCCGAACTCCTCAGCCGACGCCGCTCGCGCTCCATCGCGTACCCACGTCAGGTCGGCATGTACCTCGCCCGCCGGTTGACGCCGCTGAGCCTCGAAGAAATCGGGGCCCGCTTCGGCGGCCGCGATCACTCGACCGTGCTGCATGCCGACCGCGTCATCGACCACGCCCGCCACGCGGATCGCGAAACCGCCGAAACGCTCTCGACGCTCACCCGCCGGCTGATGATCCGGCGCTAACCCGCGTCTCTGGCGGCGGTCGTACCGACGAACTGGAACGCACCACGGACCGCGTCACACGACGCGCCGCCCTGCAACCCACACGCCCACCGGGGCCGGCGCCGATCGCACCAGTTCCGCGAGCGGCTCATCGGTCGCGCCGCGCAGCGGAAACGCCGCAACGTCCGCGAGTCGCCCGGCCTCCAACACACCGATCTGGTTCTCCAGGCCGATCGCGAGTGCCGCGTCGCGCGTGATCATCCCGAGTAACTCGTTCGCGGATGGCGCGCCCCGGACGTGCTCCGCGACGTGCCGCGCCTCCTCCAGAAGCGACAGGCTCCAGTTGCTCGCCCGGCTGTCGGTGCCCAGCACGACCCGCACGCCGGCAGCGCGCAAGCGCGCGAGGGGATGCGCTTCGTGCTGGAAGAACGCGTGCGCGCGCGGGCAATACACGACGCTGTGACCCGCTCCCGCGATCCGCGCGATGTCCGCGTCGGTCAAATAATTGCCATGCGCCAGCAGGCCCGCCGGCGTGCCCCCGACGCACGCCTGCAAGTACTCACCCGCCTCCTGCGCCGCTGGCGCAATCCCGCCGCTCCGCACCAGATCGCGGATCCACGCGGGCAGCGCGTCGGCGTCGCCCCCGATGAACGCCACCTCCTCGCGCGTCTCGGCCCAGTGCGCACACCACGGGCGCCCGCGGTCCGCCGCCAGCGCGACCGCGGCGCAGAAATGCTCGCGCGGCACGGTGTACGGTGCGTGCGGCGACACCCCGACCGTCAGCAGATCGTCCTCCACCACCTCGTCGAGCGCGATGCGGAGCTCGTCGGGCGTGCGTGGCGGCGAATCGGCGATCGACAGCAGCTCGACGTAGCAGACTTTTCGGATCGGGATGTTGCGCAGCACGCGCCAGTGCAGGTTCAGCCGCGAGATGTCGCCGACGCAGGTGACGCCGGCCCGCAGCGACTGCCAGGCGCCGTCGTACGCGCCTTGCGATTCGCGCTCGTGCTGCCCGGGCGCGGCGCGCAGCGGAATCAGCCTCCGGATCCAATCCCAGAACGGTGCGGGGGCGAGCTGGTCGGCGTATGCGGTCAGCTCCAAGTGAGTGTGCGCGTTGACCAGCCCCGGCGTGAGCACAACGGAACCCAGCGCAAGCACGTCGCCGGCGCTTGCCCCCCCAAGGGCCGCGTCGCGCTGCGCGGCCCGCGCAAACTCACCCCCGTCGGCGCTCAGCGCCGCGACGTGTTCGCCCATCACGGTGCTCGCGATCGGCGGGGGCAGCGCCGCCTGCGCGCCGACGGCGACGATGCGCTCCGCCGCGATCTCGACATAACCGTCGCGAATCGGCGGCGCACAGACGGGCGCAACCCAGTCCGCGGCGAGGATCACGCGATCGAGCTGCGCGCCAGTCGCGGCGCGGAGACGCCTTCAAACCACGTTCGCCAGTCCGCGCCGATCTGCCCGGCCTCGATCAGATGCTGCATCGAAGACTCGCAGCGACAGGTCTCCGGCGCCACGGCCAATGCTGCGTTCAGCCGCTCCAACAGCGTCGGCAGGCGGTCGAGCGCCCGCTGCTCCCGCTGACGCTCGACCTCCACGTCCAGCAGCAATCCGTGCTCGAAAGGCCGCGCGTCCGTGCCGGTCTCCGCGAACCGCTGCACATACGCGAGCGTCGCGTAGCACATTTGCAGCTCGCGCGCCAGGAACACCTCCGGCGCCACCGTTTGCCCAATCAGTTCGCCGCCCAGCGTCGCAAACTTGCGTCCTTCGGCCGGCGACTCCTGTCGCGGTCCCTCGATGCACACGTACACGCCGCGCTCCTGAACCGGACAGCGATCGCCGGACAGCGCCGCGGACAGCACGCCGCGCAGACCCTGGCAGAACACCGGCCATTGCCGCACCGACCCGAGGCCTTGCGTCTCAAAAAACGTCTGCGGGCGGCTGCGCGTCTCGTCGATCAGATCGTCTACCACGACGTACTGCCCGATCTTGAAGTTGTGGCACAGCGCCCGCGTTTCCGACCACGACACGATCGCTCGCACCCCGAGGCTCTTCAGCGCGTAGATGTTCGCGCGATAATTGATAAAGCTGGGCGCCAGCTCGTATCCAGAGTCGCCGCTCCGCGGCAGAAACACGAACGCGCCCCCGCTGCACTCGCAGCCGTACACCGGCTGAGATTCACCAAACGGCGTCTGCTGCGGACCCAGCCGCCGGGCGATCATCCCGCGCCGCTGGAGCGCGTCGCACACCGCGGAACTGCCGATGCAGGCGAGCGAGGGAGCCATGGACGATCTCCTGGTCGTTGGCCGGCGCGCAGCGCCGGCGCGAGGGGGTGTCGATGGATCGTCAATCAGCTGTACAGTCCCGGCGACCGACGCCATACCCAGCCGGGTCGTGCGGTGTTTACGTTGTTGTCGCGGAGTATAAGAGCGCGTTGCGGAATTGCAAAGAAAATCACCGCGCCCCGCGAGAAATCCCGCGCGCCCCCGCCGAAACCCGTTTCGACGCGCCCATCGCCGGACCGGCAACGTCCGGCGCGCGCCGCCCGCCGCGCGAACTGCCGCGCCGCTCGTGCGTCCAACCGTGACGAAGCTGGCGTTTGCCCGCACAATACCCCCGCCGCGGCACACACCACGCGACGCACAGCAGGAGTCAGCTCATGTTCACGCGCACGCTCAGTCTGTCGCTCGTTCTTCTCGCCGCCGCCACCGCCGCCGCGCAGGAGAAAGAAGGCGTCTCGCTCACGATTTACAGCACGGCGTCGCCCGGCGCTGTGCCGCCCGAACTGTATCAACCCGCCCTCCGCCGGGCCCACGGGCAGTACAGTGACGTTCTGGTTCCCGGCTACGCGCAGGTGCGCCAGCAGCGTCGCGTCCCGATCGGCTCCGGGCAGTCGCCGCTGCGCTTCACCGATGTCGCCGCGCTGATCGAGCCCACCACCGTGATGTTCGAATCGCTGACCGATGCCGCCGGCACCACCGTGCTCGAACAGAATTTCGAATTCGATCTCGTCAGCGCCGACAAGCTCCTCGAACGATTCCTCGACCGGCCCATCCGCGTCGTGTATCCGCGGACCGACGGCGGCGAACCCGAGCGCGTCAGTGGAAAACTGCTCAGCGCCCGCCCGGGACAGCTCATTCTCATGACCGACAACAAGGACCAGCCGGTCCAGATTCTGCCCACGAGCGACGCACGCCTCGGTCTCTCGGAGCTGCCCGGCGGGCTCATCACGCGCCCAACGCTCGTCTGGCTGCTCAACAGCGCCACCGGCGGCGACCAGCTCGTCCGCGTCACCTACCAGACCAGCGGCATCACCTGGTGGGCCGACTACAACGCCGTCTTCGCCGAAGACGCACGGGACGCGAACAAGGGCTCGCTCGACCTCGGCGCGTGGGTCAGCATCCTCAACGGCTCGGGCGCGAACTACCCCGACGCGGCGCTCAAGCTCGTCGCCGGCGACGTGCAGCGCGCGCCGCAGGCGATGCCGTCCCGACGCGCGTTCGGCGGGGGGGTTGCAGCGAACGAAGCGCTTTCGGCCCCGCAGTTTCAGGAAAAGGCGTTTTTCGAGTATCACCTATACACGCTCCAACGCCGCACGACGCTCCCCGACAACAGCACCAAGCAGATCGAGCTCTTTCCCACGCGCCGCAACATTCCCTGCGAACGCGTCTACGTGTACTACGGCATGCCCACCGACGGCTGGGGCTACGGTGGGCCTATGGTCGACGCGCAGCTTGGCGTGCCGATGAACAAGAAGGTCGACGTCTACGTGCGCTTCGTGAACGACGAAGCCAGCGGGCTCGGCATGCCGCTGCCATCCGGCCGCGTCCGCGTCAACAAGCTCGACCCGTCCGACAACACGCTCGAATTCATCGGCGAGAACGTGCTCGACCACACGCCGCGCCGCGAGAAGGTGCTGCTCAAGCTCGGGTCCGCGTTTGACGTGGTCGGGGAGCGGAAGCAGACCGATTTTCAATACAACGAATCGCGCCGCCGCATCGACGAGTCGTTCGAAATCCGCGTGCGCAACCGCAAGCAGGAGCCGGTTCGCGTGATCGTCAAGGAGACGCTTTTCCGCTGGAGCGGCTGGGAGATCACGAAGAAGTCGACCAACTTCGACAAGATCGATTATCGCACGATTCACTTCCCCGTCGACGTCGCGCCGGACAAGGAAGTGGTCGTGACCTACAGCGTGCGCTATGAGTGGTGACGCGCGATGACCCGCCGCGCGCGGCAGAGCGCCACGCGCGACGCCGCGCCGCCGCGAGGCGCCGGCCCGGCCCGCGCGCCCGAGCGCGTCCCGCGCCGCCTGCTCGCCACCGGCGGAATCGCGCTGGCACTCGTTGCGCTGGCGTTCGCCGTCTACGCCAACTCGCTCGCCAACGACTTCGTCATCGACGACGCCATTATCATTCTCCACGATGAGCGCGTCCGAACCGGTGACTGGCGCGCGATCGTCTCGCAGGAATACTGGCCGGGCAGCGCCGGCAACCGGCTCTATCGTCCGCTGCCCATGCTGACCTTCGCGCTCAACGCGGCGGTCTCGACCGACGCGGTCACGTTTCGCGTCCCCAACGTGCTGCTCCACGCACTCGCGGCCTTCGCGCTCTACCTGCTCGCTCGCGATGCGTGCGGAAAACCGCTCGTGGGCGCCATTGCGGCCACGCTCTTCGTCGTGCACCCGATCCACACCGCGCCCCTCAACGCGATCGTCGACCGTGCCGAACTGCTCGCGGCCGCGTTCGGCCTGCTCGGACTCTGGCTCGTCTGGCGCGACGCCGCGCCCGACGCGCGCCGCTCGTTCGCGCGCCGCGCTGCGGCCGCGCTCTGCCTGGCGCTCGCGCTCTTCTCCAAAGAACACGCCGTCGGACTCTGGCTGATCGCGTTCGTCATCGTTCCTTGGATTCAACATCGTCGCGCAATCCGCCTCGCGGGCGCCGCAACGCCGGCCGCCGCCGTCGCGACGCCGCTGGAGACCCGGCGGCGACCACCTGGGCCCACGTGGCCGCGCGGCGCGCTCCTGCTCCTGGTGCTCGCCGTCTACCTGGCGGCCCGCGGCGCCGTGCTCGGCGGACTGACGCGTGATCCGGGCGCGATCGCGCGCGTGGACAACCCGCTCGTCGCCGCTTTACGCGCCGCCGATGAGCCCACCCGCGCCGCGTGGCTGCGCGTCGCGACGCCCGTCGCCGTCTTCGGCCTCGCGCTTCAGAAGCTCGTCTGGCCGTGGCCGCTGTCGTGGGATTACTCCTACGCCGCCATCGACGTCACGCGCGACGTGCTCGATCCGCACCTGTGGCTCGGCGGCGCCGCGCTCGGTGCGCTCGCCGCGCTGGCGTGGGCGTCGGCGCGGCGACGCGGCGGCGCCATGCTCGCGGTCGCGTTGCTCGTGCTGCCTTACGCCCCCGTCTCGAACACGCTTGTGCTCATCGGCACACTCTTCGCCGAGCGATTCCTATACCTGCCCAGCGCCGGATTCTGCTTCTTGCTCGGCCTTTGCGGCGCGGCGTGGGTGAGCGCCTTCGATTCCGCGCCGCACGCGGCTCGGCGTCGCGCCGCCGGCGGTGCATTCGCATGCGGCGCCGCCGTTGCCATCGCATTCGCGGCGCTGACCGTGTTGCGCAATCGCGACTGGCGCGACGACGCGACGCTCAATGCCGCCGATCTGCGCACGCAGCCGCGCTCGGCACGCCTCTGGGCCGCGACCGCGACCGCCGCGTTGAACGCGCGACGCTTCGACGACGCCATCGAGCGCGCCGACCGCGCCCGCGCAATCGACGCCGACTTCCCGACGCCCCACCGCGTGGCCGGACTCGCGCGCTGGCAACTCGCCCGCGCGCCGCAAGCCACACCGTTGCCCGCGACCTCGCCCACCAACACGCTCAGCGACGCCGCGCTCGCAAATCTCGACGCGTATGTGCAGCGCGGCGGCGGGCACGACGAGCAGACGGCCATTGCCACCGCGGACCTCCTCGCAGCCCGTGGCGATGCCGCGCACGCCATTCGTGTGCTCGAAGCATGGATCGCACGTCAGCCGCGCTCCGCCAACGCGCGCAACAACCTTGCCTGGCTGCTCATCACCGCTGCGCCCGAGTCGCTTCGCGACCCCCTGCGCGCCATCGAGCACGCCCGCGCCGCCGTGGCGCTCGCGCCCGGCGCCGGCGATTACGTCGACACGTACGTCGACGCACTGCTCGCCGCCCAGCGCCGCGACGAAGCCCGCCGCGAACTCGATCGCCTCCTGCCCACGCTTCCGGCGCTCGATCCGTATCGTGAAATCCTGCCGAAGAAGCTGGCCGGAAGGTGATCCCCGCTCCGTCTGCGCCCCGCGCGTCGTGCGGCCCGCGATACAATCCGCGGGATCGAGCCGTGCTTCACGCCGACCGGGCTGTCGACGACGACGACGCGCGCTCGAAGTCACGGAGACGCCTGTGGCATTCCGATCGCGTTTCGCCGGCCCGTTCCTCGCGGCGTCATGGCTGCTGTTCGGTCTTCCGCCTGCCGCTGCCGGCCCGCGCGTCGTGCTCATCTCCGTCGACGGGCTGCGCCCGGACGCCATCACGCCCGACGTCGCCCCGGCGCTGACCACGCTCCGCGACGGCGGAATCGCCGCCACCGCGTTCAATGACCTGCCATCCGCGACGCTCCCCAATCACGCGTCGATGCTCACCGGGTTGGTCGGTGACGTGCACGGACTGGTCGCGAACTTTGACCTGCCTGGCAAGATCCGCTTCCCGACACTGTTCGACTTTGCCGCCGCGTCCAGCCTGCGCAGCGCCTTCTTCGCGAGCAAGTCGAAGTTGCGCTACCTCGCACCCGACCGGGCGCTCGAAGTGCTCGAGATCACCGGCGAACTCGAACCGCTCGCCGAGAGCGTCGTCAACGTGCTCCGCCCCGACGGGCCCGACCTCGTCTTCGTCCACCTGCGCGAGCCCGACTCGACCGGCCACGCGCACGGCTGGATGTCGCCGGAGTATCTCGGCGCCGTCGCACGCTCCGACCAACAGATCGCGAGAATTGTCGCCGCCGCCCGCGCCGACACCACCCGCGACACCTACTTTCTCGTCACCGCCGATCACGGCGGCGAGGGCCTCAATCACTTCCTCAACCTGAACGTCAACCGCGAAATCCCCTGGATCGTCCACGGCCCCGGCATCGCCGCCGGCGTGCGCCTCGAGGGCGCGGTCTCGATCGTCGACACGACGCCGACCGTGCTCTGGCTGCTCGGCGGTGCGATCCCCGACGGCCTCTCGGGCGTGGCGCGCACCCAGGTTCGCGATTCGACCGCGTCCAACCCCGCCCCCGCGCGCCTCGCCCCCGTCGGTATCCCCTGCCTCCTGCTCGCCGCTCCGCCACTGGTCGTTGTCGGCGGCGCGTCCGCGTGGTGGGCCGCAGCTTGTCGCCCCGCGCGCCGCTCGCTACGTTGACGCCATGTCCCGCTCGGCGCGTCGCCTGCCATGACGCTCGCAATCATGCTGTTGGCCGCCGACGAACTCCCCTGGGCGACCGTCGCCAGCCAGGTCGTCCTCCTCTGCGCGCTGATCGCGATGTCCGGCAGCTTCTCCGGCGCTGAAAGCGTCCTCTTTTCGCTCACCCCCGCCCAGCTTGCCCAAGACAGCCCGCACGTCGCGCTGCGCGCCTGGCGCCGCCACGCGCGCCGTCTCATGCAGCGCCCCCGTCACACCCTGATGACGATCCTCCTCGGCAACACCGCCGTCAACGTCCTCCTCTTCGCCTCGTCCTACCTGCTGTTCGAAAACCTCGCGCAGCACTTCGGCGGCTGGATCACGCCCGTCTCCGCGGTCGCCAGCGTCCTGCTCGTTGTCATCTTCGGCGAGGTTCTGCCAAAGGTCGTCGGCGTCAGCTTTGCCGAAACGCTCCTGCCTTATGCCGCCGCCTACATCGGCACGACCGGCTACGTGCTCAGTCCCGTCGCACGCCTGCTCACCGCTGTCGTCGTCGCGCCGCTCGAACGCGTGTTCTTCGGCCGCGACAGCGCCGAGCTCACGACCGGCCACAACCTCACACCCGACGAACTCAAGGCCCTGCTCGAAACGTCGCGCCGCCGCGGCGTCATCGGGATGACCGAGGACAACTTCCTCCGCGAAGTGATCGACCTGTCGCACCTGCGCGTGCGCGATGTCATGACCCCGCGCGTCGAGGTCGTCGCGTACGACGTGGCGGCGCCGGCGGACGGGCTGCGCGAGCTGATGCGAACGACGCGCCGCAAGAAGGTTCCGGTGTACGAGCGCACGATCGACCACATCGTCGGGCTCGTTTATGCGAAGGTGCTTTTCCTGAACCCCACGCGCAAGCTGCGCGAACTCGTGACGCCGGTCCGCTTCATCCCCGACACCGCGACCTGCGAGCAACTGCTTCAGCACTTTCGCAACACGAAAAGCCAGATTGCCATCGCGGTCGACGAGTTCGGCGGCATGGCGGGCGTCGTCACGCTCGAAGACGTGCTCGAGCAGATCGTCGGCGACATCCAGCCGCCCGAAGAGCAGGCCCTCCAACCCGAAATCCTGCAACTCGGACCCAACGAGTTCGACGTCAGCGGTCGACTCAGTGTCCACTACTGGTCCGCCACGTTCGGCCTGCCGCGCCTCACCGAACGCGTCGCCACCGTCGGAGGCCTTGCCACCGCGCGCCTCGGACGACCCGCCCGCGTCGATGACCTCGTCCGCATCGGAAACGTCGAGCTCCGCGTGACGCAGGTCGTCCGCAAACGCGTCGAGCGCGTCCGCTTGCGCGTCCTCACCGACGAGCCCCGGCACGAAGGCGGCGCCGCATGATCACCTTGCTGCTCATCCTCGGGGCCGCGGCGGCGGTTGCCGGCAGCGCGTTCTTCTCCGCCACGGAGACCGGCGCTTACACGATCAATCGCGTGCGCCTGCGCCTCTTCAGCGAGCAAAACCGACCCTCCGCTCGAACCCTCGCGGAGCTGATGGCGCGCCCGCAGGACCTCGTGATCACGACGCTGATCGGCGCCACGCTCGCCGACTACGTCTCCTCCATCTGCGTCGCCGCCTTGCTTGCGACCACCGTCGGCCCCGCCCGCGCCGAAATCTACACCACCGCCATCATGACGCCCATCATCCTGATCCTCGGCGGCATGATCCCCAAAGACTGGTTCCGGCGCGAGGCCGATCGGCTGATGTACTTCTGCGCGCTGCCCCTCTACGTGTGCATGCGGGCGGCCCAGCTCAGCGGGCTGATCCGCCTGCTGCGCAGCATCACCCGCGCCGCGATCCGGCGCCTCGATCCGGCCCGCTTGAGTGACGAAGACGCCGTACTCGCACGCGCCAAAGGCGTCAAACTGCTGCTCGAAGGCGTCGAGCGCGGCGACCTGTCGCCTTTTCAGCGCGACCTCTTCGAACGCGTCATGAAGCTCTCGCAGGTCCGCGTCGCCAGCGTCATGATCCCGCGCGCCCGCGCCGCCATGGCCCCCTTCAACATGCCGCGCGAGGACTTCCTCCGCGCCGCACGCATGGCCCACATCTCGCGCTTCCCGGTCTATCGCGACGACCCGCGCTACGTCGTCGGCGTCGTCCAGGTCTTCGACGTACTGAGCGACCCCGCCGCTCGACCGCTCATCGACTACATCCAGCAACCCTGCATCCTGCGTCCATCCGACGCCGTCCCCAACGCCTTGCTCCGAATGCAGCGCACCCGGCAATCCATGGCGATTGTCCAGGACACGGCCGGCCACTGTCTCGGCATCCTCACCATCAAGGACCTCGTCGAGGAAATCGTGGGCGAACTCGAAGTGTGGTAACACCCGGCGCTGCACGTCGCGACGCAAGCGCGGCGCGTCGACGATCCATGCGAAGCACTGTGGAAAGCCGGAATCCGACCGATCACCGCACCGCTCCACGTCGTCCGTCCGCGACTTCGGTTGTTCGCCGGGCTGGCGCACCGGCTCGTCTGTTCGTTCCCCGCCACGGACAGGTGCCGTCCTCGACAGGAGTTACCCACGCCGCGCGGCACAACCCACACAATCCACAGGGCTGAAGACGACTTTGATGAAGTTGAGACGGGAGAATCAATCTCATCAGCAATCCGAAAGTGTGCGATGGCTTCGGTATCGGCGGGGAAGGGGCTTCGCAGCCACCCGCTCATCAGCGCGCGGCGGAATACGGTCAGACCGTCGCGGCAAAGAAGTCCCACGCGCCACGACGCCCGACGAATTGCCCGCCTGGACCTCGCCGACAGGGTGGCGGAAATCACCCTAATCGGTTAAAAACAGGCGAATTATGACCGACGGAAACGCTCGCTTTTCGGGTCAATTCTCCCACCCCGAATCGCGACGCGGTGACGCGCGGCGACGATGCCGCGCCCCGCTGGCTCCACCGGCGATAGACGGGATTTGGAACCGATGAAAACAACCCTCCCGCGACAGGCGTTTCAGGAAGCGCTTGCCGCGATCGGCAGCGTTACCAGCGGCCGCACGACCAAACCGATTCTCGCATGCGTCCTGCTGCGTGCCGCCGAGGGCCGCGTCGAACTGAGCGCCACCGACGGCGAAGTCGGGCTTCGCGCTGGCGTCAGCGCGCTCACCGTCAAGCGCGCCGGCGAGACGGTCCTCCCCGCCGGCCGCCTGCTCGACATCGTTCGCGAACTCACCGCGCCGGAGATCTACCTCGAGGCAGACGACCGCCACTGCACCATCCGCGTTCAAGGCAGCGAGTTCAAACTGCTCGTGTCCAACCCGGCCGACTTTCCCCCCATCCCCGGCTTCGACGATGACCCCGACCTCTCCGTCGACGGACACACGCTTCGAAACACAATCGCCCTGACTCTCTACGCCGCCGCCCGAGAAACCAGCCGCTATGCCATTAACGGCGTGCTCTGGCAGAAGCAAGGCAAGCGGCTCTATCTCATCGCGACCGACGGTCGCCGACTCGCCCGTGCCGGCGCCGCGCTGCACTCCGCCGCGAGCGCCGATTTCCAGGCGATTCTCCCCTCGCGCGCCCTGAATGTCTTCGAGCGCGTCTTCACCGGCGGCGCCGATGAGTGGCTCGTCGACGTGAAAGTGCTGCCCAACCAGGTTTTGCTCCGCTCCGGCGACCGCGTATTGTCCACGACCATCATCGAGGGGCTCTTTCCTCCCTACGACCAGGTTATCCCCCAGGACAACGACAAGCGCGCCCGGCTCAGCCGCTCCGAGTTCCACGCCGGCATTCGCCGCGCTGCGCTGCTCACAACCGACGACTCGCGCGCCGTGCGGCTCTCTTTCGACAAGAACCAGTTGGTGATCACCTCGCAGTCGCCCGAACAAGGCGAGGCGCGGATCGAGGTGCCCGCGGATTACGCCGCCGACAAGGTCGACATCGGCTTCAACCCGGGTTTTCTGGCGGACGCGCTCAAGGCGCTGACGGTCGAGACCGTTTTTTTTGAGATGAAGGAAGGCTTCCGTCCAGGCGTGCTCTGCGGCGAGGACAAAGCCGACTTCCTTTACGTCATCATGCCCGTGTCGCTGACGTGACGCGACGCGCAGAGCGGGGCGAACCTTGAAGCTCACACAGTACGAACGTGCGCTGCAACAACGCGCGGGACGCGGCTGCCCGACGCCGCTCGGAGGCGCGGCGTGCGACCAACTGCAGCGCGATGCCGCCCGCAAGGCGCGCCGCGGGGCGGCGCTCGAAACCGCGTGGAGCACGCTCCCCGCGCCCAGGACCGACGCGCAGTTGGTCGCGTTCGAGGACGGCGTGCTGACCGTCGCGGCGCGGAATGCCGCCGAGCGCTTCGAACTGTCGCGTCACGCCGCGGCGCTCGCCGGCGACCTGAGTCGACGAGTCGGAGGCATCCGCGCCGTGCGCGTGGCGCCTCTCCAAACGACGCGCGGAGCCGCGCGATAGCCAAAGGGGGCGGCGGATGACAGCGGAGCAAGCGGTGCTGGACGTGCAGCCGAACGGCGGATACGACGAAAGCAAGGTGCAGTTGCTCGAGGGCGTCGAACACATCCGGGCCCGGCCCGGCATGTACATCGGCGACACCGGCGCCTACGGCCTGCACCACCTGCTCTACGAAGTCGTCGACAACTCCATCGACGAAGCCATGGCCGGCTTCTGCCAGAACATCACGGTCACGCTCCGCGGCGACGGCGGCGTCAGCGTCTCCGACGACGGCCGCGGAATTCCCGTCGGATTCAAGGAAGAATACGGCATGTCCGCGCTCGAGCTGATCATGACCAAGACCGGCTCGGGCGCGAAATTCGACCGAAACTCCTACAAGGTCTCCGCCGGCCTGCACGGCATCGGCGTCACCGCGGTCAACGCACTCTCCGAATGGCTCGAGGTCCAGAGCCTTCGGGACGGAAAAGTCTGGGAGATGCGCTTCGAGCGCGGCCGCACGACCCGCCCGCTCGCCGCCCGCGACGAGGCCCACGGCCGCACCGGCACGAGCGTCGCTTTCCGCCCGGACCCGCAACTCTTCAGCATCATCGACTTCAGCCACGAAACCGTCGCCCGCCGGCTGCGCGAGATGGCCTACCTCAACTCCGGCGTGCGGATCGTGCTGATCGACGAGCGCGAGGGCCAGCGCGACGAGTTCTATTTCGAAGACGGCATCCGCCAGTTCGTCCAGCACCTCAACGAGGGCAAGGACGCGGTCCACGACGCGATCTATTTCAAACGCGACGACCCCCAGTCGCGACTTGTCTGCGAAGTCGCGCTCCAATGGACCGACGGCTACAACGAAGCCGCGCTCTCTTTCGCCAACAACATCAACACCAAGGAAGGCGGCACGCACCTTTCCGGATTCCGCGCCGCGCTCACGCGCGTCGTGAACAACTACGCCAAAAAGGCCAACCTCTACAAGCAGAACGACCCCGTCCCCACCGGCGACGACATCCGCGAGGGACTCACCGCCGTCATCTCCGTCAAGGTTCCCGAGCCCCAGTTCGAGAGCCAGACCAAGATCAAGCTCAACAACAGCGAGGTCGGCACCTTCGTCGAAACCGTCGTCGGCGAGCTGCTGGGGGTCTATCTCGAGGAGCATCCCACCGAGGCCAAGCGCATCGTGCAGTAGGCCATCCAAGCCGCCGTCGCGCGCGACGCCGCCCGCAAGGCCCGCGAAACCGCCCGCGAATCGGCGCTCTCCGGCGCCGGCCTCAGGCGCACGCTCGTCGACTGCTCAAGCCGAAATGCGGACGAAACCGAACTCTTCATCGTCGAAGGCGACTCGGCCGCCGGCAGCGCAAAAGGCCACCGCGACGCCCGCACCCAGGCCATCCTCCCCATCCGCGGCAAGATCCTCAACGTCGAGAAAGCCCGGCTGCACAAGATCCTCAGCCACGAGGAGATTCTCGAGATCATCAAATCCCTCGGCACCGGCATCGGAATCGAGGACTTCGACATCGCCAAGCTGCGCTACGGCCGCATCATCCTGATGACCGACGCCGACGTCGACGGCTCCCACATCCGGACGCTCCTGCTCACGTTCCTTTTCCGCCACATGCGCCCGCTGATCGACAAAGGCGTCATCTACATCGCCCAGCCCCCGCTCTATCAGCTTGCCCGCGGAAAACAGAAAGCCTACGTGCTCGACGACGGCGAGCTGAACCACCGGCTCGCCACGCTCGGCCTCGAACGCACGCGCCTCTTTGTCCGCCGGCCCGGCGAGCCCGAGCGCGTGATCACCGGCGCCGCCCTCGGCGAGCTGCTCAAAGTGCTCGACGAGATCGAGCGCCAAAGTAAGATCCTCGCCCGCCGCGGAATCGTCTTCGCCGCTTTCGTCCGCGAGTACTACCGCGACGGCCGTCTTCCGCACGTCCGCGTCCAGGTCGACGCGATCGACCACTTCTTCTACACCGAAGCCGACTACGAGACCTTCTGCCAGCAGCAGCACGGCGCCACCGGCGTCCTCCCCACCCGCCAGGAACTCATCGAAGCCCGCGCCCTCCAACGCGCCTTCGAGCGCCTCGACGAATTCGGCTGCACCGTCCACGACCTCTTCCTGCGGCGCGAGGAGAAAGTCACCGGCGACCTGACGGACGCCGTCTTCGTCCTCGACCATCCGCAGCTCGACGCACGCGAACTGCACAACCTCGCCGGTCTCACCGCCGGCGTGCGCGAGCTCGGCTCCCGCGGCTGGGAGATCAAGCGCTTCAAGGGCCTGGGCGAGATGAACAAGGAGGAGCTCTGGGAAACCACGATGGACCCCGCCCACCGCGTCATGCGCAAGGTCGTCGTTGGCGAAGCCGTCGGCGGCTCCGAACAGGCCGACATTGACGCCAGCGAAGCCGACCGCATGTTCAGCATCCTCATGGGCGACAATGTCGAGCTCCGCAAGGAGTTCATCGATCAGAACGCCGTGCACGTGAAGAACCTCGATATCTGAACCGGCCTGCGGAGCACGCCCCGCCGCCCCCTTCCGGGAGCGGCGGCCAGACCGCGGCGGAGTCCGACCATGGAAAAAATCGGAAAAATCCTCGTCCTGCTCGTCCTCATCGGCTGCCTCATCGCCGGGGTCATGTGGTGGAGCCAGACGCAGAACCCGCCCCCGGGTCCAAATCCGCCCACCATCGAGAGCGCCGCACCCGCAAAGCCCGGAACCGCCGAGAAGCCGCGCGTCGAAGAGAAGTACGGCTTCACCTCGGAAGGCGTCGGCGGCGGGTGACGCACGACACGACCGAACGGCCCGCGCCGCCCGACGCGAATCCGCGGCGCTGGCCCGCGATTGTCGCACTCGTCGTCGCCGCGTCGCTGTGGAGCCTCAACGGTCCGCTCATCAAGCTGCTCAACGAAGGCGGGGCCGGCGTTCATCCGCTTACGCTCGCCTGCTACCGCTCTCTGCTCGGCGGCCTGCTCTTTCTCCCTTTCGCTTGGCGCCTCCGCCGTTCGCTCCGCAACGTCGCGCCGGGTTGGTCGGTGGCCGGCGTGATCACCTTCACCGTCATGACCGCCGCCTTCGTGACGGCGACCACACAGACCACCGCCGCCAACGCCATCCTCCTGCAATACACCGCGCCGCTGTGGGTCTTTCTGCTCGCCCCGCTCGTGCTGCGCGAAAAACCGCACTGGCGCGAGGGAATCGTGCTCGTCATCATGCTCACCGGCGTCGGCGTCATCTTCGCGGGCGAACCCGCGGGCGAGGTCCGCGGCTTGTCGCTCGCGCTCTTTGCCGGCGCCGGTTACGGTGCGCTCACGATCCTCCTCCGCAAGCTCCGCGCCGTCAGCCCCACCGTCGTCACCTGCGTCAACACGCTCGGTTCCGGCTTGATCCTGCTCCCCTCGGTCGGCCTTTGGGCGAGCTACGTCGTCACGCCGCGACAGGCCGTCCTGATCGTCGTGCTCGCTGTCGTCCAGTTTACGATTCCGTACCTGCTGTTCTCCTGGGCACTTCAGCGCGTCGAGGCCCATCGCGCCTCGCTCCTCACGGTCCTCGAAGCCCTGCTCAACCCGCTCGGCGCCTATTGCTTTGTCGGCGAAGCGCCCTCCGCAGCTACGTTCCGCGGCGGCCCGATCATCCTGCTCGGCTACGCGGCCTGGATTCTCGTCGGCTGGCGCGGCTCACCCCAACCCGTTCGCCCCGCCGTCAGTGCGACCCGGGAGCCATGACCGCCGGGCCCCGCACGCAACCGCCCCGGCGGACGTACGATCAATCACATGGACACCTTCCGCTGGCTCCTGCTCGAATCGCCCGCTGCCCTCGGCACGCTGCTGGGACTGGTCAACTTCGGATTGCTGGTTCACTGGCGCCGCGGCGGGCGCGCCCGACCGTTGGTCATCGCGCTCGCCACCACGACCCTGTTGCTCGGCATGCAGGCCGCGATCGTGACGCAGCGCGAAGCCGCCGCCGCCTGGCTCACGCGGATCGAGCGCGACCTGCGCCGGGGACGCGCCGCGGTGCTCGAAGAGGCGCTCGCGCCCGGGTTTCGCGCGGGAACCATGAACGGCGAAGACTTTGTCGCGCAGGTTCGGGATCAGCTTCGCCGCCTCGCGATCCTCACCGTCTATCGCGCCGGCTTGCAGATCGAGCCGCGCGCCGCCGACTGCTTTGTCGCGCACGCCGCCTACCTCGCCGAACTGAAGCTCGACAGCCAGTTCAGCGGATTCGTCCGCTCGCGCTGGCAGATCACATTCATCCGGACACCCGCGGGCTGGCGCATCGAGACCATCGAGCCGCCCGAGATCGAAAACACCAAGTTCGAAGATTGGAGCCGCGTGTGGCGATAGCGCCGCGCCCGCAACCTCGCCCGACGCGCCGACGCGCATGCCCTGTGCACCATGGCGCGCGTACGCTGAATACGACGCGGCGTTGCCACACGCGGTGTGCGGCAGCGTGCTAGGGGTCGGACATGTGCGGCATCGCCGGAATCCTGAGCCTCGCGCCCGGCGCCGTCGCCGACCCCGCCGAGTTGCGCGCCATGACCGCTACGCTTGCCCACCGCGGCCCCGACGAGGCGGCCGAATATTTCGACCCGCAACACCGCTGCGCGCTGGGCTTCCGCCGACTCTCGATCATCGACCTCGCCACCGGTCGGCAACCGATCTCGAACGAAGACGGTCGCGTCTGGCTCGTCTTCAACGGCGAAATCTACAACTTCCCCGCGCTGCGACGCGAGCTCGAACCGCTCGGCCACGCCTTTCAGACGCGCAGCGACGCCGAGACCATCGTCCACGCCTACGAGCAATGGGGCGACGAGTGCGTACAGCGCCTGGCCGGCATGTTCGCTTTCGCGATCTGGGACGAACTGCGCGGGCGGCTGCTCCTCGCCCGCGACCGCTTCGGAAAAAAACCGCTCGTCTACGCCGTGCACCGCGAGCGGCTGTATTTCGCCAGCGAGCTCAAGGCGCTGCTCGCCGTCCCAGGCCTGCCGCGCGAAATCACGCCGCAGGCGCTCCACGAATACTTGCTGCTTCAATACGTGCCCGCGCCGGGGAGCATCTATCGCGGCGTGAGCAAGCTCCCGCCGGCCAGCGTGCTCGCGTTCAGCGCACATGCGTCCACAACCCCGACGCCGCACCGGTACTGGTCGCTCCCGCCGGGAGCGCGATTCTCCGGGTCGTACGAAGATGGACGAGAGCGCGTCGGCGAACTGCTCACGCACGCCGTCGAAAAGCGCCTCGTCAGCGACGTGCCCCTCGGCGCGTTCCTGTCCGGCGGCGTCGATTCGTCGATCGTCGTCGCGCTGATGCGACGCCTCGGCGTGTCGCCGCTGCGCACCTTCTCGATCGGCTTCCCCGACCCGCGCTACGACGAGACGCGCTACGCGCGGCTCGTGGCGCAACGGTTCGACACCGAGCACCACGAGCACATCGTTACGCCGCGCGCCGCCGAAATCCTCGATGCGCTCGCGTATCACTACGACGAGCCCTTCGGCGACTCCTCCGCGATTCCGACCTACTACGTCTCGCGCTACACCCGGCAGTCGGTGACGGTCGCGCTCACCGGCGACGGCGGCGACGAATTGTTTCTGGGTTATGACCGCTACCGCGCTGCCGCGTGGGCCGCGCGCCTCGAGTTCATTCCGCGCCCGGCGCGCGGCGCCCTTGCGACCCTCGCCGATCTACTGCCCACACACCGCGCCAAATCTCGCACCCGCCGCGCCGCCCGTTTCCTCGCCGCGCTCGACGCGCCCGCTTCGCGCCGCTATCTGTCGTGGGTGAACGCCTTCACGCCCGCGCAGCTCGCTGCCGGCTACACGCCCGACTTCGCTCGCCGCATCCAGTTCGATGCGCCGCTCCAGGACTTCGACCGCCGGTATGAATTGACTTCGGGTGCGCCCGCCGAACGCGCCAACCGTGTGGATCTCGAAACCTACCTGCCCTTTGATCTGCTGACCAAGGTCGACACCGCTTCGATGGCGTGCAGCCTCGAATGCCGCTCCCCGTTCCTCGACCACCAGCTCGCCGAGTTCGCCCTCACGCTCCCGCCCGAGTGGCGAATGACCCGCGCCGGAGGAAAACGCATCTTGAAAGACTGGGCCGCCCAGCTTCTCCCCCCCGAACTACTTCATCGCCCCAAAATGGGCTTTGGCATTCCCGTCGGCGAGTGGTTCCGCGGCGAGCTGCGCGAAGCCCTCGAAACCACCCTGCTCGCTCCCGACGCGATCTGCGCACGCGTCTTCCAGCGCGACTGGCTCACCGTGCTGCTGCGCGATCACGTCACGTCCCACGCCAATCACGAACACGCGCTCTGGCTGCTCTTCATGCTCGAAGCCTGGGCAAAACGCTGGAACCCGACATGGACCGCCGGCTGATCAGCAACGTCGCGCCGCCGCATGTGCTCCGCGAACTTGCGTTGATCACGCTGAACCACGCGCCCCCGCCACGGAACCCAGTGCCGCAGTAATCCTACGGCCCCCGCACCGGCGTCGAAGCCGGCAGTTCGCTCAGCAGCAACCGCATGCGCCGCCGCGCCCCCGCCCGCTGTACGTCGTCCGCGTCACGAACCGCAAGCACGTGCTTCCACGCCGCGTGCGCCGCGTCCGTGTTTCCCAGCCGATACTCGATGTCCCCGCGATTCAGCCACACCTGCCCGCGCTCCGGCTGTAGCACACAGAGCTTCGCGAGCGCGTCGCGCGCTTCCCGGTAGCGCCGCTGGGTCGCCTCGACCAGCGCCAGACCCTCGAGCGCGCCGACATGGTCCGCCTGCCCGCGCAGCACCGTCTCATACCGCGCGCGGGCCTCGTCGTGTCGCCCCACGCGCACCAGGCACGCCCCCAGCTCGACCAGCGCCTCGGGATCGTCGCTCGCGGCCTCCAGCGCCTCTTCCAGGCGCGCGATTGCCAGCTCAAAACGCCCGGACTCCACAAACCGCTTCGCCGCGCCACGCAGCTCCACCGCTCGCCGCGGATCGCGAACCGGCGCACTGCCCACGACCCGCAGCGCGTCCTCGTCCGCGTCGACGCGCATTCCCGCACCCGCGAGATCCGCCGCCAGCCTCAACGGCGTTTCATTCCCCGCGCCTGCCGCCCCGCGCAGCGGGCCGAACCCGGCTTCCGCGGAATCTTGCGCGCGAGCTACGCCGCGAGCACCCGCGTGCGGCTGAGTAGTCGGCTGGGTCGTTGCCGCCAGGCGTGTCGTGGACAGCGGCCGGAGGTTCTCCAGTCGGACGTCGCGCCGCTCGTCCGTCGCCGTGTTCCCCGCGCGGTCCTGCGCAATGACGCGGATGTCGATCGATCCGCGATCCGCCGCTGGCGCGGCGCAGCGCAGCCGCCCGTCCACCAGCGTCGAAGGCAGGTTTTCCCAGCGCGGGTTTCCGTCCCCGCGGTAGAACACGCGAACCGCCAGCGGCGCCAGATGCTCATCCGCCACGGTCAGCCGCAGCGACAGTTCGGCGCGCCCCGCCGAGCCGGGGTCGCGCTCGCGCCCGGCCGCATCATCCGCCGGCGCCTCCGTCGTCAATCCCTCCCACACCACCTCGTGAATCTGGAGCGTCGGAGGCGTCGCATCGACCACGACGTACAACTGCGCCGACTCGCCCGGCGCCGGCGGGTCCGATGAAGCCCCCGCCGCGTTCCGCAGAATCATGAAAAACCCGTATGTCCCGTCGCCCGGCGCAGCGTACGTCACGCTCGACGCGGTGTGCGGCGAGACATCGGCGCTGCGCCAACTCGCGCCGCGATCGGTGGTGATCCAAACATCGACGCCGGTGAGCGGGCCGGCGTCGCCTCCCTGCGCGGAGAGCACAATCTCACGCGAATTGACGTATTGCGTCGGCTGAGAGACCGCGTTCGCAGCGCCGCCGAGCGCGGCCAGCGCCGCTGCCAGCATCCGCGCGATCAAGCCGCTGCCCGCCCACGCCTCTCTCATGCCTTCGCTATCGGGATTCCGCCAACCGCGGGCGCGGGTTGCTGCGCGACCCGCGCGAGCGCTGCGCGGGTCGCGTCGTGCGGCCTGTTTCGCGGGCGCATTTTCCGCGCGCCGCCGTCAGATCGGAAGTGAATTCGCGCGCGTCATCGGCACGTCTGAATCGTCGGGTCAGCCGACCGGCCCCCGCGGCGGCCCCGAAAACCGCCGCACGCACTCGTCCGTCACCAGCATGTTCACCGGCCGGTCGAGTTCCTCGTGCGGCACCTCGGGCACGACCTGCTCCTCCAGCGCCAACGCACACGAGAACGCGTGAAAGTCACGGTGCGACAGAAACCGATCGTAGAACCCGCGCCCGCGCCCCAGCCGGTTCCCCTCATGATCAAACGCCAGCCCCGGCATCACCAGCAGATCGATCTCGCTGATCTGAACGCACAACCCCTCCGTCGGAACGCGGATGCCCATCGCGTCCTCGCGCAGGTCCGCCGAACTCAGCGACCGGATCTCCACCGGCTGCATCCGCCGCTGCTCCCACGAAATCCGCGGCGCGAGCACGCGCTTCCCATCCTCCCACGCCCGCAACGCCAGCGGACTCGTGTCCACCTCCTGCGCCATGGAGAGATAGATCATGATCACCTCGGCCCGGCGATACTCCGGCTCGGCGGCGAGGCGCGCGCACATGCGGGCGCTGCGCTCGCGCAGCTCGTCAGGCGAAATCCGCGCCAGCATCGCGCGAATCTGCTCGCGCAGGTCTTTTTTGTGCGTCTGTGGCATAGCTCGCCGCGAATTGTACCACGCCAACCCATCAACCGCCCGAATCCCCAAGCGAACCCGCACCGAAGAACGTAGGGCAGGTCGCGGCCGTATCGCGACCTGCCGCCGGCGCTCAACCCTCCCGCGCCAGCGCCGCCGCGCCGATCACGCCCGCGTCGCCGCCCAGCTTTGCCAGCTCGATCCGCGGCGAATCCGGCGCCATCTTCCACGTCAGCCGCTCAAAGTGCCTTTGCACCGGCAGCAGCAGCAGGTCGCCGGCGTTGATCAGCCCGCCGGCGAGCACGACCACTTGCGGATTCAACAGGTGTTGCACGTTTACGCACGTCAGCGCGAGATACCGGCACGTCTCGTCCCACACGCGCGCCGCGATCCCGCAGCCCTGCTCCATCGCCTGCTGCACCTGTGCCGCGTTGATCTCGTCGCCGCGCAGGATGCTCCCGGACAGCAGCGAGTGTTCCCCGGCGCGGACGGTCTCGGCGAGTCGTTCGGCGACGGCGTTCGCGGAGCAATAGCGCTCGACGCAGCCGCGCTGCCCGCAGGGACACTCGCGCCCCTGGGGCTCGATGATCATGTGCCCGATCTCGCCGGCGTTGTCGAACGCGCCGCGCACCAGCCGCCCATTGAGCACAATGCCGCCGCCGACACCGGTGCCGAGGGTCATCATCACGAGACTGTGAATGGCGTGGTCGCGCACCCTTGTCGCGGTCGGCGCGCTGTCCGGCGGCGCGGCGCCGCCGGCGCCCGGTGTGCCGCGGCCGCTCGCGTGATCGGCATCCCCGGCGCTGGAGCGCGCCGCGACATCGGCTGTCGAGCGCGTCGCGACTTGCGGCGGCGGCGCGGCGCGCACCACGAACTCGCCGAACGCCGCCGCGTTGGCATCGTTCTCGAGCGAGACGGGCAGCCCGGTCGCATCCGCGAGTCGGTCGCGCAGCGGAACGTTGGCCCAGCCGGGCAGGTTCGGCGCGTTGAACACGACGCCGCGCGCATGCGACATCGGCCCCGGCGCGCCGATGCCGATCGCGCCGATCTCGCGTTTCGACCGGCCGGCGGCGGCCAGCAACTCGTCGATGAGATTCACGATGCGCGCCAGGACATGCTCGAATCCGCGATCGGCCTCGGTCGGCGTGCTGAGCCGCGCGACTACGCCGCCGCGCTCGTTGACGAGCCCGGCCTTGAGATTGGTTCCGCCGACGTCGACGCCGATGTTGAGTGGAGTCATGAGTGCCTCAAGCGATTGTTGCCCGCGCGGCGGCGTCAGTCTACGTGAACTTCGCCGGCGACCACGCACCCGCGAATGCCGACGCGCTGCCACGCGGTTGGCGGCGCGCGGAGCGGATCGCTCGCCCAGAGCGTCATGTCGGCGGGCGCGCCGACGGCGAGCGTCCCCCAGCCGGCCGGTCGACCGAGCGAGGCGGCGGCGCCCTCGGTGAACCCGCGGAGCACCTCGGCGGCGGTCAGCTTCTCCTTCGGAAACCAGCCGCCTGCGGGCAATCCGTGCTCGTCGGTGCGCGCGACGCCGCCGTGAAAGCCGCGCCGTGGGTCGATCGTCTCGACCGGCACGTCCGAGCCGAGCGCGAGATTCACGCCGGCGTCCAACAGACGCCGAAACGCGTAGGCGTTCCGGCGCGCCCGGGGCCAATGGCGATCGGCGGGCCCGATGTCGCTGACGAGATGACACGGTTGAACCGATGCGTGGATGCGCACGCGGCCCATCGCGCGTGCGTCGGCGGGGCGGATGCACTGCGTGTGCTCGATGCGATGGTGCAGAAAGTGCGGCTCGACGCGCCGCGCGGCGGCGATCGCGACGACCGCATCGTGCACCGCCCGGTCGCCGATCGCGTGGATCCACGTCGCCCATCCGGCACGGGCCGCGGCGACGACCGCGGCGCGCAGCGCCTCACCCGCGAGCACCGGCACGCCGAAATCGGTCGGCCGGCCGGGATATGCGTCGAACATGTACGCGGTCTGCGACCCGAGCGTTCCATCGGCAAACATCTTCACCGCGCCGACGCGAAACCAATCGTCGCCGAGCCCGCCGCGCACACCCAGCCGCTGAATCTCCGCGAAGCGATCGACGGGAACCGAGTGCACCACGCGCAGCCCGAGCGCGCCCGTCGCCCGATGCCGTTGCAGGTGCGCGAGCGACGGCGCGTCGTCGAGCGCGCCGACCGCCACGACGCCGAACGACCACGCGGCGCGATACGCCGATTGCAGCGCGCGATCGATGACGCGCGTCGCGTCGCGGTCATCGCGCGCCGCGAAATCACGGATCGGCGCGGGCAAGGCGTCGACCGCCGACTCCAGCGCCACACCCGTGGGCCGGCCGCGCTCGTCGCGCAGATAGCGACCGCCGGGTGGGTCGGGGGTCTGCGGCGTCACGCTGCACGCCCGCAGCGCCGGGGAGTTCAACCACGCGGCGTGGCCGTCGCGACTGCGCAACAGCGCCGGCCGGTCGGGAACGACGGCGTCGAGATCGGACGCCGTCGGGAATCCACGCCCCCAGATATTCTGGTCGAAGCCGCGCCCGAGCACCCAGTCGCCGATGCGGCGGCGCGGCGCCTCGCGCTGGATCTTCGCGAGCGTCGCTTCGAGCGAGCCGATGCCGGCGACGTCGATCACCAGCGCGCGGCCCAGCGCCCAATAGAAAAAATGCGTGTGTGCGTCACACAGGCCGGGCGTCACACACCCGTCGCGCAGGTCGAGCACGCGCGTCCGGCGGCCGCGCATCCGCAACACCGCGCGCCGATCGCCGACTGCCGCGACGCGCCCGCCGCACACGGCGACGGCGTGGGCCGGGCGCCGGTAGGGGAACTGCGCGTAGACGCGGTCCGCGAGGACGACGAGATCGGGACGGGCAGGGGCGGTCGGGCGCGCAGCGTTCATCGCGCGCGATTATCCGGCCGCGCGGCGCGTGAACGCAACGGGCCGCGCCGTTGGAGAGATCGGCGCGACCCGCTGTGGGAACCGAAGTGTCCCGAGCGATTTGGTGGAGCAGGCGGCGACGACCGGGGTGTTCGGGCCGAAGGGAAGGGGCCGCCGCAGATCGCCTGCTCCGTAGGTTCCGGTTCAAGATCCTCTGATCCGAGTCCGAACGACGCTGAACTACATGGCAAGCGGCGTGCCAGTTGCGAGAATTTTTTCCGTGGCTCGCCAAGGGCGTTTTCGGGCCTCTGGCGCGTGGTAATTGGGGAATCTCACCCACCCCGTTGGGGAATCTCACGCAGCGGATTGGGGAATCTCACCCACTCGCACCGTCCGCGGTCCGCCCACCGGGTGCCGCGGCAACCCCGCCGGGGAGTGCCGCCGCACGTCCGAATCGCCGCGGGGATGCTGGGAACGTTGCGGGGGCGCTGCAACGTGGAGCGCAGCGTGCACCGCTCAGTGACCGCCCGCGCCCCGCGGCGGGCCCGCCCGCGTGCTTGGCGCACGGGGTTCTGGTGCGCGAACGCGCTGCGCCTGAACCCCCGCGGGCGCTGGGGTTCGGATCTGCAAGCACGCGCGAAACGCCTCCTCCACGTCGCGCCGCGATCGGCAGCACTTGATTCGCCGGACCGCGGGCGCTAGATTGCTGTGTTCCCGCGCCGCGAAGCGGCGTGGCTTGCCGATGTAGCTCAATGGCAGAGCACGGCTTTCGTAAAGCCGGGGTTATGGGTTCAACTCCCATCATCGGCTGTTTGGCTCACTCCGTCGCGCGCGGCCGTCCGCGGCGCGCCTTGGTTTGCTCCTCCCGTCGCACGGCTGCCTTCGTTGCTCACCCTCCAGCGAGTCGTAACGCCGCGCCGGGACGATCGCGGCGCGCGTGGCCGCCGCTGCGAATTCCTTTCGGCGTGCGCCGCGGCGGCGCTCGAACCGGCCCGGCGCCGGTCGCGCCGCGCGCGTTGCGCGGCCGCACCGTGCGTGGCGCGCCGCGTGGCTGTGTGGTACCGCGCGCGACCGCTCGCGACCGCGGCGCGCTGCGGGTTGGAGAGACCGACGAGGATGCACAACGCGCCGACGCGCTCGCGCGGCGTGTGCTGCTCGCGCTCGCCCGGCGCGACGCTCTCGATGTCGCGCGGTGCGGGACT
>JBFXAM010000041.1:0-36458 GCA_050184295.1 Phycisphaerae bacterium | reverse complement strand
CGATTCCGCAAGGCGCCGCGGACTCCGCGCGGCGACTGGGGAGTATAGCCGCATTACGGCGCTAGACACGCCCGGGCGCGCGAGGTTGGCCTTGCGGGCGCCGGGCCGGGCGCGGTTGGATTAGATTGTGTGCCGGTGCGGCTGCCGGGGCGCCGCCGATCGAGGTGCGTCGCGGCCCGGCGCCGTGCGGGAGAGGAGGCGCGCGTGAACGCGAGTGATCCGAAAGCGCGATTCTCGGATCGCGTGGATTCATACAGCCGATGTCGACCGAGCTATCCGCGACAGGTCGTCGAACTGCTTTCGATGCGGCTGGGGCTCGAGCCGCCGGCGCCGATCGCCGACGTGGGGGCAGGCACCGGGATTCTCACTGGCCTGTTGCTCGAAGCCGGGTACGAGGTGTTCGCCGTCGAGCCGAACGCCGCGATGCGCCGCGCCGCCGACGCCGCGCTGAGCCGGCACCCGCGGTATCGCAGCGTCGAGGGCGCCGCCGAAGCGACCGGACTCCCCGCTGCAAGCGTGGCGGCGGTCACCGCAGCCCAAGCGTTTCACTGGTTCGAGGTGACGGCGGCGCGCCGCGAATTTGTAAGAATCCTGCGTCCCGGCGGCGCGGCGGTGGTCATCTGGAACCAACGCCGGACCGACGCCACACCGTTTCTGCACGAATACGAGGCCATCCTGCGTCGGCATTCGCCGGATTACGTGAACGTTTCGCACAAGTATCAGGATGCGACCGCGCTGGCCGCGCTCTTTGCGCCGCACGCGCCGCAATACGAGCGGTTCGAGTACGTTCAGTCGTTCGACTGGGACGCGCTTTGCGGACGCGTGTTGTCTTCGTCTTACGTGCCGACTTCGGGCCCCGCCCATGACGCGATTTTTGCGGACCTGCGCGCCGCGTTCGATCGCGGGCAACACGCGGGAATCGTGCGGTTTGAGTATCACACGGATGTGTACTTCGGACCTGTCGGCTAGCCGCCGATTGGACAATGGACATTCACACGCCGCGCTACAGCCGACACCTGACGGCGGATACAATGGAATGGACGGCGCACGTCCGCCACGGGCCGAGGCACGGGGAGATGGCAATGCAAAGTGCCTTTCGACTGGTGGCGGCGACGGGCGTGTTGGTTCTGTCGCTGCTGGTCGGGGCGTGTGGCCCACTCAATCCGCCACCCGCTGACTCTGAAGACGTTCTCGCTGACAACTCTCGATTCGCTGCTTCCGCCGACACGCCGGACGCGCCTGTACTGCCCCCGTTTTTTGCGCCCGATCCGGATTCTGATGGCGTTCCGGGCACGCCGCTGCCTCCGCGACACGACGGGGACGACCTCGCGCCGCACGATCCCAAGGATGAGGATGAGCCTCAGGCGACGGCCCGGACGAGCGCGCCGGATGATCTGTGGGTGATCCTGCAAGCGCGCCTCTATCGCGACGATCCGGTGATTTTCTCGCCGACCATCAGCGACTGGGAGCGCGTGAACCGGCTCCGCCGGTGGGCATATTCGAACACGACGTGGGCCTATTCGTATCCCGCGTTGCTCGAAGTTCGCGAGGCGGCACGCTACTACCAGCTCGGCGCGGATGAGCTGTTCAGCGCGTTTCAGCGTCAAGCCGGCGGGGTGTATTGCGCTGGCGCGTCGTGGGCCGGGATGCAACTGTTCCAGATGTTCGGGTACCCGACGATTCTGCTCGATCTCGGCGATCCGGTCACGCAGGTCTCGCACGTGACCGCCGTGGTCGAGATCGAGCATGCCGGCCGGCTCATCTCCGTGGTGCAGGACGTCACGTTTAATCTCACGTACGTGGACGAGTGGGGACTGCCGCTCGACTATTTTGCGGCGCTGGCCCGGTTGCGCGCCGGTCAGACGTTTCGGGTGCGTCCGTCGATCGCGGGCGACTCGCCGCCGCCGGCGACGCTCATTCCCCTCGCCGAGCTGGAACACGCGTCGCCCGAGCAGCTCGCCGCCGCGGCGTGGACCATGGTGCCGGGCGCGGTCCGGTTTGAGCGCTTGTCGAACGGAGAGTACGTCTTCTGGTCGCACCGCAATCTAGCGCGGTTCGAGGCCGATCTCGGCGACGCGTATTTCGATTTCCTGGCCTCGCGCGGGCAGCCCCGCGACTTGCGTTACCTGCTGCTCTTTCCGTTCGCGCTCTACGGGACGGACGCCGAGACGGCACTGGCGTTCATGCAGCGAGTTAACCGCACGGCGGTGACGCCGGCGCGCTGGGAGCCCCTCGATCAACTCAATGACGCCGACATGGGCGACGCTCAGGCGGCCGAGGTCGGCAGCGTCGACAACGGGGCGGCACCGGGCGAGTGAGCCGTGGACGCGCGCGGTCGCCGCACGTCGCGACGATTCAGAATTGTTTGCGCTGACGCGCCGCGGGAATATTGAGCTGCGCGCGGTACTTGGCGACGGTGCGGCGTTTGACGTCGATGCCTTCCTCGCGCAGCCGATCGACGATCTGGTCATCGCTGAGCGGGTTTTCCTTCGGCTCGTTGTCGACAATCTCCCGGACGCGCGCCCGCACGCCGTCCCAACCCAGCCCGTCGCCGTTCTCGGTCTCGGCACCGCGCGTGAAGAACCGTCGCAGCGGGAAGATGCCGCGCGGCGTCTGCACGTGCTTGTCTCCGACCGTTCGGCTGATGGTGGACGGGTCGCAGCCGAGGCGATCGGCGAGTTCGCTCATCTGGAGGACACGGATGTGCTGCTCGCCCCGGTCGAGAAAATCGCGCTGCGCCTCGACCGCGGCCTTGGCGACCTCGAGCAGTCGTTCGCGGCGGAAGCGGACGGCCTCGATGATGGCGTTGGCGGCGTCGATTTTCTGTTTGATGAACTCGCGGGCGCTGCGGTCGTCGCGCGCGCGTTCGAGCGCCGCGCGGAATTCGGGCGAAATCCGCAGCTCGCGCAGGTTGGGGCGCGTGAGGCGCACGTCGTAGCGATTCGCCTGCTCGTCAAACTCGACGACGAGGTCCGGCACGATGGGCGGCGCGTCGCGATCGCCGACGCCGAGTCCGGGGTGGAGCGAGAAGCGCGCGATGGTCTGGATGGCGCGCTTCAGGTCGTCGAGCTCGACCCGCAGCGCACGCGCGATCTGCGGAAGGCGGTTCTTTTCGAGATCCTCGAGGTGTTCGAGGACGATGCGCTCCTCCAGCGCGTGGTCGCCGGGCAGGGCCCGCAACTGGAGCAGCAGGCACTCGCGCAGCGAGCGCGCCGCCACTCCGGGCGGATCGAGCTGCTGAACGAGCGGCAGCACCTGTTCCATCGCCGCGACCGTCGCAGGCGGCGAGACCTCGCGGGCGACTTGCTCCAGGTCGAGCGCCAGCCGCCCGTTGTCGTCGACGAAGTCGATGATGCGGGCCCCGAGGCGCCGCGTTTCGTCGTCGAGTTCGAGCAGGTTCCACTGTTCGAGCAGGTGGTCCTGGAGGCTCACCGGCCGGGCAGCGGTGTTGTTCATCGCCTCCAGCTTGACGTCGCCTTCCTCGAGCAGTTGCGACCGCGACTTGGCGCCGCGATGCTCATACTCGTCATCGAGCCAGTCGTACTCGCGCACCAGGTTGTCGAGGCGCTCGAACTCGCGCGGCCCGTCGCCGCCGACCACCAGCGCCCGCTCCGCCTCGTTCGCGTCGTCGACCGCCAGAGCGCGCTCGTCGGCGCGCAGGTCGTCGCCGGGCTCGAGCGCGTCCGGTCCGTCGTCCTCCGGCGGCGTCGTCTCCAGCGCGGGGTTGGAGTTCAGCTCCTCGTCGATGCGCGCGTCCAGTTCCATCGCGTTGAGCTGCAAGATGTCCATCGACTGGATCAGCTGCGGCGTGAGGCGCTGCTCACCACGAAGCAGGAGGCGCTGCGATTGGGAGAAGCCGTGCGACATGCGGATCGATCAGTCTCCACGCCTCTGGCGCGGCATCGCTTCCCGACCACCGCCCGCCGCGCGATGCCCAATCTTTAACGGCGCGATGGTGCGGGGCGCGGATCGCCGCGAAGAGACGCCTACATTCCCCGGTTTTTCAGCATAGCGTCCGTCCGAAACAGCGTCAAAGACGAACCCGATTCGGCTAGTGGGTCCGTTTGATCCGGGTGGCACGGGTGTGTCGCCCGTTCATGCAGCAGACACGGGCGGGACGCCCGCACCACCAGTTCGAATTCACTTTCTCACGAAACTGACCCACTACGCGGATTCGCGGGCGCGCGGGCGGCGCGGCCTCGGGGTCTATCGGCTATCCCACTGGTGCGAATCGACTACGTCGCGGTAACATGCCGGGTTTGCAGCGTTCCGGCGGTTCACGCGTTGCGCCAGGAGGTTCCATCGCCATGAGCTACAAGACCACGACCGTTCCCGCGGGCGAGAAGATCAGCATCCGACAGGGCGCGCTCACCGTGCCCGACCACCCCATCATTCCGTTCATCCGCGGCGACGGCACCGGCGGCGACATCTGGGCCGCCTCCCAGCCGATCTTCGACGCCGCCGTCGAAAAGGCCTTTGGCGGCAAGCGGCGAATCGCCTGGATGGAGGTTTTCGCCGGCGAAACAGCCTTCGAGCGCTTCAAGGAATGGCTGCCTGAGGAGACCGTGTCCGCGTTTCGCGAGTTCCTCGTGGGCATCAAGGGACCGCTCACCACGCCGGTCGGCGGCGGCATCCGCTCACTCAACGTCGCGCTGCGACAAATGCTCGATCTCTACGTCTGCCTTCGACCGGTGCGCTACTTTCAAGGCGTCCCGTCTCCGGTGCGGCATCCGGAAAAGGTCGACATGGTGGTCTTCCGCGAGAACACCGAGGACATCTACGCGGGCATCGACTTTCCCGGCGGCTCGCCGGAGTCGAAACGCCTGCTCGAAGTGCTCGAAAAAGAGTTCCCTAAGGACTTCAGAAAAGTCCGCTTCGGCACGTCCGCGGCCATTGCCGAGTTCCTGAGGCTCGCCGGCTTGACCGCCGACCAGGCCGGCGGCGGCAACGTCGAAATCGGCATCGGGATCAAGCCGATCAGCCGCCATGGGAGCGAGCGGCTCATGCAGGCGGCGATCGAGTATGCGATCCGCCACCGCCGCAAAAGCGTTACGCTCGTCCATAAGGGCAACATCATGAAGTTCACCGAAGGCGCGTTTCGCGATTGGGGTTATGGCTTCGCGAAGCGCGCCTATGGCGCCGTCGATTTCGAGGGCGGCCCCTGGCAGATCATCCAGCCTGATCGTGTGCCCGCGAGCGTACCGGCCGCGCTCCGCCCGACCCAGCCGCTGATCATCAAGGACGCGATCGCCGACATCACGCTTCAGCAGGTGCTCACCCGGCCTGACGACTTCGATGTCATCGCCACGCCCAATCTCAACGGCGACTATCTCTCCGACGCGCTCGCCGCGCAGGTGGGCGGGATCGGCATCGCGCCCGGCGGAAACATCAATTACGTGACCGGCCACGCCGTCTTCGAAGCGACCCACGGGACGGCGCCGAAGTACGCCAACAAGGACGTCGTCAACCCCAGTTCCGTGGTGCTCTCGGGCGTCATGATGCTCGAACACATGGGCTGGCAGGCCGCCGCCGATCTCATTCTCCGCGGCATCGAGCGCGCCATCGCGGCGAAGATCGTGACGTACGACTTTGCCCGCTTGATGCAGGGCGCGACGCAGGTCAAGTGCAGCGAGTTCAGTCAGGCCGTCATCAAGCACATGGCCTAGCGCGCCTCGCGCCGCGCGGCAGGTGTTTTGCGGTGCTGCGCGCCGCCACGCGGCGCCACCCGCCGGTGGTGCGTTGCGCGGCCGCCTGGCAGACGCACAAAGGCGCTCAATACAGTCTTGCCCCACAGTTATCGGCCGTTCGCCGACCCGCTGCCGGGCCTCTTGCACCGCTTCACGAGATGCGATGGACGGTGCAACGTCGCACTCGCTAAGATGAGCGCGACGAGTCGGGGCACGGAATCGTTCTACGCACATCGCGCGAGCCGTGCTTTAAGCTCGTTCACCCGTTCGGGCTCTTCGGCGACGCCGATCAAGTGCCGGCACTCGGACCGACGCGACCCGACGCATCTCTCACGACACTGCGGAAGGAGCAATCATGTCCGGTTTCGCTCGATGCGCGTCGCGCGCGGTCTGCGCGGCGGCGCTGGTCTGGTCTCCGCTGGCGAGTGCGATCGCGCCGCCGCCGCCGCCGGACTGTCCGATGTCGATCACCACCTGGCAGGACAACGTGCCGCAGGTGATCCCCACGGGTCCGGGAGTGATCTCGGCACAGATCGTGGTGGTAGGCGCCGATCCGTGGTTGTGGGACGTCGACGTGACAGCCTTCGTCCGCCACATCAACAACGCCGACCTCGACGTCACGCTGCAATCGCCGGCGGGGACGGTCGTCACGCTCACGACCGACAACGGCGGCGCGTTTGACGACGTGTTCAACGGCACGACGTGGGACGACGACGCGGATCCGGGCAATCCCGCGCCGTACGCGAACAACCCCGGACTGACCACCGATCGCACCTACGCGAACCTCGTCGTCGCGACGCCGCTCGTTTGCGAGGAGGCCCTGGCCGCCTTCATCGGCGAGAACCCCAACGGCGCCTGGACACTCACCATCAGCGACGACCTCGCGAACAACGGCGGGTCGCTCGACAGGTGGCAGCTCGACATCGCGGCGCTGACGCGCGCGCCGGACCTCACCGTGACCGCGAATTTCAGCACCGATCCGAACATCCCGATCCCGACCACCGCGCCGCCGCTCGTCTTCACCTCGCAGATCACCGTCGCGGGCATGAACCCGTCGCATATCTGCGACGTCGATGTGGGAGTCAACATCACGCACACGTTCGGCGGCGACCTTGACATCACGCTCACGTCACCCGCCGGGACAACCATCACGTTGACGACCGACAACGGCGGCGGTTTCGACAACGTCTTCGCCGGCACGCTGTTTGACGACAGCGCCAACCCCGGCGGCCAGGTGCCGTACACCAGCAACGCCGGCCTGGCGACCGACCACCTCTACGCCAACCTGGTGGTGGCGACGCCGCTCGTGCCCGAAGAAGCGCTCGGCGCGTTCATCGGAGAAGACCCGAACGGCGTGTGGACCATGGTCGTCAGCGATGACGCCAACGCCGATGGAGGTACGTGGAACAGCTGGTCGCTGGAGATCACGACCTGCGCCTGCATCAGCGGCCGGCGCGACTATCTCTACACCGGCGCCCCGTCCTTCCTCGATCCGAACGAGCCGGGCGGTTTCTATCCGCCGATTCCGGCCGACTTCTTCGACCCGGGGTCAGAGCCGTTTGACGGCCGGATCGATCTCTGTGGAAATCCGATCAACAACCCGACGCTCGGCAACGCGGACACGATCATCCAGCGACCGGCCGATCCGATCGCGCCGTCGGACCCGGTCGGGACCAGCAACACGGTTCCGATCGAGCTCGTTCAATTGAGCCTGGCGTCCTGCGATCCGATTACCGTGACGTATAACAATGGCAACCCGCCGCAGCAGTGGCATGTCGCGATCGGGCTGTCGAACAACGTCGAGCAGCCCGCGGGCACGCTCAGCGCACAGAAGACGCACCCGAACGGCGGCGTGTTCCAGGGCGTGCTCCCCGTGATTCCCCGCCTCGTCTTCGCCGAGGTCGGCAACCCGAGCAACGTGCGCCTGTTCGACACCGGCGGCGTGCTCCCGCCTTTGCAGTTCCAGTTGCCGCCTTCCGAGTGGGCGCACACCGCGCCGCCGGCGTTGCAGGTCTACCAGGATCCGATGACCGAGTTCATCCCCGGCATCACGCAGGCCGGTATGCGCCAATTGATCAACGCGAGCGCCGCGCCCGACGCGGTGCACTCGGTCTGCCCGGCGTTCCGCACCGGCGCCTGCTGCCTGCCCAACGGCGACTGCCTGCTGGTCAGCGAGTTCGCGTGTGCCGACGCCGGTGGTTCGTTCCGCGGAGTGCTCACTACGTGCGCCACGGTCCAGTGCCGCGGGGCGTGCTGCTTCATCACGGGTGCGTGCGAACTGCTCGGCCCCGGCGCGTGCGCAGGTCAAGGCGGCTCGTACCAAGGCGACGGCGCAGCATGCACGCCGAACCCCTGCACGCAACCGCCGCGCGGCGCGTGCTGCCTGCCGGACACGACCTGTCAGTTCCTCGACGAGTTCCAGTGTGCCGCGGCACTCGGCGATTGGCGCGGGCCGGCCACGAATTGCGGGGAAGCGACCTACAGCAGCTCGCCAAACCGCACGATTCCCGACCTGGGTACGATCAGCGAGATCATCAGCGTGCCCGACTCTTTGATCATCTCGGATCTCGACGTCGACCTGCTGATCACACACACGTTCCAAGGCGACATCATCGCAACGCTTTCCTCGCCGAGCGGCAGCACGCTGTCGCTCATCAGCCGACCCGGTGTACCGGAGGTGTCGACCGTCGGTTTCAGCGCCGACAACTTCGGAAACAACACAACCGGCGATTTCTTCACGCTCGATGACGAGGCGCCTAGCGGCAATCGCTACGATGTGCCGGCGGTCGCGGCGCCGGGCATCGCCAATGTCACGGGTCGCTGGCTGCCGGACATCGGTCCGCTCAGCGACGTGGACGGTCAGAACGCGCAAGGCGACTGGACGCTCACGATCTCTGACAACGCCGGCGTCGACACCGGCACGCTGCGCACCTGGCGCCTGGTGATCGTGGCCAGCAGCAGCAGTCCGTGTGCCGACCCGTGCGCCGGCCAGATCCGCGGCGATGCGAACTGCGACGGCGTCGTTAATAACTTCGACATCGACGCCTTCGTGCTCGCGCTCACCGATCCGGCGGCGTACGCGATCATGTTCCCGGGGTGCGACATCGTTTGCTCGAGCGACGCGAACTGCGACGGACTGGTCAATAACTTCGACATCGACCGGTTTGTCGCCTGCATCATCAATGGTGCGTGTCCGCCGTGCCCGTAGTGGACGACGAACTCGCGCGGTCGCAGGTTCGCGCCGGTTGAGCGCACCGCGCGCTGCGCAAACACGAGGTGAATGGCCGCCAGCCGACCGCAGAGCACCGCGCCTCGCACCGCGAGACGCCGGTGCTCTGCGTGTTTTCTCAGCGCCGATGTGTAAGCTTTCGTTTGTTTCGATCGATTTCTGCGCGGCGGCGCTGCGATCGGGGTGGCGACTTGTCGATTCGCGTGCGGCGCTTCCTCGACACAGCCGCGAGCACTACGATGACTTCACACCGTTGCGGTGGGCCACCGCAGTCGGTGGTCCCATACGGAGAAACATACTGTGCGTACACGACTGGCGGCAGGTCTTGCGGCGGCTTGTCTCACTGGTGTTGCTCACGCGCGCCCCGAGTGCGCCGGGGCCTGGCTTCCTGTGCCGGCGGCATTTCAGACGACGCCTTTCAGCGGCGGCGTTCACGCGCTCGTGTCGCACAACTTCGACTCGCTCGGGCCCGGCCTGCCCACCGTCTTCGCCGGCGGGCAGTTCAGCACCGTCGGCGGCCTATCGATCCCCTATGTCGCGCGCTGGGACGGAACCAGTTGGCACGCGCTGGGAACCGGCGTGGACAATATCGTCCGCGCGCTCACGATGTTCGATCCGGACGGCGACGGGCCGGCCGCTGCGCAACTGATCGCCGGCGGTGACTTCACTCACGCCGGCGGACGCGACGTCGGCTTCGTCGCCGCGTGGGATGGAGTCGCGTGGAGTGACCTCGGCGGCGGGTTTGACGCTCCGGTCCAGGCACTGTGTGTGCTCGACCTCGATGGTCCCGGACCGCAACCTGCGGCGCTCTACGCCGGCGGTTCGTTCCGCCAGTCCGCTGCAAGCCCCACCCGCGCCATCGCCCGCTGGGACGGCACCGCGTGGCAGGAGGTCGGCGGCGGCCTCAGCGGCGGCGGCGGCATCTTCGACGCCACCGCCTGCAACGTGCTCGCCGCGCACGACCCGGACGGTGTCGGCCCGGCGCCGGAGCAACTCGTCGTCGGGGGCACTTTCGCGAACGCAGGTGGCGTCACGGCCGGCTCGATCGCCACTTGGGACGGACAACAGTGGACCGCGCTTGGGTCGGGCGTTTTTGTCGAAGAGCCCTATGCCGCGGTCTACGCCGCCGCGTCATCCGGCGACCCGGTCTTGCCGCGGCTGGTGATCGGCGGGTTCTTTACGCACGCCGGCGGTGTCGAGGCGCTGGGCGTTGCGTCGTGGGACGGCGCGAGTTGGTCGGCGCTGCCGGGGTTGATGCTGCCGGTCACGGCGGTCGCGTATCTCGACGACGACGCGTCCGCGTTCACTCCCGCTCTTCTCTTTGCCGGCGGACCGACCGAGGCGACCGGCGGTGCAGACGGCATCGCGCGGCATCGCCACGGCGCGTGGGAACCGCTCGCGAGCGGCGTGAACGGCAGCGTGTATTCGCTTCGGGCGCACGATCCGGACGGCGCGGGACCCGCAGGCATCGAGTTGCTCGTCGGCGGGATCTTCACGCAGGCCGGCGGATTGCCCGTCAACAACCTCGCCCGCTGGGGCTGCGACCGGCCGACCCTGCGCGAAATTCGTTTCTTCGGGGCGCGCCCTCGCCCGTAGGCGAAGCCGTCGGGCGCCCCGCGGCGCGCCGGCGCAAACGCACCGTCGCCCCGCGGCGGGCGCATGCGCGAGCGCGTCGACCGGCGCTTGCGACCCGGCGCCTATTCGGATGTGCGCGAGCGCGGCGTCAGCGCTTCGTCGTCGAGTCCCGTCAGACCGATCAGGATCGGTGCCGCCTCCGCTTCGGCGCACCGGAACACGATGCTCGCGATCGGCGCCGCGCGATGCGGGTTGTTCCACACGAGCCCGCGCAACGCGATGCGCTGATTGCCGGGCGTGCTCCCCGTCCAGAGGATCGGCGACTCGGGCGCGGCGGCGAGGTCGGTATACGCGAGGATATTCCGTCCATAACGCAGCTCGATCTTCTCCGGCGGCCGCGCGTCGGCGAATCGAATCTCGTAGCTCCCGATCAGCGTTTCCGGTTCGCAGACGAAATTGGTTGTCTGTAGGAATACGAGCGTCGCGGCCCGCTGCCCGAGATCGATCTGTGCCTCGACCGGCAGCTTCACGCCGTGGTCGAGCTTCGAAGCGAGCGCCAGCCCGAGCGGCACGTTCCCCAAGCTCGTGCGCGCGATGTCAAACATCACACCGTGGAAGCGCGCGAGGCCGTGGGGCAGTCCCGAGAGATCGTGACGTCCCCCAAGCCCGAACCACCCGCCGCCGGTGCGCGCTCCGAGCGGGAAGTTCGCGACGCCGCCGATGCTCGCGGTCCAGCCCGGGCGGATCGCCGGACGCAGCGTGCTCAGCCCGCTCAGCTCGGCGAAGTGAGCGCCCTGCAAGAAGCGCTCCGGATTCACCGGCACGTCGGCGTTCCAAGCCGCTTCCGCCGCCAGCGCGAGCGCCGCATAGCGCGTGAGATCGCGATCGAAGTTCTGCGCGTCGAGCGACGGCGCGGTGCTGGTCGTCAGCAGCAGCCCCAGCGCCTTGGACGCGAATGCCGCCTTCGCGAGCGACACGATGTTCGCGGGCGCGCTCCCCGCCGCCGCGATCACCTCGCGCCCGCCGCGGCCCAGCACCGCCAGGCTGGTGTACGCGGTCGGCGGGGCCGCGCGCGTCTGTCGGTCGACGATGATTACGTCCGCCGGCAGCGCCGCGCGCCGCTTCGCGGCTTCATCCGCCGAACGCGCTTCCGCGCCGTCCAGCGCCTCGCTGGGCGCGAGCAGCGCGTCGCCCCAGAGCAGGGTGCGGACGCCGCGCTGCTTCAGTTGATCGTAGCGGCGCTGAACGTGCTGGAGCCAGATTTCGCCGGCGTCGTGCTCGCGCGTCGACGCGCGCCAGGTTTCTCGGGCCCGGCGCAGGTAGTCGGCGCCGCCGACGTGGAGCGCCGGCGGCGCGAACAGCTCGACCGCCTCCTGCACGATCGGCGCCAGGAACGGGTCCGCGCCGGGGTGCGTCGCGCACAGCACGTCGCGCATCGCCGGGTCTTCCGCCAGATCGCTGTGCTGGTCGTTCGCGAACATCCACGCCGCGCGCGTCAGCGTGTGAATCATCGGCGTCACTTCGACATCGAGCGCCCGGGCCGCATCCAGAATCTGCCGCACCTCGTCCTTCGACATGCCCCACTCCGCATGGTGCAGCTCCGGCGCCGCGTCCCACTTCACGTAGTCCGCGACCAGCACCAGCCGGTTCATCTTCGTGGCGGCCATGACATCGCGCAGCAGCTTCAGGTGCAGGGTCGGCCCCCCTCCACCGGCGGGCAGTATTGCGCCGCGGAACGACAGGGTCGGCCAGTCGTAGATGTCCACCGCGCGAATCAGCGCTTGTCCGTCGGCGCGCCGCGTCAGCAGCTGTTTGAGCGTCTGCACGGCGTGAAGCAGACCCGACTCGCTCCGCGCCTCGATCACGCACGCGTGCTCGTCGACGCGCAGCCGATAGCCTTCGACCGGGAATTCCGCCTCCGCCGGCGGTCGAACCGCGATCAATCCCGCGGCAGCGGTGAAGGTGGCGCTCATTCCGATCCCGAACCGCTCGCCGATGAACCGCGCGAGCTCCGTCGAGGCGCGCCGCGCGTCGATGAAGTCGGCCGCCGCCGGCAGCCGCGTCGCCGCCGTCGCGTCCGGCGCGTCTGCGGCCGGCGCGCGCGCCTCGAACAGCCGCGCCGGCAGCGGTTCGGGCAGCGCGAATCCGCCGGTGCCCCACGTGATCAGCTTCGGTCGCGGCACGATTGTCGGCGTCTCCGCCGGCCAGGTCTGCGCATCGGCCAGCTCACGCACGGTCGAGTTGGAGCGTGTGGCCGGCAGCGTCTCGACCCTCCCCGCGGTCGCCGGCAATTGAAACGCGACGCGATAGGCCAACGCGCCGTCGTGCGGCAGCGGCGAGCCGGGATCGCCGAGCCAGAACAGCGGCCGCGCCGCGTCGGCCTCGGGGCGGCCGCGCTGGTCATAGAGCGTCAGCGGCCGATCGCTTTGCACGTCGATGCGCAACGGACCGATCCGGGCGTCGAACTCGAGCCGCGAAAACCCGTGCGCCAGCGCCGCGTCCGCCGACTCCTCACGCGTCGGAACAACCGGCATTGGCGTCACCACGTCCTGCCCATCCGAGGCGGCCGCGTTCAACGGCCGCCCGACGATCAGCGGCGGATGCAGCGCCGCCGCCAGGTACTCGACGAGCAACTCGGTGTCGGCGCGGGCTCCGCGAAGCGTGAGTTCGCGCTCGACGCGCCCATCGGCGTGAACCGAAATCACTTCGTCCCCGGACAACAGCCCGGCGGGGTCGCGGTACGCCAGCCGCAACCGCACACCGCCCGCGAACTCCTCGCGCTGCGCGTTGCGCACCGCGTCGGCGTCCGGCAGCGTCGCAACCGGGTCGGAGTCGGCCGCGCGCCGCACCACCAACCCGCTTCCCAGGCTGACGGGCACGCCTCCCGCCGCAATCCGCACGCCGCGCGGCCAGGGCTCGACGCGCACCTCGGCGATTCCCGCACTCAGCACTTGCCGCGGAGCATCGTCCGCGCAGGTCGGCGGAGAGTTGGCGACCACTGCCGCCAGCGCAACGCCGATGCCGAAGAGTCCCGTGCGCGTCGGCGCGCTCAAACGTGCGCGAGTAGAGATTCGATCCATCGCATGATCCGAAAAGGTAGCCCGCCGCCGCGGCGGTTCGGCGAATCTTATGCCCGCGTGGCGAGGATGTCGCCGCGCTGCGCGGATCGCGGCGCGAGTTGGTCGCCGCACTCCGGCGGCGGGCGGGGTCAGGGCGTGTCGGTTCCGAGCTGTGCGATCACGACGCGCTCTCGCAGTGCCGCGCGCCACCGCGCCGCGAGCGACTCCGCCGCCTCACGCTCGTCGACCAACCGATACAGCGTCGATCCCGAGCCGCTCATGCGCACCGGCCCGCCGGCGACGCGCTCCGCCTCCGCGTGCAGCCGTGCCAGCTCCGGGAAGCTCGCAAACGCCGCGGTCTCAAGGTCGTTGAACAGCCGCGGCATCAGCTCCGCCGCCCGCCCACCGCGCGGCGCCACGCTCGCGTTGCGTTCGACCGGCGGCCGCGAGGCGTCGAACGCCGCGTAGACCGCGCGCGTTGCGCAATGCAGCGTTGGCAGGATCAGCACCGAAAGGCCCGTGATTGCGGCGCCGAGCGGTACGACGCGCTCGCCGCGACCGCGGATGACGCACGGCGACTCGTACAGGAACAGCGGCACGTCCGAACCGACGCGGGCGCCGATCTCCGCCAGCGTGTCGGTCGAGAGTTCGAGGCGCCAGTGCTGGTTGAGCAACTTCAGCGCCGCCGCCGCGTCCGAGCTCCCGCCGCCGAGGCCGGCTCCGACCGGGATATGCTTGTGCAGCTCGAATCGCGCGCCCGGGGCGGCGCCCGCCGACCCGCGCCGCGCGGCGATCGCGTCGAATCCGCCGATTCGCGCGAGCAGTTCGTCCGCGGCGCGCGCCACCAGGTTGACCTCGTCCGGCGCGAATTCGTGGCCGAAGTACGCCCCGGCGATCAGGGGATCCGGGTCGGGCGTCAGGGCGAGTTCGTCCGCCAGCGCGATCCACGTGACCAGCGATTCCAGTTCGTGGAAGCCGTCGGCGCGACGGGGTCCGACGCGCAGCGTGAGGTTGAGCTTGGCGGGTGCGAGGGCGCGAAGCGGCGCGGTCATATCGCGTTTCCACCGGCTCGCGCCGACGAGTCCGACGGGCGCCGGCGTCGCAGGCGCGCCCCGGCACGCAGAAGGGCCGGCGGCGTTATGCCTTGAATTCGTCCAGCCGCAGCTTCACATCCCACGCCCGCAGCTCGTTGACGAACTCGTCGAGATCGCCGGCCAGCACGCGCGGAATGTCGAAGATGTCCCGGTTGATGCGGTGATCGGTGACGCGATTCTGCGGGTAGTTATAGGTGCGGATGCGGTCGCTGCGATCGCCGCTGCCGATCATGCTCCTGCGTTGCGAACTTCGGGCGGCGTGCTGTTTCTGTTGCAGGTGCTCGTAGACGCGCGTCATGAGGATGCGCCGGGCGCGGGCGCGGTTCTTGTGCTGGCTGCGCTCGTCGCGCATCGAGACGGTGATGCCCGTCGCGATGTGATCGAGCTTTACGGCGCTCGCGACCTTGTTGACGTTCTGTCCGCCGGGGCCGCCGGCGGCGCTGACGTGCTCGATCACGTCCTTTTCCCAGTTGATGTCGAGCGCGACCTCCTCGGGCTCAGGCAGGACGGCGACGGTCGCCATCGACGTGTGGATGCGACCCTGCGTCTCGGTCTCCGGCACGCGCTGCACGCGATGGCCGCCGGCCTCGAAGCCGAGGAGCAGATACACCTCTTCGCCGGCCACGTTGAGGATCGCCTCGCGGATGCCGCCGAGGTCGGACTCGCTCAGCGACAGCACTTCGCTCTTCAGCCCCTTGCGCGCTGCGTACGCGAGATACATCTGCAGCAGTTCGTTGGCGAACAGCGCCGCCTCGTCCCCGCCGGTGCCGGCCCGGATTTCGACGATGACCGAGCGGATCGCGGCCTCGTCACCGGTGACCAGCCGGGCCTGGAGGTCCGTGAGAATCGCGCTGCCGCGGGCTTCGAGGGCGGGCAGCTCGCTTTCGGCCAGCGTGCGCAGGTCCGCGTCGCCGGCGGGGTCGGCGAGAATCTGATCGAGCTCCGCGATCTGCGTCGAAAGCGCGCGATATTCGTGATACGGACGCACCATCTTGTCGAGCTGACCCAGTTCCTGTCCGAGCTTCACCATCATCGCGCCGCTCGACGCGACCTCCGGCTTGTTCATCTGGTCCTGGATTTCCTGCACGCGCTGCGCCAGCTTTTCGACGTGCGCCAGCCACGGCGGATCGGAACGGGTCAAGGTGCTCATGAACGGCTCGGTCTCGCGGATCGGCGATCGACGCGCAACGGATCGGCGTCGCGCCGCAAAGAAAGCGGTCCGAGCGCAGGCCCGGACCGCGGACGAGAATCGCGATTGTCGCGCTACTTGCCGGCGTTGGCTTTCGGGGCCGCCGACTTGTCCTTCGCAAAGTAATCGCCGCCGAACTTCTTCTGGAAGCGTTCAACGCGCCCCGCGGTGTCGACGAACTTCTGCTTGCCGGTGTAGAACGGGTGGCAGGCGCCGCAGATGTCGACGCGGATCGATGGGGCGGTCGCGCGGGTCTTGAAGTTGGTGCCGCACGCGCAGTGCACGTCACAATCGACGTACGCCGGGTGGATGTCCTTTTTCATAAGTCTCTTTTCCTTCGACTCTTGAGCTCCGGGCGCGGGACTCGCCGCGCTCGGCAAACCGGTATATTCTAGCGGATCGTCGGTTTTGGCAAGAGCGCGACCCGCCGGGCGTGAAAAGACGCTACAGTCCCGCCCGTGTTCGCGCGGCGCGCCAACGCCGCCGCCCCGCATCGCCGCCTCGGGGAGCAGCATGGTGTCTGTGAATGACCGGGCCGAGAAAATCCGGCTCTCCGACATTGTCAAGATCTATCGCAAGCCGGGCAGCGACGTTGAGGTGCACGCACTTCGCGGCGTCACGCTTTCGATCCGCCAGGGCGAATACGTCGCGATCGTCGGCGCGTCCGGCAGCGGCAAAAGCACGTTGATGAACATCCTCGGCTGCCTCGATCGTCCGACCTCCGGCCGTTACTGGCTCGACGACGCCGACGTGTCCGCGCTCGATGACGACTCGCTCTCGGTGATCCGGGGCAAGCGCATCGGCTTCATTTTTCAGAGCTTCAATCTCATCAATACGCAGTCCGTGCTCGAGAACCTCGAAACGCCGATGTTTTACCAGGGCACTCCGCCGCGCGACCGCCGCCAGCGCGCCCTGGACCTCGCGGAGCGGGTCGGCCTCGCGGATCGGGTGCACCACAAGCCGCCGGAGCTTTCCGGCGGTCAGCAGCAGCGCGTCGCGATTGCGCGGGCGCTGACCAACGATCCGGTCATGCTGCTGGCCGACGAGCCGACCGGCAACCTCGACAGCGCGACGGGCCTGGCGATCCTTGATCTGCTCGACCAATTGAACGCGGCGGGCATGACGATCGTCGTCGTCACCCACGACGGCAACGTCGCGAAGCGTTGCCGACGGGTCGTCGAAATCCGCGACGGGCTCATCGCCCGCGACGAGTGAGCGGCGCACCGCCGGACTCCGCGCCACCGCAGGCAGCGGGCCGCTGTCTCGACGCCGCCGCGCTGGTGGGGGGCCGCTCATGCCGGCGCGCGTGCGGGGCGCGCCCACGCCGTTCTTGTCCGCCGCCCTGCTTTGCTCTGCCGCCGTCTCAGTGAAAGTCGCGCGATGCCGGCCGAAGCGTGCCAAGCCGCTTCGACAGGTCGGTCAGCCGCTGCACCATCAGGTGAACGACCGCGCTCTGCCGTTCGATGACGCCGTCGGCGATCAGCGCGAGCCGGCTGCGCCCGACGCCTGCGTAGCGCTCCCACACGTTCGGGCGGATGATGAGATTGGCCATCCCCGCCTCGTCCTCCAGCGTCATGAACACGATGCCCTTCGCCGTACCCGGCCGCTGCCGACACGTGACCAGGCCTGCCACCGCGACGCGCCGTCCGTGTGGCGTCGTCGCCAGCGCGTCGCTTCGCAGAACGCCGAGCGGCGCAAGTTCGCGGCGCACGAGTTGCAGCGGATGCGCGCTGAGCGAAAAACCGACCGCGTCGTAGTCCTCGACCACGGTTTCATCCAGCGGCTCCGCCGGCAGCGGCGCCGCGGCGCTGGGCGGCTCGATCTCCGCCAACAGCGGATGATCCCCGTCGTCCAGCGCCAGAATCTGCCACAAAGCCTGTCGCCGGTCGAGCGCGAGCGACCGAAACGCGTCGGCGCCCGCGAGGCGCGCAAGCGTGTCACGGGTGACGCCGGCACGCCGCGCGAGGGCCGGGATCGACGTGATGGGCGGGCGCGCAGGGACGGCGGGACGAAGGGACGAAGAGCAGCATGAGGTGGGACGGACATCTTGCCCGCCAATGGAAACCGGGAACGGGGAACCTGGAGCCGTAGCGCCGCCGTCCACGCGGCATTCCGACAAGCATGGAGCAGCGCCGCTTTCGCGGCGGCAATCGGGCGGGGAGTCCGGACCGGATGGCCGAGACGACGGAGCGGGCGCGGCGCAGCGCGCACGCTCGCTGCGCGCGCATTCCAGTCGCGCTCGACGATACACCAGCAGGCCGCGGACTTTTTCCTCATTCAACCCGCGAACGAGTCGCAACCCCAGTCGCAGCGCCGGCCCCTGCGCCCCGGCTGCCGCCTTTGTCCCTACGTCCCCCCGTCCTTTCGTCCCTTCTTCCAACGTGCAATCCCAATCGCTATAGTTGACATCCACCGGCAACACGCGCACGCCGTGTGCAATCGCGTCGCGGATCAGTTGTCCGGGAGTGTAGAAACCCATCGGCTGCGAATTGATGACCGCGGCGCAGAACGCGGCCGGATGATAGCGTTTCAGCCACGCCGACGCGTACACCAGCAGCGCAAACGACGCCGCGTGGCTCTCGGGAAAGCCATACTCGCCAAAGCCGCAGATCTGCTTGTACACCTGCTCGGCGAACTCGCGCGCATATCCGTTCGTCAACATGCCATCGATGAGCTTGAAATGAAACTTCTCGATGCTTCCGTTACGGCGCCAGGCCGCCATCGCGCGGCGGAGCTGGTCGGCCTCGCCGGGTGTGAAGCCCGCCGCGACCACGGCCAGCCGCATCACCTGCTCCTGAAACAGCGGCACGCCGAGCGTCTTTTCGAGCACGCTGCGCACGGCAGGGCTGGGATACGAGACGGCTTCGAGGCCGTCGCGACGGCGCAGGTAGGGATGCACCATGCCGCCTTGAATCGGCCCGGGTCGCACGATCGCGACCTCGATCACGAGGTCATAGAAAGAGCGCGGCTTGAGTCGCGGGAGCATGCTCATCTGCGCGCGGCTCTCGATCTGAAAGACGCCGACGGTGTCGGCGGCGCAGAGCATGTCGTAGACCGCGGGGTCTTCGGAAGGAATGGAGCGGAGGTTCGAGGGAACCGGGAGCGGAGAACCGGAAACAGGGGATGAAGGACCATCCGGGAGTCGTTGTGCAGTGGGATCGACGTATCGGCAGTCCGCGCGAGCCGGGGACGATCGGCCGGGCACGCAGTGGCACGCGCACCGCGCCGCCGTTGCTCCCTGCTCCCCGCTTCCTGATGTTTCATGCAGCAAAGTAAAACACATCCGCAGCGCCGTCAGCATTCCCAGCGCCAGGCAATCGACTTTCAGAATCCCTAGTGCGTCAATATCATCCTTATCCCATTCGATGAACGTGCGGCCCGGCATGCCTCCATTCTCGATCGGCACGATCTCGCACAGGGGCGTATCGGTGATGACAAATCCGCCGACGTGCTGCGACAGGTGGCGCGGAAAGCCGACCAGTTGCCGCACGAGACGCATGAGCATCTGCACCGTGCGGTCGCGCGGATCGAGGCCGCATTCGCGCACGCCGCTCTCCAGCGCCGCGTCCTCGGCCCACCAGTCGATCGACTTGGCGAGCTTGTCGACGCGGTCGAGCGACAGCCCGAGCGCCTTGCCCACGTCGCGCACCGCCGAGCGGGGGCGATAGCGGATCACCTCCGCCGCGATTCCGGCGCGCTCGCGCCCGTATTTCTCGTAGATGTATTGAAAGACCTCCTCGCGGCGCACATGCTCAAAGTCGACGTCGATATCCGGCGGTTCGTTGCGCTCCTTGCTGATGAAGCGCTCGAAGAGGAGTTCGACGCGCGTCGGGTCGACCGCGGTCACGCCGAGGTAATAGCACACCGCCGAGTTTGCCGCCGAGCCGCGCCCCTGGCAGAGAATGCCGCGCTGCCGCGCGAAGCGACACAAATCCCAAACGGTCAGAAAATAGTGCTCATACTTGAGCTCCGCGATCAGGCGCAGCTCCGATTCGATCAACGCACGAATGTCGGCGGGAATCCACGCCGCCGGCGCCAGCGGCGCGCTCGATGAAACGGCGGCGTTCGCCGGCGCGCGCTCGCGAAACGCCCGCGCAGCACCCGTCCAGGTCAACTCCGCGAGGAAGCCGCTCGCCGTGCGGTCGTCGGGAACCAGCTCGCGCGGATATTCGTAGCGCAGCTCATCGAGGCTGAACGTGCAGCTGCGCGCGACCTCGATCGTCCGCCGCAAAAGCGGTTCATACCCGCGGTAACGCTGCGCGATCTCGTCGCGCGGGCGCAGGTGTCGCTCCGCGTTGGGCAGCAACCGCCGCCCGGCGTCGGTGAGCGTGCATTTCTCGCGGATGCACGTGAGCACGTCCTGGAGATAGCGCCGCTCGGGAACGTGATAGTGCACCGGGTTCGTCGCGATCAGCGGGATGCCCGTTGCTTCCGACAAACGCGCGAACGCGGTGAGTCGCACGCCGTCCGGCCAGTCATAAGCCAGGTCGGCGCCGAGATAGAGCCGATCGCCGAAATGTCGGCGGTATTCGTGGAGCGCCTCGATGAATTGCGGATTGCGGATTTCGGATTGCGGATTGCGATTGGCGAATCGTCGCCCGCTCGGGTCTCTCGTTCGTCCCTTCGTCTCTTCGTCCCGCGGTTCACGCGAGATCGCATCCCCAAGCTCGTACGCCACAACTCCGATCAGTCCCTCGGCGTGGTCGGCGATGTCGCTCAGATCGAGCGCGCACGACCCCTTGATCCCGCGCGTGCGGCCGCGCGTGATCAGCCGGCAGAGCCGCCCGTACGCCGCCCGATCGGGCGCGAGCAGCACGATCGGCGGAGCGTCGTGCGGCGTGACCTCGGCGCCGATGATGAGATGCAGGCCGTGCTCCTTGGCGGCGAGATGGGCGCGCACCACGCCGGCGAGCGAGTTGCGGTCGGTGAGCGCGAGCGCCGCGTAGCCCAGCTCGACGGCGCGCGCGACGAGCTCCTCGGGATGCGACGCGCCGCACAGAAATGAGAAATTCGACAGGCTACGCAGTTCGGCATATGCCGGCAGATCGCAACGGGCGCGACCGGGTCCGTGAACGCCGCGCTCCGCTGCAACACGTTCGGACGCGCTGTCTTTCGAATCAAGGAGATCACGAAGGGCGCGGTCGCCGCTTCCGCTCCGCAAGGCGGCTTTCGGCGAGCCGCCGCATTGCTTGTGCGCATGCTCGTGCCATCGGCGGTTCGGCGGCTCAGACATACGAGCCTCTCCCGCGAGCGCGCCGCGGCCATCGCGCGGACGTCGTCAGCCTCAGCGCCGTTTGATGCGCTGGATCGAGCACCGACCGCAGCGCGTGCGACCTGCACGCATGCCGTGCGCAGCGGTACGGTTCGCGCATGCCACACGTTTCCCGCGCGTCGCATATGCCGGACGCGCCGCGCGCGTGACGCACGCCGTGCATCCGGCACGCTGTGCATCCCGCGCGCAGTGCACACGTCGCGGCGGCTCCGGCGCGCCGGATCACGATGCGATTTCAGTAGAACGTCGATCCCAAGGCGCTTTCAGCGCCCGAGCCCATGGCGCAGAGAGCCCCATGAAACCAGGCAGCGAACGCCCACCCGCCCGCAACGGACATCCGAAGTATACCTAACAGAATATGAACATGCAAGCGGAAATCGCGGAAAACCCCGCTTCCGCAGCGCGTCACCGTCACGCCCCGGGCCGCTCCGCGGACCGCCGCCGCCAGCCAACCCGCCGGTGACGCCGCTCCACGCCGTCAGCCCGGCGCCCACGGCGAATCCGGCAAGCGCGGGACGATGTCTGCCGTCGGCACCTCGCCGCTCGCGAGCATCCGCTCGATGTACGGCCGACATGTGCCGCAGCGCGTGCCACAGCCCGTTGCGCGGCTGAGCGCATCGAACGACGTGATCTCCTGCCGCCGGGCGAATGACAGCAATCCGCGGAGGCTCAGTTCGAGACACACGCAGCGGAGTTCCATTCGTCCGATTATACGTCGCGCCGGCGCGATTCCGCCGATTCGTGCCGCGCGGCGGCTCGACCGCGTGCCGCGCGGCGCCGGCGCGCTCCCCTTCACCCGGAGAGCAGCGCGACGAACGCGTCGATATCGAAGTTGTTGACTAGGCCGTCGAGATTCGCGTCCGCGGCGCAGCGCTGCTCCGCGGTCGCGCCGGAGGGATCGGTCAACACGGCGACAAACAGATCGATATCAAAGTTGTTGACGACGGCGTCCGCATTCGCATCGCCGGCGGTGCACGCGACGTTGCGGAACCGCAGCGTGAACGGCAGCGACGGCGTGTAGTTGGTTCCGCCCGTGTCGATCAGCCGAAACGTGCCGCGCCAGAGCGTTTGTTGCCCGTTGAACTGTGCATGCTGCGAGTCGATGTGCCAGATCAGGTGCGTGTGCACGTCGCCGCTCGTGTCGCCGAGCAGCGGCGTGCTGCCGGGCACGAACTGCTGAAGCCCGGCGCCCCAGACGCGCAACGCGGGATCGAGCGCGAGAATCTCGAGCCGGATCGTCCCGCCGGGCGCGAACGGGTACGAGTCCGTCTCCGGATCGTCGGCTTCGATGTCATCAAAGCCCGGCGAATTGCCGGACCAGCCCTGAAACAGCCCGCTCGCCGGCGGCAAGACCGCCACGTCGTCCTCCGGCGAAAAACCGCGCGGGCTGAGCTTCAGCACGCCAGCGCTCGAAACGCACGGCCAGAGATCGCCGCCGTGCGGCTGGGCTGCGGCGATGGTGCTGAACGCGGCGATCGCCGCCGTCGCGCCGGTGCATAGCGGAAATCGAACTTTCATCGGCGTTCCTCCGCGAATGGGTATTGCGGGTGGGCGCCCCCGACGGGGCGCGCGCAGGACGCTCGTTAGTGGGCGTGTTCCTGCCGATCCAGCCCTCCGGCGCAGCGCGACAACCGCCGCGGCAGCGGCGAACAACAGTCCTGTCCCGGGTTCGGGAATTCGGAACACGAACGCGTGGGTCTGCGAGGGTGCGTAAGCGGTGGTCCCGTGATCGACGAGCCGGAACGCCGCGGTCCAGTGTTCCTGCCCGGGGTCAAACGCGGGGTGATCGGCATCGATGAGCCAGAGCGGGTGGGCGTCGAACTCCGGTCCGCCGAGTCGCCACGAACCGCCGGGGACGATGTCCGCGAGCCCGGCGTTGGGATCGAGCATGCGCAGCGCAGGGGAGAGCGCGAGCACCTCCACCCAGATGTCCGCACCGTCTTCGAGAGCAAGCAACCCCTCCGGCGCACCTTCAGCCGCCCAGCCGGGGTTCTCGCCCGAGTAGCCGTTCAGCCCGAACGGGTTGCCCGGGTCGACGGCGTCGAGCGTCGCCTTCCCAAAGTCAAACGGCGGAAATGCCAGCGCGCCGCCCGCGGTTCGCCCCACCTCGACATCCAGCTCCTCGCCGGCTCGCACCGGTCCGACCAGTGCCGCACTCGCGAGTACGGTCAGCGAAAGTCTCTGTATACACTTCATGGATTGCTTCCTTCCTTCTGGAGAGCGCCGCGGTGCGGCCGTCGAGACCGCCCGTGGCCGTATGGGTTATCAGTTGATGGATCACTTGGCCACATCGGGATCCCACCGATTGCGAAACCAGGCGATGCGGCCCGACGGCAGATCGGTGCCGGCGACGTCGATCTGATAGGTGTCCTCGAACGTGTGTGCCGCGGCGTGCCCGTCGATGAATCCGTAGTGTCCGCGACGGTTGTGCCGCTCGAGCGTGAGTTCGCGGCCCGCAAGCGTGCGCGGATCGCCGCCGAACCAGAACTCTGGATGAGCGTGGTCGGCCGTTGCGTATTCGCCGGTCTCGGCCAATTCGCCGAAGTAGATCGTCGTTGCCGCGCGCGGCACGCGGTCGAGCCGGTCGAACGGCTCGGTCTTGCCGATGGTTGCGATCTGCTCCCGCGGCACGGCAAAGTAGTAATTAGTCCCGAAGCTGCTCACGCGCCAGTGGGGCTGGCCACCGACCAGCCGGGGCGTCGAGAAATGTGGGCTGCGGTCGGCCGGACAGCGGCGGACATCGTCGATCTCGCGCAGCAGTTCGGCGGCGCCGCTCGTGCCGGTGCGCGTCTCGCCGCCGCGCGCGCCATAGTCGCGCATCAGGAGTGTGATCCAGCTTGAGGCGGGATCCGACTGTCCGCCGTGCTGAAACCCGACCATCGGAAACCGATCGCGGTTGACGTGCAGATACGTTTGCAGCGCGGTGCCGAGGCTTCGAAGGTTGGCGAGACAGACGCCGGCTTTCGCCTGGTCGCGCGCTCGGTGCAGCGCCGGCAAGAGGATCGAAATCAGCAGTGCGATGACGGCGACGACTACCAGCAACTCGATCAGCGTGAATGCGCGAGTGCGCATGAGGATATCCTCCGTTGCAGCCGCGCTGCACGTGAGGTGTGACGGAACGACCGCTGACGCGCGCCGCCCAGAGGTCAACGCACGCAAGCGAACCGAATACGCACGAGGATGTTCAGCGGCGTCGTCGATTGGGCCGGTGCGGCAGCACATGGCGCCGACGCACTGGCGGGCGCACGGCTGTCGTGGCACTGCGATCCAGCGGCCCGGCAACGCCGCAACTGCGGACGGCCGCGCCCGAAGCGCACACATCGCGCATTCGGCGGCGCGCCGAGCACGGCGCATTCCGAATCCCAATCGGCGATCGGGAGCGGTTAGATGACCGGCGGGGCCCGAGGTTGGAGCGGACTATGGGCCGGGGCACTGTATACGGAGATGAGCGGCCGCGAATCCGCCACTTCCATCGGCGGGAGCAGCGCGCGGCAAACCACGGGTTCGGCGATCAGCGCCGATGCCGCGGTGACGAAGGCGAAGCACACCGGGCAATCGTTGTGCGAATGGGTTGGAGCCGGCGCCGGCGGCGCGTGCGTCTGGTGTGCCGAGTCGCATTCGTGCTCGCAGAACCCGACTTCCGGGCGGCCGTCGACCCAGCGATGCAGGTCGAAACCAACCCCCGACGCCGATGCGAGCAGCCCGGCGCAGAGCACAACAAGCGTACTGTTCTTGCGAATCGGCACGATACGGATTTCCGCCGCCGGTCGAACACGACACGCCGGACTGACACGACGAGCGCCGCCCGACGACCTTCTATGGTAGGCCGCGGGAATGCTCCTCGCAAGTCTAATCAACGCGCGACGATCGGGTCGCCATTCCGCGGCGGCTGCCCGCGCGGCTCGATCCACTCGGCAACCACAACTTCTCGGCCGCTGAATCGCTGAATGACGCGAAGCGCCGCCGCGTCGTGACCTTCGCGCGGCGTCCGTGCAATCATGCCCAGGTACGACCGCGGCAGTTCGAGCGTCGCAAGCCCGCTCGTCGCGTCGAACAGGCGCACCCGTCCTGCGCTGGCGGGCAGCGCGTCGATCTCGCGCACGCGGCGCAACGCGCGTTCGATCGCGGAACGCTCCCAGTCCGCGGCTCCGGGCAGCTCGCGCTCCAGCACGTCGCGCCCGAGCGGCGAGTCGATGGCGGCGAGCCCCTGAGCGGCGCTGAGCGCGACGGCTCGGTCCGCATGCGTGAGCAGATGGAGCAACGGCAGCTCGCCCACTTCATAGCGCAACTCGCGCAGCACGACCGCCGCCACACGTGCCTCGCGCTCGTCCGCCGTCGCCAGAAAGCTCCGCCAGTCGCCGGAAGTCAGAAGCAGCCGCTCGTCGAGATACGCCGGCGTGTGACGATAGTAGATTTCCAGCGTGAGCGCCGCGATCGCGGTCGAGTAGACGCGGCCGCCGATGCGCCCCCAGCGGCCCCAGTTCCGGCCGAACGGAGCAACGCTCCCGAAGGCGTGCGCGCGGCGCTCGCCGCGCTGAGTGCGATCCTGGAGCGGCAGGATCGCGTCGCGCAGCCGTGCGTTCCAGCGCTCCCAGCGCTCGCCCCCGCCTTGGAACATCGCCACGGTGCCGTAGTACCAGTAGTACTCGCTGTGCAGCTGGGTCGCGTCGCCGCCCCGCGCCAACGTCGCCGACGGCGGCTCGGCGAACAGGAGGGCTTCCTGGCGCGCCACGGTGGGGGCGTCGCCGCGCCAACCGAGCAGATGCTCGCACGTGAGTCCGGTGGCCGTCATCGCGGCGCCGAAGCGATACATCGGCCGCGCTCCCGGGTCGAGCCGAAAACCTGTGCCGGCGTCGGAGTACCAGATGCGCCCGTCCGGCTGCGTGGCCCGCGCCAGGTGCAGCGCCGCGCGCACCAGCGTTTCGGGCGGAACCGCGATGCCGCCGGATTTTGCCGCCGCCAGCGCCTGTACCGCCCAGCCGGTGATCGACGTGTCGCAGCGCCCGCTCTCGGGGTCGGCGAGGTAGTCCCAGCCGCCGAGCGCCTGTTGCGACGCGGCCAGGTGCGCCACCGCGCGTTGCAGCGGAAGCCGGACGCGCGCGTCGCGGGTCAGCGCGTGGTATTCGGCCAGCGCGAACGTCGCGACTGCGTTGTTGTAGCCGGCCATTCCGCGCGTCGCCGAGAATCCGCCGTCGGGCCGTTGCATGCGAAGCAGAGCGTCGACGGCGGTGGCAACGGTCGCGGGGAACGGGCCATCGCGGTCGGTATACCCGGCCCCGAGAAACGCGAGCAGCGCGACGCCCGTTACGCCGGCCAGCAGCGAGTCGTCGGTTCGCACGAGCGCCGCCCCGGTGCACGCGTCGTTCGCCGGGCAACGCCGATTGAAATTGAACCGGTCCCACGTCCCGTCCGGCGACTGGTGCGCCGCCAGCCAGCGCAACGCGTGCTCGACCGCGTCCTCCGTCGCGACCGTTCCGCCGAAACGCCGCACCCGCGCGCGACGCTCCTCGGTCGAGCGATGCAGCGCGCCGCCCGGGTCGGAGTCCGCGGCGCCCGGTACCGGCGCGGTCGCGGCGGTGGGCGCCGGCGGCGCCGCGAGCGGGATGTCCGCGAGCGGCGAACGCGGAACATACGCGCGATCGCGGTCCGCCTGAGCCGCCTGCCGATACGCCGAGTATTCGAAGTCCAAATCCGTCCGGCCCCCCGGCGGCGCGTCGAGCGACTCGTCCCCGGGAGGGACTGCCTGGGCATGCCCCGCGCCGTCGCCGCTGTCCCCGGCCGTCGACGATGTTGCGCCCGCCGCGCGTCGCGGGTCGCTCGCGGGCTCCATCGCGCGCGGCGCTTGGGCCGGATCGGGAAACTGAAGCAAGGTGGGAAGCGAAAGCCCGACCGCCGCGGCGAACACGAGACACGCAATGCCCCAGCGGAAGTACCCGCCGGATCGTTCGCGTGGCTCGGCCTGTCGCGGCGCGCTCATCACGCGACATCTTAGAGCCGATCCGATCGCCCCGGGTTTCGGACTCGCACGCGACTTCGTTGCGGTGTGCTTTTCAGCGGCATTCCGGAGCCAACCGCGCACGTGCGCCGCGCGGTTCCAGCGCTAACCTGGCCCCCTCGCTGGCGTGGTGCGATCTGATCGGCGCGGCTTGCCTTAGTCGAGGGAGTCGCCGATTTTCACGCCGCGGCCGAGCGCGGGTTCGCTGCGGGCGAGCTCGCAGATGGATCGCCACGTGGCGGCGGCCTTGTCGACCATGCCGATGCTCTGGAGCGCCAAGGCGAGGTTTTGGCGGAACGCCAGGTTTCGCGAGTTGCCGGCGACCGCGTGCTCGAAGTGCTCGACCGCGAGATCGAACTGGTTGCGTTGGGCAAAGAGCAGCCCGAGCTGATAGTGCACGTCCACATAGTCGCTGCGCAGCGTCAGCGCCTTCTGAAACGCGTCGATCGCCGCGTCGCACTCGCCCGATTCCTTCAGACACACACCCAGCTTGATCAGCGCCTTGACATAGTTCGGATTGATCTCGATCGCGCGGCGGAACGCGTCCACGGCCGGCGCGAAGTCGCCGAGCTGGCGCAGCAGCAGGCCGTAGCGGTAGTGCAGGTCGGCGTAGTTCGGCGATTGCCGAATCGCCTGTTCGTGCCGTCGGGCCGCCTCGCGGAGCAGTTCGTTGCTGTCCAGGGGCGTGGCGCGCGCGAGCGGCGCGGGTGCGCGGGGACCGTCGGCGGGCTCGTCATGCCCACCGAGCTGGCGCGCGTGCTGCGTCGTTTCGTCGCGCAACTGGAGCCTTGCCGCCTCGGAAAACAGCAGTGTCGTGTTCGGCTCCAGGCTGGCGGCCAGGTCAAAGGTCGCCCGGGCCTCCTCGTCGCGTCCGGCGGCGCGCTGTGCGACGCCGAGTCCGACGAACGCCGTCATGAGTCGGTCGTTCAGCTCGACGGCGCGGTTGAACGACTGGGCCGCGTCGACGAAGCGACCCTTGCGCAGGTGCTGCGTTCCGAGCTTCACGGTCGCCTCGAGAAAATTGGGTTGCATCTCGAGCGCCGCTTCATACTCCCGGATCGCGCCGCAGTCGTCGTCGAGCTTCACGTACACGTCCCCGAGGTGCACGTGAAACTCCGCGACCCCGGGGTATTTCTTCATCAGGCGCTGGATCGTGTCGACTGCGTGCCGCAACCGCCCGTCGCTCGCGGCGCTCGCGGCCGCGTCAAACGGCGATTCGCCGCACTCCGGCTCGATCAGCAGCGCTTTCTGAAAGTGATCGATGCCCGCCAGCGGCTGTCCGGCCTGCAGCGCGAGGTTGCCCAGCGTCAGCAGCACATCCAGGTCGTTCGGCTCCAGCTCTGCGAGCTGCTCGTAGCAGCGCGCCGCGCTTTCCCAATCGCTGCGCTTCAGCGCGAGTGCCGCCAGCCGCTCGTGACCGTTGCGCAGCCGCGGGCACAGCTCGACCGCGCGGCGATAGTTCGCTTCGGCGGCGTCGGCGTCACCGCGGCGTTCGTGGACAAAGCCGAGCGCGAAAGCGATCGCGGGATCAGCGGGGTCGTGGGCCTGCGCGATCGCCAGGCAACGCAGCGCCCCGTCGATCTCGCCGAGCTCGTCGTACACGCACGCCAGCCCGAGCACCGGCGCGACCGCGTCCGGCGCCAGCTCGCGCGCGCTCTCGAACGCGTGCCGTGCGTCGGTCAACCGCAGGCTCCGCAGACACGCGACACCGAGACGGACCGCGAGATCGGCGGAAGTGGGCGAGTCCTCGCGGCGCTGCGCGAGCGCTTCGAGCTGGTCCTGCGACGCCGTCGGCAACTGCGTCTCGAAGGCGTCCAGCAGGTTGCCGAGCAGGCCGCGGCCGAGACACTCGAGCAGGTAACTCATGCGGAGCGCCCGTTCGTCGCGTCGCCGGCCAGGGCGGCGAGTCCGCTGCGGGCCGCATTCAGCGCGGGATTGAGGCGCAAGGCGCGTTCGAATGCGGCCCGAGCGGCGCCCGCGGCGCCGCGTCGCGCGAGCAGTTGTCCGTGCAGTGTGTGAACGTCGGCGTAGTCGACGCCCGCCGCAAGCGCGTGCTCGACGTGGCGCAGGGCCGCGTCGATCTCCCCCCGGAGAGCCAGCACGCGCGCCGCCAGAATGCGGGCGGCCGTGAACGCGGGGTTGATCCGCAGCGCCGCGCGGACCAGGTGGTGCGATTCCGCGATCCGCCCGGCGTGAAATGCGGCCTCCGCGGCGCGGTAGTGCAAGTCGGCGCGATCCGGACAGCGCGCCAACGCATCCCGGATCAGCTCGAACACTTCGTGCTCCATCGCCGCCGGCCGCGCGGGATCCGGAGCGCCGATCAGCGCGGTGATCAACTCGGGATCGTCGGTCACCTCGTCGGCCAGCGAGCGCGCCGCGGGTGCGGCACGGCGCAGCCCGCCCGTCGGCGGCGCCAGCCAGTCGCGACGCGCACGGAAGCGGATGGTCTGCGATTCGGTTGCGGATGCGGTGGAACCCGACCGCCGATGGTTCGCGGAATGTCTCATCGTCTGCGTCCCCCCGGAAGGCACAACCGGCCCGAAACCGCCCCGAACCCCGTCGGACGCCCCGCGCCGACGGCGCCCCCGAGTCGCGTGGCTTCGTCGTGCTCAGAACGCGCGGCGTTTCGATTTGCCGTCCGCGTCCTTGTCCTTCGGCGTCTCGGGGTTGGTCGACTCGCGCGTCGGCACGAGAAACGGCTGCCCGCAATAAGCGCAGCGCACGATCTTGCCGCGCATGTTGTCCGCCGACACAACCGTCTGGCGGCAGGTGAGATTGGGGCAGATCATCGTGACCGGCATGTCGTTGGAGCTCCTCCGCGACGCACTGCGTTCACCACTCCTCGGGATGTATCGACGCGACGCGCGCCGGCATTCACGAACGGGCGGCGCCGCTTCTCCGCCGAGGCGCGGCGCGCCGCGCCGGCGCCCCGCCGCCGCTCGACACTTCCCAAAAAGCGCGCCGCGCCGCGGGGCGCAGCACAGCTTTTCTCGGATGCGCGGGCGCGCAACAGGAATCCGACGCCGGCCTCCGGCGACGGCGCTCGAAAACCGACCCTGTGTGAACGAACCGGGAGGCTGGCGCTCAGCGTTGGCCGCGCCGCCCACGGCTTTCGCCGGTGGCCGCGCGCTGGTTTTCGGCGGCCGGTGGTGGGTCCGCTATCGCACTGGCGGGCGCGTGCGGTGCGGGAGACGCCGAGCGTTTTCGGAACGAGTCCGGCACGCACACGGGGCGGCGCGTCGCGGGGATCGGAATCGCTGCTCGCCCGGAGAGATAGGCGCCGGTGAGCGACTCGGGCGCGGCCGCCACCTCCGCGACCGTGCCTTGCGCGACAACCCGCCCGCCGCGCACGCCGGGTCCGGGTCCGAAATCGACGATGCGGTCGGCGGCCTCCATGGTGTCCTGGTCGTGCTCGACCACAACGACCGTGTTGCCCATGTCGCGCAGCCGCCGGAGCGACGCGAGCAGGCGCTGGTTGTCGCGCGGATGCAGTCCGATGCTTGGCTCGTCGAGCACATAGAGCACGCCGACGAGCCCGCAGCCGATCTGGCTTGCGAGGCGGATGCGCTGCGACTCGCCGCCCGAGAGTGTCGGCGCGGAGCGGTCCAGCGTGAGGTAGTCGAGCCCCACGTCCAGCAGAAATTGCAGCCGGGCGCGGATTTCCTTCAGCGGCTCGGCCGCGATCAACGCCCGCACGTCATCCAGCGCCAAGTCCCGGAAGAACTCCATCGTCCGGCGGATCGAAAGCCGGCAGAGCTCGTGCAGATTGAGGCGCTCGCCGCTCGCGTTCGCGCCGTCGCGACGCGCGAGCACCACCGCGAGTGCCTGGCGGTTCAGCCGCGCACCGCGACACTGCGGACACGGCGCCTGGCGCATGAACTGCTCGTAGTACTTGCGCACCAGCGCTGAGGTGCTCTTCTTGTACTTCGCCTGGAGCTCCGCGATCACGCCTTCATATGTCCCGCCATGTCGCCAGACGCCGAAGCGCCCGCGCCATTCGAACGTGATGTGCGCCGCACCCGTGCCATGAAGCAGGGCGTCGCGCGCCTTCTTCGGAAGTTCGCGCCACGCCTTGTCAAGATCGACGCCCAGGTGGTCGGCGACGCCGCGGTAAATGTGCGTGCGCCACTTTCCCGGCTTGGTGCGCAGCGCGACGACGCACGGCGCCAGGAACGGCAGCGACGGATCGGGGATGAGCAGGTCGGGGTCGAAGTCGAACCGTTCGCCCAGGCCGTCGCAGCTCGCACACATCCCCTGCGGGCTGTTGAAGCTGAACATTTGCGGCGTCGGTTGCTCAAAACTCAAGCCGCACGCCGAGCATGCGTAGCCGCTCGACAGCAACAGATCCTGGCCCGCGTCCGCACTTGGCGCGGCGTTGTCGGCGGGCGGTGTCGGTGCGTCCGGCGGTCGTTGGACCTCGTCGTGGCCCGCATGCTGATCGGCACGCCTCGCGAGCGCGGCTTCGCGCGCGGCGCGGCTCGGCTCCGTCGGGCGGCGCGACGCCTTCGCGCGGCGCTTGCCGCCGGGCGGCGGCGTCTCGTCGTCATCCGCGGTGACGCCCGCGCGTTGCGGCGGCGCGCCCTCGCCGACGACGACGATGGCCGTGCCCGCGCCTGCGGCCAGCGCGGTCTCCAGCCCGTCGGCGAGGCGCGTTCGCACGCCGGGTTTCACGACCAGCCGGTCGACGACGACCTCGATGTCGTGGCGGCGATAGCGGTCGAGCGGCGGGGGATCGGCAAGCGTGACATACTGGCCGTCGACGCGCGCGCGTGCAAAACCAGCCGCCAGCAGCTCCGCGAACAGGTCTTTGTACTCGCCCTTCTGTCCGCGAATCTTCGGCGCCAGCAGCGTGAACGCCGTCCCCTCCGGCAGCGCCAGCACGCGCCCGATCATCTGTTCGCGCGTCTGGGCCGCGATCGGCCGGCCGCACTCGGTGCAAAGCTGCGTTCCGGCACGCGCGAACAACACCCGCAGGTAATCGTGAATCTGCGTGATCGTGCCGACCGTGCTGCGCGGGTTCCAGCCGCTCGTTTTCTGCTGAATCGAGATCGACGGCGCCAGCCCCGTGATCTGGTCGACGTCGGGCTTGGGCAACTGCCCGAGAAACTGGCGGGCGTAGGAGCTTAGCGATTCGATGTAGCGGCGCTGTCCCTCGGCGTAGAGTGTGTCGAAGGCCAGGCTGCTCTTGCCGCTGCCCGAGACGCCGGTGAAGCAGATCAGTTGGTTCTTTTCGAGCGTGAGATCGACCGAGCAAAGGTTGTGCTCGCGCGCCCCGACGACGCGGATGACCGCGCTGTCCGCGGCGCTGCCGCTGCACGCCGCCGCGGTTCGCGCTGTGGAATCGGAATCCGATGGATCGGGGTCCATGCAGCCGAGTGTACCGACAGGGGGCGACCGCGGTCCAACCCGCGACGTGCCGGGCGGCGCCGTGGGAAACGCCCAGCCGCCCAACCGCCATCACGCGGACCGGATTCCCGGCATGCGCCGCTCCGCTTCGCCGCGCCGGAGCAGCGCGCTGGACTCCGCGGCGCGCGGCTGCGGGTCATGCTCTACGCGGTTCGGTCGTCGGCGCGCGTGTTGAACAACTTGTCGCGCAGCCGCTGAAGCCGCGGGTAGAGCTCGTGGTCCTGCGGCCCGATCCCCGCGCACTCGGCGGCGTGGGCGAGGTTTGCCGGCGACAGCAGCACCGCGGCCGGGTGGGGCAGCCCGGCGCGTTGGACAATCAGCCGCAACAGGCGCCGATCCGTCGCGTTCAGGTCGAGCAGATCCACGGCGATCGCGAGATAGTCCACGCCTCGTGCCAGCCGCGCTTCGCGTCGCTCGCGAAACAGGCGGAGCGCGATCGCCGCCAGCCCGCCGATGCCCGCGACCAGCAGCAGCCACCAGAACACGGTGAGTTCGGCGTCGCTCTGCTGCACGCGAAATGCGTTGCGCAGCGCGGCGATTTTCTCGTCCTCGGTCGCGTACCCGGTTATTTGTGCCAGTAGCGTCGTCATCGATTTCCCTGCGAGACTGCGCCCGTGCGGTGGTCGGATGCGTCAGGCGCTCTCCGCCGGCGACATGCCGAACAGCGCTTGTGCCCGGCGGCGCACGTCGATCGAGCTGTCGGCACACAGCGGTCGCAGTTCCAGCGGATAGCGCTCCACCAGATCGGTCTGCTCGGCGATGTCCAGCACCAGCATGCGGTCGCGGACGTCCGGCGAGCGCACCTGCGCCAGCAACAGTTCCGGCGCCGCTTGCACCGCGCGCCGCATCGCGGCGAGCAGCTCCTCGCGCTCCGCGGGCGCCGCGCGCTTCAGCCGCGGCCACAGCCGGACAAAATCGTCGTCGGGTCGCGCCCCGGTCCCGCCTCCGGAGTCCGGCGTACCGCCCGCTTCGCGTCGGCTCGGGCCGTCGCCGGGGTCCGCGGTCGAGCTGGTCAACGCGGCCGCGCCGGTGCGGGATCCCGGCGCGGGCGCCTCGCGGGTCGGCGCGGGCTGTCCCGCGCCGCGCAGGCACCAACGCGCGAACACCGCCGGCACACCGCTGCCGCCGACCAGAAGCCGCAGGGCGTGCATGGCGGCGGGCGTGCCAAGCGCGGCAAGCGCGTACGCGACGGCGCGCTGCACGGCGCCGTCCGGGCAGCGCGCCCAGCGCGTCAGGCACGTCAACCGGTCGGGCTCGTTCATCGCCACGCGACAGATCCACCACGGTACGGCCGGCCGCAGGTGCTGCGGGATTTGCGACAGGTTGGTGTCGATCGAGAGGAACCACTCGGGGCTGCGGATGCCGCCCAGCGCCCGCGCCAGCGACGGGCGCGAAGCCAGCTGCGTGTGGCGCAGCAGCGCGACGAACTGCGGCAGCGTCTTCCAGGTGCGCAAGACGTGCTGCGCCGGCGAGCGCCAATCGTCGTGCCCCAGCGCCATCACCAGGAAACCCGCGACGCGCGTGTTGCTCCACGCCGGCAGTTGCTCGAGCACCACGCGCCCGCACTTCGACCGGCGGTTTTCCAGCAGCTCCCACAGCTCGTCGCCGATCTCGCTCGCCAGCCAGATGCACGGCTCGACCAGCTCGACGCGGTGATGACGATCAAACGTCCGCAGCACCTCGGTCGCCGCGTCGCGCAGCGACACGCGCTCCGAGCGCCGATCGAGATAGGCTCCCGGACCTTCGCGCGCCGCGCGGCGGTCCTGTTCCGCGAGGAACGTATCCACCGTCCGCGCGAGCACTTCGGACGCCGCCTCACGCAGCTTGCGGCTCGGTTCGAGCAGGGCGCGCGGCAGCAGGTAGGCCAGCCGCGGAAACGGGCGGTGAAGCAGGGCGCTCATCGCAGCGGCTCGCGCTTCGGCGGAGCCGCCGCGAAGCACGCCTTCGATTCCGGCCTCGAGGTGCTGCTCGTTGGCGTGCAGCTTCTCGCGCGTGTCGGGCGCAAGCTGGTCGTAATGGCCGATCAGCGACGTCCACGACGCGACATAGCCGCGCTGCATGAGCGTCGCAATGATCTGATCGAAGAACTCCGGCTCGGCGCACGCGAGCCCGGCGGCGAGAATCTCGTCGCAGTCGGGCGTCGGGCCCTGGATCAGCCAGGTGTAGAACTCGTCCACCAGTCGCATGTCGGTCTCGGCGCGATCCCGTGCGCGGCGCGAAGCCGCGCACGCAGAGCGAAGCACCCTGCGCGGGCGCTGGCCGCCGCGAGCCGGGCGGCCGCGCCATGGGCGCTGCTCCTGTTCATCGGACCGTGCGCGATGCGCGATGACCTGCGCCCCATATTTCTCGCATCGAGATCAGCGCCCCGGGCGCGGGCGCTCGCACTGCGCCGCGAGCGCCGCGATCCCGGGCGCAACATTGACAACCCCCGCGAACCCACCGATGCTGCCGCGCATGTCGCCTGTCCCCACGCCCCCGACGCCGGACCCGCGCACGCCGCCGACCACGGGGCCGGAACTCGTCACGAACCTCGGGGGTGTGCAACTGTGCACACCCATGCTGACGGCCTCGGGCACATGCGGCTATGGGCCGGAGTACGCGGACTTGATCGACTACCGCCGGCTGGGTGGGTTTACGACCAAGAGCGTGACGGTTCACGAGCGCCCCGGAAACCAGCCTGAGCGCATCGTCGAGTTGCGCGCGGGGCTGTTGAACGCGATTGGGCTCGCGAACGTAGGGCTGAAGCGGTTCATCGCGGAGAAGATCCCATTCATCCGCACGATGCCCACCCCGGTGTTCGTCAACGTCGCGGGCTACCGCGTGGAAGACTACGTCGAGGTCGTGGGCGCGCTGAGCGCGTTCGACTGCCTGGCGGGCTTCGAGCTCAATGTCTCGTGCCCGAACGTCGCCGACGGGCTCATGTTCGGCACCGACCCGCGGCTCTTGCGCCCGTTGGTCGAGGCGGTCCGCCGGGTGACCCGCCGCGGTCTGCTGATCGTCAAGCTCTCGCCGAACGTCACCGACATCGCGCCGCTGGCGCGCGCGGCGGTCGATGGCGGCGCGCAAGCGCTCAGCCTGATCAACACGTACGTCGGCCTGAGCATCGACGCCGACGCGTGGACCCCGTCGCTCGCGAATGTGACCGGCGGTCTGAGCGGTCCTGCGATCAAGACGCTGGCGCTCTTCAACGTCCACCGCGTCTATCGCGAGGTGGCGCGGCAAGCGAACATCCCGATCATCGGCATGGGCGGCGTGCAGACGACGCGCGACGCGGTCGAATTCATGCTCGCGGGCGCGACCGCGGTCGCGGTGGGAACGGCGCTGTTCGTCGATCCGACAACACCACTGAAGATCGCCGACGGCCTCCGCGAGTACCTCGTGCAGCGCAAGATCGGCCACGTCTCCGAACTGGTTGGCAAGCTGCGCCTGCCCGGCGCGCCGCCGTCGCCGCCGGCGGGATGATCTCCTCCACCTTTTGAACCGACCCGCGAATCGCGCGCACGTGTCTACCGCGCGCCGGCGCCGCCCACCGCGCGCGACGTTGGCTCGCGCAAGGTCGTCGACTCAATGTTGCGCGTCCCGGCGGGTTCTGCGGGTCCGATTGGCGCAGTCCAGTGCCTGCCCACGTCGGTTCCCGATCGTTGCAACGCGTTGATGTCTGGTCAGTTGCGCTCGATTCACCACCACGAAGCTGCGCGCGTTTCGGCCGCTGGCACAGCGTTTGCCTTGGAGCGTTGCACGCGGAGCGGCCGTGCGTGCCGCCGCCGCAATGCTCTCTCGGAGGATGCCGCTTGGGCGCCGATCGAACGAATTCCGACGAACGTGCCGCCGGCGCTGACCCGACGCGGGGCCCGGCGTCGCTCAGTGGGCGCGATCTGGGCGCGGGGGTGCTTGCTGAAGCGTCGCGGCGTGCGGCCGTGGCCGCCGACGTCCCGGCCGTGGCGGGTCAGCC
>JBFXAM010000040.1:0-36864 GCA_050184295.1 Phycisphaerae bacterium | reverse complement strand
CCCGTTCGTGATGCAGTTGGCCGGCTGTCGCAGTTCAATCTTCGGTTCGTGCGATCCGCCGCGGCCGGGGTGTTCCCGTTTCGCTGCGGGCCTTCACACGATCACCCGGAATTGGGATCGCAGCCGCGCCATGCCCCCACGCCGCAAAACCCGTCAGGTCCGCGTCGGTCCGGTGAAGATCGGCGGCGACGCGCCGGTCGCGCTCCAGACGATGACGAGCACGTACACCTACGAAATCGACAAGACCATCGAGCAGATTCAGCGCTGCGCGAAGGCGGGCGCCGATCTGGTCCGCGTCGCGGTTCCCGATCGCGTGGACACCGAGGCGCTGCCGCACATTCTCGCCGCGTCGCCGGTGCCGCTCGTCGCCGACGTGCACTTCCACTTCGAGCGCGCCCTCGAAGCGATCGAAGCCGGCATCCACAAGATCCGCCTCAACCCCGGCAACATCCAGGATCGCGCCAAGGTCCGCCGCGTCATCAGCGCCTGCAAGGAGCGCGGCGTGCCGATCCGCATCGGCGTGAACGAAGGCGGCATCGTCGAGCGCCGCGACAAGGATCAGCGCGCCGCGGAAAAGGCGACGCTCGTCAGCGATTATCGCACGAACCTGATCCGCATCATGCTCGACAAGCTCGACGAGTATCTCCGCATCTTCGACGAGATGGACTTCCGCGACGTCGTCATCTCCGCCAAGAGCATCGACCCGCTCATCGTCATCGACGCCTACGCCGCCATCAGCCAGCGCTACGACTACCCGCTGCATCTCGGCGTCACGCACGCCGGCCCGCCGGAAACGGGCCGCATCCGCAGCATCGCGGCGCTCGGCACGCTGCTCGCGAACGGCGTCGGCGACACGATCCGCATCAGCTACGCGGCCGACCCGATCCACGAGGTTGAGGACGGCAAGGAGCTGCTCTGCTCGCTCGGGCTGCGCAGCCGCACCGAGCCGGAGCTGATCGCGTGCCCGACCTGCGGACGGATCGAGGTGGACCTGTTCAAGCTCGTGACCGACGTGCGGCAGAAGCTCGCCGAGGAGATCAAGCTGCCGATCAAGGTGGCGGTGATGGGCTGCGTGGTGAACGGTCCGGGAGAGTGCGAAGGCGCCGACGTCGCAATCTTCGCCGGCAAGGGCAAGGGCATCATCTATGTGCAAGGCGAGCAGAAGCAGACGGTGCCGGAGGCGAACATGCTCGACGCGCTGCTGGCCGAGTGCCGCGAACTCGCGACGCGCGTGCAGCGCGGCGAGGCGAGTCTCAAGAATGCCGACGTGAACATCGCTCCGCCGGACCCGCTGCCGCGAAAGGGCGGGGGCGTGCCGCTCACAGTCGTTCGCGGATGAAGGGCGAAGGGCTAAGTCCGGATTCCGACCCCAACGGCCCAACGCACTCGCACCGGCGTCGAGCCGGTGCCGCGTGGAGCGGGCGCAGAGGCCGCGGCGGGGCGCGTGCTGTCGCGTGCCGGTTGCCGAGGCGGGCTGGAGCGGGAAGTCGGCGGCATGGCGCAGCGGGCGGTTGGCGGCGAGCCGGGGCGGCCGCCGGCGGACGACCGGTTCGTCGTTTCAACTGGGAGGCTCGTGGCGCGTGAGCGAGTTCCGGATCGTCAGCCCGTTCGAACCCAGCGGCGATCAGCCGGCGGCGATCGAGAAGCTGGTCGAAGGCTTTCAGCGCGGGCAGCGGTTTCAGGCGCTGATGGGCGTCACGGGTTCCGGCAAGACGTTCACGATGGCGCACGTCATCGCCCGGCTTGGCCGGCCGGCGTTGATCATCTCGCACAACAAGACGCTCGCGGCGCAGCTCTACGAGGAGTTCCGCGAGCTGATGCCGCGGAACGCGGTCGAGTACTTCGTCAGCTACTACGACTATTACCAGCCCGAGGCGTACATCCCGCAGCGCGACATCTACATCGAAAAGGACGCGTCGCGGAACGACGATCTCGATCGGCTGCGGCTGAGCGCGACCAGTGCGGTGGTTTCGCGGCGCGACGTGGTGGTCGTCGCGAGCGTGTCGTGCATCTTCGGGCTCGGTTCGCCGGACGAGTACAAGGCGAGCGTGATCGACATCCGGGTCGGCGCGGAGCACGAGCGCGACGAGTTGCTGAAGCGGTTTGTGAGGCTGCAATATGAGCGGAGCAACACGGAGCTGAAGCGGGCGTCGTTTCGCGTGCGCGGCGACGTGGTGGAGCTGCATCCCGCGTACGAGGAGTATGCGGTTCGGATCGAGCTGTTCGGCGACACGGTGGAGCGGATCGCGCTCGTTCATCCGCTGAGCGGGGCGTTGCTTCAGGAGCGCCAGCAGGTGTATGTGTATCCGGCGGTGCACTACGTGATGCCCGAGGACAACATCCAGTCGGCCGCCGCCGCGATCCGCGAAGAACTCGATGAGCGCGTGATGCAGTTGCGGCACGAGGGGAAGCTGCTCGAGGCGCAGCGGCTGCTCGCACGGACGAAGTATGACGTCGAAATGATGCTCGAGGTGGGGTATTGCTCGGGCATCGAAAACTACACGCGACATCTCAACCGCACGCCGCCGGGGGCGAAGCCCTACACGCTGGTCGACTACTTTCCGAAGGACTTTCTGCTGGTGATCGACGAGTCGCACGCGACCGTCTCGCAGATCGGTGCGATGTACGGCGGCGACCGGTCGCGCAAGACGGTGCTGGTGGAGCACGGCTTTCGGCTGCCCAGTTGTCTCGACAATCGTCCGATGCGCTTTGAAGAATTCGAGGCGATGTGGTCACAGGTGCTGTTTGTGAGCGCGACGCCGGGGCCGTTCGAGCTGGGGAAGTGCGGGGGCGAGGTGGTGGAGCAGGTTATCCGCCCGACCGGCCTGGTGGATCCGGTGATCGAAGTGTCGTCGGCGCGCGGGCAGGTGCCCGATCTGCTGCGGCGGATCGCGGAGCGCACGGCGGCGGGGGAGCGGACGCTGGTGACGACGCTGACCAAGCGGCTCGCCGAGGACCTGTCGCGCTACATCCAGGAAGCGGGCATGCGCGGGCGGTATCTGCACAGCGAGATCGACACGCTGGAGCGCGTGGAGATCCTGCGGGAGCTGCGGCTGGGGAATTTCGACGTGCTGGTGGGCGTGAACCTGCTGCGCGAGGGGCTCGACCTGCCGGAAGTTTCGCTGGTGGCGATTCTCGACGCGGACAAAGAGGGCTTTCTGCGGAGCGAGACGTCGTTGATTCAGATGATCGGGCGCTGTGCGCGCAACGTGAACGCGACGGTTGTGCTCTATGCGGATCGCGTGACGAACGCGATGGAGCGTGCGATGGGCGAGACCAACCGGCGGCGTGTGATTCAGCTCCGCTACAACGAGGAGCACGGCATCACGCCGGACACCGTGCAGAAAGCGGTGCGGCAGGGATTGATGTCGGAAGTGGCGGCGGCGCGGCGGGTGCGCGAGGCGGTTCATGCGGAAGAGGGCGATCATGATCGGGAGGAGCTGATTCGCGAGCTGGAGCAGGAAATGCTCCAGGCGGCGGACGAGCTCGATTTCGAGCGCGCGGCGCAGTTGCGCGATCACATCGGCGAGCTGCGCAAATCGGATGCGAAGACGGTCGCGGCGGCCGACGCGCGACCGGCGGCGCGCGGGGCGGGACGCGGCGGCGGCGCGGAGTGGAAGCCGCGCGGGCAGTCTCGGCGTCCGGGGAAAGCCAAGCGCTGATTTGCCGCGGGCATGTCAGAAGTTGTCGAAGCCGGTATCGATCAGCGCGGCGTGCCAACCGCACGATGCCGCGCGGGTTAGCATCTTCAGCGCGCGCCGCGGCGGCGGTAGGATGCCGCGGTGCGCACAGCGCAAGCGTACCGTCGGCACCGATCCGCCGGACGCCCATTTGAAACATAGCGCGCCGTCGCGGCGTTCCGAGCGCGGCGGGCGAAATCTGCAAACCAGGAGACGAGCGATGAATGGCACGCGACGGCGACAACGGGCGGCATGGGTGATCGTGTTCGGGTTGTGCGCCGCCGCGGGCGCGCAGGCCGGGGGACTCGACGACTTCCCGCTGCTGAAGGCGATTCCGGCGGACGCGCACATGGTTCACGCGGCGCGCGATCACGCGGGCCGCGAGTTTCTGAAGAAGCAGGAAGCGCGCGTGTGGGACGCGGTGTCGAAGAGCAATCTCGACCGCAGCATTCGGCGGTTCTTCAAGACCACGGTCGAAGCGGAAGGCGGGGATGTCGAGGAGTTCGAGCGGCACTGGCAGCAGATGAGCGATCTGCTGGCGGGGGTCGACTGGGCGGCGCTGTGCTCGCGCGAGTGGGCGTTTGCGATGAAGTCGCAGCCGCCGGTCGTCGAGTTGCTGATGCTGTTGAAGCCGCCCGCGGACAAGATCGAGGACACGACGCGCGGACTGGCTGCGTTTCTCAAGACCCTGTCGAGCCTGGCGCCGGACGCGCTGGAGCTGACGGAAGAAAAGGCCGACGGGCTCGACCTGCACCGGCTGGGGTTCAGCGGGGCGCCCTTCCCCTTCGCGGTCACGATCGCGTCCTACAAGGACACGATCATCGTGACGCTCGGGTCGGCGTGGTTTGAGCAGACGCTGGCGGCGCTGAAGGGCAAGGCGGAGGGCGGCGCGATCGCGGATGCGAAGCGGTTTACGGAGGCGTTCAAGGCGCTGCCGGCGCCGAAGGACTCGCTGACGTTCATCGATGTGTCCAAGCTGATGGAGTCGGGCCAGGCCGGCATCGACATGGGGCTTGCGGCGGTGAAGGGTCAGGAGGGCGGGGCCGACGATGCGGCCGACGGACAGGCGGTCGAGTCGGAGGCGGTCCGGGGCCTGAACAGCATCAAGAAGCTGATCGACGGGTTCGACCTGTGGGAGCACGTCGCGATGGTGAGCGCGACCGACGGGATGAAGACGGTCGCGGATGAGATCGCCGTCTTCAAGCCCGGCGCCGAGAAGAAGATGTTCTACCCCGTCTTCTTCGGCAACGGGAGCATCAAGGATCCGCTGCGGTACATCCCGATGAACGCCGGGAACGTTTCGGTCGGCAGCGGAATCGACTGGGCGAAGCTGTACAGCACGAGCGTGTCGTTCATCGAGAAAGAGCTGCCGAACGGCGCTGAGATGATTGAGCAGTGGAAGACCATCCAGGCGGACGAGCTGAATCTGGACGTGGAAAAGGATGTGTTCGGCTGGATCCAGGGCGGCTATGCGAGCTTCGCGGTTCCCGGTGCGACACAGTACAGCCCGGGCGAGTTCGCGTTCATGATCCGCGTGCGTGACGAAGCCAAGGCGAACGAGATGATCGGGCGGCTGTTCGAGGCGGTCGGGCCGCTGGCGCAGGCGCAAGGCGTTTCGATCACCGACGTGGAAACGGACGGGTTGGCCGGTTTCCGCTCGGTGTTTCATCCGCTCGTGGGGATGATCGGGCTGAAGGAGCCGACGATCGGCGTGAAGGAAGGATTCCTCTTCTTCGGGTCGAGCCCCAAGGTGATCGCGAGCGCGCTGGCCGTCGGCAGCGGCACGGGTGACAACTTCTCCAAAAACGAGCGCTTCATGGCGGAAGGCATCAAGCCCGAGTCGAACGTCGTGTCGCTCTCTTTCGCCGACCAGACACGCTTTGGCGCCGAGGTCGGACAGGCGCTGAAGATGATTCCCGCGGTGGCGAACATGATGGGCGCCGGACAGGATCCGAAGGCGCGGGCGATGCTGAGCATCCTCGGTGACGTGGGCCGCATCGTGGAGAAGATGGACTACTTCCTGTCGACGAGCGCGCAGTCGACGATGGACGGAAAGGTAGCGAAGACGAAGCGCGTCACGAACTACCGCGAACCGCCGCCCCCGCCGGCGCCCAAGGAGGGCGAGAACGCGACCGAAAAGGACGGCGGCGAGAAGAGCGCCGCGGACAAGAGCTCGAACGGAGCCGCGGGTACAGGCAGCAAACCGTAGCGGCGCATGCGCCGCGAGCCGCGGCGGCGGAGCAGTGGGCTTCCGACATCGAGCGCGGCGGGCGGCCGGCTTCCAACGCGAAGTCGTCCTGCCGGCCGCGCTCGCATCTTTTCATGTGCCATATAACTCCGTCAGGAGCATGACGAATCCCGTCGTTATAGGACGTCTGCATGCCCCGACGGTTGAAAACGCTCGGCTTGCCGAGTGGTCGCGTTGCGTGAACCGCTGCGCGAATTCGGCGTCTAACGTCCCGGTAGCACGAATGCGGCGAGCGGATCCGTGAGCGAAACCGGTCCCAGTGACGGCGAACTCGTTATCCGCGCGCAACGCGGCGACGCCGACGCGTTTGCCGGATTGCTGTGCCGCTACCAGGATCGGATCTACAACGTGTGTTTTCGCATGTGTGCCAATCATGCGGACGCCGCGGACCTGACGCAGAGCACGTTTCTCAAGGCGCTGGAAGCGTTGCGACAGTTCAAGGCCGAGTCGAATTTCTACACGTGGCTGTTCCGGATCGCGGTGAACGCGACGATCTCGCAGCGCCGCGCACAGCGCCGGCGGGCGGCGGCGTCGCTCGATGTCGAGTCGGCGGACGGGACGGTGCGCGAGATCGCGGCGACCGGCGACGGCGCCGGGCAGCGCGCGGAGCGACGCGAGTTGTTCGCGCGGTTGGAAGCCGCGCTCGCCCGGCTCGATGACGATTTGCGGATTCCGGTCGTGTTGCGGGATGTCGAGGACATGGATTACGCGCAGATTGCCGACCTGCTGTCGATCCCGGTTGGGACGGTGAAAAGTCGGATTCATCGCGGGCGCATGCTGCTGCACGAGATGGTCAGCGGCGGGGGCTCGCGGACGGACGCGGCCGGAGGCGGCGTCGCGAGCAGCGAGACCGCGCGGGCGGCGGCGGCGGCGCGTGATCCGCGGCGGAATTAGCGACGCGGATGGCGAACTCGACTGACAATCTTGAAAGAGCCGGCGGCGTGGTTTGTGCGTCCGGCGTGCGAAGCTGGAGCCGTGCGAGGTGCGTGAGCGCGGAATGGATTTCGGGCTCGGGACACCGGCGTTTCGCGCGCTGACGCGGATCGGCGAAAGGACTGGGCTGGAGACCGATTGCCCGGCAAGTGGCAGTGGGCCGCGGGGTCCGGATCGTGAACCGGCTCTTCAGCCGGCGAAGTCGTGAACCGGCAACATAGCGGAACGGAGTGTTGAGGATCGTCGAAGTGAGTAACGTGGAGTGCCGACAGATCGAGCCTGAGCTTTCCGCTTTCCTGGATGGCGAGCTGAATGCGGAGCGTGCGGCCGCGGTTCAGCGGCACGTCGCGGGCTGCGCGGCCTGTGCACGCCAAACGTCGGCGCTTCGGGTGGTGAGCAGCACGATCGGCGAGCTGCCGCGAGCGAGCGCGCCGGTTGGGCTGTCGGTGGCGGTGATGGGTGAGGCGTGGCGGCGCGAATTGCTCCGAGGCGGCGGCTCCGGCCGGCGGCGGACGCTGTATTTCGCGCTGCGGGTGGGGGCGTCGGCCGCGATGCTCGCGCTGGTGGTGTTCGCGAGTTGGCGGCTGATGACGCCGCCGGTATACGAGCGTGTGCCGACGGGGGTGGTGACGCCGGGCCTGGGACGCGGTGCGCCGACGAGCGGCGCAGCGGCGGCGAAGAAGGCGTCGGATAACGGCCCGGGAGACGCTTTGGAATCGGCGTTCGCGGCGGGTCGCGTCCACACGCCACCGGCCCCCGCGGCGGTTCCCGCGCGCGACGCCGCCGGGCCGGAAGCGAGTGCGGGCGTGGCGGATGCTCCAACACTGGGAACGCCGATTGTGGCGATGAAAGACGCCGGCGGTCCGAACGTGTTCGCGCCGGCGCGGCGTTTGGCGGGCGGTTCGATCCCTGCGCCGGTCGCCGAATCGGCGGCGCGGGACGACGGTGATGGACAGGCGGAGACACGCGGCGCGGAAGTCGCAGCGCACGGGGGGGCTGGGACCGCGCCGATCGAAGTCGTCGTGAACACCGTCGACATGGTGCAGTACTCGAACGCGTTGCGCGTACTGGCCGCGGTGAGCGACGACGACGAGGAGCCCGTGCGGCCTGACGCCGTTCGCAAGGACGATGCCGAACGCGACAAATCGTCGACACTCGGCGGCGGCGCGGTCGTGGCGAAGCAGGAGCCGGCGGTTCTGCGGCAGATCGTGCTGCGCGGCGACGCGCTGCGCGTGCAATCCACGATCGATCGGCTGGAGGCCGAGGCGCCGCGGCAGGTCGACGTGACGGTCAACATGCGGTGGGCGGATCGCGATCAGATCGGCGCGTTGTTGAACACGCGCGCGCCGCCAGACGCTCTGTTGGCGGCCGATGCGGTCACGACGGCGCCCGCGCTCGCGGGGGGATCGAATCGGCCGCGGCGCGAATCGACGAGCATGGGATTCAACGCCTTAACGCCGATCGATCAGGCGCCGCAGCCCCGCGGAACGGCGGGCGGGCGTGGCGGCGACAACACCGGGCGCGCCGCCGGACGCGTGTCCGCGACATCGCAGCCGCGTTCGGTCGCGCCCGACGAGCCGGGTCGCGAGACCGCACGAAAGGAAGCACCGAAGCCCGAGCCGACGACACCCGGCGACGCGGAGGAGCGATTCGGGGCGTCGGCCGACGCGGCGCGCGGGGCGGCGCCGCGGGGCGCGCGGACGGATTCGCAGCCGCGCCCGCTGGCGGTGGCGCTCATGGAAGCGACCGGGGAATGGTTGCGGACACTCGGGTCGCAGGTGGCGAGTGCGGTCGGGATCGGCGGCGTCGACGGCGTCGCGCGCCCGAACGCCCTTGAGCCGGAAACGGTGATGTTCCGGGTGACGATCGTTCCGCCACCGGCGGGCGCGACTCAGCCGAGCCGATAGTCCGGCGTGCATCCCGATTGTCGTGTCGTCGAAGATCGGCGGAATCGCGGTTCATTTCTCCTGCCAGGCTCTCGTCAGGCGCTTGGGTGGCGTGGTTTCCGCGGGTGCGGGGGCGCGGAATCCCGGTTTGCCAGGCGAGTGCGTGGGAATTCACGCGTGCGCTGCGAGTCGCGTGGCTTGGCGTCTGGCGGTTCCGACTTAGAATGCGCGGCGAGCGTGCATGAACTTCGGCGGGAGGCGACGGATGACAACGACCCTGGAGCGGACGCTGTCCGGCGAGTTGGCGGCGCTGCGCGAAAGCGGCCAGTACAAGCAATCGAACGAGATGCAGAGGGCGCAGGGCCCGCGCACCGTCATGGACGGTCGCGAGGTGGTCGTGCTGTCGTCGAATAACTACCTGGGACTCGCGAATCATCCGCGCGTGGTGGCGGCGGGGGAGGAGGCGCTTCGGAAGTTCGGCCTCGGGACGGCGTCGGTGCGCTTCATCTGCGGCACGATGAGTTGTCATCTCGAACTCGAGCGCCGAATCTGCGAGTTCATCGGCTGCGACGCCTCGACCACGTACATCAGTTGCTGGGACGCCAACGTCGGGCTGATTCCGACGCTGGCCAGCACGCCGGAGGACGCGATCTTCTCCGATGCGCTGAACCACGCGTCGATCATCGACGCGATCCGGCTCAGCAAGGGGCAGCGCTTCATCTACAAACACGGGGCGCTCGACGAGCTGGAGCAGATGCTCCGAACCGCAAAGGCACGGAATAAGCTGATCGTCACGGACGGCGTATTCAGCATGGAAGGCGATGTCGCCGACCTGCCGCGGCTGAAGGAGCTGGCCGATCGACACGACGCGTTGCTGGTGGTCGACGAGTCGCACGCGACGGGCGTGCTCGGTGCAAGCGGGCGCGGGACCGCGGAGCACTTCGGCGTGCTGGGCGCGGGGACGGCCCAGACCAGCACGCTGGGCAAGGCGCTGGGCGGCGCGTGCGGCGGCTACGTGGCGGCGTCGCAGGTCGTTTGCGATTACCTCGTCCAGAAGTCGCGCACGCAGCTTTTCAGCAATGCGCTGCCGCCCGCGGTTTGCTATGGGTCGATGGCCGCGATCGACGTGCTCCGCGCGGAGCCGCAGCGATTGAAACGGCTGCGGGAGAACACGGCGTATTTTCGGGCTGGGGTCGCCGAGCTGGGGTTGAAATCGATCCCGGGCTTCACGCCGATTGTTCCGATCATCGTCGGCGAGACGGCGACCGCGATTTCGATGCAGAAGGCGTTGTTCGGCGAAGGGGTGTTTGTGAGCGGATTTGGTTTTCCGGTCGTGCCGAAGGGCGAGGCGCGGCTGCGATGTCAGATCAGCGCGGGGCACGAGCGTAGCGATCTGGATGCGAGCCTGGCGGCGCTGCGGAAAGTGGTCGCGCAGTTTCCGGCCGCTCGCGGGGCGCATTGAGAAGGCGTGCGGCCGCGAGGGTCCATGGGGCGTGGATTGCGCGGGAACTGCGCGAGCGGCGGGTGGGCGCGGTCCTGGCGGTGCGACGGCGCACGGCGGGGCGGCGGACCACTTTGCGTGTGCGGTTCGGCGGTGGATCGAGACGTTATGGGTGGTAACCCCAGATTGCCGCGAACCGCGTCAATGTGGGTTAACACTTCGACGGCATCATATTCGATATTGTGAGAGGAAAAGGGGCGGAGTCTTCGCGCGGCGCACGCGGGGGGCGACGACACCCTTACACCGACACAGCGAAGGGGGCCGTGGTCTGCGGCGGTCGCGGGGAGCGGCAGCCGACGGAGCGCGTCCGGCGGGGAACCGTGGTGACGGCAGCGACACACGCGAGCGAGAAGAAGGGAGCGGCCGGGGCGCCGCCTACGTCTCACGAGCTGGGCGAGCGCATCGCGGGGCTGTCGGAGCATTTCGCGGCCGCGTGTCAGCAGCTGGACGAAGTGGACCGGATGCTGCGCGCGCAGCTGGCGGAGCTTACCGAGCGGGAGTCGGCGGCCGCGGCGCGGGCGACCGAGCTGGGCCAACGCGAGAGCGAACTGGCAGCGCGCACGGACTCGCTCGTCGTACGCGAGCGGGAGCTAGCGGGCGGGAGCGAGAAACTCGCGCAGGAGCGGGCGGCGCACGAGAGCGAGAGCGCGGCGTTGGCCGCTCGCGTGCGTGAGTTCGAGGCGGAACGAGCGAATGTGGAGCGGCTGCGCGGCGAGCTGGAGTCCGCCCGCGTGGAGCACGAGAAGGAGCGCGAGCGCGTCGCGGCGGAGTCCGCTGAGGTGACGCGGCAATATGACGCGCTGGCGGCAGTCGAGGCCGAGCTGAATCAACGGAAAGCTGCGCTCGAAGAGCAGGAGGCGGCGCTGGCCGCGTCGCGCGAGGCGCTGGGTGCGCGGCTGGCGGACGTGGAGCGGCGCGAAGGCGAGTTGGCGGAGCGCGTCGAAGCGCAAGCGACGCGCGAGGCCGCCATCGCGCAGTTTCAGTCGGCGTTTTCCAGCGTTGCGGCGCTGCTGGGCGGGAAGGCGCCGGACGCGGCGAAGCTGCACCTGGCGTTGGCGACGCCGGGCGGCGGGGCTGACCTGGGAACGCTCCTCAACACCGTCGCGGCCGCCCAGAGTGCGGCGGCGCAGGTGTCGGACGGGGTCGCCGCGGCGAGCAGTCAAGCGGTTGCGGCGGCGCTCAGTGCCGCAGTGTCGGGCGCGGCGCCCGAGCTTGCCGGCGCGGCGCCAAGCGGCGCGGGCGAGGCTCATGCCGCGAACGCGCCGAGCGCGCCGGCCGTGGAATCTTCGCCGAGCGATGGCGCGGACGGCATCGCGCAGTGGGCGAATGGCGAGGAAGACTCGAGTGCGGCTGACGCGGCCCGGGTTGCCGCGCGCCCCGCACGGGGCGGCAAGTCGGCGGAGCGGTCGAGCGGCAATGCCGGCGCGGCTCGGCCGCCGGCCGCGGCGCCCGCGAACGCGAACGGAAACGGGACGCGCGGCGGGCCGGCGTCCGCGGATGGGAGCATCGAAGCCACGCTCGATCCGGACGACCTGGAGAAGCTGCGCGTGTTGCGTCGGCTGACGGGCGGGCGTAAGAGCGACGCGGAGTTGCTGGATCGGATTCGTCGAGAGAAGCAGGAGAAGGACAAGCCGGCCGAGCCGCCCGCGAACGCGAAGGGCGGGAAGAAAAAGGGCGCGTGGTGGTGATGCCCTGCGGGGCCTGCTGGCGCGGTCGTTCGGTGGGGGCGGCGGCGTTCGGCAGCGGGTTCACTTCGGAACCGGCGAGCGCGGTATGATGACGGGCGTTGCACACCCTGAGAGGCCCGTCATGAACGTGATGCCGGAATCGATCGTGCCGTTGCTGGAGAACATGAAGCGGCTGCAGGCGAGCGACCTGCACCTGAAGACGGGGGTTCCGCCGACGTATCGGGTGGCCAGCGAGCTGCACCGCACGCAGTTGCCCGCGTTTACGCCCGGCGGGCGGCAGATCGAGAAACTGCTGGATCCGATCATTCCAGACCGCCGCCGCGGCGACTATGAGAGACGCGGTGCGATCGACTTTTCCTATGCGCTGCCCGACGGTGACCGGTTTCGCGTCAACGTGATGCGGTCGTGCGACGACATGCACGCGGCGATCCGGCGCGTCAAGAGCGTGATTCCGAGCTTCGAAGAGCTGCACCTGCCCCCGGTCTATCGCAAGGTCGCGGACGAGACGCATGAGGGGCTCGTGATCGTCTGCGGCGTGACGGGGTGCGGCAAGAGCACGACGATGGCGTCGATGATCGACCACATCAACGAGACGCGGCGCGTGAACATCATCAGCGTCGAGGATCCGATCGAGTACGTGTTTCACCCGAAAAAGGGCATCGTCAGCCAGCGCGAGATCGGGCTCGACGTCGAGATTTTCTCCGACGCGCTGCGCTCCGCGGTGCGCCAGGACCCCGATCTGCTGTTCATCGGCGAGATGCGCGATAAGGAGACGATGCTCGCGGCGCTGCAGGCAGCGGAGACGGGGCACCTGGTGTTCTGCACGCTGCACACGGCCGACACCATGCAGTCGCTGGCGCGCATCCTCGAGTTCTTTCCGCCCGACCAGCACGACTTCATCCGCAGCACGCTGGCCAACGGCTTGCGGGCGGTGATGGCGCAGCGGCTGCTGCCTTCGGTGGACGAGTCGATCCAGCGCGTTCCGGCGACCGAGGTGCTGCTGGCGGAGCCGATCGTGCGCGAGAAGATCCGCGAAGGCGAGGACACGGACCTGCCGGAGATCCTCGTGGGCTCGCGCGACGCCGGGATGCGGAGCTTCACGCAGTCGCTGGCGGAATTGATCGAGACCGGCATGGTGTATCACGACGTGGCGATGGAATACGCGCCGAACCGCGAGGCGCTGCTGGCGGCGATCCGCGGGATCAAGACCAGCGCGCAGACGCTGGTGCACCGCGTGAAGCACAGGCAGCCGGGATAAGGCGGATTGACGAAGCGCCGATCAGCCGCGGGCGTGTGACGAGCGCGTCGTGCGCGGGCGTTGCGATTTCGCCGGTGTGCGCGCGTGCTTCGCCACTCGCACTCCCAGCGCCCGGCAACGCCCGGGACGTGCGGGCGCGGGCGCCGAACCAACACTCACCTGGGCGCCTCTAGCCGCGGTTAGTAAAACAGCCGGATCGCGATGTCTTCAATCTCCTCCGGATTGCCCCAGAGGCGCTCGCGTACCTCGTGAACGATGACGGGTTGCGCGGTGCGCCAGCGATCGGCGTCGGTGTTCCACGCCGCCGAGACTCGTGCGGGTGTGCGGCGGGTGTTCTCGGCGTCGCGGGCGAGTTCGCGGCGCAGGTGTTGATCTGCCAGCGCGAGGTTGCGCGGCGACTGCTGCTCGCGCTCGCTCCACATCGCGACGGGGTAGCGGGCGCCGCGCACCCGCGCGCCCATGCGTTCGTCGGCGAAGCGCTGATTGGCGCAGCCGACGATTCCAACGAGGAGCCCCGCCAGAGCGCCGATGCGGATCGTCGTTCCGGCGCCGCCGGTGCGGAATGCAACTCGCTGAGCTGAACGCATTCCAGTCGTCCTCTCCGCTGGCGGCTCACCGGGTCACGTAGCACGTCCCGCGCGACACGGTTCTCATGGGCATCTTACGCCGGCGCGGATGCCGCGGTTGCATCGCCGGCGCCCGCGGATTCAGTTTCCGGCGGTCAGCGTCGCGGGCGTGCGCCGTTCGGCGTCGAGGACGAAGTCGTCGTCCTTCAGCGTCACGTTGGCGTCCAGCGCATTGTAGTTGTACGCGGCTTCGAGCCGGCCGTCGGCGCGGCGCAGCACGCTGGCCGCGGGCAGGTCGTTGCGGGCATCGACGTAGAGGTCGACGAAGCACTCGGGGAAACGATCCTGTGGATACGCGAGATGAAGATGGTGCGCGGCACGGCCGTCGTCGGGCAGCGGCACAACGCCGTGGTACGTAACGATCGCTTCGGGACCGGCTCGGTCGAGCGTTTCGAGCGTGCGCTCCATGAGTCGCTCGAGGCCGAAGGTCGTGAGCGGGTAGCGGGACTCGCCCCAGGTCACCGGTGTTTGAAGATCGACCAGCGTGACCGCCGGCGGAAGCCCGAGGAACCCGGCCCGAGGGATAAACCGCACCTTGTTGCCCGCGACCCCGGCGACGTACACGCTCTCGCCGTACTTGATGTTCTCGTCGAGCCACTTGAGCCGGACGCTGAACGGCGAGCGGCGGAACCAGGCGGCGATGCGCTCGGGGCCTTGCAGCTGGCGAAGCAGGCCGCGGCGCTCGGAGCGTGTGAACGTCACCGTGTATTGCGCGAGGCGGCGGGTGTTCTCCGCGACCTGGCGGATGTAGGCCAGCGGATCGCGGGCGATCGCTTTGGACGGCGTCGCGGGGTTTGCGCCGGCGGCCGCCGTCGGCTGCGGCGTTCCGGCCGCTGATTGTTCCGGCGACGCGGCGATGGGGGGCGCCGCGTTCACGCGTGTTGCAGCCGCGACGGGCGTTGGCCCGGCACCGGTGCGTACCGAGCGCGCTGCGGGAGCGCAGCCCACGATGGCGACCATGAACGGAAGAAAGAGCACACAACGGCGGCGGCCGAAACCGCAGGGGGGGCGCGACACTCAGGACTCCAGCGGGGGAGCGCGGGCCGGCGCGAGGGTGCGTCCACGCGGCGGGCCGGCGCATGAGCAATGGTAGCGGAGCGGCGTTCGGGCGTCGAGCGGGTCAGCGGGCGACGCGGGCGAGTTCGCGTTTGAGGCCGTGCCGCCATCCGAAGAACACGCCTCTGACGGCGCCGGCTTCATCGCGGACCCGGATACAGGGCAGCTCGGGGATGGGGTCGACGCGAATGAGCGGCTCGGCGGCCACGTGGACAAGCCCCGGGCCTTCGCGCTCGATGAACGGCTTTACCAGGGTCTGGTCGCGATCGACGTTCATGCAGAGGACGACGAGATTCCGCAAGTCGTGGTCACGTTGCAACTCGCGGAGCGTCGCGAGCATGCGGGCGGCGTCGGGCTGCGCGATGCTCCAGAAGCACTCGACGACTTTGCGGCCGCGGAGCGCGTCGCTCCAACCGCCGCCGGGTTCGCCGGGCTGCGTCGTGGCGGGCGGCGGGCGGTTGAGCCAGCGGCGGGCGTAGTCCGCCCGGGCGCGGAGGGGGTCGGCGGCCGCCGTGGCGCGCGCGCGCTCGGCCTGGACGAGTGGAACGAGCGGCGAGCGCGATGCGGTGTCCAGGTCGGACAGAAAGCTCGCCCAGAGCCGGTCGACGCGGGCGAGGCCGGCGTCGAGCGCGACGCGGCCGAGGACGATTTCATCGAACGCCGATTGTTGTTCGTCGGCGGTGCGAATGTAGCGGCGCGACTCGGCGGTGCGGCGCGTAGCCCAGTCCTCCCCGCGGTGCGAGCGTTCGCGCAGCACCGTCGCCGACTGCGTCTGTACGCCGCTGACGTTGTCGCGATCCACCCATTCGATCCGTGACACGAGCCGTTCGTTGGGGTCGAACCAGTATGTGCCGGTGCGCGTTTGATTCAGAAGCTCGTGTGTGCGGCGTGGATCATCGAGCGCGAACTCGACGCGGATGCGGCGATTGTGCTCGGCGTCGGGGCCGAGCTCGCGGCAGCTCCAGGCGCGGCCGGCGACATCGGGCGGCGTCGACCAGTTCGGCTCCTCGCGCGCCGGCGGACGCAGGGTGGGCAGGACGTCGAGCGCGTCGACCAGCTCGGCGGCGCCGTTCAGCAGCTCGGTCGGAACGCGCAATCCGCCGCGCGTGTCGGCGTGGAAGATGAGCCCGACCATCGGTTGGGGCTCGCCGGCGACGAGTCGGATCCGGTCGATCAGCAGGAGGCGGTCGTCGTCGCGGGCTTCGAGGCACCACAGCTGAATCTGATCGACATAGCGGCTCAGCTCACGACCGTCGCGGAGCGACGTCACCATCGCGCGGCGCTCGAAGATGAGCCAGTCGCCGGCGCGCAGGTCGTACCGAAGCACGCCTTCGGCCGCGACGTGCGCGGCGGCAAACGAGGCGAGCAGCACGGCAGTCGCGAGCGTGGCGCGCGGTCGGGCCGCGAATGCGGAATGCGGAATGCGGAATGCGGCCTGGACGCGCGGCGGGACGCGTGCGATTCGCTCGGGCGCAGCGTCCGTGCGGCGCTCGGGTGCGGCGCGCGTGCGGCGCCGGCGTGCGGCCTGCGACGACGGATTCGCGAACGTCCGCGCGGTTGGCATGATGGCGCTTTTAGCGGCTTCGACGCCGCGAGGCAACGGTGGCGCAGCCGGCGTGCGCGCCGGTTGCGCGCGGGGCAGGTTCTCGGGGGCGCAGCCGGCGTGGTTCGCGGGTGTCGTCGCGCTGTAGAATGCCTGCACGGCGCCACCTGCGGCGGACGGCGCGGGCGCAGGATGCGTCCGGCCGGCATGCGCGCGCGATGTGCGGCCCGGGAGGACGACTGTTGAACATCCTGCGCGAGCCGCGCGTGTACCTGGTCGGTCGTCCGAGCATCGACCAGGCGGCGATCGACCGCTTTCTCAGCGAGCATGGACTGTCGTGGTCGACCGACACCGAGGTGGGCGGCGAAGCGCTCTGCGAGGTCGCCGGACGCGTCTGCTACATGTCGTTCGGGAAGGGACGAAAGACCAACGCCGAGTATCTCCAGAACATCCTCGGCATGGCACACGGGTCGGTGCTGGAGCACGCGGCGTGGAACCTGCTGATCACGGGCGTGTCGCGGTCGTTCACGCACGAGTTGGTGCGGCATCGCGCGGGCTTCGGCTACTCGCAGCTCTCGCAGCGCTACGTGGACGAGAGCACGGCGGATTTTGTCGAGCCGGAGTGCATCGCGAGCGACCCGGAGCTGCACACGATCTGGCTGGAGTCGATCCGCCAGTCGCACGAGGCGTACGGTCGGCTGGTCGAGGGGCTGGGTCGGAAGTTCGCCAACGAGCCGACCGCGACGATGCGCCGCAAACTGGCCCGGCAGGCGGCGCGGAGCGTGCTGCCGAACGCGACGGAGACGAAGATCTTCGTGACCGGTAACGCGCGGGCGTGGCGGCACTTCATCGAGATGCGGGCGAGCGCGCACGCCGAGACCGAGATTCGCGTGGTGGCGATTGCGGTGCTGCGGCTATTGCAGCGAGAATCGCCGGCGATCTTCGGCGACTACTCGATCGAGCCGCTGGCGGACGGGACGTTTGTGGCGCGGACGGCGAATGAAAAGGTGTGACGGCATGTGGCGCCCGGCGCGCGTGATGCGGTAGGTGGAGCACGATCATGAGATCGCGCGGACTTGCACTTCTGTGGTGGCCGCTGGTTCTTGTGTTCACCGGTGTGGCGGTCGCCGAGCAGGCCCTCGTCGTGCTGAAGGACGGCCGGCGGCTGGTCGGCGACATCACGCAGACCGAAACCGAGATTGTGCTGAAGAACGCGGCGGGCGAGATCCGCCTGGCGCGCGACGACGTCGAGCGGATCATCCCCGTCGCGCCGCGCGAGCGCAAGCCCGCGCCGGACGACGAGACGGCGGCGCGTAAGGCGCAGGACGCGGAGTTCGAGAAGCTGGTCGCGGCGTTGCCCGAAGACGACGTGAACGGACACTTCGTGCTCGCGCAGTGGGCGCAGGATCGCGGGCGGTGGGACCTGGTTGTGCGGCAATGCCGGCACGTACTTACGTTGAAACCCAACCACGCCGAGGCCCGCGAGCTGCTGAAGAAGGCCGAGGCCCGCGCGCGCGACGCGGGCAGTCCGACCGGGCGGCGCATGCTGCCGCGCGTGTTGCCGCTCTCGGATCGGGACGTGCAGCGCCTTCGGCTGTACGAGTTTCCGCGTGAAGGCGACCCGGAGAAGGTGCGCGTGAAGTTCCGCAAGAAGGGGAACGAGCCGGAGCTGGCGGCGGTCGTGATCGCGGAGCTGGAGCGCGAGGGTGCGCTCGATCCGACCATGCGTCGGCGGCTGGAGAAGGGCCGCCCGCATGAGCAGCTCCAGGCGATTCTCCAGACCACGGACATGAAGCATGCGGATCGGATCGAGATCGAGTCGGACCTGAAGGTGTTCGATTCGTTTCGGCGGCGCGTGTTGCCGATGGTGATGGCCGGCTGTGCGAAGTCGGGCTGTCACGGCGGCGAGGCGGCGGCGGTGTTCCGGGTTCCGACGCAGGGCGGCTCGAAGGAGGCGCTGGCGCACACCAGCTTCGTGATTCTGGACCGCATGCGGACGACGAACGGGGCGCTGATCGATCGGGAAGCGCCGGCCGACAGCCTGCTGCTGCAATACATGCTGCCCGCGAGCGAGACCGACAACCCGCACCCGCCGATGCCCCGCGCGCATCGCTTCTCGCCGGTGATTCAGAATCAGCGCGATCCGGACTACGCAATGATCTTGGATTGGATCCGGTCGTTGCGGACGCCGCATCCGACCTATGAGCTGGAGTATGAATTCCCGGATTGGGTGCCGGCGGCGACGACTCAGCCGGCCGCGAAGAGTGCGGGCGGCGCGACGCCGTGATGTCGCGCCTTGAAGCGAAACGATCCTGTCACGGATCGAGTTGCGGCCTTCAGGACGCGCGGAGCCGCCGCGCGACATGAATGTCGCGGCTGCCGTGCGTCGCGGAGTTGGTGCGTCACGATCCTCGTACGAGTGCGTCGCCTTTCAGTGCTGCCGCCCGCTGGCTGATCGCCGATGCCGGACGCGACCGCGTTCCGCCCGGCGTGAGCCCGCGTGGCGGTTCTGAACTTCGCCATTTACTCGACAGTGTCGGCAGGCCTACGCTCTGGCGAGGGGCAAGAGGATGCCGAACTACTTCGCGGTTCTGGGACTGTCGCCGGCGCGTTACCGGCCGGACGAGGTCCAGTATGCGTTTCACGCCGAGCGCCGGCGCGTGCTGCCGCTGCTCGATGAGCCAAGGCGCGCCGCCGAGGCGCGGGAGCAGCTGGAGTTGATCCACCGGGCGTATCGCGCGCTGCGCGACGTCCGCGGGCAATTCGCGCATTGGCGGACATTGCGCTCGTGCGTCGACCCGGTTGCGGCGCTGCGCGAGGAAATCAGGCTGTCGCTCGAAGACGGGCTGCTGCGGCACACACGCCGCCGGGAACTGCTCGACGAAGCACTGCGCGCCGGCCTCACAGAGTTTCAGGGACACTTACTGATCGCCGAGGTGCAGTTCGGTAGCGAGGCGGTGTTGCTGCGCGGCGACGATCCGCGTGCGGTGCGACAGTCGCAGCGCGGGCGCGTCGCGGCGCGCCTGGCGGCGGCGGGAATGCTGGCGGCGGCGCTGCTGGTGGCGATGGTGAGCTGGGTGGACTGACGCCTGCTTCTCGCAAATCAGGTCGCGGCGCGGAATTGTTCGAGGACCGGCCCCAGCAGTCGGATGAGCTGAAACTGGGCCAAGTCGAACGCGTAGTGCGCGACGATGACCACGATGACGCTGCGGGTCGCGATGAAGAGCACGGCCAGCACGATCGCGAGTCCGGTGATCTGCAAGCAGCCGATCGCGCCCTGGTGGATGTGCAGCACGCCGAAGACCACGGACGAGACGAGCACGGCCGACCACCACGACCCGAACACGCGCCGCAGGTAGGGAATGAGCAGCGCGCGGAAGAGCACCTCTTCGTGGATTGCGACGGGAACGAGCAGCATGAGCGTGAGTCCGAGGTTTTCGATCGGCATCGCGGAGGTCATCTCAACCCGGTGGCGCAGGTCGTCCTGCCACCCGGGAATTGCGAGCAGGATCGCGAGCACGACCACCGCCGACGCGAGCATGTAGGCGTAGATCGGCAGGAGTGCGAGCAGTCCCCAGCCGACCTGGGCGAGCGGGCGGTCGAAGCGCAACCCGAGCGACGCGGGCCGCACGCCGGTGCGCAGGATCAGGTAGGCCGCGAGTCCGACGACGAGCAGCGCGTCGAACCACTTCGCGGCGACGACGAGCCAGCCCACCTCGAAGTCGACGGACGGCCCGCGGGCAACCGCGATGAGCAGGTCGAGGGCGTGTGGCACGACCAATGCGGTCAGCAGGATGAGCGCGAGGTCGAGGGCGGCGGCGCGCGGCGCGACTTCGCGCAGCCGCAGCGCGGACGGGGCCGTGAAGGCGTCCGGCGGCGTGGCGGCGCGCTCCGTCACGGGCCGGGCGACAATCGGCGGCATGGACGGGGCGCCGGGCAAGTCCATTTCGTCGGGCCTCATGCGCACCGCCTTCCGTTCGTGCGGGAGCACCGCTAAGCTCTGCCGCGCGGCGTCGGCTCGTCGGCAGCGATCTCGGCGCCAGACGCCGCGTATTCCAGACTTCTCACGACGAATGCCCAAGACATCGAAACGCGGATCGCGGATCCGAGGCCCCGGCGGCGCGCTGCGCTCCGGACGGCGCGTCGCGCGGCCGTGGCGCTGGGAGCGCGACGCGGCGCTGCTCTCGGCTCCGGTTCGCTGCAAGCGCGAGCAATGGTACGCGATCCGCGTGCGATTGAAGACCGGGGCTCCGCCGACGCCGTTCTGGCTCATGGCCCGGTTCCTGCGCGACGAGATGCCGGTGCGACAGCTCGCGCTGCCGATGCGCCCGGTGCTCGCGGGCCGATCGCAAGCTGGGCTGATCGCCTGGGCGGAGTCGCCACGCGACGCCACGCACGTGCAGGTGCGTCTGCTGGATGCGGCCGCGGTCGAAGCCGTCGACGAAGTGGACTTTCACGCGGTCGCGGAACCGGACCCGGTCGGACACCCGGCAGCGAACGTCCCGCGGTGGTCGAGCGTGGGACCGGCGCGGCGGATTGAGCGGGTTGTCGTACCGTCGTCGCTCGGCTCAATCGCCGGCATGCTCCATGGACAGATGGTGGAGATTGCGGAGAAGCCGCGTTCGGTCGCAGCATTGGCGGCGCGGAGCGGCGGGGCGTCGCTGGTGCTCGATCCGGCGTGGACGGCGTCCGGCCGGTTGACGCTGACGGATGTGGAACGTCTGGCCGCGAATGCCTACGTTCTTGTCGATCTGGACAGCTTCGCGGCGCTGCTGACCCGCGCTGGAGCGAGGTCGCCGCGTGTGATCACGCTCGCGTCTGCGCACGAGCTTCTGTCGGCGCGGGTGGAATATGCCGATGCGGCGACGCGCGGCTTCGCGCTTCAGGATGCGGCGCCGCTGACGGTCGTCGACGAGATCGGCGTGTTCACGCTGCGGGCGCTGCGGGCGAACGCGGCGTGGCGGCGCTACGCGGACGACGTAGGGTTTGCGACGCTGCTGTCGTCGCAGGGACCTTGGGAGGAGAAGAGCGGCGACGTCGTGTCGGCGGCGCGGCCGATCGGCGGCGGCGAGTTGATCGTGACGGACCTGCCGTGGCTGGTGGCGAAGCGGCACGCGCAGCTGGTGGCGCCGCGCGTGGCCGAGCACCTGCTGCGCATGCACACCGGTGGACCGCTCGACGAAGGCGTGCAGTTCTGGACGCGCTGGCTCGATGCAGGCGTGGTGGTTCGCGACGTATCGGACCTGGCGCGGCGTTATCCGCCGCTGTGCGCCGTACGCTGGGCGAGCGCGGGTTCCTCGACGGCGCGCCTGGGGGTCGCGTTGCCCGCCGCGGGGGCCGCGGTGCGGCGGTCGTTCTGCTTTTCCACCGGGCGCTGCGATCTCGTGGCGCCGCACGACGGGTTGCCGGCTGAGCCGGCGATGATCTTCATGCGCTGGTTGGCGCGTGAAGCGCGTGAGCAAACGGCCTGGGCGCAGCGCGTGCTCGCGGGGCGCAGCGTGGTGTGGCAGTTCGATGCGGCGGCGGGAACGCGCTACGCGCTGCACTTCGACGCGGCCCGCGCGGACCTGCTGCCGCCGAGCACAGAGCGGCTGCATTTGCGGCTGGGACTTGCGGACGCGACCGACGCGGAGTCCGGCGTGATCCGCCTGGCAGACGATCTGGGCATCGGTGGCGACGGGTCGATCGAGTTTCAGCAACGGTTTCACCGGCTCCTGTGCGACCGGCTCGAAGCGGCATGCTGAACGTCGCGGGGACGGCCAAACGAACTCTTGACTCCGGCGTGGACGGGCTGCCGGGCGCGCCCCGCGCGGTTTGTCAGGCTGCCTAAAAGGCGTTAGAACGTCGCGGTTGCGCTGGAGCGGGCGACAGCTCGGCTGACCCGGGCGGCCCCCGATTCGCGCCGGTGGCGATTGCGAGCGAACTCACGCATGCGTCCTGATCAGCTTGGCAATACGTGCGTCGTCGGGCTCCTCTGGGGCGACGAAGGCAAGGGCAAGGTCGTCGACCTGCTCGTCGAGCACTTCGACGTCGTCGTCCGATTCAGCGGCGGCGCCAATGCCGGACACACGGTCGTGGTCGGCGGCGAGAAGTTCGCGCTGCACCAGGTTCCGAGCGGCATCCTGCGACCGAACGTCGTGAACATCATCGGCAACGGCGCGGTGATCGATCCCGCCGTGCTCATCGGCGAGATTCAATCGCTGCGCGCGCGCGGCGTCGCGGTCGACGAGAATCTGCGGCTGAGCGATCGCGCGCATCTGGTATTGCCTTATCACCGGCGCGAGGATCAGCTCAGCGAGCGTGCCGCGCCGCCGAACGAGCGGATCGGCACGACGGGGCGCGGCATCGGGCCGTGCTACGCGGACAAGCTGTTGCGGCACTGGGGCGTGCGGGTGTGCGACCTGATGACGCCGCAGCGTTTTCGGGAGCGACTGGCGGCGGTGGTGGCTCATCGGAACGCGATTTTCGCGGCGTTGTACGACGAGCGCGAAGAATACGATCCCGAGGCGATCGCGGGCGAATACCTCGCGTTCGGGGAGCAGTTGCGGCCATTTGTGTGCGACACCGCGGCGCTGTCCAACCGGCTGGTGCGTGCAGGGCGGCGGGTCTTGTTCGAGGGCGCGCAGGGCGCGCTGCTGGACGTGGACCATGGCACGTATCCGTTTGTCACGAGCGCGAGTGCCGGGGTGGGCGGTGCGGCCAACGGTTCAGGCGTGGCGCCGATGGCGATCCGCTCGGTCGTGGGCGTAGTCAAAGCCTATTCGACGCGCGTCGGGGCGGGGCCGTTTCCGACCGAGCAGGCCGGCGCCGTGGGCGACACGATCCGGCAGCGCGGGCACGAATTCGGAACGACCACCGGCCGGCCGCGACGGTGCGGATGGTTCGACGCGGCGGCGGCCGCGTATGCGGCGATGATCAATGGCCCCACAGCCCTGGCGGTGATGCACCTCGACACGCTGTCGGGGTTCGATGAGATTCCGATGTGCGTGGGTTATCGCGCAGGCGGAAAGGCGCTGAACTCAATTCCCGCCGACGCGTACGAACTGGAGGGCGCAGAGCCTGTGTACGAGAGGTTCGCGGGCTGGGATGCCGATCTGCGCTCCTGCCGTCGCTGGGGCGACCTGCCCGCCGCGACGCGCGCTTATGTCGAGGCGATCGGGCAGCGCCTGGGCGCCCCGGTCCGGTTGGTCGGCGTGGGACCGGAGCGGGAACAGATGATCCACGTCGGGAGCGAGTCCTGAGCATGGCGACCGTGACGCGGCTCGATCCCCGGCAGGAACTCGGTCTCGAACGCGAGGCGATTCCGCGGCACATCGCGATCATCATGGACGGCAACGGCCGCTGGGCCCGGCAGCGTGGGCGCCCGCGGATCGAGGGGCACATCCACGGCACGGTCGCGGTGCGCGAGATCGTAACGCACTGCGCGCGGCTGGGGATCGGTGCGCTGACGCTCTACAGCTTCTCCGTGGATAACTGGAAGCGCCCGAAACACGAAGTCGACGCGCTGATGGCGCTCTACGCCGAGCACCTGGTCCGTGAGCGTCAGGACATCATGGAGCACGACATCCGGCTGCGCTCGATCGGCCGGCGGCAGGAGCTGCCGGCCGCCGTCGTGCGCGAGCTGGAGATCACGGAGGCGCAAAGCCGGGGCAACAAGGGCATGACGCTTTGCCTGGCGCTCAACTACGGCGCGCGGACCGAGTTGGTCGACGCCGTGCGGAGGATCTCCGAGCGCGTGCTGCGCGGCGAGCTGGCGCCGACCGCGATCGACGAGACGGTGATCAGCGAGTCGCTCTATACCTGGGGGATCGAGGATCCTGACCTGGTCGTGCGGACCGCGGGCGAGCTCCGGCTCAGCAATTTCCTGCTGTGGCAGATCAGTTATGCCGAGCTGTATTCCTCGCCGGTGTTGTGGCCGGACTTCCGAGCGGCGGACTTGAACGAGGCGATCCGCAGCTTTGCGGCGCGGGAGCGGCGGTATGGCGGGCTGGTGCAATCGTGAGAAGCGCAAGCCGATCAAGGGATCGTGCGGGCGCGAGTCCTCGGCGGCGCGGCGTGCGTTGGCGATGGGGCGCGGTGTGCGCGCGAGTGCGGCGCCGCGGGCGGCCGCATGCGCGTGGGGCTTGAAGTAGGTCATGCCGCTACCCGTCCTTCGCGAGAGACTGCGCTCGGGCCTGCTGCTGACGGCCGGACTCATCGGGCTGATTGTCCTCGACGGTTACTTGTCGACGCTGGCGCCGGCGCGGGAGTCGCGGCCGCTGGGGCACGTGCGCCACTGGCTTTGCAACGGGCTGATCTGCACGCTGCTCACGCTGGTGACGACCTGGCTGGTGGCCGGCGAGCTGGCGCGGTTTGCCAAGGCGCTGGGGTTCCGCCCGTTCGACCTGCTGGCGAAGCTGTTCGCGGCGGGGCTCGTCATCGGTCCGTACATTTCCGTCAATGTGCAGGCACTTGCGGACTATCGCGACGAATCGTGGGCGATTCTCTCGCTGGCGATCGCGCTCGGCTGCGGGTTTTTCATGCAGGCGGTCTGGCGCCGGACTGAAGACGCGATGGTGAACCTCGCAACGACCGTGTTCATCGTCTTCTACGCCGGCGGATTGGCGGGCTTCATCGTGCGACTGCGGCTGGAAGTGGGCGGCGCCGGCGGGGCTGCGCTGCTGCTGTTTACGCTCTTGTGCATCAAGATGGCGGACATCGGCGCGTACTTCGTCGGGAGCCTCGCGGGTCGCAACAAGCTCATCGAATGGCTGAGTCCGAAGAAGACGTGGGAAGGATTCGTCGGCGGGCTGGCGTTTTCCGTCGTGTGGTCGCTCGGCATCGGGGCGTACCTGGAGCGTGCGGGATTCGTCGAGCTCGGCGGGGGCTGGCGCAGCTTTGCGCTGCTGGGCGTGTTCGGGTTGGTCATGGGCGTGACATCGGTGGCGGGCGACCTGTGTGCGTCGCTGCTGAAGCGCAACGCCGCGGTGAAGGACTCGGGGCAGGTGATACCCGGGATGGGCGGTGCGCTCGACGTCGCCGACTCGCCTTTGCTCGCGGCGCCGGTTGCGTGGTTCTTCTGGACGCGGCTCGTGCCGTTGCTCACGTGAGCGAACCCGGGAGCCGCCGTCAGCCGGCGAAATACGCGATCAGCACGCCGATGCCGAGCACGACTCGATAGATCGCGAACGGCCGGAAGCGGCGTGTGCGGACGTAGTTCATGAAACCGGCGATGACCAGCAGGGCGACGACGAACGCGACGGCCGTTCCGACGCCGATGATGGCGGCGTCGTCCGCATCGAGATGCTCGCGGAGTTTCCAGAGTTTGTAGACCGTGGCGGCGGTGATGGCGGGGATGGCGGCAAAGAACGAGAACTCGGCGGCGACCGCGGGCGTAAGGCCGACCAGCATGCCGCCCATGATCGTCGCGCCGGCGCGCGAGATTCCCGGCCAGACGATGCTGAGGCACTGCAACACGCCGATCCAGAACGCCTGCATGAACGACACGTCTTCGATGGTCATGGGCGCGCTGCGACGATAGCGCCCGTCGACCCACTCGATCAGCAGCGCGCCGACGATGAGCGCCAGAGCGACGGAAGGGGGGTTCGCGAGATAGCGATCGACGAGCGCGTTGGTCGCGGCGCCGACGACGAGCGCCGGGGCCGTCACGACGGCGAGCTTGGTGAGCAAGTGATTGGTCAGCGGCGGGCGCATGTGAAAGAGGCCGCCGGCCAGTTCGCGCCAGAAATACACCGCGACCGCCGCGATCGCACCCAACTGGCAGACGATGAGAAACACCTGCCAGCGCGGGGCGTTGCCGTCGATGCCCAGGAGCGGGTACGCAAGCAGCAGGTGGCCCGTGCTCGAAACCGGGATGAACTCGGTGAGACCCTCGATGATCCCCAACACAATCGCGCGAACGAGATCGAGCAAGAGGCGTTCTCCGCGGTGGAAAGCGAATCGTGCCGGGCGCCGCGCTCGGCGGAGCCCTCAACCCCCGGCGGGATCGGGTGCATGGCCCGCGAGCCGCGCGGGACGGCTGTCGGAAGGCGGAACGGTGCTCGACGGCGGCGGGCGCGGCGCGCTGGCGCGCAGAAAGACGGCGGCCCGCCCGAGATACGCAAGCATCGAGACGAACGTCACGGTGACGGTCAGCCAGAGGAGCGCGAGGGCGGCGGTCTCGAGCCACGCGATCGAAGGGAACCAGGCGAGGCGTCCGAGGATGACGCCGATCGTGGTCGACTGAACGAGCATCTTGAGCTTGCCAACCCAGACGGCGCGAAAGTCGGCGCCGGTGGATTCGACGTGCGACCGGATCGCGGAGACGAGCAATTCGCGAACCAGGATGAGCACGACCATCCACGGTGCAACGCCGGTGCGATTGACGCCGGTCGCGGGGTCGGCAAACAGAGAACTGGCGAAGAAGATGAACGCGCCGCAGACGAGCACCTTGTCGACGACGGGGTCGACGATGCGACCGAATGTCGTTTCCTGGCCGAGCGCTCGGGCCACGTAGCCGTCGAGGATGTCGGCGAGCGCCGCGACGAGGAACATCCAGAACGTCCACACGAGCAGGGCACGCTCGCGGACGAGCGCGTCGGCGGACGCGGTGGAAAGCACCGCGAAAAATCCGATCGCGAGCGCGAGACGGAACAACGTGATCTGGTTGGCGAGATTGATACTCATGAAGCCGTCGACGGTCCGCGGTTGTCGTTACGCAAAAGTGTAACGTTGGGCGCGCGGAACGTCCAAAGCGCGATCCGGCGGATCGGCGCGACGCCTGCACGCCGCGCGGTGGGCGGGATCCGGGCCGACGACGCGGGTCGTGGACCCCTCCGCCGAAAGCGACCGGCGGTGCAGCACGGGCACGGTCGCTTCCAATCGACTCCGGCTCAGGGGGCGCTGCGGGAGCATGCGGCGCGCCGGCCGCCTTTGGCGGAGTAGACGGGATCACGGGCGGGGTCAAAGCGGAGGCCGAGCGCCTGGGTGATCCCGTCGCGGTCTTCGCCGCGGACGACCCGAGCAAACCTGGGGAGCGGGGGAGAGGATCGGCGAACGTCGGGATCGACGCAGCCCATGGGGCGGAGTTGCACGCGGTCGCCGACGCGCGGAGCCATGTGGGGTTCGACCAGGCAGGCGCCGCCGGCTTCCGAGATATCGATCATCCAGGCGGCAACCGGCGCGGCGCCGCGGCGCGGCACAATCCAGAATCCGAACGAGGCGGGGCGGCGGTCAGCCGTGCGACGATCGACTGGAGCGGGATGATCGGACATCGCGTCGATTCCGTTACAGTGCGGACGGGCCGAACCAAGGCGCTGGGGCCGTTGATGCGCATCGGCGAATCGCGGGCGGAGAATCAGCATCCGGCAGGCGGGGAACGTGGCCGGTTGCGGCGGTTTTCGGACGAGTCTGATATTCTGGGCGTGATGACGACGTTTTCGGCGGCGGTCGCGAGCGACGCGCTGGCGGACTTCTCATGGGACAGGGTTTTTCCGCCGGAGCGCTGCGCGCTGCCGATCGAGTTGGAGATCGGGACCGGCAAGGGCGCGTTCATTCTGCGCCGCGCGCTCGATCATCCGGAGCGCAACTTTCTCGGGATCGAATGGGCGAACGAGTTCTACCGCTACGCCGTCGATCGCATGCAGCGGCGTGGGGCGCAGAACGTGCGGCTGCTGCGCTGCGACGCGGGGTGGTTCGTGCGGCAGGTGTGCCCGGCGGGATCGCTGGCGGCGCTGCACGTTTATCACCCGGACCCGTGGCCGAAGAAGCGGCATCACAAGCGGCGGCTGTTTGAACCCGCGTTCGTGGCGGCGGCGACGAGCTGCCTGCAACCCGGTGCGCGATGGGCGGTGCAGACGGATCACGCGGAGTATTTCTCGCAGATCGTGGCGCTGCTCGCCGCGGAGCCGCGATTGGAGCGCGCCGAGTTCGACGATCCGGCGTGGGGCGTGAGCGACGCGCGGCTTCAGACGAATTTCGAGATCAAGTATCTTCGAGAGGGGCGTGCGATCTACCGCATCGCGGTGCGCCGCAAGTGAGCGGACGCGCGGGGGGCAGGGCCTGGGGCCCGGTTCGCCGCCGTTGATCGCCCAGCACGCGCCAGCGCGCCCGTGGTGCACGGCGGGGCCGGTCTCCAGGATCCGGGTATGGCTCTGGTTGCTTTTCTGCGTGGCGTCAACGTTGGCGGGCATCGGACGTTTCGGCCCAGCGGACTTGCGCGAGAACTGAGCGCGTTCGACGTCGTAAACGTCGGCGCGGCGGGGACATTCGTCGTCCGCAGCTTCGGAACTCGAGCACGCTTTCTCGCTGAATTGGTTCGGAGGCTGCCGTTCGAAACGGAGGTCGTCCTCTGCGACGGCCGCGAACTCATCCGTCTGGAGACCGACCATCCATTTGGGGCCGAGCCGGAGCCCCCGGATGTCGTTCGATTCGTGAGTATCCTGTCGAAAGCGCGTCGGCGTCAGCCATTCACGCCCATCACTCTCCCGTCCGAGGGCGAGTGGCTCCTGCGAGTGCTCGCGACGCGGGACCGATTCGTCTTCGGCGTGTACCGTCGTAAGATGAAAGCAATTGGCTATCTTGGGCGGATCGACAAACTGTTCGGTGCGCCGGCGACCACGCGGAATTGGAATACGATGATGACGGTCGTTCGAATTCTCAAAGGCGAAGGGGAGAAGCGCCGCTGAGTTCACCTCGGCGGGCGGCGTCCGCTTCACGCCGCGATCGGGCGTCGCACGCGAGCGCCGACGGCGGAATCGTCGGGTGCTCGTGTCCTCACCGCGATGCCATTCGGTCGCGCGGCGGTGTTCAGCGGATCTGCCGGCCGCCGTCGACCGGCAGCACCACACCGGTGATGTAGTCGCCTTCCGCGAGCAGGAACTGTACGGCCGCGGCGACGTCCTCGGGGGAACCGGGGCGGCCGAGTGGAATCCGCGCGGTGAGCCGGGCCCGCGTGGCATCGTCGTATTCTGCGGGCCAATCCGCGACGCCGGGGGCGACACCGACGACGTTGACCTCGGGGGCGAACGCGCGGGCGAGCGCCCGAGTGAGCGTGTCGAGCGCGCCCTTGGAGACGATGTAGGCGAGGTGATCCGGCCAGGGGCGCGCCGTGGCGGCGTCGTGGAGGTTGACGATGCGACCGCGGGCGGCGCGCAGCGCGTCGCGGGCGGCGTGGGCGAGGATCATCGGCGCCGCGAGGTTCACGCGCAGCGTTTCTTCCCACGCGTGCGGCGCGAATGTGTCCAGGTCCATCCGCTCGAACCGCGACGCATTGTTGACGAGGACATCGAGCGCGCCGAAGCGCTTCAGCACGGCGGGCACGAGCGCGCGCGTCGCTTCGATCTCGGCGAGATTGGCCCGAAAGGCCTCGGCGTCGACGCCGATTTCGGCGCATTCGGACAGCAGAGTGCGGACATCGGCCTCTGAACGGTGATAGTGGGCCGCGATACGACAGCCGCGGCGCGCGAGCCGCAGGGCGATGGCGCGCCCGAGGCGGCGGGCAGCGCCCGTGATGAGGACGACACGGTTTTGCAGGTCCATCGGTGTCGCTCGGGGTGGCGCCTAGTCTGACCCATCCCGCGGGTCGCTGCCGCTGCCGTCCGCGGGGCACGCGAGTGGGGCCGGCGTTCGGATCGCGGCCGGATCGTAGTGAACCCACTCGAGGCAGAGCCCGCCCGGCGGCGCGGTGGGACCGGCCGCGTTGCGATCGCGGGCGGCCAGGATTTCGGCGATGCGCTCCGGGCGCCAGTGGCCGCGGCCGATCTCGAAAAGCGTGCCGACCATGTTCCGAACCTGATTGTAGAGGAATCCGCCGCCCACGACGTCGACGAAGATCGAATCAAAGCGGCGGCGGACCTCGACCGCGTGCACGGTGCGCGTGTTGCTTTCGCGCGGGCTGCCGCGGCCGGCGAAGGACGTGAAGTCGTGCGTGCCAACGAGGCGGTCGGCGGCGTCCTGCATGGGTTCAACGTCGAGTGGATGCCAGATGTGCCAGGTGTGCTGCGCAGCGTGGGCGCCGGCGGGGCGCCGCGCGGAGTTGTGAATCGTGTAGCGATAGAGCTTGCGGCGCGCGTCGCGAATGGCGCGAAAGCCGAGCGAGGCGTCGGCGACGTCGACGAGCGCGATATCCGCCGGTAGCCGGCTGCCGATGGCGCGGCGGAGCTTCACGATCGGAATGTCCGACGAGGTATGCACGTTGGCGACCTGGCCGCGCGCGTGCACCCCGGCGTCGGTGCGACTGGCGCCGGTGACCACGAGCGGATGCCGGAGCAGGTGCTGCAACACGGTCTGCACGTCCTGTTGGACCGTGCGCACGCCGTGTTGGGCCTGCCAGCCGTGGAATCCGGTGCCGTCGTAGGCCAGGATCAGTCGCAGGTTTCGATGCATGCGGTTTGGCGTGCCAGGCTCAGTGACTCTCGGAGCGATCAGCCGGCGTCCGCGAGCCGGCTCATGAAATCTCGCGCGCGGTTCGGATCGACTGGATTGCTCGCGACGCCGCCGACCTTGAGCGCGGTGCCGACGATGAACCCGTCGGCGTGCGGCGCGTAGTCGTGGATCGTCCTGGCGGAGATGCCGCTCCCGATGAGGACGGGAGTCGCGCCGGCGGCGGCTTTCGCGCGCCGCACGTCGTCGAGACTCGTGGACTGGCCCGTGCCCCTTCCGGAGATCACGACGCCGTCGGCGGCGCCGCGCTCGATCGTGTCGCGAAGCTCGTCTTCGATCGCGCGTGGCTGTCCGAGCGCTGTTGCGTGCTTGACGTTGCAATCGGCGAGAATGCGAATGTCGTTGGCGTTTGCCGAGGCGCGGGCGCGGAGCAGGTCGTGGGCAATGCCCTCGATTACACCCTGGTCGGTGACCCGCGCGCCGCAGAGCACGTTCACGCGGATCATCTGCGCGCCGACGGCGCTGGCGACTGCGAGCGCGGACTCGCCGTCGTTGCGCAGCACGTTGATGCCGAGCGGCACGTCGAAGCGCCGGCGGAGCGCACCGGCGAGCTCGGTCATGTGCGCGACGACGAGCGCCGGCACGCGGCGCGGGTAAAAGGGAACGTCCCCGAAGTTCTCAACCATGAGCGCCGGCAATCCGGAGGAAACGAGCGCGTCGGCGTCACGGAACATCGCGTCGCGCACGGCCGCGAGGTCGCCCGCAAAGCGCGGCGCGCCGGGCAACGGCGCCAAGTGCACCATGCCGATCACGAGGCGGCCGCGGATGTTCCAATCCGACAGGCTAGCGTGTGTCATGGCGGGCAGAGTAGTCGTGCGGCGTGCGGCATCCAAGGGAGGCGGGATCGGCGCAGCGGCCGCAACGGTGTAAATAGGGGTCTCCAGAATCGTCGTTTTCACGGGCCAGGCGTGCTTCGCGGCAGCGTCGGCGGCAGTCCCGTTGGTCCACTGACGCGGAAAGCACGCGGGCGATTATGCTACAAAAGTATTGATTGTAACTACTTAAGGAAATTCATGGATTAGCCAGAACGCGCCCTTGACAAGGGATCGAGTCTGATCAATACTTCAACATATGTTGAAGTCTTGAACGAATTGGAGTCACCTACCGTGTTCGGGTTCGAAAAGTCCTTCAAGGCGATGGCTGACCCCACCCGGCGGGCGATACTCGGGCTGCTGCGTGAGCGACCGATGAACGCGGGCGAGATTGCGCAGCGGCTCCACGTGGCGTCGAGCGCGCTTTCGTTTCACTTGCGGGCGCTGCGCGAGGCCGACCTGGTCAGCGACGAGCGACAGGGGCAGTTCGTTCGCTACACGCTCAACACCAGCGTAGTCGAGGATCTCATTCGATTCCTGCTGACGAATTTCTCCGCGGGTGACGCGCGCAACGGGGTCGGCGCCGCCGCGGTTGAGACACGAACCGAAGCGACCGATCCGCACGACGCGCAGACGGGCTTGGCTGAGACCGGGGCGGGCCCGGCCGACGCCAACGACCCGGCGCCCGCGGGGGACCGGCGCGCGAAGCCAACGGTGAACCGCAACGTGACGCTTGGACCTGAGGAAAAGTCATGATTTCACGTGTACATCTCATCATCATGTGCGGACTGATTCTGGTCGGGCTCGCGATCGGCGCCGGCTTCTATCCCGCGCTGCCGAATCCCGCGCCGATGCACTGGAACTGGCGCGGCGAAGTGGACGGATACGGGCCGCCTTGGGTTGCCGCGTTTCTCATGCCCCTGGTGGGCATCGGAATCACGCTCCTGCTCTGCGGGCTGCCGCTGCTTGGGCCGTTCCGGCAGAACTTCGCGAGGATCGGCGCGACGTACGGGCGAATCGGCGTGCTGTTGATTGCGACCTTCGTCGCGCTGCACGTGGTCGTGTTGTTGGAATCAACCGGGCGGGGCGTGGGGATCGGGAACGCAATCGCGCTGGTGCTCGGCGTGCTGTTCGCGTGCCTGGGGAACTGGATGGGGAAAATCCGGCGGAATTTCTACCTGGGAATCCGCACGCCCTGGACGCTGGCGAACGACCTGGTGTGGGAGCGGACGCATCGCGTCGGCGGGCGCGTGTTTGTGGCGGTCGGGCTGGCGACGATCGTGTGCGCGCTGCTGGGGCCGCAGTGGCTCTGCGCCGTGGTGCTGTTGGGCGGGGCGGTTGGCGCGGCGGTGTGGGCGTTTGTCTATTCCGCGGTTTTGTATCGGCGGCTCGGTGCGGTCGAGCATCTGTAGCCGCAGGGTTTCAACTTTGTCGGCACAACGACGACCTGGAGATCAGGATGAGACGTACGCGTGTGGAGATAGCGGTCCTGGGGACGTTACTCGCAACGTCGGCGCTGCCCGCGTGGGGTGGGGACGCCAAGCCGGTCGAGCGGGCCCGCGAGCTTCTGGGCCTGTTTCTGGACGGCAAACACGCCGCGCTGATCGCGGCGGGCGACGAGGCGGTGCAGCGTGAGTTGAAGCCGGCGATCTGCGCGCAAGTGTTCGCGATGATCACTTTGCAGGTCGGCCCGCACCAGTCGGTGAAGTCTGCCGACGCGGACCGTGCGGGTGAACTGGACCGCGTGACGTTCGTGCTTCAGCATGAGCGTGGGACGGCGACGCTGGTGTTCACGCTGCACGCGAACGGCGAGATGGCGGCGTTCTGGCTGCGCGGCGTGGACTCGTCGGCGTCATACGAGCCGCCGGTGTATGTGCGCCGAGACGCGTTTGGCGAGGAGCAGGTGAGCATCGGCAGCGGCGAGTTCGCACTGCCGGGGACGCTTTGCCTGCCGAACAATAAAGCCCGCAATCCGGCGGTGGTGCTGGTGCATGGCTCGGGGCCTCACGACGAGGACGAGACGATCCTAGGCAACAAGCCGTTCCGCGACCTGGCGTGGGGCCTGGCGTCGCGCGACGTGGTCGTGCTGCGCTACCCGAAGCGGACCAAGGCACACGGCGAACGAATGAAGCCCGAGGACATCAACCTGCGTTTCGAAGTGATCGACGACGCGGTTGCGGCCGTCGAGCTGCTGCGCGGCCGGCCGGAAGTGGATCCGGCGCGCGTGTTCGTGGTCGGGCACAGCCTGGGCGGGACGCTCGCGCCGGAGATCGCCGTGCGTTCGGGGCACGTGGCGGGAATCATCAGCGTCGCGGGCACGCCGCGGTCGCTGGTGGACCTGGTGGAAGAGCAACTGGAGTACATCTTCAATCTCGATGGCCAGATCAGCCCCGAGGAGCAGGCGCAGCTCGAAAAGGCACGGGCGGCGGCGGCGGCGATCCGGGCGGGAAAGCCCGAGGACGCGAAGGAGCCCCTGCTCGGGGCACCGGCGCGGTACTGGGAAGAGCTGCACAAGCTGGACGTGCTGGGCGCCGCGCGGCGGTTCGCGGGGCGCATGCTGATAGTACACGGCGGGCGCGACTACCAGGTTCCGGCGAAGTGCCTGGAGGCGTGGCGCGAGGGGCTGAAGGACCGTAAGGGCGTCACGTTCAAGGTGTACGAGAGCCTGAATCACCTGATGATGGCGGGCGAGGGCAAGTCGGCGCCGGTGGAATATCAGAAGACCGGGCACGTGGACGAGGCGGTGATTCGCGACGTGACGGAGTGGATTCGGTCGGCGGACGGCCCATGACGAGGAGCGCGCCGCGTCAGCCAGTCTCGCCGCGGCGATACCAGTCTTCCTCCGCTTCGGTCAGCTCCGCCTTAAGCGTGTCGAATTCAGCCTGAAGCTTCGCGAGCGCCGCGGCGTCCTGGTACACGCGGGCGTCGCCGAAGCGCTCCTGCAACACGGCGAGCTTGGTTTCCGCGTCGACGATCCAGGCTTCGAGCGCTTCGAGCGTGAGGCGCGCGAAGCGCGAGCGGGGCCTGGCGGTCCGCGCCGTTGCCTTTGGAGAAGACGGCGGCGCCGGCTTTCGGCTGCGCGGTTCCGCTTCGGCTCGGCGTTCCGCGTCGACAGCTTCCGCGAGCGCCCGTTCGCGCTCCGCCTGCTCGATGTAATAGGAATAGTTGCCGGTGAAGAGCCGGGCGCTGCCGTCGCGCATCACGAGCAGGCGGTTGCAGATGCGGTCGAGGAAGTAGCGGTCGTGGCTGACGGCGATGATGGCGCCGGGGAAGTCGCGGAGCGCTTCTTCGAGCACTTCACGCGAGGGGATGTCGAGGTGATTGGTGGGCTCGTCGAGGACGAGCACGTTGGGCATCTGGAGGATCATGCGCAGCAATCGGACGCGCGACTGCTCGCCGCCCGAAAGCGCGCCGACGCGCTTGAACACGTCGTCGCCCCGAAACAGGAAGCGGGCGGCGAGGTTGCGGACCTGGCTTTCGAGCAGGTCGGGGCGAACGCTTTGGATCTCCTGCACGATGTTCCGCAGCGGGTCGAGCTCACTGGACTCCTGCGCGAAGTAGCCCACGCGCGCCTTGGCGCCAAAGCGGTGCTCGCCCTGGTCCGGCTCGATCTGGTCCATCAGGATCTTGAGCAGCGTCGACTTGCCCGTGCCGTTGGGGCCGGTGATCCCGAGGCGGTGCTCGGCCGCGACGCGCAGGGAGAGGTCGGCGAACAGCGTCTTGTCGCCGTAGCGCTTCGTCAGCCCGGCGGTCTCGACGACCGTGGTTCCCTCGGCGAACTCGTCGGCGGCGCCGTCGAAGCGCAGTCGGAGGGGGTCGCGTTCCTGCGGCTTTTCGAGGACGAACTCGCCGGCGGCGATGCGCCGTTCGAGGCGTGTCAGCCGGCCCTTCGCCTCGGCGGTGCGCTGCGAGCCCATGTGTCGGGCGATGAAGGCGCGCTCCTTCTCGATGAACTCGCGGTCCTTTTCGCACTCGCGGACCTGCGTGAGGCGGCGCAAGTCGCGCGTCTCGACAAAGGCGGTGTAGTTGCCGGGATAGGAGCGCACGCGGGCGTTGTCGAGTTCCAGGATGCGCGACGCGACGCGGTCGAGCAGGTAACGGTCGTGGGAGATGATGATCGCGCCGCCGGCGTGGTTGGCGAGGAACTTCTCGAGCCACCGGACGGCGTCGATGTCGAGGTGGTTCGTGGGCTCGTCGAGCAGCAGGAAGTCGGAGTCCTTGAGCAGCAGCTTGGCGAGCGCCGCGCGGCACTTCTGCCCGCCGGAGAGCGCGTGCATCGGCAGCTTGTAGTCGGTCGGCGAGAAGCCGAGGCCGGTGAGGATTTCGTCGAGGCGTTGCTCAAAGCGGTATCCGCCGGCGGCGTCGAAGCGGGCGGTCGCCTTGTCGTATTGCTGCATGAGCTCGTGCAACCCGGGGCCGGGCGGCGTGACAGACATCTGGTCGGAGAGGGCGTGCAGGCGCTCCTCGAGCGCGAGCACATCGGCGAAGACGCTGAGGACTTCGTCGTGCAGCGTGCGTTCGGCGCCGACCTGTGGCTCCTGAGGGAGGTAGCCGACTTCGAGGCCGCGCGAGAGCGTGACGGAGCCGAAATCGGGTGAGAGCAGGCCGGCGAGGAGCTTAAAGAGCGTGGTTTTTCCGGCGCCGTTCGGCCCGACGAGGCCGATGCGTTCGCTGGTGCTGATCTCGAGGGTCACGTCGTCGAGGACGACGCGCTCGGCGAACTGCTTGGTGACGTTCTGCAAGCGGACGAGGCCCATCGCGATATGGTAGCATGGTCGGCGGGGCGCGCGGCCCGTCACCACGAGGGAGTGCTTCACGATGCGTGAGACACCCGGCCGGGCACGGAACAGGTTGGCCCGGGCAACGCTGCCCTGGATACTCGTGACGTGGGGCTGCACGGGGATCGGTGGAGAGGGTCCGCCGCCGCCGCCGCCCGCCGACGACGCGGAGGCGTATTACCTGCCCTTCGAAGCGGGCACGGCACGGACGGTCGGGCAGGGCAATTTCGGCGTCGCGGGCCTCGGCAGCCACGCGGACAACTACGCGATCGACTTCATCATGCCGGCGGACACGCCGGTTCTGGCGGCGCGGCGCGGCGTGGTGGTCGACGTCCGCGCGGACTGTCCGGATGTGAACTGTCCGTTCGACCCCGAGCGCTGCTGCGGCAACTTCGTACGGGTGCGGCATGACGACGGCACGACCGCGATCTACC